>NZ_PUQD01000052.1 GCF_003331055.1 Pseudomonas sp. AFG_SD02_1510_Pfu_092 | reverse complement strand
GGGGTGGGGGGGGCGGGGGGGGCGCGCTCCCCCCCCCCCCCCCCCCCCCCCCCCCCCCCGGGGGGGGGGGGGGGGGTGGGGGGGGGGGGGGGGGGGGGGCCGCCCCGGCGATGGGCTGCAAAGCAGCCCCAGTCACTCAAAGTGCAGTATCACGGGTCTCTTTCAGGCACAGCACGGCAATCAGGCTGATCACCGCCGCCACCGAAACATAACCCCCCACCCAGCCCAGCCCGCCCATGCTCACCAGCTTCTGGGCGAAGAATGGTGCCGCCGAAGCGCCGACGATGCCGCCCAGGTTATACGCCGCCGAAGCGCCGGTATAACGCACATGGGTTGGGAACAGTTCAGGCAGCAAGGCACCCATCGGCGCGAAGGTCACGCCCATCAGGAACAGTTCGATGGCCAGGAACAGCGCCACGCCTGCGGTCGAACCCGAAGTCAGCAGCGGCTCCATGGTAAAGCCCGAGGCCACCGCCAGCAGGCCGCCGACGATCAGCACCGGCTTGCGCCCGTAACGGTCGCTGAGCCAGGCCGACAATGGCGTGGCCAGGGCCATGAACACCACTGCGAAGCACAGCAGGCCAAGGAACGTCTCGCGGCTGTAGCCCAGCGTGCTCACGCCGTAGCTCAGCGAGAACACCGTGGCGATATAGAACAGCGCATAGCACACCACCATGGCCGCAGCACCCAGCAGGGTAGGCCGCCAGTGTTTGGCAAACAGGTCGACCACCGGCATTTTCACCCGCTCGTGGCGGGCAACGGCCTTGGCGAACACCGGGCTTTCTTCAAGCTTCAGGCGCACATACAGACCAACCATTACCAGCGCAGCGCTCAGCAGGAAGGGAATGCGCCAGCCCCATTCGCGGAACTGCTCGTCGCTGAGCACCAGCGCCAGGGTCAGGAACAGGCCGTTGGCGGCGAGGAAACCGATCGACGGGCCCAGCTGTGGGAACATGCCGAACCAGGCGCGCTTGCCTGGCGGTGCGTTCTCGGTGGCCAGCAAGGCCGCGCCACCCCATTCGCCGCCCAGCCCCAGGCCTTGGCCGAAGCGCAGCAGGCAAAGGATGATCGGTGCCCACACGCCGATGCTGTCATAGCCCGGCAGCACGCCGATGGCCGTGGTGGAGACGCCCATCAGCAGCAGCGAGGCGACCAGGGTCGACTTGCGGCCGATACGGTCGCCAAAGTGGCCGAACAGTGCCGAGCCCAGCGGGCGGGCGAGGAAGGCGATGCCGAAGGTGAGGAAGGCCGCCAGCATCTGCGCGGTGCCTGACCCGGACGGAAAGAACACCGGGCCGATCACCAGGGCGGCGGCCGTGGCGTAGACGTAGAAATCGTAGAACTCGATGGCGGTGCCGATGAAACTGGCGGTGGCGACCCGCGCGGGCGAGTTGACCGGTGCGGCAGGCGCTTCGGCATAGGTGCTGCTGGTGGTCATTGAGTAGGTCCCTGACAGTCTGGTCCAGCTCCATGGACGTGCACGGCACAGGGCCGGCACGCTGGCGCGGACGCCGGAGCGTTTTGTTGTTGTGTGCGCCCGACTGACGATAGCCCAAAGGGGATAGGGGCGGGCGCGGGCACTGTTCGGGGTGTTGAAGCAGGACCGCAGGGCGTGTCAGTGGCGCGGACTGGCCGTGGGGCGCCGGGTGCGGGTAGCAGGCGGGACGGCGGGGCTGGGTAAGCGTGACCCGAGTATAGCTATCGGGTCACGGTCCAGACCAGTACCTTGCTGGCACAATTGTCCTCTGTTTCGAGGATTTCCAGGCGATAGCGGCCGATCTTCAGGCAAACGGCGCTTTCCGGAATGCTCTCCAGGGCTTCGGTGACCAGCCCGTTGAGGGTTTTCGGCCCGCCGTCGCAGGGCAGGTGCCAGCCCAGGGTGCGGTTGATCTCGCGCAGCGAAGCGGTGCCGTCGATGACGAAGGTGCCATCGGCCTGCGGATGCACGTGGGGGTTGTCCAGGCTTTGTTCGTCCTCGAATTCGCCAACGATTTCCTCGAGGATGTCTTCCAGGGTGACGATGCCCAGCACTTCGCCGTATTCGTCCACCACCACGCCCAGACGGCGCTGCTGCTTGTGGAAGTTCAGCAGTTGCATTTGCAGCGGCGTGCTTTCCGGTACGAAGTATGGCTCGTAGCAGGCGCCGAGCAGCGCTTGCAAGGTGAGTTCGGCCTTGGGCAGCAGGTGGCTGATCAGCTTGGTGTTGAGGATCGCTTCAACCTGGTTGATGTCGTTGTGGTAGACCGGCAGGCGGGTGTGGCGGCTGACGATCAGCTGCTCGATGATGCGTTCGATCGGCTCGTCGAGGTTGATGCCGTCCACTTCGTTGCGCGGCACCAGGATGTCGTTGACGGTGATCTTGTCCAGCGACTGCAGGCCATCGAGCAGCCCATGGCGAGGCGCTTCGTGCTCCTCGTCCTCGTCGAAATCGTCGGCTTGCGGCGGGTGCAGGGCCACGGCGGTGGGTTGTACGCGGAACGGGCGCAGCATCAGCCTGGCAATGCCGTCAAGCAGGCAAGCCAGGGGCTGCAGCAGGGCGAGGGGTACCTTCAGCAGGCTTTCGCCCAGGCTGGCGAAGGCTTGCGGGCTGCGCCGGGCCAGGCGCCGCGGCAGGTATTCGGCAAACACCAGCAAGGCCAGAGTAGCGGCCAAACCGGCCAGCCAGAAACCGTGCTCGCCGCTATGGCGCTGGCCGATCAGGCAGGCCAGGCCCAGCACCAGCAGCTTGCCGAGGCTGGCGCACAGCACCAGGGCCTGGGCCGGCAGCACGGGCTGGCCGTCGTCGCCGTTGCGCAGCGCACCATTGAGTTGCAGGCGGGCGGCATCCACCGCAGTGAACAACGCCGACCACAACAGCGCCAGTGCCAGGGTGCCGAATAGCGGGGCGTACGGCAGGGTATCCATGGGCGGCCGTCAGATATGCAGGATGAATTCGCGAACCAGCTTGCTGCCGAAATAGGCCAGCATCAGCAGGCAGAAACCGGCCAGCGTCCAGCGGATCGCCTTGTGGCCACGCCAGCCCAGGCGGGTGCGGCCCCACAGCAGCACGCTGAACACCACCCAGGCGACACAGGCCAGCAGGGTCTTGTGCACCAGGTGCTGGGCGAACAGGTTTTCGAGGAACAGCCAGCCGGACATCAGCGACAGCGACAGCAGGCACCAGCCGGCCCAGAGGAAGCCGAACAGCAGGCTTTCCATGGTTTGCAGCGGCGGGAAGTTGCGGATCAGCCCGGACGGGTGCTTGTTCTTCAGCTGGCGGTCCTGCAGCAGCAACAGCAGTGCCTGGAACACCGCGATGGTGAACAGCCCGTAGGCCAGGATCGACAGCAGGATGTGCGCGAGGATGCCCGGTGCTTCGTTGACCAGCGGCACGGTGCCGGGGGGCGCGAACTGCGCCAGCAGCGCGGTGATCGCGCCCAGCGGGAACAGCAGCACCAGCAGGTTTTCCACCGGTATGCGCAAGCAGGCCAGCAGGGTCAGGGCGATGACCGCCACGGCGATCAGGCTGGCGGCACTGAAGAAGTCCAGGCTCAGGCCAAGCGGGGTGATCAGCTGGAAGAACAGCGCGCCGGCCTGGGCGAGCACCGCAAAGGCACCCAGCAGGCCAAGCAGGCGCTTGTCGGCCTTGCGGTTGCTGGCCAGGTACGAGCCCTGATAGAGGGACGCAGCTATATATAGGCCGGCGGCGATCAGGTTGGGGATGAGGCTGGGTGAGGAGAACATAAGTCCTGGTTGGCGAGCCTTGAAAGAGACGGAGTTTGGCATAGATTCCGCTGGTCTAGGAAGACTGGCGGACCGCGTTGGGCCATTCGCGGGTAAACCCGCTCCCACAGGTACGGCGCCGGCTTCGAATGTGGTGGAGTCCCTGTGGGAGCGGGTTCACCCGCGAAGAGGCCGGCACAGCCACCGATTATCTACCACACCGCCACCAAGGTGTGCGCCGCCGCCGCACTTCGCTATAATCGCCGCCTTGCTGTGCCTGGCGGGTATGCATTCCCCCCGGGCGCCTGACAAACCTCGGCTTTTACTGGGCCTGAAAGGATCACCATGTTCGAAAACCTGACCGACCGCCTGTCACAGACGCTGCGCCATGTCACCGGCAAGGCCAAGCTGACCGAAGACAACATCAAGGACACGCTGCGCGAAGTGCGCATGGCCCTGCTCGAGGCCGACGTTGCCCTGCCGGTGGTCAAGGATTTCGTCAATAGCGTCAAGGACCGTGCGGTCGGCACCGAAGTGTCGCGCAGCCTCACCCCGGGCCAGGCGTTCGTGAAGATCGTCCAGGCCGAGCTGGAAAGCCTGATGGGCGCGGCCAACGAAGACCTCGCGCTGAACGCCGCACCTCCGGCCGTGGTGCTGATGGCTGGCCTGCAGGGTGCGGGCAAGACCACCACCGCCGGCAAGCTGGCGCGCTTCCTGAAAGAGCGCAAGAAAAAGAGCGTGATGGTGGTCTCCGCCGACGTCTACCGCCCGGCGGCGATCAAGCAGCTGGAAACCTTGGCCAACGACATCGGCGTGAGCTTCTTCCCGTCCGACATCAGCCAGAAGCCGGTGGCCATCGCCGAAGCGGCCATCCGCGAAGCCAAGCTGAAGTTCATCGACGTGGTCATCGTCGACACCGCCGGCCGCCTGCACATCGACGCCGACATGATGGACGAGATCAAGGCGCTGCACGCCGCGGTCAAGCCGATCGAGACGCTGTTCGTGGTCGACGCCATGACCGGTCAGGACGCTGCCAACACCGCCAAGGCGTTCGGCGAGGCGCTGCCGCTGACCGGCGTGGTGCTGACCAAGGTCGACGGTGACGCCCGTGGCGGTGCCGCGCTGTCGGTACGCGCCATCACCGGCAAGCCGATCAAGTTCATCGGCATGGGCGAGAAGACCGAAGCCCTCGAGCCGTTCCACCCGGACCGTGTCGCCTCGCGCATCCTCGGCATGGGTGACGTGCTCAGCCTGATCGAACAGGCCGAGCAGACCATCGACAAGGCCAAGGCCGACAAGCTGGCCAAGAAGCTGAAGAAGGGCAAGGGCTTCGACCTCGAAGACTTCCGCGATCAGCTGCAGCAAATGAAGAACATGGGCGGCCTGGGTGGCCTCATGGACAAGCTGCCGAGCATCGGCGGTGTCAACCTGTCGCAGATGGGCAACGCCCAGGGCGCGGCCGAGAAGCAGTTCAAGCAGATGGAAGCGATCATCAACTCCATGACCCCGGCCGAGCGCCGCGACCCTGACCTGATCAGCGGTTCGCGCAAGCGCCGTATCGCCTTGGGTTCCGGTACCCAGGTGCAGGACATTGGCCGGCTGATCAAGCAGCACAAGCAGATGCAGAAGATGATGAAGAAGTTCTCCGCCAAGGGCGGCATGGCCAAGATGATGCGCGGCCTGGGCGGGATGCTGCCAGGCGGCGGCATGCCGAAGCTGTAATCCCTATTCCGGGTGCCCGCTTATCGATGAGCGGGCGCCCGAAACCCCCGCTTTGGCGGGGCAATGGCCGCAAATTCCGCGGCTTAACCGGCAAATCTGGACGGCAGGGCAGGGCCTTGCCGAAAAAGGCATTTGCAAATGTCCGTGTATTCCCCGAGAATATGCGGCCTTTTGGGCACCCGTGTGCCTATTTGGCATTCAGATTTGCAGCACCGACTATAGGAACAATGTTCACATGGTAACCATTCGTCTTGCCCGTGGCGGCTCGAAAAAGCGCCCATTCTACCACCTGACCGTGACCAACTCGCGTAACGCCCGTGACGGCCGTTTCGTTGAGCGCGTAGGCTTCTTCAACCCGATCGCATCGGGCGCCGAAGTCAAGCTGTCGGTCAACCAAGAGCGCGTTTCCTACTGGCTGAGCCAGGGCGCACAGCCGTCTGAGCGCGTTGCTCAGCTGCTGAAGGACGCTGCCAAGGCTGCTGCCTGAGCAGTATGAACGCGACGCCAGAAAAGGCTGACGACCTCATCGTCGTTGGCAAGATTTTTTCGGTTCACGGCGTTCGCGGCGAGGTGAAGGTGTATTCCTTTACCGATCCGATTGAAAACCTGTTGGATTATCCGCGCTGGACGCTTCGGCACGAAGGCAAGGTAAAGCAGGTCGAGCTGGTCAGCGGTCGTGGCTCCCAGAAGGGCCTGGTCGTGAAGCTGAAAGGCCTCGATGATCGTGATGAAGCCCGTCTTCTGAGCGGTTACGAAATCTGCATTGCGCGGAGCCTTTTGCCCAACCTGGCTGCCGACGAGTACTACTGGTACCAGTTGGTGGGTCTGAAGGTCATCAACCAGGACGAACAACTGTTCGGCAAGGTCGATCACCTGTTGGAGACCGGTGCGAACGATGTATTGGTGGTCAAACCCTGCGCAGGCAGCCTGGATGATCGCGAGCGTCTGTTGCCCTATACGGCGCAATGCGTGCTCGACATCGACCTGGAAGCAGGCGTGATGCGGGTTGAATGGGACGCGGACTTCTAGACGATGGGTAACCTTCGCGTAGACGTCATCACGTTGTTCCCCGAGATGTTCTCGGCCATCACGGAGTACGGCATTACCAGCCGCGCGGTGAAACAGGGGTTGCTTCAGGTGACTTGCTGGAACCCGCGGGACTACACCACAGATCGTCACCACACGGTGGATGATCGGCCGTTTGGCGGTGGTCCGGGCATGGTGATGAAGATCAAGCCTCTGGAAGACGCCCTGGTTAGCGCCAGGCAGGCGACCGGAGCAGCGGCGAAGGTGATCTACCTTTCGCCACAAGGCCGCAAGCTGACTCAGCAGGCGGTCAAAGGCCTGGCCGAACAGGAATCGTTGATCCTGATCGCCGGTCGTTATGAAGGCATCGACGAGCGCTTTATCGAGGCTCATGTCGATGAGGAGTGGTCGATTGGCGACTATGTGCTTTCCGGTGGCGAGCTGCCGGCCATGGTACTGATCGATGCGGTTACACGGCTGCTGCCCGGAGCTTTAGGGCATGTGGACTCGGCGGAAGAAGATTCCTTCACCGACGGTCTGCTCGATTGCCCGCACTACACCCGACCTGAGGTGTATGCGGATCAGCGTGTTCCCGACGTGTTGCTAAGTGGCAACCATGCACACATCCGGCGTTGGAGAATGAAGCAGTCCCTTGGTAGGACCTTCGAACGACGCGCCGATCTTCTGGAAAGTCGCTCGCTTTCTGGAGAAGAGAAGAAGCTGCTCGAGGAATATCTTCGCGAGCGGGACGATAGTTAAACGTATCGATGGTGGATCGCGTATCCATCTTAGGAGCACAGCATGACCAACAAGATCATCCAGCAGCTCGAAGCCGAGCAGATGAGCAAGGAAATCCCGACCTTCGCACCAGGCGACACCGTTGTCGTCCAGGTTAAAGTGAAGGAAGGTGAGCGTTCCCGTCTGCAGGCGTTCGAAGGCGTCGTTATCGCCAAGCGTAACCGCGGTCTGAACAGCGCCTTCACCGTGCGCAAGATCTCCAGCGGCGTTGGCGTAGAGCGTACCTTCCAGACCTACAGCCCGCAGATCGACAGCCTGGCCGTGAAACGTCGTGGTGACGTGCGTAAAGCCAAGCTGTACTACCTGCGCGACCTGTCCGGCAAAGCCGCTCGCATCAAGGAAAAACTGTCCTGAGGACAGTTTGCCCGGTGGCCGAGGCCGCCTAGCGAGAAAAAAGCAGCCTTCGGGCTGCTTTTTGCGTTTTGTGCTCGGAAAATGTCATTGCCATGACTAGCCGAGACCAGGAAATCCACCGCCACGCCGAGTTGTCGGTAACTCGCGTGACGCCTGAGTTCTCCTGTTTCGGCCCTTTCGCGGGTGCAGACAACCGCCAAGCTGCTGTGAAACACTAGCCCCACCTCCAACACCCAGCAGCCCCGAATGCCCGCCCTAGACCACCCCCTGATCGACCAGTTCCTCGATGCCCTGTGGCTTGAAAAAGGCCTGTCCGACAACACCCGCATGTCCTATCGCAGCGACCTGGCCCTGTTCAACGGCTGGCTCCAGGAGCACGGTGTCAGTTTGCCCGACGCTGGCCGTGAACTGATCCTCGACCACCTGGCCTGGCGCCTCGACCAAGGCTACAAACCGCGCTCCACCGCGCGGTTCCTGTCTGGCCTGCGCGGGTTCTTCCGCTACCTGCTGCGGGAAAAGCGGGTGGCCATCGACCCGACCTTGCAAATCGACATGCCGCAACTGGGCAAGCCTCTGCCCAAGTCACTGTCCGAAGCCGATGTCGAAGCCTTGCTGCAGGCTCCGGACCTGGGCGAAGCCATCGGCCAGCGTGACCGCGCCATGCTCGAAGTGCTCTACGCTTGCGGCCTGCGGGTTACCGAGCTGGTCAGCCTGACCCTCGACCAGGTCAACCTGCGGCAGGGCGTGCTGCGGGTGATGGGCAAGGGCAGCAAGGAGCGCCTGGTGCCGATGGGCGAAGAGGCGGTGGTGTGGTTGCAGCGCTACCTGCGCGATGGCCGCGGCGAACTGCTCAATGGCCGCCCCAGCGATGTGCTGTTCCCCAGCCAGCGCGGCGAGCAGATGACCCGCCAGACCTTCTGGCATCGCATCAAGCACCAGGCACGGGTGGCCGGCATCGACAAGCCGCTGTCGCCGCACACCCTGCGCCATGCCTTCGCGACCCACCTGCTCAACCACGGCGCCGACCTGCGCGTGGTGCAGATGCTGCTCGGCCACAGCGACCTGTCGACCACACAGATCTACACCCACGTGGCCAAGGCCCGCCTGCAGCAACTGCACGCCCAGCATCATCCGCGTGGATGAATGTTTTTCATGTTCCGCCGACCGGTCCATGCAAGGCCCTTCACCGGCGGTGTGATGTGGTAGGCTTGAGCGGTTTGCACCAAGGGCCGCACGGTCACCGCGTTTTTTCCGCAGGTGGCGCCCTCCGGCCCCTGTCCGCCTTCAGGAGTTCCCATGCGCGTGACCCAGTTTTTCGCCGCCGCCGCGTTGGCGCTGGCCAGTACCTTTGCCGTAGCCGCAGCCACCGACAGCAATGCCGCTGCCGAGCAGGCCATCCGTAAATCGTTGCAGAACCTCGAGCTGGAAGTGCCCGTCGAAAGCGTGGCCAGCAGCCCGGTCGGTGGCCTGTATGAAGTCAAGCTGCAGGGCGGCCGTGTGCTGTACGCCAGCGGCGACGGCCAGTTCGTCATGCAGGGCTACCTGTTCCAGATCCAGGACGGCAAGCCGGTCAACCTCACCGAGAAAACCGAGCGTCTGGGTATCGCCAAGCTCATCAACGGCATTCCAGCTGCCGAGATGGTGGTTTATCCTGCCAAAGGCGAGACCAAGTCGCACATCACCGTGTTCACCGACACCACCTGCCCGTACTGCCACAAGCTGCATGCCGAAGTGCCTGAGCTCAACCGCCGCGGTATCGAAGTGCGCTATGTCGCCTTCCCGCGCCAGGGGCTCGGTTCGCCTGGCGACCAGCAGTTGCAGGCGGTGTGGTGCTCCAGCGACCGCCGTGCGGCGATGGACAAGATGGTCGAGGGTGAAGAAATCAAGGCCGCCAAGTGCGCCAACCCGGTCGGCAAGCAGTTCCAGCTGGGCCAGTCGATCGGCGTCAACGGTACACCGGCGATCGTCCTTGAAAGTGGCCAGGTCATTCCGGGCTACCAGCCGGCACCGCAGGTCGCCAAGCTGGCACTTGCCAAGTAATCCAGTCAAGTACGCCGTCGTCATGGGGTGACGGCATGTTTCACGGTCGGCAAAGGTGTCGGCCGTTCAATGGGGAGTTCACAGTGAAACCGGTCAAAGTAGGCATCTGTGGGTTGGGGACCGTCGGTGGCGGAACCTTCAATGTACTTCAGCGCAACGCCGAGGAGATTGCCCGCCGTGCCGGGCGCGGTATTGAAGTGGCACAGATCGCCATGCGCTCGCAGAACCCGAACTGCCAGATTACCGGTACCCCCATTACCGCTGACGTGTTCGAAGTTGCCAGCAACCCGGAGATCGACATCGTCGTCGAACTGATCGGCGGCTACACCGTGGCCCGCGACCTGGTGCTCAAGGCCATCGAAAATGGCAAGCACGTGGTCACCGCCAACAAGGCGCTGATTGCCGTGCACGGCAATGAAATCTTCGCCAAGGCCCGCGAGAAGGGCGTGATCGTCGCTTTCGAAGCGGCCGTGGCCGGTGGCATTCCGGTGATCAAGGCAATCCGCGAAGGCCTGTCGGCCAACCGCATCAACTGGCTGGCCGGGATCATCAACGGTACCGGCAACTTCATCCTCACCGAAATGCGCGAGAAGGGCCGTGCCTTCCCGGACGTGCTGGCCGAAGCCCAGGCGCTGGGTTATGCCGAAGCCGACCCGACCTTCGACGTCGAAGGCATCGATGCCGCGCACAAGCTGACCATCCTCGCCTCGATCGCTTTCGGCATCCCGCTGCAGTTCGACAAGGCCTACACCGAAGGCATCACCCAGCTGACCACGGCTGATGTGAACTACGCCGAGGCCCTGGGCTACCGCATCAAGCACCTCGGCGTGGCCCGCCGCACCGCCGAAGGCATCGAGCTGCGCGTGCACCCGACGCTGATCCCGGCCGACCGCCTGATCGCCAACGTCAACGGCGTGATGAACGCGGTCATGGTCAATGGCGACGCTGCCGGCTCTACTCTGTACTACGGCGCCGGTGCCGGCATGGAGCCTACCGCTTCGTCGGTGGTCGGCGACCTGGTCGATGTGGTCCGTGCCATGACCTCCGACCCGGAAAACCGCGTGCCGCACCTGGCCTTCCAGCCGGACTCGCTGTCGGCTCACCCGATCCTGCCGATCGAAGCGTGCGAAAGTGCCTACTACCTGCGCATCCAGGCCAAGGATCATCCGGGCGTATTGGCCCAGGTGGCCAGCATCCTTTCCGAGCGTGGCATCAACATCGAGTCGATCATGCAGAAAGAGGCCGAGGAACAGGATGGCCTGGTGCCGATGATCCTGCTGACCCACCGCGTGGTCGAACAAGGCATCAACGACGCCATCGTCGCCCTCGAAGCGCTGCAGGATGTGGTCGGTAACGTCGTGCGCATCCGCGTCGAGCAGCTCAACTAACAAATCAGTGCCATCGGGCTGCCAGCGCGGCCCGGGCCTCAGCATCGAAGGTTTGCACCCATGCGCTATATCAGTACTCGCGGCCAGGCACCGGCCCTGAATTTCGAAGATGTGCTGCTGGCTGGCCTGGCCAGCGACGGCGGCCTGTACGTGCCGGAAAACCTGCCCCGTTTCAGCCAGGAAGAGATTGCCTCGTGGGCTGGCCTGCCGTACCACGAACTGGCCTTCCGGGTGATGCGCCCGTTCGTCGAAGGCAGCATCGCCGATGCCGACTTCAAGAAGATCCTCGAAGAAACCTACGGCGAGTTCGCCCACGCCGCGGTCGCCCCGCTGCGTCAGCTGAACAGCAACGAGTGGGTGCTGGAGCTGTTCCACGGCCCGACCCTGGCGTTCAAGGATTTCGCCCTGCAACTGCTCGGCCGCCTGCTCGACCACGTGTTGGCCAAGCGCAACGAGCGCGTGGTGATCATCGGCGCCACCAGCGGTGACACCGGTTCTGCCGCCATCGAAGGTTGCCGCCGTTGCGACAACGTCGACATCTTCATCCTCCACCCGCACCAGCGTGTGTCGGAAGTGCAGCGTCGGCAGATGACCACCCTCTTCGGTGACAACATCCACAACATCGCCATCGAAGGCAACTTCGACGACTGCCAGGAAATGGTCAAGGCCAGCTTCGCCGACCAGTCGTTCCTCAAGGGCACCCGCCTGGTCGCGGTCAACTCGATCAACTGGGCGCGGATCATGGCCCAGATCGTCTACTACTTCCACGCGGCCTTGCAGCTGGGTGGCCCGGCGCGCTCGGTGGCGTTCTCGGTGCCAACCGGCAACTTCGGCGATATCTTCGCCGGTTACCTGGCGCGCAACATGGGCCTGCCGGTCAGCCAGCTGATCGTCGCGACCAACCGCAACGACATCCTGCACCGCTTCATGAGCGGCAACCAGTACGTCAAGGAAACCCTGCACGCGACCCTGTCGCCGTCGATGGACATCATG
This sequence comes from Pseudomonas sp. AFG_SD02_1510_Pfu_092, assembly GCF_003331055.1. Taxonomy (GTDB): domain Bacteria; phylum Pseudomonadota; class Gammaproteobacteria; order Pseudomonadales; family Pseudomonadaceae; genus Aquipseudomonas. The sequence continues at coordinate 27,103 of NZ_PUQD01000052.1, read as the reverse complement.
GTCTCGTCCAACTTCGAGCGCCTGCTGTTCGACCTGCACGGTCGCAACGGCGGGGCGATTGCCGAGCTGATGGCCAACTTCAAGCAAGGTGGCGGCTTCAGCGTCGAGCAAGACCGCTGGAGCGAAGCGCGCAAGTTGTTCGACTCGCTGGCGGTGAGCGACGAGCAGACCTGCGAAACCATCGCCGAAGTCTTCGCCGCCACCGGTGAGGTGCTCGACCCGCACACCGCGATCGGTGTGAAGGCCGCGCGTGAATGCCGCCGCAGCCTGGATACTCCGATGGTGGTGCTGGGTACCGCGCACCCGGTCAAGTTCCCGGAAGCGGTGGAGAAGGCCGGTGTGGGCAAGGCACTGGAGCTGCCGGCGCACCTCAGCGACCTGTTCAGCCGTGAAGAGCGTTGCACGGTGCTGGCCAATGACCTGAAGGCTGTGCAGGGCTTTGTCAGCCAGCACGGCAACCGCGGCAAACCGCTGTAAACATTGGCACCGCTCGGCCGCATGAGCCCAGGGTCATGTGCAATTCCTGTGGGAGCTGGCTTGCCGGCGATGGGCTGCAAGGCAGCCCTGCTTCTCCGACTCTTCCCGGTGCTGCATCAGAAAAGTCCTATTCAGATAGCCCCGCGCCACATCTAAATTAGCCGGTCCTCCCACCAGGAGCGGCTCATGCACCAGCCCTACGTGTTGATTCACCAGGCTCGCCCATCCCACCAGATCCTTCTGCACCAGGCCCTCAATGCCCAAGGCATGTTCCACGTGCGCATCAGTGAAACCAGTGCTGACCTCGACGCCTGCCTCGGTGCCGGGCGTCGCCCGGACCTGCTGATCCTCGACCACGCCATGCCCACCCAGGCCGGCCTTGCCTTGCTCGAACAGCCCCACCAGGCCCGCGCGCTGCTGTTTGTCGGCCGGCCCACCACCAAGCGCCATGACCTCGCCCAGGAAGCCAGAAAGCGTGGCCTGTGGGTGCTCGCCGAGCTGCCCTGGCCGCTGTCGATGCCACGCCTGCAGCAGGCCCTTTGCACCCTTCAGGTGCGCCCTTGGCGGCATATTCAAACTGTCATGTCCGCGCCCCATGCTCATTGAAGCAGCCGCGCTGTAGCGAACTTTCCGCTGCGTCTGTTGGTCAGTTCCTCTATACCCCACCACGCAGCGAGTGATCCGGATGGAAAGAATCTGCAGACTGCTCAACGAAGCTCTGAGCCCCTACCAGACCCACCTCGGCGTTGCCGATGGCAATGGTAATCGCCAATTGACCGTTCACGACCGCCTTGCCGGCATCACCCTGCGGCGCACGGTCAGCGAGCGCCAATTGCAGGAACAACGCCTGTTGATCGACCTGGTAGATGGCCTGCACCGCGACCTGCAGATTGCTGAAGGGCGTTTGCAACCCTGTGTGATCGCGGCACTGCAGCAGCGCCAGCAACCCCAGGGAACCTTTGCCTGAGTGGTTTATCAGATACGGTAGGGGCAGCCAGCCAGTGCTTTGCTCCGGCGCTGGCAAGGCTGTCACGGGAAGCCCGGCAAGGGCTTTCGCTTGGCCCCGGGCGTATTCCCCAGCGTCCGGGGTTTCTTTTACGTGTGTGTCGACCTGGCAGCTATCGGGCCTCGAAGAACCGCTTGCTCTGTTCCAGGTAGTCTTCCTGTAGCGCCGGGCTCAGCCAGCGCGCATACAACCCCGGCAATACGTCACGGCGCAGGGTCGGCAGCAACTGATCGATGTGCGCAATTGCCGCACGCCCCAGCTCGCTGTTCGAGCAGCCCACGTGCAGAAACTGATAACGGCTCACCCCCTGCACGGGATAAAACTGGTAGTCGGCCAGTGACCCGCCTTGCTGCTGGACCAGGTAGCGCACTTCCGGCCAGTAGCCGAGCACCAGCTGCAGACGCCCCAGCTGTTGCATCTGCAGCAGGTTGGCGGTGGCGTCGTTGCCATAGTGGCGGCTGAGCGCGGTGTCGGGCAGTTGCTGCAGGATGGCATCGATCTGCGTGCCGTAGCTGCGCCCGGCGACAATCCCCAGCTGCAGTGTGGTCTTGCTCAGCAGCCCATGCAGGTCTACCTCCTGATCGTGGAGGTAGGGCGCCACCAGCGCCTCGCTATCCTTGCGCAACACCAGGCCACCACTGAGCACGCCAACGGACGGTAGGGAAAAGCGTACGTACTCAGCGCGCTCCGGCGTCCACAACAGGGTTGGGTCGCAGGTGAACGTCTTTGGGTCTTGCAGCATCTGGATACCGCGCGCGCGGTTGACCCGCACGATGCTGTGGTCGTACTCGGGCATCTGCCCGATCAGCAGGGGCAGCAGCTGGTCAATTACCCCCCGGCCTCTCTCCGGTCCTTCGAAAATGGTGAACGGCGGCAGGTCGCGCACCAGCCAGAAGAGGCGTTCCTTGGCGCTGGCTGGCTGCAGCAATGCAGGCAGCAGCCCGCACAGCAGGGCCAGATAAGCTAGGCAACGGGCAGCACGCATGGGCCAGGGCAGCGCCAGGTCAGACCGTGCCTGCGGCGCGCAGGCTGGCGATGGCCGCCGTGTCGTAGCCCAGGTTGCCGAGCAGCGTTTCGGTGTGTTCGCCCAGCGCCGGGCCGACCCATTCGGCGGAGCCGGGGGTTTCCGAGAGCTTGGGCACGATGCCGGGCATGCGGAACGGCTTGCCGTCCGGCAGCCTGGCCTGCAGGAACATCTCGCGTGCCAGGTACTGCGGGTCGTTGAACATGTCCTCAGCCGAATAGATGCGGCTGGCGGGCACTTCGGCGCTGTTCAGCACCTGTAGCAGCTGTTCCAGCGGCAGGCTGTTGGCCCAACGGTCGATCACCCCGTACAGCTCGTCACGGCGCAGGTCGCGGCCGTCGTTGCTGGCCAGGGTCGGGTCTTCGGCCAGGTCGGCGCGGCCGATCGCCTGCATGAAGCGCTTGAAGATCGCATCGCCGTTGGCGCCAATCTGCACGTGCTTGCCGTCGGCGCTGGTGTGGATGGAGGAGGGCGTGATGCCCGGCATGATGTTGCCGCTGCGTTCGCGGATGAAACCGAACACATCGAACTCCGGGACCATGCTTTCCATCATGGCGAAAATCGCCTCGTACAGGGCCACATCCACCACCTGACCCTGGCCGCCGTTGACTTCCCGGTGGCGCAGGGCCATCAGCGCACCGATCACGCCCCACAGGGCGGCAATCGAATCACCGATGGAAATGCCCGTGCGCACTGGCGGGCGGTCATCGAAGCCGGTGATGTAGCGCAGGCCGCCCATCGATTCGCCCACCGCACCGAAGCCCGGCTGGTCCTTCATCGGCCCGGTCTGGCCGAAGCCCGACAGGCGCACCATCACCAGGCGCGGGTTGAGCGCATGCAGCACATCCCAGCCCAGGCCGAGTTTTTCCAGCACACCGGGGCGGAAGTTCTCGATCAGGATGTCGGCCTCGGCCAGCAACTTCTTCAGAATCTCGCGGCCTTCAGGGTGCTTGAGGTTGAGGGTGAGCGACTGCTTGTTGCGGGCCTGCACGAACCACCACAGCGAGGTGCCCTCATACAGCTTGCGCCATTTGCGCAGCGGATCGCCGCCATCGGGCGATTCGACCTTGATCACCTCGGCGCCGAACTCGGCACAGATGCGTGAGGCGAACGGGCCCGCGATCAGCGTGCCAAGTTCGACAACTTTAAGGCCGGCGAGGGGTTTGCTGGGCGTAGACATGGGGCATCCGTGGCAACTGGGCAGATGGAGGTTTTATCATAGGTCCGAAGCGGCAGATACTGCTGAGGCACAACGAAGGGCAGGATCGGTTAGACTATGCGACTTTTCTTGCGCAAGAAGCCCGTCGACCATGGCCCAGCCGTCCACCACCTACAAATTCGAACTGAACCTGACCGACCTCGACCGCGGCGTGTACGAAAACGTCCGTCAGACCATCGCCCGCCACCCTTCGGAAACCGAAGAACGTATGGCCGTGCGCCTGCTGGCCTACGCCCTCTGGTACAACGAGAACCTGTCGTTCGGCCGCGGCCTTTCCGATGTGGACGAGGCGGCACTGTGGGAAAAGAGCCTGGACGATCGCATCCTGCACTGGATCGAAGTGGGCCAGCCGGACGCCGACCGCCTGACTTGGTGTTCGCGCCGCACCGAGCGCACCAGCCTGTTGGCCTACGGCAGCCTGCGGGTCTGGCAGAACAAGGTGGTGGACGCGGTCAAGGGCCTGAAGAACCTGAGCATCGCCGCTGTACCGCAGGAGGTGCTGGAAACCCTGGCCACCGACATGCCGCGCACCATCAAGTGGGACGTGATGATCAGCGAAGGTACCCTGTTCGTCACCGACGACCGTGGCCAGCACGAAGTGCAGCTGGAGTGGCTGCTGGGTGAGCGTGGCTGAACCCCCTCATGCGCATCGAACCTCGCCCGCTACCGCCGACCCTGCCATTTCTGGGTAACCTGCCACCCTTGCTGACCCGCCTGTATGCCGCGCGCGGCGTGCAGAGCGAGGCCGAACTGGACAAGAGCCTGGCGCGGCTGCTGCCGTACCAGCAGCTCAAGGGCATCGAGGCCGGCGTCGACCTGCTGGTCGAGGCGCTCGACCAGCGCCAGCGCATCCTCATCGTCGGCGACTTCGACGCCGACGGCGCCACCGCCAGTAGCGTCGGCGTGCTGGGCCTGCGTCTGCTGGGCGCGGCCCATGTCGATTACCTGGTGCCCAATCGCTTCGAATACGGCTACGGCCTGACCCCGGAAATCGTCGAGGTGGCGCTGCAACGCCAGCCGCAGTTGCTGATCACCGTGGACAACGGCATCTCCAGTGTCGAAGGGGTGGCGGCAGCCAAGGCCGCCGGGCTCAAGGTACTGGTCACCGACCACCACCTGCCGGGCGCGCAGTTACCCGACGCCGATGCCATCATCAACCCCAACCAGCCAGGCTGCAGCTTCCCGAGCAAGGCGCTGGCCGGGGTGGGGGTAATCTTCTACGTGCTGATGGCCCTGCGCGCGCGGCTGCGCAGCCTGGGGCGCTACGAAACGCAGCCACAGCCGAACATCGGCGAACTGCTCGACCTGGTCGCCCTGGGCAGCGTCGCCGACGTGGTACCGCTGGATGCCAACAACCGCATCCTGGTGCACCAGGGCCTGGAACGCATCCGTGCCGGCCGCGCGCGACCGGGGCTGAAGGCCATTCTCGAAGTGGCCCGCCGCGATCACCGGCGCATCACCTCGACTGACCTCGGCTTCATCCTCGGCCCGCGGCTGAACGCCGCCGGGCGCCTGGACGACATGAGCCTGGGCATCGAATGCCTGCTGTGCGAAGACGCGGCCCTGGCCCAGGACATGGCCCAGCAGCTGGATGACCTGAACCAGGACCGCAAGTCCATCGAGCAGGGCATGCAGCGCGAAGCCCTGGCGCAGCTCAAGGACCTGCCGGTCGAGTCGATGCCGTACGGCTTGTGCCTGTTCGATGCCGACTGGCACCAAGGGGTGATCGGTATTCTGGCGTCGCGCCTGAAGGAGCGTTACCACCGGCCGACCATCGCCTTCGCCGACGCGGGCGAGGGCATGCTCAAAGGCTCGGCGCGCTCGGTGCCGGGCTTCCACATCCGCGATGCGCTGGATGCCGTGGCGGCGCGTCATCCGCAACTGATCAGCAAGTTCGGCGGCCACGCCATGGCCGCCGGGTTGTCGTTGCCCGAGGCCAACTTCCCGGCGTTTGCCCAGGCGTTTGACGAAGAAGTACGGCGCCAGTTGCGTGAAGACGACTTGACCGGCCGCTTGTTGTCCGATGGCAGCCTGGCGGTGGAGGAGTTCCACCTCGACCTGGCCAAGGCCCTGCGCCACGCCGGGCCTTGGGGCCAGCACTTCCCCGAGCCGCTGTTCCATGGCGTGTTCCAGCTGGTGGAGCAGCGCGTGGTCGGCGAGCGGCACCTGAAGGTTGTGCTCAAGAGCGAGTGTGGCTCGGTGCGGCTGGACGGCATTGCCTTTGGCATCGATCGCGAAGTGTGGCCGAACCCCACGGTGCGTTGGGTCGAGTTGGCGTACAAGCTGGATGTGAACGAGTTTCGCGGTAATGAAAGCGTGCAGTTGATGATTGCCCATATGGAGCCGCGTTGACTGCAATTCCGGGGCTGCTTTGCAGCCCATCGCCGGCAAGCCAGCTCCCACAAGTACCTTATCACCTTCCGGTTTGGTAATACCTCTGTGGGAGCGGGTTCACCGGCGAAGCCGGTGCCATGCACCGCGTCGCCTGCTTCGCGGGCACGCCCGCTCCCACAGGGCCTGCGGCGGGCTCAAGGCTTGCGCTGTACCTGTGGGAGCTGGCTTGCCGGCGAGCACCGGCGAAGCCGGTGCCATCCAACACCTCGCAGGGAACCTTCCCCCCAACCATTCTGGTCTAGTCTGAAGAATGACCGGACCCGGGCCAGGGACGTGCAATTGAGTGTCCGGCCGGATCACCATTGGAGTCCTTGGGAGGTGCCCTCATGAGCCTGCTGCTCGAGCCTTACACCCTGCGTCAGCTGACCCTGCCCAACCGCATCGCGGTATCGCCGATGTGCCAGTATTCCGCCGTCGATGGCCTGGCCAACGACTGGCATCTCGTTCACCTGGGCAGCCGCGCCGTCGGTGGGGCGGGCCTGGTGATCACTGAGGCCGTGGCGGTCACCGCCGATGGCCGCATCACCGCCGAAGACCTTGGCCTGTGGGACGACGCGCAGATCGCCCCGCTGCAACGCATCACCCGTTTCATCACCGCCCAGGGGGGCGTGCCTGGCATCCAGCTGGCCCACGCCGGGCGCAAGGCCAGCACCTATCGCCCCTGGCTGGGCAAACAAGGCAGTGTCAAACCGGAAGAGGGCGGTTGGCAGCCGGTGGGGCCGTCGAAGATCGCCTTCGATCCACAACACACACCGCCACGCGAGCTGACCCAGGATGAAATCCACGACGTCATCGCCGCCTTCGTCGCTGCCACCGAGCGCGCCCTGAAGGCCGGTTTCAAAGTGGTCGAGATTCACGCCGCCCACGGCTACCTGCTGCACCAGTTTCTGTCACCGCTGAGCAACCAGCGCCGTGACGAATACGGCAGCTGCTTCGAGAACCGTATTCGCCTGACCCTGCAAGTGGTCGAGGCCGTGCGCGAGGTCTGGCCGGCCGAGCTGCCGCTGTTGGTGCGGGTATCGGCGACCGACTGGGTGGAGGATGGCTGGAACCCGGATGAAACCGTCGAGCTGGCGCGCCGCCTGCGTGGCTTGGGCGTCGACCTGATCGACGTGTCCTCCGGCGGCACCTCGGTCAATGCCGAAATCCCCACCGGCCCGGGCTACCAGACGCGCTTCGCCGAGCGTGTGCGCAAGGAGTCGGAAATTGCCACCGGCACCGTGGGCATGATCACCGAACCGGCCCAGGCCGAGCACATCCTGCGCACTGGCCAGGCCGACATCATCTTCCTTGCCCGTGAACTGCTGCGCGACCCGTACTGGCCGCTGCATGCCGACGATGACCTGGGCGGCAACAAGGCCACCTGGCCAGCGCAATACCAGCGCGCGACCAGCCGGGCCAACCCGATTCACGAGTCGGACCTGCGCGACTAGTTTCTATCTGTACTGGCCTCTTCGCGGGCTTGCCCGCTCCCACAGGTACATCACGAACCTCAAGGGCGGTGACGTACCTGTGGGAGCGGGCAAGCCCGCGAAGAGGCCGGCAGATACAACTCAGGCTAGTGCTTGATCATCACATGCCGCACACAGGTGTAGTCCTCCAGCCCATACATCGACATGTCCTTGCCATACCCTGAATGCTTCTGCCCGCCATGGGGCATTTCGCTGACCAGCATGAAGTGGGTATTCACCCAGGTGCAGCCATACTGCAAACGTGCTGCCAGGCGATGGGCGCGGCCGGTGTCGCGGGTCCATACCGAGGAAGCCAGGCCGTAGTCGGAGTCGTTGGCCCATGCCAGCGCCTGCGCTTCGTCGTTGAAGCGGGTCACCGACACCACCGGGCCGAACACTTCGTTGCGCACGATCTCGTCATCCTGCAGGGTATCGGCCAGCACGGTCGGCTCGAAGAAGAAACCGTCACCCGCGATGGCCTTGCCGCCGGTGACCAGACGAATGTGCGGCTGGGCGATGGCGCGCTCCACCAGTCCCGCTACCTTGTCGCGGTGCTGGGCGCTGATCAGCGGCCCCAGCTCGGTGTCCCCGGCCTCCTGCAGGCCCGGCTTGAGGCTGGCCACAGCCTCACCCAGGCGTTCGACAAAGCGCTCGTAGATACCGTCCTGCACATACAGGCGACAGGCTGCGGTGCAGTCCTGGCCGGCGTTGTAGAAACCGAAGGTGCGGATGCCGTCGATGGCGGCATCGATATCGGCATCGTCGAACACCAGCACCGGGGCCTTGCCGCCCAGTTCCATGTGCATGCGTTTCACGCTGTCGGCGGTGGCGCTGATGATGTGCGCGCCGGTAGGGATCGAGCCGGTCAGCGAGACCATGCGCACCTTGGGGTGGGTGACCAGCGGGTTGCCGACCGTCTGGCCACGGCCGAACAGAATGTTCAGCACCCCCGCTGGCAGCAGGTCGCGGGCCAGTTCACCCAGGCGCAGGGCAGTCAGCGGGGTCAGCTCGGAAGGCTTGATCACCACGGTATTACCGGCAGCCAGGGCCGGGGCGATTTTCCACGCCAGCATCATCAGCGGGTAGTTCCACGGCGCGATCGAGGCCACCACGCCCAGCGGGTCGCGGCGGATCATCGAGGTGTGGCCGGGCAGGTACTCGCCCGCCGCCGAGCCGCCCAGGCAGCGGGCGGCACCGGCAAAGTAGCGGAACACATCGGCAATTGCCGGGATCTCGTCATTCAGCGCGGCACTCAGCGGTTTGCCGCAGTTCTGCGATTCCAGCCGGGCCAGTTCGTCGCCATGGGCTTCGATGGCATCGGCCAGCGCCAGCAAGGCTTGCGCGCGCTCCTTGGGGCTGGTTTGCGACCAGCTGTCGAAGGCCTGGTCGGCGGCGCGCACCGCGCTGTCCACCTGGGCCTCGCTGGCTTCGTTGATTTGCGCCAGGGCGGTGCCCAGTGCCGGGTTGAGCACGGTCCAGGCCGGGCCTTGGCCAGCGACCAGCTGGCCATTGATCAGCATCTGCGTTTGCATCGGGGACTCCTCCAGGGTCATTTGCCGCTGCCCGCGACGCTTTCGCCGCCACGGGTCAGGTAATAGGCGCCAAGAATCGGCAGCATGGTCACCAACATCACCAGCATGGCGACCACGTTGGTCACCGGCACATCGCGCGGGCGGCTGAGCTGGTTGAGCAGCCAGATAGGCAGGGTGCGTTCATGGCCGGCGGTGAAGGTGGTGACGATGATTTCGTCGAACGACAGGGCGAAGGCCAGCATACCGCCGGCCAGCAGCGCCGAGCCGAGGTTGGGCAGGATGATGTAGCGGAAGGTCTGCCAGCCGTCGGCGCCGAGGTCCATCGAAGCTTCGATCAGGCTCTGCGAAGTACGTCGCAGGCGGGCGATCACGTTGTTGTAGACGATCACCACGCAGAACGTGGCGTGGCCGACCACGATGGTGAAAATGCCGGGTTCGATGCCCAGCGCCTTGAACGCCGACAGTAGCGCGATACCGGTGATGATGCCGGGCAGGGCGATGGGCAGGATCAGCATCAGCGAAATGCTCTCCTTGCCGAAAAAACTGCGCCGGTACAGCGCCGCCGAGGCCAGCGTGCCGAGCACCAGGGCGATCAGCGTGGCCAGGCAGGCCACCTGCAGCGACAGCTTGATCGCCTCCAGCACATCGGGGCGGGCGAAGGCCACGGCGAACCACTTCAAGGTAAGGCCCTTGGGCGGGAAGCTGAATGCCGCGTCTTCGGTGTTGAAGGCGTACAGGAAGATGATCAGGATCGGGAAGTGCAGGAACAGCAACCCGCCCCAGGCGGCCAGGCGCAGCCCGATCGAGGCTTTTTCAGAGTGCATCGAAGGCCCCCAGGCGCTTGACGATGGACAGATAGACCGCGATCAACACGATCGGCACCAGGGTGAAGGCCGCCGCCATCGGCATGTTGCCGATCGCCCCTTGCTGGGCATAGACCATGCTGCCGATGAAGTAACCGGGCGGGCCGACCAGCTGCGGCACGATGAAGTCGCCCAGGGTCAGCGAGAAGGTGAAGATGGACCCGGCGGCAATGCCCGGGATCGACAGCGGCAGGATGACCTGCATGAAGGTCTGCCCGGGGCGCGCGCCGAGGTCTGCCGAGGCTTGCAGCAGCGAAGGCGGCAAGCGCTCCAGCGCGGCCTGGATCGGCAGGATCATGAACGGCAGCCAGATGTAGACGAACACCATGAAACGCCCCAGGTGCGAAGTCGACAACGTGCTGCCGCCCACGCCCGGCACGGCCAGCAGGGCTTGCAGCACGGCGTCCAGGTGCAGCTGCTGGACGAACCACTGGGCCACGCCGCCCTTGGCCAGCAGCAGGGTCCAGGCGTAGGTCTTGACGATGTAGCTGGCCCACATGGGCATCATTACCGCGATGTAGAAAAACGCCTTGGCCCTGCCGCTGGTATAGCGCGCCATGTAATAGGCGATGGGGAAGGCCAGCACCGCGCTGGCCAGCGACACCGCTACCGCCATACCCAGGGTGCGCAAGATGATGTCGAAGTTCGACGGGTTGAACAGTGCGGCGAAATTGCCCAGGGTCAGCTCCGGGGTTACCGCCATGGTGAAGTCGTCGAAGGTGTAGAAGCCCTGCCACAGCAGGTTCAGCAGCGAACCCAGGTAGATCGCGCCGAACCAGGTCAGTGGCGGGATCAACAGCAACGCCAGGTACAGGTTGGGGCGCCGGTACAGCAGGTTGGACAGGCTGCGCAGTGTGCTCATGTCAGCGGGTGTCCTGGAGCACGGTCATGGCTTCACGGGGCCAGTGCGCCTGTACCCGTTGCCCGGGTTGCCAGGCCTGTGGCTGCGTCTGCCAGCGGTCGTTGGCCTGGCTCACCGCCAGCAACTGGCCGCTGTCCAGCTGCACTTCATAGCGGGTGGCGCTGCCCTGGTACTGGATATCGCGCAGCAGGCCGCTGACCTGCACGGCCTGGCCGGCAGTGGTCGGCTCGCCCAGGCGAATATGCTCGGGGCGGATGGAGAAGGGCGCAGGGTTGCCGTTGAGTGCCATGGCCAGTTCGCCGCGCAGCACATTGGAGGTGCCGACGAATTCAGCCACGAAAGTGGTGGCCGGTTGCATGTACAGGTTGCGCGGGGTGTCGACCTGCTCGATGCGGCCGCGGTTGAACACCGCCATCCGGTCGGACATCGACAGCGCCTCGGTCTGGTCGTGGGTGACGAAGATGAAGGTGATGCCCAGCTGGCGCTGCAGCTTTTTCAGCTCGCCCTGCATCTGTTCGCGCAGCTTCAGGTCCAGCGCGCCCAGCGGTTCGTCCAGCAGCAGCACCCGCGGCCGGTTGACCAGCGCGCGGGCCAGGGCGACGCGCTGGCGTTGGCCACCGGACAGCTGCGCCGGCTTGCGTGCGCCGTAATCCGCCAGCGCCACCATCGCCAGGGCTTCTTCGGCGCGGCTTCGGCGTTCGGCCTTGGCCACGCCTTTTACCTTCAGCCCGTAAGCGATGTTGTCCAGCACGTTCATGTGCGGGAACAGCGCGTAGTCCTGGAACACGGTGTTGACGTCACGCTGATAGGGCGGCACGCCGGCCGCTTCGATACCGTGGATGCGGATCGAGCCGCTGCTGGGTTGCTCGAAGCCGGCGATCAGGCGCAGGCAGGTGGTCTTGCCCGAGCCTGACGGGCCGAGCATGGAAAAGAACTCGCCATCGATGATGTCGATGCTCACCTGATCGACGGCCTTGACCTCGCCGAAGGTGCGGGAAACCTGGGTGAACTGGACGGCTAGGGGCATAGGCGGTACTCGGTTGTTATTGTTTGCCTGTACCGGCCCTATCGCCGGCAAGCCAGCTCCCACAGGTACTGTGCAGGTCGCAAGGCTTATGCGGTCCCTGTGGGAGCTGGCTTGCCGGCGATAGGGCCGGTACAGGTGAAGAAACCCTCAGCGCCCACCCATGATCGCAATGTAGTCCTGGGTCCAGCGGCTGTACGGCACGAACTTGCCGCCCTGGGCCTGCGGGGTTTTCCAGAAGGCGATCTTGTCGAAGTTGTCGAAACCGTTGGTCTTGCAACCCTCGGCGCCCAGCAAATCATTGCCGGTACAGGCAGCAGGCACCGCCGGTAACGAGCCGAACCAGGCCGCCACATCCCCCTGCACCTTTGGCTGCAGCGACCAGTCCATCCATTTATAGGCACAATTAGGGTGCTTGGCCTCGCTGTGCAGCATGGTGGTGTCGGCCCAGCCGGTCGCGCCTTCCTTGGGGATGGTCGAGGCTACTGGCTGCTTCTCGGCCTTCAGGCCATTGACCATGTAGCCCCAGGAGCTGGAAGCGACCACGCCTTCGTTCTTCACATCGCTCATCTGCACCGTGGCGTCATGCCAGTAGCGGTGGATCAACGGTTGCTGTTGGCGAAGCAGTTCCAGTACCGCCTTGTATTGTGCCTCGTTGAGTTCGTACGGGTCCTGAATGCCCAGCTCCGGCCTGGCCGTCTTCAGGTACAGCGCCGCATCGGCAATGTAGATCGGCCCGTCGTAGGCCTGCACCCGGCCTTTGTTCGGCTTGCCGTCGGGCAGGTTCTGCGGTTCGAACAGCACGCCCCAGCTGGTCGGTGCCTGCTTGAACACGTCGGTGTTGTACAGCAGCACGTTCGGCCCCCACTGGTACGGGGTGCCATACACCTGCTTGTCGACCACATACCAGCCACCGTTCTGCAGGCGCGGGTCAAGGTTCTTCCAGTTGGGGATCAGCGCGGTGTTGATCGGCTGCACCCGCTTGCCGGCGATCAGCCGCAGCGAAGCATCGCCCGAGGCGGTGACCAGGTCGTAGCCGCCCTTGGTCATCAGGCTGACCATCTCGTCGGAGGTGGCGGCGGTCTTGACGTTGACCTTGCAGCCGGTCTCCTTCTCGAAGCCGGTCACCCAGTCGTAGGCCTTGTCGCTTTCACCGCGCTCGATGTAGCCGGGCCAGGCGACGATATCCAGGCGCCCCTCGCCAGGCCCCAGGGCCTTGGGTGGTTCGGCAGCCTGCAGGCTGATGCTGGCCAGCGCGGCGCAGGCGGTGGCGCCGAGCAAAGCGGTAGTGTGCACTGACATGTTGTTCCCTCTTTATTGGCGATCTTGTTCGGGGCAGTCATCAAGCAATCAGTGAAACAATCGTTATAAGCCCGGTGTGCGGGTGCGAGGTATTGGCGATATCGAGTCTAGTTGGCTTTTTGCCAGCCAACGCAACATCCGGAAGCAAATCCTCGGTGGCGTGTGTTTCGCCAGGCCTTACTCTGGCGGTTGAATTCCCTGACGTGGAGACGCGCTGATGAATACCCGTGGCCTGCTTGACCAACTCCTCAAATCTGGCCAGCAACTGCTCGACAGCAAAACCGGCACCAGCAAGGCTGGCGGCACTGCCGGGGGCCTTGGCGGGCTGTTGTCGGGCGCGGGTGGCGGCCTGCTGGGGGGCGGTGCCCTGGGCCTGTTGCTGGGTAACAAAAAGGCCCGCAAGTACGGTGGCAAGGCCCTGACCTACGGTGGCCTGGCCGCACTGGGCGTACTGGCCTACAAGGCCTACGGCAACTGGCAGGCCAGCCAGCAGCTGGCCGCCAGCGAACCACAGACCGTTGACCGGCTGCCGCCGGCTCAGGCCGAGCAGCACAGCCAGGCGGTGCTGCGGGCACTGGTGGCGGCAGCCAAGTCCGATGGCCATATCGACGAACGCGAGCGGGCGCTGATCGAGGGCGAGTTCACCCGCCTGGACAGCGACCCCGAGCTGCAGCACTGGCTGCATGCCGAGCTGAACAAGCCGCTGGACCCGGCCGAAGTGGCTCGTGCCGCGCAAACGCCCGAGATCGCCGCCGAGATGTACCTGGCCAGCGTGATGATGGTCGACCAGGAAAACTTCATGGAGCGCGCCTACCTCGACGAACTGGCCCGCCAGCTGCGCCTGGCCCCGGGTTTGCGTCAAGAGCTGGAAAGCCAGGCCAGGCTGGCTGCCGGCCAGTGATGGCCAGGGGCTGCAACGCAGCCCCTATTTCACCCGCGATAGCACAAGGCCTCTGCGCTATACTTCGGCGATTTCCCCGCTCGTTGTGAATTCCTGAGGGCTGAACGTGAAGAACTGGACCTTGCGCCAACGGATCCTGGCAAGTTTCGCCGTGATCATCGCCATCATGCTGCTGATGATCGTGGCCGCCTACTCGCGGTTGGTGACCATCGCCTCCGCCGAGCAGGCAGTGGGGACCGACAGCATTCCCGGCCTCTACTACAGCTCGATGATCCGCAGCGCCTGGGTCGACAGCTACGTCACCAGCCAGCAGCTGGTGGGCCTGTCCAACCACCGCGAAATCACCTCGGCCGACATGGAACTGTTCAAGAGTTTCGAGGACCGCCTGAAGCACCACATGGCGAGTTACCAGAACACCATACAGACCAAGGACGACCAGACCCGCTTCGACAGCTTCGGGCAACTCGCGGACAGTTACCTGAAGATCGTCAACCAGGTGCTGGACGCCTATCGCCGGCATGACTACGACGAAGCCCAGCGGCTGATCAACGAGGTGCTCACCCCGGCCTGGGTGGATGGGCGCAAGCATCTGAACGAAGTCATCGAAGACAATCGGGTATCGGCCGACGAGGCCACCAACGAAATCGTCGGCGCCGTGAGCACCGCCAAGGGCAGCATGGTGGTTTCGCTGTTGCTGGCGATCGTCGCCGCGGGCGTATGCGGCCTGCTGCTGATGCGCGCCATCAGTGCGCCCATGCAGCGCATCGTGCATGCCCTCGACAAACTGCGCTCCGGCGACCTCAGCATGCGCCTGAGCCTGGACCGCAAGGACGAATTCGGCGCCATCGAGAGTGGCTTCAACGAAATGGCCGAAGCCCTGGCCAACCTGGTGGCCCAGGCCCAGCGCTCGTCGGTGCAGGTGACCACCTCGGTGACCGAGATCGCCGCCACTTCCAAGCAGCAGCAGGCCACCGCCACCGAAACCGCCGCCACCACCACGGAAATCGGCGCCACCTCGCGCGAAATCGCCGCCACCTCGCGTGACCTGGTGCGCACCATGACCGAAGTCACCTCGGCCGCCGACCAGGCCTCCAGCCTGGCTGGCTCCGGCCAGCAGGGCCTGGCGCGAATGGAAGAAACCATGCACCAGGTGATGGGCGCCGCCGACCTGGTCAACGCCAAGCTGGCCATCCTCAACGAGAAGGCCAGCAACATCACCCAGATGGTGGTGACCATCGTCAAGGTCGCCGACCAGACCAACCTGTTGTCGCTGAATGCCGCCATCGAGGCGGAGAAGGCCGGCGAATACGGCCGCGGCTTTGCCGTGGTAGCTACCGAAGTGCGCCGCCTGGCCGACCAGACTGCCGTGGCCACCTACGACATCGAGCAGATGGTGCGCGAGATCCAGTCCGCGGTGTCGGCCGGGGTCATGGGCATGGACAAGTTCTCCGAAGAAGTGCGCCGTGGCATGTTCGAGGTGCAGCAGGTGGGCGAGCAACTGAGCCAGATCATCCACCAGGTGCAGGCCCTGGCGCCGCGGGTGCTGATGGTCAATGAAGGCATGCAGGCCCAGGCCACCGGTGCCGAACAGATCAACCAGGCGCTGGCGCAGCTCAGCGATGCCAGCACCCAGACGGTCGAGTCGTTGCGCCAGGCCAGTTTCGCCATCGACGAGCTGAGCCAGGTGGCCGCCGGCCTGCGTGGCGGCGTGTCGCGTTTCAAAGTCTGACCGCGATGAACGACTTGCAACCGCGTGCTGCGCGAGCGGGCAACGCCCAGGGGGCGTTGTACCTGCAGTTTCGCATCAAGGAGCAGCGCTTTGCCCTGAGCGTGCACGAGGTGATCGAGGTGCTGCCGCGCCAGCCGCTCAAGCCGATCGCCCAGGCGCCGGACTGGGTCGCCGGCATCCTTGCCCATCGAGGCCTGCTGGTGCCGGTGATCGATGTGGCAGCGTTGAGCTTCGGCCAACCGGCAGCGCAACGCACCAGTACCCGGCTGGTGCTGGTGCATTACCGCGACGGCCTGCAGCTTGGCCTGATCCTGGAACAGGCCACCGAAACCCTGCGTTGCCGGGCCGAAGAGTTCCAGCCCTATGGCGTGGAGCGCGGCGAAGCCCCGTACCTGGGGCCGGTGCGTCAGGATGAACAGGGCCTGCTGCAGCGCATCGAGGTCAACGACTTGCTCCCCGAGGCCGTGCACCACCTGCTGTACGCCGAGGGTTCGACAGGGAGGCCGGCATGAGCGAACAGCGTTTCTTCCGCTTTTTGCGCGAGCGCATTGGCCTGGATGTGGAATCGGTGGGCGCGCCCATGGTCGAGCGTGCGCTGCGCCAGCGTTGCATGGCGGCGAACGCCGCAGACCTGGACGACTACTGGCTGCACCTGCAGCAATCGCTGGATGAGCAACAGGCGCTGATCGAGGCGGTCATCGTCCCGGAAACCTGGTTTTTCCGTTACCCCGAATCCTTCACTGCTTTGGCGAGCCTGGCGCACAAACGCCTGGCCGAACTGGCCGGCGCGCGCCCGCTGCGCTTGCTCAGCCTGCCCTGTTCGACCGGCGAGGAACCCTATTCGCTGGCCATGGCCTTGCTCGATGCCGGCGTCGCGCCGGGGGCGTTCCTGATCGACGGCATGGACATCAGCCCCAGCTCGGTGGCCAAGGCCGTGCAGGCGGTATACGGTCGCAACGCTTTCCGCGGCAGCGACCTGAGCTTCCGCGAGCGCTACTTCGATGCCGTCGAAGACGGCCACCAGCTTCATCAGCGGGTGCGCGAGCAGGTCAACCTGCAGGTGGGCAACGTGCTCGACCCGGCGCTGGCCAGCCGCGACGGCCTGTACGATTTCGTGTTCTGCCGCAACCTGCTGATCTACTTCGATGTACCGACCCAGCAACGGGTGTTCGAAGTGCTCAAGCGCCTGCTGCATCCACAGGGCGTGCTGTTCATCGGCCCCGCCGAAGGCAGCTTGCTGGCACGCCTGGGCATGCGCCCGCTGGGGGTTGCCCAGTCGTTCGCCTACGTGCGCCAGGAGGCCGCCGTAGCTGCGCCGGCGCCGGCCCCGGCGCCGCCCGTGCGGCGCAGCTTGCCACCCTTGGCTACGCCAGCCTATCCAGCCGCGAGCGCGCCGTTGCCACGGCCGCTACGCGTGCTGCCGACGCCGGCCAGGCCCGCACCGGCCCACGCACAGAAACGCGAGGAGGCCAGCGAACTGCTGGCCAGCATTGCCCGGCTGGCCAATGCCGGTGCCAGCGAGCAGGCCCGCGCCGAATGCCAGCGCTACCTGGGCCAGTTCGCCCCAGCGGCGCAGGTTTACTACTGGCTGGGGCTGCTCAGCGACACCGAAGGGGATGCGCAGCAGGCACTGACCCACTACCGCAAAGCCCTGTACCTGGAACCGCAGCACCCCGAGGCGCTGGTGCACCTGGCGGCACTGCTGGCGGCCCAGGGCGACCTGGCCGGCGCCCGGCGCCTGCAGGAGCGCGCCGCGCGGGTTGGCCGGGAGTCTGAACGATGAAGGAATCCGCGATGCAACTGCTTGCCGGGGATGACGCGCACATCGACGACTGCTGGAACCGCATCGGCGTGCACGGCAACAAGCAGTGCCCGCTGCTGGAACGGCACATTCACTGCCGCAACTGCGAGGTCCATGCCGCCGCTGCCACCCGCCTGCTCGACCGCTACGCGCTGATGCAGGACCACCCGCTGGCCGCAGCGGCGCCGGTCGAGGACAACAGCGGCCGCTCCATGCTGCTGTTCCGCCTTGGCGAAGAGTGGCTGGCGCTGGCCACTGCCTGCCTGGCCGAAATTGCCCCGTTGCAGGCGCTGCATTCGCTGCCGCACCAGCGCTCGCGGGTGTTGCAGGGCGTGGCCAACGTGCGCGGTGCGCTGGTGCCGTGCCTGTCGCTGGCCGAGTTGCTGGGGGTACAGGCCGGCGCTGGCGAGCCACGCAGCGGCCGTTCGATGCCGCGCATGCTGATATTGGCCAGCGAAGGCGGGCCGGTGGTCATGGCGGTCGAGGAAATCGACGGCATTCACCGGCTCGACCCGCTGCTGTTGGGCAGCGGCCAGGATGCCAGCCAGTTCACCGCTGCGGTCCTGCAATGGCGCGGCCGCAGCGTGCGGGTGCTGGATGATCAACAGTTACTGACTGCCGTGCAGCGGAGCCTGTCATGACCCCAGAGCAAATGCGCGACGCATCGTTGCTCGAGCTGTTCAGCCTGGAGGCCGAGGCGCAGACCCAGGTGCTCAGCGCCGGCCTGATGGCGCTGGAGCGTAACCCTACGCAGGCCGACCAGCTCGAGGCCTGCATGCGCGCCGCCCATTCGCTGAAGGGGGCGGCGCGGATCGTCGGGGTGGACGCTGGTGTCAGCGTCGCCCATGTCATGGAAGACTGCCTGGTGGCCGCCCAGGAAGGGCGCTTGCGGCTGAGCGCCGAGCATATCGATGCGCTGCTGCAAGGTACCGACCTGCTGATGCGCATCGCCACGCCGGGCGATGCCGGGGCGCAGGCGACCCTGCCGGTGTTCCTCGCGCAAATGGCCAGCCTGCTCGACCCTGGGGCAGCGGCCGTGCCTGCCAGGCCAGCCGGCATGCCGACGCCGCCGCTGCCGACGCCGGCCGTGCAACCTGAGCCGCTAGCGCAGCCTGCGGCCACCCTCGAGGCAGAAAACGAGGCCGAGCCGACGCCGCGTCGCAAGGCGGGCAAGCGTGTCGGTGAAGGTACGGAGCGGGTGCTGCGGGTGACCGCCGACCGCCTCAACAGCCTGCTCGACCTGTCCAGCAAGTCGCTGGTGGAAACCCAGCGGCTCAAGCCTTACCTGGCCACGCTGCAACGCCTCAAGCGCATGCACGGGCAAGGCATGCAGGCGCTCGACGGCTTGCGCATGCAGCTGGAGGACAGCGGCCAGAGCGGCGAAGTGCTCGACGCCCTGGCGCAGACCCAGCGCCTGCTGGCGGAAACCCAGCAGATCCTGCAACAGCAGGCGGCCGACCTGGACGAGTTCGGCTGGCAGGCAAGCCAGCGCGCACAGCTGTTGTACGACACCGCGCTGGCCTGCCGGATGCGGCCGTTTGCCGATGTATTGAACGGCCAAAGCCGCATGGTGCGCGACCTTGGCCGCTCGCTGGGCAAACCGGTGCGCTTGCTGGTGGAAGGGGAAAAGACCCAGGTCGACCGCGATGTGCTGGAAAAACTCGAAGCGCCGCTGACGCACCTGTTGCGTAACGCGGTCGACCATGGCATCGAGCAGCCCGAGCGGCGCCTGCTGGCGGGCAAGGCGGAGGAGGGCGTGATCCGCCTGCGCGCCTCGCACCAGGCCGGCATGCTCAGCCTGGAACTGATCGACGACGGCGCCGGTATCGACCTCGAGCGCCTGCGCAGCAGCATCGTCGAGCGCGCCCTGTCGCCCGCCGACACG
The DNA here is from genome assembly GCF_003331055.1 of Pseudomonas sp. AFG_SD02_1510_Pfu_092. GTDB lineage: Bacteria > Pseudomonadota > Gammaproteobacteria > Pseudomonadales > Pseudomonadaceae > Aquipseudomonas. The sequence goes on along the minus strand of NZ_PUQD01000052.1, from coordinate 7,633 downwards.
GTGGCGCGGATGAGCGAGGCGGAACTGCTGACGTTCCTGTTCCTGCCCGGTTTCAGCCTGCGCGACAAGGTGACCGAAGTGTCCGGGCGCGGCGTCGGCCTGGATGCGGTGCAGCACATGATCCGTGAGCTGCGCGGCTCGATCGAGCTGACCCAGCTTGCCGGGCAGGGCTGTCGCTTCCACCTGCAGGTACCGCTGACCTTGTCGGTGGTGCGCAGCCTGGTGGTCGAGGTGGGCGGCGAGGCCTATGCCTTCCCGCTCGCCCATATCGAACGCACGCTGGAGGTGAGCGCCGAGCAGATCGTGCAGATCGAAGGGCGCCAGCACTTCTGGCACGAAGGCCGGCACATCGGCCTGGTGGCGGCCAGCCAGCTGCTCAACCGTCCGGCCGGGCAAACCCAGGAAAGCAGCCTGCGGGTGGTGGTGATCCGCGAACGCGAGCAACTCTACGGCGTGGCCGTGGAGCGGCTGGTGGGCGAGCGGGTGCTGGTGGTGATGCCGCTCGACCCACGCCTGGGCAAGGTCCAGGACATTTCTTCCGGTGCCTTGCTCGACGACGGCTCGGTGGTGCTGATCGTCGATGTCGAGGACCTGCTGCGCTCGCTGGACAAACTGCTCAGCACCGGCAGCCTGGAGCGTATCGCCCGCGGCAGCGGCGGCGCCCGTGGCGTGGCGCGCAAGCGCATCCTGGTGGTCGACGACTCGCTGACCGTGCGTGAGCTGCAGCGCAAGCTGCTCGGCAACCGTGGCTACGATGTGGCCGTGGCGGTGGATGGCATGGATGGCTGGAACGCCCTGCGTGCCGAGGACTTCGACCTGCTGATCACCGACATCGACATGCCACGCATGGACGGCATCGAGCTGGTCACCCTGGTACGCCGCGACCAGCGCCTGCAATCGCTGCCGGTGATGGTGGTGTCCTACAAGGACCGCGAGGAAGACCGACGGCGTGGCCTGGATGCCGGCGCCGACTACTATTTGGCAAAGGCCAGTTTCCATGACGATGCGTTGCTGGATGCTGTGATTGAGCTGATCGGAGGTGCTCAAGGATGAAGATCGCCATCGTCAACGACATGCCCATGGCCGTCGAGGCGCTGCGCCGGGCAGTCGCTTTCGAGCCCGCGCACCAGGTGATATGGGTGGCCGGCAACGGTGCCGAGGCGGTGCAGCGGTGCGCGGAAGAGGTACCAGACCTGATCCTCATGGACCTGATCATGCCGGTGATGGATGGCGTCGAGGCCACCCGCAGGATCATGGCCGAAACCCCCTGCGCCATCGTCATCGTGACGGTCGACCGCAAGCAGAACATGCACCGTGTGTTCGAGGCCATGGGCCATGGCGCCCTCGATGTGGTCGACACGCCGGCCCTGGGCGCGGGCGATCCGCGCGAAGCGGTTGCGCCATTGCTGCGCAAGATTCTCAACATCAGCTGGCTGATCGGCCAGCAGCGTGCCCCGGCGGCGCGCCCGGTCGCTGCGCCCGTGCGGGTCGCGTCGCAGCATCGCGGGCTGGTGGCGATCGGCTCGTCCGCAGGCGGCCCGGCCGCCCTCGAAGTGCTGCTCAAGGGCCTGCCGGCGGCGTTTCCGGCGGCCATCGTGCTGGTCCAGCATGTTGACCAGGTGTTTGCCGCAGGCATGGCCGAATGGCTCAGCAGCGCGGCCGGCCTGCCGGTGCGCCTGGCCCGTGAAGGCGAACCGCCGCAGCCCGGCCAGGTCCTGCTGGCCGGCACCAACCACCATATTCGCCTGCTACAGAACGGCCAACTGGCCTACACTGCCGAACCGGTCAACGAAATATACCGGCCCTCGATCGATGTGTTCTTCGAGAGCGTGGCGCGTTATTGGACCGGCGATGCGGTGGGGGTGTTGCTGACCGGCATGGGCCGCGACGGCGCCCAGGGCCTGAAGCTGATGCGCCAGCAGGGTTTCCTGACCATCGCTCAGGACCAGGCCAGCAGCGCGGTGTACGGCATGCCCAAGGCTGCTGCGGCGATCGATGCCGCAGTGGAAGTCCGCCCGCTGGAACGCATAGCCGGGCGTTTGATGGAATTTTTCGGAAAATGACGAAGCGTATTGAATCACGCCGCCAGGCCGGTAGTGATCGGGTGAACAGGTATGAATGATTTACCGATCGAAGGTTTCACGACCCCCAACGAGAACTCGGCAATGGTGTTGCTGGTCGATGACCAGGCCATGATTGGCGAGGCGGTGCGGCGTGGCCTGGCCAGTGAAGAGGACATCGACTTCCATTTCTGTGCCGACCCGCACCAGGCGGTGGCCCAGGCCGTGCGCATCAAGCCCACGGTCATTCTTCAGGACCTGATCATGCCGGGCCTCGACGGGCTGACCCTGGTGCGTGAATACCGCAACAACCCGGCGACCCAGGACATCCCGATCATCGTCCTGTCGACCAAGGAAGACCCGTTGGTCAAGAGCGCGGCCTTTGCCGCGGGGGCCAACGATTACCTGGTCAAGCTGCCGGACAACATCGAACTGGTGGCGCGCATTCGCTACCATTCGCGCTCTTACCTGACCTTGCTGCAGCGCGACGAGGCCTACCGCGCCTTGCGCGTCAGCCAGCAGCAGTTGCTCGATTCCAACCTGATGCTGCAGCGGCTGATGAATTCCGATGGCCTGACCGGGTTGTCCAACCGCCGCCACTTCGACGAGTACCTGGAGCTGGAATGGCGCCGGGCCATGCGTGAGCAGCAGCAGTTGTCGCTGCTGATGATCGATGTGGACTACTTCAAGGCCTATAACGACAACTTCGGCCACCTGGCCGGTGACGAGGCCTTGCGCCAGGTGGCCGAGGCGATCCGCGGCTCGTGCGCGCGGCCGACCGACCTGCCGGCGCGCTATGGCGGCGAGGAGTTCGTCCTGGTGTTGCCCAACACCTCGCCGGGCGGGGCACGCCTGGTCGCCGAGAAGCTGCGCCAGACCGTGCTCGGCCTGGGCATCCCGCACACCGCCCCGGTGGCCGACTCGTTCCTCACCGTGAGCATCGGCCTGGCCACCCAGACCCCGGCCATCGGCAGCCACTGGCGGCAACTGATCTCGGCCGCGGACAAGGGCCTGTACCAGGCCAAGAACAGTGGGCGCAACCGGGTTGGCATCGCCTGAAACGCTGAAGCGCTGAAGCTGGCGGGGCCCCTGATTTTCAGCTCAGCAGCAGATATCGCCGGGGCCGCTGCGCGGCCCAATCGCGACGCAAGGCCGCTCCCACAGGGACCGTGCAATTTCCAAGTGCTCGATATACATGCTACCGCCCGGCGGGTCTGCCGCCTTGCGGCGGACTCGGTTATACTCGCGGGCTTTTCACCGAATTCGTGCGAGTAGCCAGACCATGGAAATCCAACCGATCCTGAACACCATCAAGGACCTCACCGAACGTTCCCAGTCCATTCGGGGGTATCTTTGACTACGATCACAAGCATGACCGCCTGATCGAAGTCAACCGCGAGCTGGAAGACCCCAACGTCTGGAACAAGCCCGAGTACGCTCAGGCCCTTGGCCGCGAGCGTGCCATGCTGGCGCAGGTGGTCGAGACCCTGGACAAGCTGTCCGGCGGCCTGGCGGATTGCCAGGACCTGCTCGACATGGCTGTCGAGGAAAATGACGAAAGCGCCGTCGGCGACGTCGTGACCGAACTGGAAGGCCTGGAAGAAAAACTGGCCCAGCTCGAGTTCCGTCGCATGTTCAGCGGCGAGATGGACATGAACAACGCCTACCTGGACATCCAGGCCGGCTCCGGTGGTACCGAGGCGCAGGACTGGGCCAACATCCTGCTGCGCATGTACCTGCGCTGGGCCGACAAGCGTGGTTTCGACGCCACCATCATCGAACTTTCCGAAGGTGAAGTCGCCGGCATCAAGGGCGCCACCGTGCACATCAAGGGCGAGTACGCCTTCGGCTGGCTGCGCACCGAGATCGGCGTGCACCGCCTGGTGCGCAAGAGCCCGTTCGACTCCGGTGCCCGTCGCCACACCTCGTTCTCGGCGGTGTTCGTGTCGCCGGAGATCGACGACAAGGTCGAGATCGAGATCAACCCGGCCGACCTGCGCATCGACACCTACCGTTCCTCCGGTGCCGGTGGCCAGCACGTCAACACCACCGACTCGGCGGTGCGTATCACCCACGTGCCGACCAACACCGTGGTGGCTTGCCAGAACGAACGCTCCCAGCACGCCAACAAGGACACCGCCATGAAAATGCTGCGGGCCAAGTTGTACGAGCTGGAAATGCAGAAGCGCAATGCCGCCTCGCAGGCGCTGGAAGACAGCAAGTCGGACATCGGCTGGGGCCACCAGATCCGCTCCTACGTGCTGGATGACTCGCGCATCAAGGACCTGCGTACCGGCGTCGAGCGCAGCGACTGCCAGAAGGTCCTGGACGGCGACCTCGACCAGTACCTGGAAGCGAGCCTGAAGCAGGGGCTGTAAGCCGCACCCAACCGCCGCGGCAACTGGCCCTGGGGCCGTTGCCGCGTGCCCTGCCCGAAAGGGGCAACGAACACCTGATGGAAAGAATGACGAAATGAGCGACCTCAAGACCGAAGCGCAAGACCTGCAACAGGAAGAAAACGCCCTGATCGCCCTGCGCAAGGAAAAGCTTGCCGCCGAGCGCGCCAAGGGCAATGCCTTCCCCAATGACTTCCGTCGCGACAGCTACTGCAACGACCTGCAGAAGCAGTACGCGGACAAGACCAAGGAAGAACTGGAAGCAGCAGCGATTCCGGTCAAGGTCGCCGGTCGCATCATGCTCAACCGCGGTTCGTTCATGGTCATCCAGGACATGACCGGGCGCATCCAGGTCTACGTCAACCGCAAGACCCTGCCGGAAGAAACCCTGGCAGCGGTCAAGACCTGGGACCTGGGCGACATCATCAGCGCCGAAGGCACCCTGGCCCGTTCCGGCAAGGGCGACCTGTACGTCGAGATGACCAACGTGCGCCTGCTGACCAAGTCGCTGCGCCCGCTGCCCGACAAGCACCACGGCCTGACCGACACCGAGCAGCGCTACCGCCAGCGTTACGTCGACCTGATGGTCAACGAAGAAACCCGCCACACCTTCCGTGTGCGTTCGCAGGTGATCTCGCACATTCGCAAGTTCCTCATCGAGCGTGATTTCCTCGAGGTCGAGACGCCGATGCTGCAGACCATCCCGGGTGGTGCCGCGGCCAAGCCGTTCGAAACCCACCACAACGCCCTGGACATGGCCATGTTCCTGCGTATCGCGCCGGAGCTGTACCTCAAGCGGCTTGTTGTGGGTGGCTTCGAGAAAGTGTTCGAGATCAACCGCAACTTCCGTAACGAAGGCGTCTCGACCCGGCACAACCCTGAATTCACCATGCTCGAGTTCTACCAGGCCTACGCCGACTACCGCGACAACATGGACCTCACCGAGGAACTGTTCCGCGAGCTGGCGCAGCTGGTGCTGGGCACTACCGATGTGCCGTACGGCGACAAGGTGTTCCACTTCGGCGAGCCGTTCGCCCGCCTGTCGGTATTCGACTCGATCCTCAAGTACAACCCGGAGCTGACCGCTGCCGACCTGCAGGACGTCGACCGCGCCCGCGAGATCGCCAAGAAGGCCGGCGCCAAGGTGCTCGGCCACGAAGGCCTGGGCAAGCTGCAGGTGATGATTTTCGAAGAGCTGGTCGAGCACAAGCTGGAGCAGCCGCACTTCATCACCGAGTACCCGTTCGAAGTATCGCCACTGGCGCGTCGCAACGACGACAACCCGGCGGTGACCGACCGCTTCGAGCTGTTCATCGGTGGCCGCGAGATCGCCAACGCCTACTCCGAGCTCAACGATGCCGAAGACCAGGCCGAGCGCTTCCTGGCCCAGGTGGCCGAGAAGGACGCCGGTGACGACGAAGCCATGCACTACGACGCCGATTTCGTGCGTGCCCTGGAGTACGGCATGCCGCCGACCGCCGGCGAAGGCATCGGCATCGACCGCCTGGTGATGCTGCTGACCAACTCGCCGTCGATTCGCGATGTGATCCTGTTCCCGCACATGCGTCCGCAAGCCTGAGTGGATTGAACGAGCCGCCTTTCGAGGCGGCTTTTTCTTGCCTGTACACTTGTATTGGCTGTACCGGCCTCTTCGCGGCTAAAGCCGCTCCCACAGGAACCGCACAGCGCTCAAGGCGTGTGGCGTACTCTGTGGGAGCGGCTTTAGCCGCGAAGAGGCCGGTACTGCCAACCCATGTTCATGAGGTACCCCCCGTGACACCCGCAATGCCTCACCAGGGCGCCGCCGGCATCGCCACCGCCGTCGCCGAAAGCGTGCAATACCAAGGCCGCAAGACTGCCCGCCAAGGCAGCGAGCAGCGCCGTCAGCTGATTCTCGACGCCGCCATGCGCATCGTCGTGCGCGATGGCGTGCGCGGCGTGCGCCACCGCGCGGTGGCCGCTGAAGCCGGTGTGCCGCTGTCGGCCACCACCTACTACTTCAAGGACATCGAGGACCTGCTCACCGACACCTTCGCCCAGTACGTCGAGCGCAGCGCCGCCTACATGGCCAAGCTGTGGGCCAATACCGAGGTGGTGTTACGCCAGCTGCTGGCCCAGGGCGACGGCAGCCCGCAGGCGCGGGCCCGGCTGGCCGACGAGGTGGCGCGGATGACCGCCGACTACGTGCAGCGGCAGTTGCTGAACCGCCGTGACTTCCTGATGGCCGAGCAGGCCTTCCGCCAGGAGGCGCTGCTATGCCCGCGCCTGGCCGAGCTGGTGTGCGCGCATGAGCAGATATTGCTGCATGGCACCCGGCAATTGCTGCAGGTGGTGGGCTCGCGGCAACCGGAACAGGACGCCCAGATGTTGACGGCGATTATCGAGCAGATGGAATATCAGGGCCTGCTCAAGGATGCCAATGCGCAAGCCGATGGGCAGATGCTCGCTATGCTTAGCCGATACCTGCAGCTGGTGCTGGCATCGGCCTGAGCCGAGACCGACTTTTCAAGGAGAACCTGATGAAAGCCTGGCGTGTGGTGTTGTTGACTTTGTCATTCCTGCTGCTGGGCGGTTGTCTGGTGACTTTCCATGAGCCGTTGCCGAGCAACCAGGCGGCGCCCAAGGCCCTGCTCGGCAAGTGGAGCAGCAAGGACGCCTGGGGCGAGCCGCTGAAGCTTGTGATCAGCCGCAGCGGCGGTGACGCCTACAAGGCGGTGGCCACCGCCAAGGGCAAGGCCGCTGAAGAATACGTGTTCACCGTGTCGCGCCACGGCAACCGTTGGTACCTGTCGGCTGGCGTGCCCAAGCGCCTGGGCGGCAACTTCCTGATCGGTGGTTTCGATATCGTCGATGGCAAGGAGCTGGTGCTGTACAACCTGGATGTCGAACAGGTGCAGCAGGCGGTGGACAGCAAGGAGCTGACCGGGCGCAGCACCGAAGTGCCGGAAGACAACGGCGACGGCGTGCTGATCGACAGCCCGGCGGCGCGCGTGCTGGCGTATCTGGATGATCCGGCCAACTCCGACCTGTTCGTCGAAGTGGCACGGTTCCAGCGTTCCGGCAAATGACTGTGCTGGCCTCTTAGCGGGACAAAACCCAACACCCACCCATGCACATAAAGGGGGGGCGGCGGGATAGCCGGAGCGCCCCCGCCCCGCACGACAACCGGAAGTGGCT
>NZ_PUQD01000051.1 GCF_003331055.1 Pseudomonas sp. AFG_SD02_1510_Pfu_092 | reverse complement strand
GGGTGGGCTGGGTGGCGAATCCGTCGGGGGCTGGCTGGGCAAGAAATTGTTCGGTGAAGACCAGCCCGAGCAGGTGGCGGCGGAGCTGCCGGTGGTCGGTGCTGCTGTCGCCCAGGTGCCGCAGCCGTCTGAGCCGATGGCCAAGCCATCGCCGGCCCTGGGTGATGCGGTGCGTGCCAAGCCGGCGCCGGCGGTAGAAGCCTCCGCGCCAGTCGGACAGCCGGCCGCTGAGCCGGGGGCGGTGGTACGTGCCCTGGTCAATGAGTCGCCCGCACCTGCAGCCGTGGCGCCGGCAGTGGCCAAGGCGGCGGAGAAGGCCAAGCCCGAGCCGGCGAAGGTCGACCAGTCGTTTACCTTCGCGCCGGTCATGCCCATTACCGTTAACGGTGATGTCAAAGACCCTAACCAGGTCGTGCGCGAGGCCGAACAGGCGTTGCGCGTGATGTTTGAAGGGTTCCAGCGCGAGGTGGCAGCACGCCAGGCCTCGGTTAACTTGTTCGATGCGGCGGATGTCGCGTAAGGAGGTGCCATGGCCTACATGGAGCTAATGGGGTCTGCGCTGTCGTCGCTGGTGTCGGCCGGGGTGGCTGGCCGTACCAGCCTGCAGGGCATGCTGGGGCCGCTGAGCGGCGCGGTAAGCGACATGACGGGGGCGGCCTCGGAATTGGACGGCCTGCCAGTGATCGGCCCGGGGATGGGCGAGAAGCTGCAGCGCACCATGCGCCAGATCAACGCGGCGCAGTCCACCGTGGGGCAGGTGGCGTCGAAGTACAGCCAGGCCGTTTCGGCGGCCTCGCAGGTGCAGGATCGCCTGGGGGCCTTCAAGGAACAGGCCGGCAGGGCCGTTGCGGCGGTAAACCGCATTTCCGGATCTCTGGCCCCAAGCCTGGGGAACATCTTCCCGACCAGCGTCTTTGCCAGCGACATGACGCCGGCGGCCGCTGCCGGGGCGCCGTTCCCGCATCTGCTGATCCTGCAGCCCCAGGACCCGAAACTTAAGCCCTATTACTTCAATTTGGACACGGCCGCGTTTGACGAGCTGGTGCGCAAGACCGCGTTTCGCTGGGCCGGGCAGGAGCGCCTGACGCGCGAGATTGCGCAGCAGGCCGTAGGGCAGGGCGAGGACAAGCTGACGATCAAGGGCGCGATCTTCCCGTTGTTCCGGGGCGGTATCGGCCAGTTGAACGAGCTGCGCAGCATCGGCCGGCGGCTGCAGCCGTTGTCGCTGACCACGGGCTACGGCGAAGTGCTGGGCACCTGGTGCTTGCTGAGCGTGGACGAGGAACAGGGCGCGCTGCTCGCCGGCGGCGTTCCGCGCAAACAGGGCTTTAGCTTGGAGTTTGTCGCTTATGGCAATGACATGCAGAACGTCTAACGGCGACCTGCTCGACAGCCTGTGTCACGCCTATTACGGCACCCTGGTGGGCACCGTCGAGGCCGTGCTGAAAGCCAATCAAGGGCTTGCCGAGGAACCGCAGCCGTACCGCGCCGGCGTGCTAATTCACCTGCCGGACCTGGCGGCCGCCGAAAACGAGCAGGTCACCCTGTGGGACTGATCCCGCGTTACGCGTAACGAACCCCGCCCCGTGCGGGGTTTTTCTTTTCTGGAGTCACCATGAAACCCGCGTTTCAAATCATCGCAGACGGCAAGGACATTACCGCGCTGATCAACGACCGTTTGCTGCTGCTGCGCACCTCGGACAAGCCCGGCATGGAGTCGGACGAGTTCGAGCTGCGCATTGACGACCGCGACCAAGCCGTCACGCTGCCGTCGCGCGGCGCCAAGATCGAGGTCTATTTAGGGCGCAGCGCGCAGGCCCTGGCGCGTCTCGGCAGTTACGTCGTGGACGAGGTCGAGGTGACCGGCCCGCCGGACACTATCACCCTGCGCGGCAAGGCCAGCGACATGCGCGGCAGTGGCAAGACCACCCGCAGCGGCAGTTGGGAGGATACGGCGCTGGCCAGCATCGTCAGCGATGTGGCCGCCCGCAATGGCTGGGAGCCTGGCTGCACGGTCCAGACTAAAGTGCCCCGCGTCGACCAGCGCAACGAATCCGATTTCAATTTCATTACCCGCCTGGCCAAGCAATACGACTGCACCGCCAAGGTGGCCAGCGGCAAGCTGTTGGTACTGCCGCGCCAGGGCGGGCAGAGCGCGGGCGGCAAGGCAATCGGCACCGTCACCATCAGCCGCGCCGATGTGAGCCGCTATTCGTTCCGGTTGGGCGACCGCAGCACGCAGAAGGCGGTGAAGACCCAGCACCAAGACAAGGCGACCGGCAGGCTGAACGTGGTGGAGCTGGGCAACGACGACGCCCCCGCCGGCCTGCCGGGCGTGCACACCGACCGCCATATCTACCCCAACAAGAGCGCCGCCGAGCAGGCCGCCAAGGCGCGGCTGGCCGCGTTCAACCGCAGCACCGCCGCCGTGCGCCTGGAAATGGTCGGGCGTACCGACCTGTTTGCCGAACGGACCATCAGCGCCCAGGGCTTCAAGAACGGGCTCGATGGCGAGTACCTGGTGGACAGCGTCGAGCAGGTGTTTACCGCCTCGGGCTGGACCACGACCGTCGAGTGCAACGGCGGCAAGAAGGGCAAGGCCACCGCCAAAGGCAAGAAGAACAAAGAACCCAAAACGCTCAAGACCGTGGACGTAGGCCCCGCGTGAGCGAACACCAAAGGAGTAAGGACGCATGAGCATTACCCCCCAGCAGTTGTTGCACATTCTCCCGCACGCCGGCCCCAAAGCCGGCGTTTTTGCACCCGTCCTCAATGCCGCCATGGGCGCGCGCGGAATCGTCACGCCGGCGCGGCAGGCCGCGTTTATCGCGCAGATCGGCCATGAATCCGGCCAGTTCCGTTACGTGCGCGAGCTGGGCAATGACAAGTACCTGGCCAAGTACGACACCGGCACGCTCGCCGAGCGGCTGGGCAACACGCCGGCGGCCGATGGCGACGGCCAGAAGTATCGCGGCCGGGGCCTGATCCAAATTACCGGCCTGACCAATTACCGGGCCTGCGGCGAGGCGCTGGGCCTTGACCTGGTCAACCAGCCCGAGCTGCTCGAGCAGCCGCAGTACGCGGCCGCGTCGGCCGCCTGGTTCTGGCATTCGCGCGGCCTCAACACGCTGGCGGATCGGGGCGACTTCGTCGGTATCACCCGCAAGATAAACGGCGGCGTCAACGGCATTGCTGACCGCATGGCGCTGTGGGATGCGGCCCGCAAGGTGCTGGGCGCATGAGCGGTCTTAATTGGCGCCTGACGGCCCTGGCGCTGTTACTGGGCCTTGCGGTCGGCGGCCGCAGCGCCTGGCTGTGGCAGGCCAACGAATACGACAAGCAGTTGGCCGAGGTGCGCGAGGAGTACGCGCAGGAGCGTAGCCAGGCCAGCGCCAAGGCCCTGGGTCAGCTGCAAACCGCCCAGGCCGAGCGCAGCGCCCTGGAACAGCGCCTGCAGGCGAGCAGTGCCACCCACTACAAGGAATTGAACGATGCTCAAGAAGACCGCAAGCGCCTTGCTGGCCAGCTTGCTACTGCTAACGTCCGGCTGTCAGTCCTCATCGACAACGCCGCCGTCCCCATTGGTGGTAACTGTGGGTTGCCAACCGCCGCCGGCACCCGACGCGTGGTTCATGGCCCCGCGCGCGTCCAACTTGACCCAGCGCATGCTCAACGAATTATCGCCATCACCGGCGAAGGTGACGACGGATTGAAGGCGCTGCAGGCCTGTCAGGCTTATGCGCGTTCGGTATCGGGGGGTGGCAACTTGTAACCGAGACGAAATCTTTTCCCCAAAGGGAAGTGGGTAGAGCTACTATCGGACAGCGTAACGCGTGGCCGGTTTTGGTCACCCGTCGCGAGGAAAGGAAATTTTTTAAACAGTTTAGATGTTAAAAGCCGAGCGCCTTTGCTATTCTCTGTGGCGTTCGGCCTTGCCTAGCAAGGATCGAAAGTAGAAAAAACAAGGGTTTAGAAAAAGAAAAAGCCCGGGGTTGGCGCCCCAGGCTTTTTGGTGATCGGCTAAGCTATCCGCTCTAGCGACCGCAGCAAGGTCAGAGTTTAGCCGCCGGTCATCTTCTAAGCAAGCCCATTGCTTTGAAGGATTGAGGCTAAATGACCGATTGTCTGCCCGAGATTGGGCAGGTCTCGCCCATGTGGGGGCGTAGACCGTATGCGCACCCAGGCGCGAACTTGGGCACAGGTAACCGCTGCGGGCACTCGCCCGAGCGTTTCGCCGTTGATCGCCTGGCGCTCCCCAAGGTCAAAGCTGATCATGGCTGCCTGCCGCGTGTACTCACCAAGAACATGAAGCGGGCCGTTGAGTTTTTCAGCGACCCTAACGTCATGAAGTCCTTGGGTTTCCACCAGCACAAATACAACCTTGATGGCAGCAACCGCCAGGTGCGCAGCGAGAACCGCGAGGCGGTCAGCCTGGTCTGGCACGCCATCGCCTCGGCCATCGACTTGGCGTCCCTGCGCGTGGGCTATTACCTCAAGGACGGCCAATTCAAAAACTACAGCGCCCTTGACCTGGCCGAGCGCTGCGGCATGGTTCGCGAAGGCCGCGACCCAGACAACCGCGATGCCGTGAAGCGCTTCCCTACCTCCCGATTCTGGCGCGCCTTTAAGTGGCTCAAAAACGCCGGCGCCATTACCGTGTTCGAGCAGTACGAAGACAAGGGCAACGACGAGCTGCGCGGCCGGCCGGCGATCAAGACGGTCAGCGAGAAATTCATTCGCCTGTTTGGCTCTATCACCGGTGGCGTGATGAAAAAGGCCCGCGATGCGGCCTACAAGCGCGTGGCCATCTTCCTGGCCCGGGCGCGCATCTTCGGCATCCAGACCGCAGACGAGGTCGACGAGCTGGAGAAAGGCCTGCAGGTCGACCTGATGCTGCGCGAGGTGTTCGGCACCAAGGCCAAGAACCAGAAGCCCAGCCGTGCGCACAAGACCGTCAGAGTCAACATTCACCGCGACAACCTCGACTTGGACATACTGCGCACCGAGTGGGAAATCTACGCGGCCAAGCTCACCGCCGGCATTGAGGCCAAGCTACAGCGGCCGTTGCGCGGCGCCGAGAACGTCAAGTTGTTCGCTCAGGCCGGCGGCCTGAGCTTCAAGGCCTGGCTGGCAGCCAAAGGCATACACGAAACCTCCTAGACCCCGCTGTAACCTTCCCCGATCCCTCGGGTGCTTCGTCGTGGGCGCCCGCTAACCCTCCTCCCCGCATCACCTCCCAACCCCTGTTTAAGCCCCTGCAAGCACCCCCATAGGGCTGTTTAGCCCCCGTTCTGGCCACCGATTTTGCGGTTATGCACAGGCCGCGCACGGCCATCCCAGGGCCGCCATTATTAGGTAGGTCTAAAGTGGATTTAAGTAGTAACTGTGCTTTTCCCCATTCGTACCTGAGAAACAGGGCACGCCCTGCGGGCCTGCCCGACTAGGCCTCGGCTGCGCCGAGACAGCTTTCTGTTTCGCCTGGCTACGCCAGGCAGATGATGCCTGCCCCACTTCGCGCCTATGGCGCGGGGGCAGGACCGTGCCCACTTGAGGCCGCCATTTCGCCTTGGGGCTTCCGTTCCAGTCAGGGCCGCGCCAAGGGCTCTATACGACGCCAGAACGCGCTAGCGACCCTTCCTTCACTACGCCGGCGCTATCGCGCCCGTAGGTCGCGCGTACGCGCTCCGGGTGGACAGCGAGGGGGGTGGTCTAGCCCTTGTGTTGGCCTGCTTGGCCGGCAGCGCCTGGAAGGCTGTTGCGATGCGTTATTGCAGATCGGCCAATGGGGTAGGGGCGAGTCAGCCTGGCGGTTGATCTTGGTGCCTCGCGCGCTTCCAGCTGAACGCGGCAGGCGTGGCTGATGATTTCGCCCCCGCAACGCAAAAAGGGCATCCTAGGGATTGACTTAAAGTACCTAATGGATATCCTTTATGTATCCATTTAACTCCTCAAGGATGCGCAAGATGGGAATTACACTCGTCGGCCACACAAAAGGCGGCATTGGCAAAACCACCACCACGGTGCAGCTGGCCGCAGGTCGAGCGCGGCAAGGCAAATCGGTGTTGGTGGTCAACGGTGACCGGCAAAAATCGCTTACCAATGCCATCGAGCGCCGCTCGGCGGCGGGCATAGCGCCGCGCCTGACCATGGTTGCGTACCCCGACGGCGACGAGTTGCGCGCCCAGGTTCTTCGTCTGCGCGATCAGTACGATGACATCATCATTGACGCTGGTGGCCGTGACAGTACCGCCTTGCGGCATGCCATGATGATTGCTGACCTGATGCTGGTGCCGATGGAGCCAGGCGACTTTGAGCTGGACGCGCTGTTTGATGAACTCATTCCGCTGATCAACTCGATTCAGGCGGAGCGGGGCGATAACCCGCTGCCGGTGTATTCGTTCCTGAACAAGGCCGAGCCCAAGAAGCTGTCAGCCGATAACCTGTATGCGCAGAAGATTTTGGAAGGCCTGACGGAGTTGCGCTATTTGCCTCGCACCGTGGTCAGGCGCAAGCCGATCTCCTCAGCTTCGGCGCGCGGGCTATCGTTGCATGAGGTTCCGGCGCGTGATCGCGACCCCAAGGCAATTAAGGAGCTTGACGCCTTGATCGAGGCAATTTTCTAATGCTCTTAGGGTGCCCTTGCGGTATCCTTAGAATATCTCTTAGATATTGGAAGAATACTTATGTCCTTAATCGAACGAGCCAAGCCAGCGGCCGTGGATCCAGCTGCGGAGCGCGCAGCAGTGAAAGCGGCAGCGGCGGCGCCTGACAGTGGTAAGCGCAAGAGTGTGCGCGGTAAGCGTGAAATGTTTGCGGTTGGCCTGGAGCCTGAATTTCTTGCCGAGGTTGACGCGTTCCGCGAGCGCAACGGCAACCTATCCCGACCAGCACTGATCAAAATTGCCCTGCGCCGGCTGATGGATGCCGGCCTGTAATCGACCCTTATTCACCCAAGCCCGCCCAGTTATCGGAGCGGGCTTTTTCTTGCCTAAAGAATATCAAACAAGTACTAAAAGGATATTCAAAAGGTATTTAAACAGCATCCATCTTGCGGTATAGTTGCTGCGTGCCAGAGCGGCCAAGGAGACGCCAAATGACCCGCAAGAAAGTCACCACCAATAAGCAGCAATATGTGCCGCTTGAGTCGAAGCCCGAATTCCTTGAGGTGCTGGCATCGCTGCCGGTTGCTACGGAAGGTGAGGCCTTGGAGCAAATGGCCGCTGACAGCCTGGCACTGTTCAATGACGCAATTCGCGGCAATGCGCCCGAGCAGGCGGCAATGGCCAAGCTGCGTTATGACGCGGTGGCGTATCGTCTGCACGGCGACAGCTTCAAGGGGTGCGCCGTTGATAACGGCTCGCTGGTACGCCTGGAGCGTCAGCTGGCTGCAGTCCCGGGCGTCGTCCCCAGCTGGGGGCAGGGCGGCGAATGGCTGGTGGAGGTGAATGGCATGCGCATCCGTGCCAAAGTCGGTCACGGCCCACACGGCACCATTCCCCTGGACTTGCGGGCGGTCGATCTTGACCGGCCGTTCTTAAGCCCGACCGGCTACCGCTCGCACTGGATTCACTATGACCAATGGTTTGGTCGCGACCTGGCCGGTGCCGTACGTGCCGAGCTGGAACGCTGCCTGCAAGAAAAGGATTGGCAGCCGGTACCGATTAAGGACAAGGACAAGCCGTGGGTGAAGGCCATGCCGGCCTGGCTTGCGCCGGCGCTGGAGGGCGTTACCCGTAACGGCCAGCAGGCGCTGCCGTTGTCGGGGCTTCCGCAGGCGGCCGCTGTTGCGGCGGCGGCCGTAGCAAAGAAGGTGCCGATGGATAATGCCACGCGGCAGCGCCTTCACCGGCAGCGGCAGAAGGAAAAGCGCGAGCAGGCCAAGGCCGAAGGGCGCCGCACGTTTGATCTGAGTGATGTGGACCTGTCGTATTTGTGGATCGCCATGAATACCCACATCGCTTTCAATGAGCCGCTGGACTGGGAGCTGCAGGGCTTCCGCGAGCTGGCCGGCCGCCTGTATGCCCATGAGCACCCTAGCCGCATCGAAAGGCTTGGCCTGGAAGCCGAAGGCGTGAACAACCTGCAAGCGCGGCGCGATAAGGACGCCAAGCGCGGTTGGGATGCTTATAAGGAGGAGCGCAAGCGCACCGATGGGTTGGTAAACAAGGTGAATAACCTGCAGGCCGAGAATGCCCACTTCAAGCGGGAGCTGGCCGCTATCGCTGCCGAGCTGGGTGGCGCGCCCGTGCAGCCGGTCGCACCGGCGGTCGATGTGGCCGCCCTGCAGGCCGAGCTGACCCGCTTGCGTGCTGAATGCGAACTGCTGGAGCTGGAGCGCTGCAAGGCGTTCGCGGCGGTCAAAGTGTTTGAAGACCGCTTGCGCGCCCAGGGGCTTTCGACGGACTGCCGGCCGCAGCCGGTCGAGTAATCAGCCGTTACGGGTAACGTGCCCGCTATAATGAGGATAAGCCTTGCATTGTGTTCCCAAAGAGAACATAATGCGTCTCACGGGAAGCGCAGATGGCGCGGCCCAAGACCCGAAAAGGATGAAGCAATGACCCCGTTCACTCAAACCGAAGCCGATCTGGAAAAGACCCACGCCGAAATCGTTAAGCTGATCGCGGAAACCCGCAAGCTGAACGCCGAGGCCGGCAAGATGACCCGCGAAACCTTCTGGTATCCGGTGGGCATCGCCACCGCCCTGATCGGCACGGTGGCCACCGTGACCACGGTGCTGGTGAAGTACATCAGCTAATCCCCCGGCCCCGCTTCTGCGGGGCCTTCTGTATCCGAGTGACCATGAAGATCATCAGCCAATACACGCCGCCCACGGCGCAGGCCCTTGCGCGCCTGAAAGACGACCTCGGCGCGACCAGTCAGAGCATGGCCGAGCTGTGCGGCCTGGCCCAGGGGCAGCAGTGGCGCAAGTACACCGGCGGCAGCACGCCCCGGGTCATGGGCCTGCACATGCACTTCTACATGGCCGCGCTGCTGACGCTGGACGAGGCGAGCCTGGCCAAGGTGCGGGCGACCATGCGCGAGCACGGCGCCGATTTGCAGCTGGCCGACGGCCCGGCGTTACCGTAACGACCCTACAGGAAAGGAACCCCGCCCATGAGCGCCCAAGTTCGCTATGCCCGCACCGCGCCGCTGCCGACCCTGAGCGAGCCGCTGACCATCACCCTCGACGCGCACGCGGTGGAGCAGCTGGACGCCTACCGCAAGCTGTCGCATGCCTTGCGCCGGGGCGCGGTGGAGGGCGAGCAAGCGACCACCATGGAAGCGCGCCGCCGGTTACTGGATCGCGCCCAGGAGGAGGTGGCCATGGCCCTGGATCGCCTGGTGCGTGACCAGCGGGGCGAGCCGCGCCTGCTGGACGATTACGCGTTTATTGCCGACTGAACCCCGCCCCAGCAGATCGAGGACGCATTATGGCCAGTGAGCCGACTTACCCGCTGTACCTGACCCGTGACCAGCTGTGGCTGCTCAAGGAGCAACTGGCGGCAGCGGCCGACCCTGAGCAGCGCAGCCCGGAGGAAAGCGGCCTGTTGCGCTGTATTGAGTGGCTGCATGGCCAGGCTGTGAAGGGCGAGCAAGTGCGCCCGTCGGTGCTGCGCCGCCTGTTCGGCGGTCACTGACCGTTACGCGTAACGCCTGCACCCACCCCAAAGGAAAGGAGCCCCGCCCATGACCCCGGCAATCGCCACTTACAGCCAGCTGCGCCTGGTCTACGAGGAAGCCATTCAGCTCATCCGCAGCCGGCGCCCTGAGCTGCCGCGCGCTACCGTTGATGCTGAGCTGCACCAGTTGGCCAGCGTGACGGTGCACAGCCTGCAGCACTGGGCGGAGGTGGCCGCGAGCTGCGCGCGGACCGGTCAGCCGATGCCGTGGGAGGCCGGTGGCCGACCGCCAACCTTTGCTGAATCCAAAGCGAACTGAACCCCCACCCTTCAAGATCGAGGACCCGCTATGACGACACGTTGTGATGATCCCCAGGTGCTGGCCAAGGCCCGCGAGATACTGGCGTTTGTGATCAAGGAGCTGCCCCAGTCCTCGGTTGTGCCCTTCGATGATCAGGCGCATTCGGCCCTCATGTACGTCGGCGGCTACCTGCATGCCCTGATGACGCATGGACTGATCAGCGTGGCGACCTGGGAGCTGTTGACGGCGGAGCGCGACCAGGCGTTTGCGGCGGAGAAGGCCAGGCGCGAAGGGTGATGGTCCCCGTAGTGGCGCACATGTCCATAATTTGTGCATATGTTAAATGAGGGCCCCCAGTCCCCAGCGACTCGGGGGCCTTTTTTTGTGCCCGGCATTACCACTTTGCTATAAAATGGGATACCAGAAACATGTAAAGTGGTTTGAGAGCCATTCCACCCCGCCGCCGAAAAGGAGCTTCACCGCATGAGCAGCCTGCCCGTTCCCCAGCACAGCCCCGACGCCGAGCACCGGTTTTTTGTCTTCGATGCCATGGACGGCGATCACTACTACTTCAAGAGCGCCGCCGAGCGCGACCAATACGCCGAGTACATGATTGGCAACTACATGGACGACGGGTGGGACGAATCCGTGGAGCAGGTCATGGCTGGCGAGCTGACCCACCTGGCCCGGCAGACCAACCGCGTCGAGCGGCCGCCGGCCGAGGAACTCGACGCCGAGGGCTGCGACCGTGAGGGCCGCCACTGGCGGCAGGGGTGGGCGTATTACTGCGATTACGAGCTGCTGCCACTGGTTGCTCCGGTCGAGGCGGCCAGACCTGATGCGGGGGAGGCGGTCACGCGGCAGCTGGCCAGCGCCGCCACCCAGCGTTATGCGCTGCATTGCTACACCGAAGCCCTGGCGCAGCAGACCCGCGCCGTGATCGCCGGTGGGATCGATGTCAACACCGCGCGTCGTCTGCGGGGGGCCTGGGAGACGGCCCTGTTGCAGCGCCTGCAGGCGCCGCTGGCCTCGCTGGAAAAGGTGGCGCCGGCTGGGGAGGTGCCGGCATGAGCGCCGTAGTGCTGATCGGCCCGGTGGTGGTCGAGCGTGACCAAGACGGCTGGTGGGATCACCCAGGCCTGCCGGACTTCGACGAGGACTACGCCGCATTCAAAGCCTGGATTGAGCAGCAGGGCTTAGAACTGACGCAGTGGCACATGGATCACGACCTGGACAGCGACACGCATCATTACTGGACTGAGGATTCGTGCAGCTGCGAGGGCTGGAACCCCGCGCCGCCGCCGGGTGCGGGCTGGTTCCTGCTGGGTATCTTCGACACCGAGGACGGTCCGTGCGTGTCGTGGGCGCGCCGCGTCGCGGAGGTGGCGGCATGAATGGCGGCGTCGACTTCGCCCGGGTCTTCGAGCAGACGCGCGAGCGCCTGCGCGACCCGGTGGCGCACTTTGTTGATCTTGACCTGTGGCTGCCGAGGCTGAGCGAGGCCAACGCCCAGGCGCTGCGCCTGGCCCTGGTCGAGCTGCTGGCAATCGGTATCGGGCACAACCTTGCCCACCCTATCGCGCACGGCCTGGCCTCGATGTATGCGGCCGACCGCTACGACCAGGTGAGCGTGGGCAGGTGGGGCACGCTGGGTATCGTCACCGGTGTGGAGGCCGCCGTGGCGGTCGGGGAGGAGCAAGCCAAGCAGCTGCGCGCCCTGGTCGACAAGGTCGACCGATATCTGTGGGATAAAGCGTTCAAACGATTGAAGCGGAGAGTGCGCGCATGAACGCCAAGTCAATGCGTGAGGATCAGCCCGTAACGCCTGCAGAAATGGCGTACGGCCGTTTGCTGGTTGACTTGTATGTGGACCAATCATTACGTGAGGTGGCCCTGCAGGCTTATGCCGAGCTGAACAAGGCCAAGTGCTCGTCGGCTATTACCGAGGTGCTGCACCGTGCCGGCCGACGCCTGCTGAATGCGGTGCAGGTTTACGAGCTGGACCCGCGCGACGCCGAGGTGGTGCGCAAGGTGATTGGCGATCAAGGGCAGCGCCGTAGTGCCGAGGTATATCCAAAATGACGCCCGCGCAAGAGCGGGTGCTGCGGCAGCGGCTGAGCGAAGGTTTTCATCAGCTGCCGGGCGGCCGGGAAATCGTCCGCGTTACGCGTAACGGCGACAATCGGGTGATCCTGCGTGACGGCACGCAAAAGCGCGGCCATCATGTCGACTTTGCCCAGGTCGGGCGGGTTGCGAGGCAAAGGGGTTAGGTTTGGCGCGTTCGGCGTACTATGAAAGCGAGCTGGCATTGCTGGTGGAGACGCAAGCGGCGCGGGAGTTTCTGGTGCAGCGCGCCGAGGACAGCACCGAGGAGCGGCAGCGCTGGGTGCTGTTGGTGCGCCGTGGCACCAAGTGGATACCGGTCCGGTCCAAGCGTGAGAACCCGCGCACCTGGGCCAGCCTCGACACCCTGCAGCGCTTCACCGTGTCGGTGGGGATTCCGGCATTTACTGTTGAATCTTGGTCGTGACCGGTCACATGGAGGTTTCGTATGGCTGAGCGTTATCGTAACACCGGCGACCTGCTGCCCGGCCTGGTGCTGCCCGCCGGCTGGGCTGACCAGTTCCGCAAGCTGCTGGCCCGGATCGAGAATGCCGATACGCCGGTCAATTGCTTGCTCGCCCAGGAGCGAGCCGAGGGGGTGGTGGAGGGCCTGGAGTTGGCCAAGGCGCGCGATGCGGCCACCCTGGAGCGGTTGTATCTGCTGATCGGCGGTGCCGCCTCGGTGCGCCTGCAGCAGTTGGAAAGGGGTGCAAGGGATAACAATTAACATCCTATAGATACTAAAAGGGCATTGTTTGGATATCCAAACAATGCCCTTTTAGTATCTAAATATGTGCAAGTCGCAAACCCCGCTTAGGCGGCCCGGGCAACCTCGGCGTAGTCGGGGCCGCTGATTGTGAAGACGCTTTCGGACTTGCCACGGGCTCCACTGGCGCTGCGCCCACTGATAGAGCGTGCCAGGCGCGACTCGGGGTTGGCACGGCCCGAGCGGCGCGCGCTGTTGCGGTTGGCGTCGTCCATGTGTTCGCTGGCACAGAGAAAGGCCAACAGCAGGCTCAGGGCTCGCGGCATCAGTACCCCCAAGGTAAAGCCCCTGGAAATCATGTGCGGGTGCGACTTGGCGCCGAGCTTGCGCTTTATGCTGGCCTCGAAATGCCGCATGACATGCGTATCAATGCCGACAGCCTGGCTAATGGCGCTCGGTGTTTCGCCATCTGCCAGGCCGACCAGCACGCGTAACTCTTTTGGGGTTAGCGCCTGCCCGGGGCGGCCAATCACATCTTCGCCGTAGATTTCCATTTCAGCTTGCATTGCGGTCTTCCTTGAGCGACGGCGGACTAGGCGGCAGGGGGGATTTGCATTTGGCCGATCAGTTCGGCAAAGCCTTTCAGTGCGTCGGCCAGGTCGGCAGCGGCGTGCTGGATCATGTCGGCATGCAGGTTGTATTCGCCGGTATCGATTGCGCGGCTCGCCATAGCGTCGATTCCTTGTGCTTGGGCGGCCCTGCGCAGAACGTGCGTATACAGCTGGCCTCTGGTCTCTTCCGTGAAAAGAACGATCGTCCCTTCGGGGGTGATCGCAAGCGCATTACGTTGGGTGGTCGGCAATCCTGTATTCATTTCACTTACTACCTTGCAAGCTGTAAATTACATTAAGACTGTAAATGCGGTGCGTAAAGTGCCCCTTAATGGTGCAATCCATTGAAGGTGATGCGGCCTGTTCGGGGCTCCTTGTGACAAATCACGTCGCGGGCACACTATAGAGACCCAGGGGCGTGATGGCAAAACGCAATTACAGTCGGTACTTGGAAGATCAGGTTACGATTTTCTGGCGTCATTCAAGCGCCAAACTGCGGGTCAAACAGAAAATATGTCTTAAACATTTTAACTGTAAATCTAAGGCATAGAAAAGCCCCTTTCGGGGCGCTTTCGATCAGCGTAGCTGCGTAATCATTCTCACGCGCCCGAGGATATGAAGCGCCTTGAGTTTTGCTGCGGTGACGGTCTCGTCGGGGTAATACTCTCGCTGCTCGGCTTGAATCACATAATTTCCGTCGAGATCTTGGCGAATCCAGCGCAGGCGAGGCCGGCCGCTGATCATGATGGCAAACATATCGTCGTGGCTGACCACGGTTTCACTAAGGTCTATCAGGACGCGGTCATTTTTCCTGATGCGTGGTGACATGCTGTCGTCGGGCGCCGACAGCACCAAGATGTTTTGCCGGTCCAGGTCGTTGGCTTCAAGGAAATCTTTTTGAAAGGCCAGGGCTGAATCACCAATATCGACTACGCCGGCGGCAGAAGGAACGGTCGACAGCGGGGGCACAACATAACCGCTGGTTTCGGGCGCATCGCCGTCATCGTCGCTGAGACCGCCAAGGTAGGCCGGTGGCTTGTCGAATATCTTGCCCATACCAATAAGCATGCTCAGAGGTGGCAGGTTCTCGCCCAGCTCCCAGTTACCGTAACGTGACGGAATGACCTTTGCCCCCATGGCCTCGCCAAGGCGGGTCGCGGTCTCAGCAAATGTCCACCCTTTATGGGCGCGGCACGCCTTGAGCCGTGCGGAAATTTTGCTGCGTAGATCGAACATTGGCATTCCTTTATCTGGCCGGTACATCAGAGTCTATACATTCTAACTGTAAGAAACACTAAAAAGCGCTTGCCTTTACGGTCCTCTCCGCCCAGTATTAACAGTATTACTGTTTAAAACGGATAAACTGTGTGGAGCTGAACGCGTGGATTGACTCGCTATCGCCCGTTTCGCCTTCCAAGGTGGCCGCTGAGCTGCTGGGGGAGAAGCGGCGCACAGTGGATTCGTGGCGCCGTTTTGAATGCCCGCCGTCTTTTGCGGCTGCCCTGAACATTGTCATGAAGTCCGGCGGGCGGGTGGATTTCAACGGGATTTATAACCCGTTCGCCCAGGCGGTAAAGGAAGGAACCGCAAAGTTCACGCCGAGGGTTCGCCTGTGATTCCGGCGCCGCTGCAGCTGGTCAAGTCCGTGATCGGTCGCAAGGTTGAGCAACGTTTCGGCCTGTCGGGCCTGGCGCGTCTATTCAAGCTGGCCGAGCTAATCACGGATCGCGCCGACAATGGCGCCAAGCGCCTCAGTGCTGTGATTGCGTGGGGCGATCTGTTGCGCGCCCTACAATGCGACCAGGCGTCCACGCAGGAATTTCTGACTTATTGCGACCATGCGCGCGTGGTCGACCGGAAGAACGAAGGCGAGCGGGTTCGGTTGAGTTTGGTGGGCGAACTGGCGTCGTTATTAGCCGGACCTGATCCGGCCGCGTCTTCCCGTACCCTCTTTGACCGCGAGGAACAATGGGCCGAATGGTTTGCAGCTGACCTCAACCTGCCGCCGCATTTGCGCAATGAGCCTGAAACCCGCCGCGTTTTCCGCCTGTGGTGCGCCTCGAACGTCACTATTGACGAGGTTGAGGCCGCCGCCATACGCGCTACCACTGCTCGCGAGGCGCCGCACCCGCACGTTTTGCATACCCACATCAAGGCACTGCGCCAAGAAAAAATCCGCGCAGCCGGTTAGGGCGCGCCAAGGAGGAAGCGTTGTTGATTGCACTATCGGGCGGAAGCCCGCGCGAGCGTGAGGCGATAGCCGCCCGCCTAGTCGAGTCAGGCAAAGCTGGATTGCAGGTCTACTCCCAGCCGACGCCTAACTCTCTCTCCGCGTACCGGCGCGCGACCCTGCTGCGTAAAGCCATGCAAGGCGCTGCAGTGCGCAGCCAGGTCAAGGGCACCGTGATTGCCCACTGCCTGACCGAGCCCGAGGCGCGCTTGGTACGCGACCTGGGCGGCGTGATCTGGCATCTGTATAGCCGGCCGTCTGCTGAGGTCGTTATCCGTAACGGCGACTCCGTCGTGATCGATGGCGACCATGGCGCGGGACATCTGCTGGCCCCGCTGGAAGCGCTTTCCGAGCTGATGCTGGCCAAGGCCGGCTGAGGTGTGAAGGTGAGTCATGGCCAGGCTTGAGCATAAGCTTTTGCGCCCGATCCTTGAGGGTTGGGCCGGGTGGTGCGTGGACGGCCAGCCAGTAAGCGCAGGCCGTACGATGCTGGCCAAGCTGATCGATAACAAGGGGGAAATGTTCTATGGCGACTGCAGCGGCCCCACAGAGCCCCCTGATAGCCGAGAAAGTCTAATCGAAGCACGGGTGCTGGCTATGGCGGCCGGCCCTGTCCCTTTACGGGCGGATGTGCTGCGCCTGGAGTTCGATGCGGGTTGGTGGCTGGTCTGTTCTAGGCGCGGCATCAAACAGTACGACCCGCGCAGTATTGGCCAATTTGAAAAGGCCCATGCACTGGGTATCAGCTTGGCCACCTACAAGCGCCGGCTTACTGAGGCGCTGGACGAAATCGAGGAGTGCCTAAAACGATGATGGCTGTTCATCCCCTGTTTGCTGGCTTTGCCGGCGCCCCTATTAGTCGGCTTGGGCATGCGCTGGGCTTCGATCTGCTGGCCGAGGCGCGGGCGGGCGGTCTGCCGCGTGGGCTTTCCTTTGCGGATACTGACCGTATGAGTGAGGGTGGCGACCTAGCCGGCTATCGCTTTGCGGGTGGATGGGAGGTGGGCGGCCAGCATTGCTTGTTGTTCGCTAAGCCTCGTACCTATACCGCTGAGCGCCTATGGGCGGCCGCCTTACCTCGGCCTGACTAAGCGCACCAGCTGAGATACCGCCCCGGCGTTCGCCCTGGGCGTCTTCGAATTTAAACAAGCCTTGACGCAGTTAGTCGCGGGCTCCCTTCACCCTGGAAAAGTGGCGCCGGCCGTTGCTTGGGCTCGGGCGGCGCCGAGGCCTGAGCAATGCCCAAACGGACCCTAAATCTTGCCCTTTCCGAAGCCGCCATTAAGAAGCATGCGGCTGACCTCAACGTTTACCAACTGAACGATCCGCGACATCCGGTTCGGTTCCGGTATCGTCATGACCGTAACACTGGCAGCTGGTTTGTGCTGCGCTTCGCCGGCGGGCGGGTCCATTGGCGGAAGGCTGCCAACTGGCCAGATGTTTCGGCGAAAGCCTTCCTAGAGCATTTGCCGTCGGTGCATGCCCGTCTGCTGGCTGATCCGGCTGCGTCGGTGACGATAGGCTGCTGTAACAGCGTTGATCAGGTGCTGACCTGGTACTACAACCGCATGCTGACCGATACAACCCTGTCCAAGAGTCGCAAGTCCTCGGTGCTGTCCGTGGTGCGCGTGCACCTGCGCCCGCGACTGGAGGGGCTGCAGCTGTATGAACTGACGCCGTCAGTGCTCGATAGTCGCCTGGTCTGGCCAATGCTGGAAAAGCACAAGCCGGCATATGTGCGCGGGGTGTTCGGCGTGCTCAAGCAGATATTCAGTCGCGCCCAGGGCCTGCAACAGATAACAACAAACCCCTTAGAGCGCGCCAGTTTCAGCAAGTCGACCGGTGTTCAGATCAAGCCAAAAGGTGCTCGCTTGAGGCATGTGGATGTAGTGGGGCTGCTGGAGGCCTGGTGCGGCTTATTTGAGTCGTCACCGATGGACGTTGCCTTTGCCGTCATGATGCTGGCTCACGGTGCGCGAATCAGTGAAACCCGCCTGGCTCGGTGGAAAAACGTCAATCTCGGTGCGGCGGAGTGGTTTGTGCCGGCCGCTGATACCAAATCCAAGCGCGACCATGTGCGGCCGCTCACGCCTCAGGTGGTGGCATTTCTCACGCGTTACCGTAACGCCCAATTGGCCAAAGGCTATGACGGCGGTCACCTGTTCCCTTCCTTGAGCCGGCCCGGTCGGCCGTTGTCGCGCACCCAGGCGTTTGCCGTATTCGAGCGCCTGGGGGCGGGGGAGTGGACCAGTCATGACCTGCGCAAGCTGGCTCGTGAGTGCTGGGCAAAACTCAAGGTCGACTCACTGGTGGTCAAATTGCTGCTCAACCACAAGCTGACCGATCTGGAAGCGACCTACTTTCAAAGCCGGGGTGAAGAAATCAAGCGTGATGCCCTGGAGCTGTGGCACGGCTGGCTCGACTCGCAAGGTTTTGACCTGCTGCAGGGTGAGACGGTGGTGAGACAGCCGGCGCGGCGGGCTTCCGTAGACCCGGCGGGCTGGCTGCGCTGAGGCGGGTATTCAGGACTAATTACATAAGAGCATCCAGATATGAAAGAAGCAGCAGTGATGGGCGGCCTCGATGTGGCCACGGATCGCATCGAGATACCGATTGATTGGCCTGTGACAGGTCACGACAAGCCCGAGAGCGCCGAGGCGCGGCGCAAGCGTGAGCAAAGGGAAAGGGACGAAGCCGCCGGGGTTGTGACAATCGCGGTCAGATTGGCCGCTTCCGAGGCCGCCATGTTGGCTGCAGGCCGCGAACTGCGCGGCTCTCAGGGTGTGCCCTATACAACAACCGAATACATCAACACGCTGCTGCGGCGCGACCATGAATTGCTGCAGCAGCAGCGCGGGGTTGTGGTTGGGCGCATCTGCGAAAACTGCCGAAAGCCTTTGCCACGGGGTTGCGGCGGGGTATGGCGAACTGAATTGCCGTGCGCCTTAGCGCAACTGGAGAGGGCTTTGGAGCTGTGAAAAGGGCGGGGCTTGACTTTATCTTGCGTTAACAGGATTACTGTTTTTATCAGGATAGCTGTTTACAAGTCTGAGCTTTTTCCGTACTCTTTTGTCCATGGTGGTGTTTTTGCGGACGCCGCTATGCAATGAAGCTGCCCCACAGCGAACCCCCGGACCTCCAGGCCGGGGGTTTTTTTATGCCTTCTCCCAGCGCGGGAGGTATCGAGATGGATGACATGACCCCCGAAAAAGACCCGGTCTTTCTGACCGACCTCCTTGTGCTGCTGCGTGAGCATGGCTTGGCCGCCTGCATGGGTTTCGCCCTGAGTTGGCTGCGCGTGCGCTGGGAAGGCAAGGAGACGAGCTTGAAGCGCCAGATGCTGGAGGCCGTGTTAAGCGGCGTACTGGTTTTTCTGGTGGGTATTGCGGCGGAAAAGTTCGGCCTTTCGGGCGGCTGGTCTTACGCGGTCGCCGGCTTCGTCGGCTTCCTGGGTGTTGAGCAAGTGCGTCAACTCGGCCGTAAGTGGGCCGAGAAGCGGGCCGAGGCGTGATTGCCCGGCCGGTGTTGCTGTTGCTGTTGGTTCTGGCGGCGTTCTCGCTGCAGGGCCATTTCGAATGTCGAGAAGCGGCGGCCTGTGCGGTCGCCGTAACGGATAACGAGGGGGTGCAATGAGCGTATCGGACCGACCAAGGATGCTTAGCCACTTGGGTGGTGAGGTGATGCACGGTATCTGCCGCTTGAAGGGTGATGCCGAGCGGCTGGCCAAGGCCATGGGTCAGATGGCCGACGTAGATCAACACGCGGCTGAGCGCGGCATGATCGCCCTGCGCCGCGCCATTTCCCAGCTGGAAGACGCCGTTACACGTAACGAGGTGATGCAATGAGCGATAAACCGACCCCTGAATTTGTGCTGTTCGTGCCCGGCCGTGCTGGCCGATTCCGTGTTGCGGCTGATCGCGCTTACGACGACGGCGACACCCTTACGCTGACTTCTGGCGGGCAACAGGTGGCCGTTTCCTCGCCTCGCGGCGTGGCTGTGAGTGCTGCCGCGATGGTTTCGCTTGAGCTGCCTGAGCTGCTGCCCGGTGCCCGGGCTCGCGCCAGGGATTTGCCGCCGCCTCCCGCCATGCGTATCGGTGAGGGGGTTTCGATCAGTTCGCTTCCGGTGCCCTTCTGGCCGTTTCTGTCCGGCGGAGCCCTGGGTTTCATTGGTGGTTTCGGCCTGGCTATCAGTTGCGCGGGCCTCTGGTAATGGATCGGCGGCAGATCGGCCTGGCGAACTCGCTGTTTTATGAGCGTGATCGGCTTGTTGGGGTCTTGGCTGCGGTGGAGTCGGGCAAGGGCCTGGCGGTTAGCATCAATGGCACCTATCAGGCTGACGAAGTGGTGGCAGCGGCCAAGCGGCCACTGATCGAGCACTTTCGCACGGAAATCAAAAAAATTGATGCGGACCTGGCGCAGTTGGGTTGGTCTGGTCGATAAGGGGGTCACATGCTCGACCTGAAACTGGATATTGATAGCGCGCCCTTGGCTCGCGAAATCTCGGACATTCAGCGAAAGCAAATCCCCTTTGCCCTGGTGCTCGCGCAAACGCGGTTGGCCACCAATCGCATCAAGCCGGGCATTGCCGAGGTTATGGGTAAGCGCTTGGATCGGCCAACGCCGACCACCATGCGCAGCCTGTTCGCCCAGGCGGCGACCAAGAGTCGCGGCGCGAAAGTCTGGTTTAAAGACCAGTGGACCACAGGCATACCCGCCGACACCTACCTGCAGCAGGCGGTGCAAGGCGGGGTGCGCGCGCACAAGCGCTTCGAGAAGTCGCTGATTGCCCATGGTCTGATGAAGGCCGGGCAGTTCGCAGTGCCCAATGCCGACCTGTTGAACCAGTACGGCAACGTTTCGCGCGGCGTCATGACTCGCATCTTGTCGGGGCTTGGCGCAGCTGAGGGGCGGCGCGGCTATCAGGCCAACGCCACCGGCAGCAAGCGCAGTAAGCGCAAGGGCAATGCCGAGCGCTTCTTTGTCGGCACGGTGGGCGATGACACCGGTGTATGGGAGCGCAAGCCCCGCAAGCAGGTCGCGCCGGTGTTTCTCTACACCGACGGCGCGCCGCAGTACCGGGTGATTTTCCCGTTCTTCAAGATCGGCGAGAACATCGCCAAGGCGCACGGCCAGGCCGAGCTGGCCAACGCCCTGCGTGAGGCGATCCTGACCGCGAAGTGAGGTCGCGCGAGGCGCGGCCGGCCCCCGCCACCCCCTCGGGCGGCACCCCCACCCCCGGCTAACGGGTCCTCCCGGACCCACCGGGCATAGGGGGTAATTCGGGCCCCGCCTTTTCGCTATGTATGACCCAAACTCGGAGGTTGGTTGTTGTTTAGTCCATGACAAATCCAACGATTACCCGACAGCCGTATTGGCTGAACAAAAAACGCATGGCCGAAAGCCTCGGGATTTCGGTTCAAGCCTTTGACAAATGGGGCGTCGAGCCGGTTCAGAAGATCGGCCGAGAGTCGTTCTACGACGTTCGTTCGGTGGTGGATAACCGCCTGCAGCACCAAAGCGGTAAACAACAACTTGGCGGAGACGATATTGATCCCCTTGCCGAGGCGAAGCTGCTGCAAGAGCGCTTGCGCCTAACCAAGGAGCAGGCCGACGCCCAAGCAATGCGAAACGAGGTCAAGCGCCGCAACCTGGTGCCGGCCGAGTTCATGACATTTGCCATCAGCCGATTGGTCAACTTGATCGGCTCGACCCTCGACACCGTGCACACCAAGGTCAAGCGCAAGCACCCCGACATCGAGCCGCGCCATCTGGAAGCGGTACAGCGCGAGGTGGCCGTTACGCGTAACGAAGCGGCAAGCCTCGACCAGCGATTACCGGAGATTCTTGATGAGTTCCTTTCAGCCATGGATGACGAATCTGGCTAACGCGGTTCGCGTTGGCCTGTCAGCGTTGTTCAAAGAGCCGCCAATGACCGTTGTCGAATGGGCGGACAAGCATTTTTACCTGTCGTCGGAGTCTTCCTATCAGGAAGGCCGATGGACAACCGCACCGTTTCAGGTGGCCATCCTCAACGCGATGGGCAATGACCTGATTCGCGAAGTCAACTTCGTCAAGTCGGCACGCCTTGGCTACACCAAGATGCTAATGGCGTTCATTGGCTACCTGGTGCAGCACAAGAAACGCAATGTGCTGATGTACTGCCCGACCGAGGGGGACGCCGAGGGCGTCATGAAGCGGCACATTGAAGGCATGATTCGTGATGTGCCGGTGGTGCTCGAACTGGCGCCCTGGTACGGCATGAAGCACCGCGACAACACCCTGGAGGCCAAGTGTTTTGCTAACCGCAAAATGCTGTGGTGCCTGGGTGGCAAGGCGGCGCGCAACTATCGGGAAAAGAGCCCGGACACCGTCATTTACGACGAGCTGTCGAAATTTGACGAGGATATCGAAGGCGAGGGCGCCCCGACGTTCCTGGGCGATAAGCGCCTGGAAGGGGCGACCTTCAAGAAGTCGATACGCGGGTCGACGCCGACCGAGGCGGAGAAATGCCAGATTACCCGCGCCGCCATCGAGTCGCCCCACGACCTGCGGTTCAACATCAAAGCGCCTTGCTGCGGCACCGAGCTGGTGTTGCAGTGGGGTGGAAAAGACGAGCCGTCGGGTATCAAGTGGCGGCTCAACGACCGCCAAGAAGTCGAGGCGGCATGGTATCTGTGCCCCCACTGCCAGGGCGGCACCTTCGAATATCACGAAATGGTCACGGCGGCCGCTGAAACGGGCCGCTGGGTGTGCGAGCGTTCGGGCATCTGGACGCGCGACAGCATGGAGTGGTTTGACGCCTCGGGGGAGCCGACCGTAACGCCGCGCTCGGTGACTTTCAGCGTATGGACGGGCTATTCGACCTTCACGACCTGGGTGGATATCGCCACCGACTTTGTGAAGGTCGGCAAGGACCGGGGCAAGCTGAAAACCTTCGTCAACACCACCCTGGGAGAGGTGTGGGAGGAAGACCAGGGCGAAAAACTCGACTGGGAGCAGCTGCGTGACCGCCGCGAGGTGTTTGGTGAGGTGCCCGCTCGGGCGGTGGCCTTGTTCGGCGGCATCGACACCCAGGACGACCGTTACGAAGGGCGGGTGTGGGCCTACGGCGCCGGCGAAGAGGCCTGGCTTGTGCATCGGTTCATTCTCACGGGTGACCCGGCCAGTATCGAGCTACGCCGCAAGGTAGGCCGCGAGCTTCACCGTCACTTCAAGCGCGCCGACGGCACGATGATGCGCGTAGAGCGTTGGTGCTGGGACTCCGGCGGACACTACTCCGACGAGGTCCGCGCGGAGAGCCGCAAGCACGGCGTGCAGTGGGTTATCCCGATTTTCGGTGCCAGCACCTACGGCAAGCCCATTGCCAACTTCCCGCGCAAGAAAGACAAGCGCAGCAAGGTCTACCTGACCGAGGTCGGCACCGACAACGCCAAAGAGCTGATTTACAGCCGCTTGAAGCTACAGCCAGACGGGCCTCGGCCGGTGCCTGGTTGCATCCACCTGCCCGCCGACGAGCTGGTGTGCGACGAGAACGAGCTGCAACAGCTGACCAGTGAGCGCAAGAAATGGGCGGTGATCAAGGGGCGGCGCGTCATGCGCTGGGATGCCGGCGGCCGCCGTAACGAAGCGCTTGATTGCGCCGTGTATGCCCTGGCCGCGCTGCGTATCAGCCAGCAGCGGTTCGGCTTGGACCTCGACCTGCTGGCCAGCCAGAACCCCGACACCGGGGTATGGGAAGTGGAAGACGACGAAGACGACGCGCCCCAGCTGGAGGCGCAGCCGTCACCGGCTGAGTTGCCGGCGCCGACGCCGGCGTCGGTGCCTGAGCCGGAACCCCAGCCCGCCGGCGGCGGTTGGATCAATACAGGAGGCAGCGGATGGCTGTAACAACTGCGCAGGACATGGTCGATATCTACCTGCAGGCCGAGCGCGACCTGCTGGAGGGGGGTAGGGACGTACAAATCAACGGCCGACGTATGACGATGGCGGAACTTCCGCAGATTCGCGCCGGCCGTCTGGAATGGGAGCGCCGGGTATCGGCCGAGGCCCGCCGGGGCCGTTCGGGGCATTCCTTGGCGGTGTTCAGATGATCGGGGAACTGCTGGACCGTGCCATTGCGCCTTGGGCGCCCAAGGCGGCCCTGGAGCGCATGCACGCCCGTAGCGTGATCATGGCCTACGAGGCCGCCAGGCCCTCACGGACTCACAAGGCGATACGCGAGACGCGCAGCGCTGATGCGGCCCTGCAGCCGGCCTTGCAGTCCATCCGTGAGCAAGTCCGCGCCCTGGAGGAGAACCACGACCTCGTCACAGGCCTGTTTGATCGCATGGACGAGCGCGTTGTGGGCGGTCCAGGCATCGCTGTCGAGCCTATCCCGTTGCGTTACGACGGCACGGTGCATACCGCGTTTGCTGAGGCGATCAAAGCAGCATGGGCGGAATGGTCGCTCAAGCCCGAGGCATCCGGCGAACTGACCCGGCCGCAGGTCGAGCGCCTGGTGTGTCGCACCTGGTTGCGAGACGGCGAGGCGTTGGCGCAGATGCTACAGGGCAGCGTGCCCGGCTATGAGCATCTGACAAGCGTGCCCTTTGCCCTGGAGCTGTTGGAGCCAGACTACTTGCCCCTTGGCTACAACGATTTCAGCAATGGCATTGTCCAGGGCGTGGAGCGCAACGCCTGGCGCCGCGTCAAGGCCTATCACTTGCTCAAGGAGCACCCCGGCAATCTCGGGTCGCTGAGCTTTGGACAAAGCACCAAGCGTGTGCCGGCCGAGCAGATGATTCACATCGCCCACCGCAAGCGCATTGGACAAAACCGGGGCGTGCCGCTACTGCATTCGGTCCTGATCCGCCTGGCGGATATCAAGGATTACGAAGAAAGCGAGCGCGTGGCCGCGCGGATCAGCGCTGCCCTCGTTATGTACATCAAGAAAGGCACGCCTGACGATTTCGTGATGCCCGGCGTTGGCCAGCAGCAGGCGCACCGGTCGTTCAACTTCGCGCCCGGCATGGTGTTTGACAACCTGCTGCCTGGCGAGGAAGTGGGCACGGTCGAGAGCAACCGGCCGAGCCCGTTCCTTGAAGGGTTCCGCAATGGTCAGCTCAAAGCCATTGCCGCCGGCGCGCGCAGCACCTATTCGAGCGTGGCCCGCAGTTACGACGGCACCTATTCGGCGCAACGCCAGGAACTGGTCGAGGGGCAGCTGGGTTACGACCTGCTGCAGCACGAGTTTATCGACTACTGGTGCCGGCCGGTGTACCGCGCCTGGCTGCGTATGGCGGTTATGAGTGGTCACCTCAAGCTGCCGCCAGACGTTAACCCCCTGACGCTCTACGGGGCGTTTTATCAGGGGCCTGTCATGCCCTGGATCAACCCAGTGCATGAGGCGACCGCGTGGGAGCTTCTGGTCAAAGCCGGCTTTGCCGACGAGGCCGAGGTGGCGCGCTCGCGTCAACGCAACCCCTCGGAACTCAAGGCGTCCCGCACAGCGGAAATCCAGCAAAACCGAGAGGCCGGGCTTGTCTTTAGCTCGGATTACTACCACCAGACCTACGGGATAAAACAAGGAAATGAACCAACCGATGGCAACAAAGAGCCCGCCGATGTGGATGCCGCCA
Organism: Pseudomonas sp. AFG_SD02_1510_Pfu_092; assembly: GCF_003331055.1. Lineage (GTDB taxonomy): Bacteria > Pseudomonadota > Gammaproteobacteria > Pseudomonadales > Pseudomonadaceae > Aquipseudomonas. Next base: position 14,574 of record NZ_PUQD01000051.1, on the reverse strand, counting down.
CAAGGGTCGACGGGAACGGTAACCAATCCGGCGAGTAGCTGGTACAGCATGCGCGCCGGCGTTCAGGTCGGCAGCGTAGAGCTGGACCTATTCGGTGAAATCGGGGCAGAGGGGATTACCGCGCAGCAGTTCGCCAACGACCTGCGCGCGCTCGGTGACGTGTCACAGATCAATCTGCGCTTCAATTGCCCTGGCGGTGCGGTGTTCGAGGGCATGGCCATCTACAACCTGCTCAAGCACCACAAGGCCCGCAAGGTCGGCACCGTTGTGGCATTGGCGGCGAGCATGGGTAGTGTGGTGCTGATGGCCTGCGACGAGGTCCGCATTCCGGCCAACGCCATGATCATGATTCACAAGCCCTGGGGCATCCAGGGTGGCAACGCCGAGGCCATGCGCAGCTATGCCGACCAGCTGGACATGTTCGGGGCCAGCATGACAGCCGCCTACACCGAAAAGACCGGCAAGACCGCCGAGGAAATCGACGGACTGCTGAGCGCTGAAACCTGGATGACCGGCACCCAGGCTGTCGCCCTGGGCTTTGCCGACGTACTGCTGGACCCGGTCGAGGCGTTCGGCAAAATCACTTCCAACCGTTACAAGGATTTCATCAACATGCCCACTGCTGCCCAACAGTTCTTTGCTCCCCAGGGTTCGACCACCGTCGTTCCTCCCGCGACTCCACCAGCCACCCCGCCACAGCACCCTGTCGAAACCGTCGAGCAAATCCAGGCGCGGGTGCTGGCTGCCGAGGGCACGCGCCGAACCGGTATCACTGCCGCGTTCGCCCCGTTCGCTGCGCATGCTGCGCTACGCGATACTTGCCTGAATGACACCAGCTGCACCGTCGAACAGGCCAATGCCAGGCTGCTGGCCGCCATCGGCCAGGCGACCACTCCGACCGGATCCATCATTCACCCGGGCCATGTCACCAACGGCAACTTGGTGGGCGACTCGGTGCGCGCTTCGCTGTACGCCCGAATCGGCCTCGGTGAGCTGCAGCCCGACAACCGCTACAACCATATGAACCTGCGCGAGCTGGCCCGTGCTTCGCTGGATGGTCGCGGCATCAACGTGTCGAGCCATAACATCGTGAACATGGTCGGCATGGCCTTCACTCACACTTCCAGCGACTTCGGCCGCATCCTGATGGATGCCGCTTACAAGTCCTTGCTGGCGGGCTGGGAGAATGCAGATGAAACCTACCATCTGTGGACCAAGAAAGGCCGTCTCGGTGACTTCAAGGTTTCCAACCGTGTAGGCCTGGGTCAGTTCTCTTCGCTGCGTGAGGTGAAGCCAGGCGCGGAATACAAGCACATCACCCTGGGCGACACCGGGGAAACCATCCAGTTGGCCACCTACGGCGAGATTTTCAGCATCGACCGTCAGGCCATCATCAACGATGACCTCGACGCGCTGACGCGCATTCCGACCCTGATGGGGCAGGCGGCACGGGCAACCATCGGTGATCTGGTGTATGCCCTTCTGATCGACGGCCCGAAAATGCGCGACGGTAAGCCGCTGTTCGACGCGACCCGTAACAACCTGTTCAGTGCTGGCTCCAAGATGTCGATGGAGGCCTTGAGCGCGGCCAAGACGGCCATGCGCCTGCAGCAGGCGGTCGTGGCCAAAGGCGCCAAGCCTCGCCCGCTGAACATTCAACCGGCCTTTGTGATCTGCCCGGTGGCACTGGAAGACAAGGCCAAGCAAATCATCAACTCGGCATCGGCGCCGGGGACTGACAGCAACGCCGGCATCGATAACCCGATTCGCGGTTTCGCCCAGGTGATCGGTGAGCCGCGCCTGGACGCGGCATCGGCCAGCGCTTACTACATGGCGGCCAAGCAGGGTTCGGACACCGTCGAAGTGGCGTATCTGGACGGCATCGAGCAGCCGTATTTCGAGACGCAAGAAGGTTTCACCAGCGATGGCGTGGCCACCAAGGTGCGAATTGATGCCGGCGTTTCGGCGCTCGATGCCCGTGGCCTGAACAAGTCGACCGGCGCGAACTGATCGCCCTGGCGTTACCCATAACACCCCGCGCTTGCGGGGTTTGTTGTTTCTGGAGCATGAGAAACCATGAGTACTAACTATGTGAGCAACGGCAAGACCGTGACCCTGCCGGCACCGACTGGCGGGTCTGTCGCTGGTATCCCGCAGGTGATTGGCGATCTGGCTGTGATTCCGCTGCAAAGCGGCTCGAAGGGCGCGTCCATCACCTACCACACCAGCGGCGAATGGGATGTGCCAGCCGCCGCCGGCCTGCTGGCTGGCAGCAAGGTCAACGTGCTGGACGGCCAACTGGTGCCGCCAGAAACCGCAGATTCCAAGCCGTTCGGCAAGCTGACCGCTAACGTGGTCAACGGCTTCGGCACTGTGCTGATTGTGCAGTAATGGCGCGGGCAAGCTTTCGCGAGCGCATGGCCGTCCGCAGTACCCGAATCCTTGATCGTGTGGGCGACCGCGCGACCTTGGAGGGCGGTACCGCGATCATGGGCACCTTCGAGAATCCCCTGGTTGACCCGCAAGTGGGAGCCAAGGGCGGCAAGAGTGCCCTGGGCGTACAGGTCAACGCCGACAGCGTGGCCGAGCCACGGTTTAACGTCCCGGCCGATGTAGCCAAGACCCTGCCCAATGGTTCGATTCTGGTAATCGACCTGCCGGCCTCGGGTGGTGGCGGTCGCTATGAGGTGGTGCGGCCTGAGCCTGACGGCTCGGGCTGGGTCGCCCTGGTCCTAAAGGTCAAGCATGAGCGAACAGCCGATATCCTTGCCTGAGGTGGCCGAGCTGCATGCCGCCATGGAGGCGATCATGCGCGAGGCCATGCCCCAGGTGGTCGATGTGCAGTGCTACCCCAAGCTGCAAGAAGGGTTGCCCATGCCGGCGCTGTACTTCGCCTTGTCTGGTCTGGCCCCTGGGCCTAATCCGGGTGACGGGCGAACGGCGGTCATGGCGTCGTTTGAGGCCTGTGTGCTGGTCGAGTCTGACCGTGATCAGGCGCATCTGCAGGCGGCCATTCTGGCGGCCAAGCTGGTCAGGCTGTTGGATGATCAGTATTGGGGAGTCGATTGCGTCGACGCCGCCCAAGATGTGCACGCCGTGCCGTCGGAGTCTATCCCCGAGCTGCTGCAGTGCGCCGCCTGGACGGTGCAGTGGCGGCATGTGCTTTACCTCGGAGATACCGAATGGCTTTGGGATGATCAGCCGCCGGGCTCGCTGCTCTTTGCCTTCTACCCGGACACCGGGCCTGGCAATGAGTCCCAGTACCGGCCGCCGGAGGAACTCGGATGACCTACGCCGTAGCGCAGCACGACCGCCTATTGGCTGGTCTGGTGATTCCTTGCTACGTGGTGGCTGTCGATCTGGCGGCCGCCCGGGTGCGCGTCACCGATGGGGGCGATTGGGTGAGCGCCTGGGTGCGCTGGCATGCCCTGGCCGCCGGCAAGGCCCGCCACTGGCGTGTGCCAAGCCTGGGCGAGCAGGGCGCGCTGATCAGCCCGAGCGGTGAACCCGCCCAGGGCACGTTCGTGCCGGGCCTGTACGGCAACGCTGGCGCGCCGCCGGACAATCGCGACCATGTCGAGGCGTGGCGGTTCGATGATGGCGGTTCGCTGGTCTACGACTGGCAGGCCAAGACCTACACCATCACGCTCCCCAGCGGCACGGCCAAGATCAAGGTCGGCGGCAGCGAGGTGGTCGTTACGGATAACGCGATTGTCGCCAAGTCCGGCGCGGTCACCATCAACGGCCCCGTCACCATCAATGGCACGTTACTAGTAACGGGCGATATCAACGGCGGCGGCCGGATCATCGACACGGCCGGTAACACGGCCAATCACAAGCACTGAGAACGTCATGAGCCAACTTGAAACGCTGCCGGCGAAGCCTGACCGCTTCACGGTGGCCAAGCTGATCGAGCAGCAGATTGACCAGGTGTATGACCGCTTTCGCATGCGTCAGGCCTGGGAGCGCGTGGCAGCCAATATCGATCCGGCCGAAATGGCCGAGGGCCTGTGTATGGCTCTTTCGCACGGCGGCTTCGCGCGCAAGCAGGCGGCGCCGCAGGTCACCCTGAACATAATCGGGCAACGTCGACCCCAAGGTGCTGGCCAGTACGCTCAAGAGCGCCCTGGCCACCGTCCCGGTGGTGAATCTGTAACCCCAATCATCAACCCCTAAAGGCCCGCGTTTGCGGGCTTTGTCATTTCTGGAGGGCCTATGGCTACCAAGAAACCCACGGATGTCGAGCCCCGCACGCCGGCGTCGGTGACCTACCGCGACACGGTTTTCAGTTCCCGCGTGGTGATCGTGGGCGAGCGTGTGCTGAACGTGGTCGGCAGCAAGCTGCAGGTCGACGAGGACGACGCCGAGGCGCTGGCCTGCCTGGAGGCGCACGCCGATTTCGAGCGCCTGACGCCGGCGGAGTAACGCCATGATTGGGCTGGATCGTCGCACCGGGCAGCCGCTATCCGGCGTTGCCCACCTGAAACAGTCCATTGAGGACATTCTGACAACGCCTGTCGGTAGCCGGCGGATGCGCCCGGAATACGGCAGCAACCTACGCCGTTACGTCGACCTGCCGGTCAATGACGGCTGGAAAAGCGCGGTACAGGCCGAGGTGGCGCGCGCCCTGGGGCGCTGGGAGCCGCGTTTGAAGCTGGAGCGCGTGCGCGTGGTGGCGGTCCTTGGCGGGCAGGTCACGCTGTCGCTGTCGGGCGCCTATCTCGGTGACAGCGTTGTATTTGAGGTGAGTGCATGAGCGCAATCGACCTATCCCAGTTGCCAGTGCCGCAGGTGCTGGAAGACCTGGATTTTGAGGCGCTGTATCAGGCCGACCTGGCGACCTTCCGGGCGCACATGGGCGACAACTGGAGCGCGCCCCTGGAGAGCGACCCGGTGACCAAGCTGCTGGAGGTTGGGGCCTACGGCAAGCTGCTCAACCGCTCGCGCGTCAATGACGCGGCCAAGGCGCTGATGCTGGCCTATGCCGTGGGTGCCGACCTCGACCAGCTGGCGGCCAACGTCAACCTGTCGCGCCTGGTAGTCCAGGCCGAGGATCTGACGGCGGTACCGCCGCAGCCCCAGGTGCTCGAGGCGGATGACGCCTTGCGCGAGCGGGTGCAGCTGGTTTACGAGGGGCTGACCACGGCCGGCCCCCGTAACAGCTACATCATGCACGCCCGCAACGCTTCCGGCCTGGTGGCTGACGCCACGGCCGAAAGCCCGTCGCCGGCGGTGGTCGAGGTGACGGTGCTGGCCCTGGAGGGGGACGGCACGGCTTCGGCCGAGCTGCTGGCAACGGTGGCCGCCTACCTGAACGACGACGATGTGCGCCCGGTCGCGGATCGACTGTTGGTGCAGGGGGCTCAAATCCTGCCGTATCGGATCGACGCCAAGCTCTACATGGCCAGCAGCGGGCCGGAAAGCGAGGGCGTACTGGCTGAGTGCAGGGCGCGCCTGGCTGCATGGATCAATCCCCGCCGACGGCTGGGTGTTGAGGTGTCGCGTTCGGCGGTTGATGCCCAGCTCCATATCGACGGGGTTGGCCGCGTGGAGCTGGAAGGCTGGGCGGATATCAGGCCGACCAAGGCCCAAGCGGCCTGGTGCACGGGGTTTACCGTCGAGCGGGGTGAGTGATGGCCAGTTTGTTGCCGCACAACCGCACGCCCCTGGAGGCCTCCATAGAAGCGGCCGCCAAGGAAGAACTGGCGACCATGCTGCGCCGCCTCTACAACCCCGACACCTGCCCGGCCGAAATGCTGTACCTGCTGGCCTGGGCGTGGTCGGTCGACCGCTGGGACGACCGATGGTCGGAGGCGGTCAAGCGCTCGGTCATTCGGTCATCGTTCTACATCCACTCCCACAAAGGGACCATCGGCGCGCTGCGCCGCGTGGTCGAGCCGTTTGGCTACCTGATCGAGGTGGTCGAGTGGTGGAACATGGTTCCCCAGGGGGTGCCCGGCACCTTCGCCTTGAAGGTCGGCGTCTCCGACGCGGGCATCGACGAAGGTACTTACAAGGAACTGACGGCGCTTTTGGATGACGCCCGGCCCGTCTCCCGCCACATGACGGCCTTGGCGATCAGCCTGGAGACGGTCGGCGGTTTCTACGTCGGCGGCCTGCTGACAGAGGGCGACGTTCTGGACGTTTACCCACTGGCACAGCGCGATATCGAGGTCACCGGCCGCATTGGCCGAGGCGGCCGCGAACACACCATTGACACCTTGGACATTGCAAATGGTTGATCAAAACTCCCAGTTCTACGCCATCCTCACGAACGTTGGCGCGGCGAAACAGGCCAACGCGGATGCCCTGGGCACCGCTTGGAAAATTACACAGATGGGCGTGGGTGATGCCAACGGCACCGACCCGACCCCCAATGCCACGCAGACGAAGCTGATCAACGAATGGCGCCGCGCGCCGCTGAACCAGCTGAAAGTCGATGACACCGATTCGGCAATCATCGTGGCCGAGCAGGTCATACCGGCCGAGGTGGGCGGTAAGTGGATTCGCGAAATTGGCCTGTACGACGCCGACGGCGATCTGGTCGCGGTGGCCAACTGCGCACCGACCTACAAGCCGCTGCTAAGCCAGGGCTCGGGCCGCACCCAGGTGGTGCGCATGAGCCTGATCGTCAGCAGTTCCAGCAACGTACAGCTGAAAATCGACCCAAGCGTTGTGTTGGCCACCCGCGAATGGGTGACCGAGGAACTGGCGCGCCAGGACTTCAAGCATTCGGTAGTTGTGGCCACCACGGCCAATATCGCGCTGACTGGCCTGCAGACCATTGACGGGGTGGCGCTGCTGGCCGGTAACCGGGTGCTGGTGAAGAACCAGACGGCGGCCAAGGAAAACGGTATCTACGAGGTGTCGACCGGCGCCTGGACCCGCACCAAAGACGCCGACACCAGCGCCAAGGTAACGCCGGGGCTGCTGGTACTGGTCGAGAAAGGCACGCTCAACGGTGACAGTGCCTGGCAGTTGGTCACCGACGCGCTGATCAGCCTGGGGGTTTCGGGGCTGACGTTTGACATGGCGTTTGGTCGCACCGGCGTGGCTGCTGGCACCTACCGCAGCGTGACGGTCGACAAGTACGGGCGGGTGGTCGCCGCCACCAACCCGACCACGGTGGCGGGTTACGGCCTGACCGATGTGTACACCAAGACGGAAGTTGACAGCGCTTTGGCGACCAAGGCGCCGCTGGCCAGCCCGGCCTTGAGCGGGGTTCCAACGGCGCCGACGGCGCCGGCGGGCAACAACTCCCAGCAGATCGCCAATACCGCGTTCGTGCAGGCCGCTGTGACGGCTCTGGTTGCAGCGGCGCCGGGCGCTTTGGACACCCTCAAAGAGCTGGCGACAGCGATTGGTGACGATCCGAATTTTGCCACCACCATGACCAATGCGCTGGCGGCCAAGGCGCCGCTGGCCAGCCCGACCTTTACCGGCGCGCCCAAGGCGCCCACGCAAGCGCTGACAGTCAATGACACGACCCTGGCAACGACCCAGTTTGTGCAGTCGCTGCTGGGTGGCATGGGGTGGGGGTCGGGTGGCGTCCAAGGTTCCAATCTCCCGGCCGGCACCAACCTGAACAACGTGGTGACGCCGGGCTCTTACGGCCAGCCGTCCAACGCCCAGGCAACGGCGGAGCTGAACTACCCCGAGCCCTACGCCGGCACGCTGCTGGTGCAGGCCGCTGGGCTGAGCATCTTTACCCAGTTCTACACGTTGTATCAGCCAAGCAACCGCACGTTTAGCCGTACCTGCTATTCCGGCACCTGGTCGGCGTGGTCGGAAATCGGTCGGCTGCATTCGCCGGTCTTCACCGGCACGCCGCAGGGGCCTACGGCACCGCTTGCTACCAACAGCCAGCAGCTGGCCAACACGGCGTTCGTTTATGGCCTGTTGGCTCAGTTGGGCCTGGGTGGAGTGGGCATTGGCATGACCATGCCGGACTTTGACGATGCCACCGTGCCGGCGGGCATTTACTACGTGAACAGTTCGACACTCAATCTGCCCTTTGGCGGCGCTGGTGGCGCGCTGATACACAAGGTAATCGGGGCGATTGGCTTTCAGCTGTTGTTTCCGGCTGGTACTGATCGGCTGATGTGGCGTCGACGCGCGGCGAGCGTTTGGCAGGCGTGGAACGATGTGGCCACCCTGGATAGCCCGACGTTTTCAGGGGCGCCTACGGCTCCCACCGCGCTCAAGGGGACCAAGTCCAAGCAGCTGGCAACGACCGAGTTTGTGCAGGACGCGATAGCCACCCTGGTCGATTCGTCGCCGGGGGCACTGGACACCTTGCGCGAGCTGGCCAATGCGTTGGCCAACGACCCGAACTTTGCCACCACCATGACCAACTCGCTGGCGACCAAGGCACCGCTGGCCAGCCCGTCGTTCACAGGTACGCCGTTGGCCCCGACGTTGCCCTTGGGTGGCAATGCGCTGGGCCTGGTGAACCAGCAGTACCTGCGCAACACCCTGAACCAATATGGGCTTGGAGGGGGAACAGTAGGGCCGACGCCGCCCACAACCGGAGAGCTGGCGGCCTGGCCTTCGGGCAACTATTACTACGCGAGCGCTATTTCTCCCTATCCCGCCTTTGCCTTTGTGATGCGCATGGTATACGGCACTGATAAGGGGTTTGAGATTGCCAACATTCCTTACTCGGACCGCGTGTTTGTGCGTTCCAGTAACAATGACGGCACCTGGCGCGCGCCTATGGAACTGGCGCCTTTGGTCAGCCCGGCATTTAGCGGCGTGCCTACTTGCCCGACCGCGCCGACGACGACCAACAACGGGCAGGTGGCAAGTACGGCATTTGTGCGGGCTGTCGCGGTAGAGGAAAACGCACAGCCTGGCGAAATCAGTTTCTATGCCAGTGCAGCCCTGCCGCGCGGGCGCATCAAGGCAAACGGCGCTGCGGTGAGCCGGACGGCTTACCCGGAGCTGTTCGCCGCCATCGGCACCACCTACGGGGCTGGCAATGGCAGCACCACGTTCAACGTGCCCGACCTGCGCGGCGAATTCGTCCGAGGCTTGGACGAAGGCCGAGGCGTAGACCCAGGGCGAGTGCTGGGTAGCTGGCAGAACCACCTGTACGCGTCGCACACCCACGCCGGTACCACCGACACGCAAGGCGCGCACGCGCACGGGGTGACGGGTTCCACGACATCCAGCGGCGCACACAGCCACACGATGAATATGGGCCTGAACGATATCGCCGGCTCGCGCCCGGCCATCAGCGCGCCGGGTGCAACCCCTGCTGTGATCGAGGGCGGGTTTGGCGGCGGTGACCACTCCCACAGCATTTACGGTAACTCCGACACGGCGGGCGCTCACTCCCACACCCTGCAAATCAGCGCAAGCGGTGGCAGCGAGACGCGGGGCCGAAACGTGGCCTTGATTGCCTACATCAAATACTGACGAGAATCCTATGGACGCACCAACTATCTACCACGCAGCCCCCAATACCTGGGAGTTGTGCGGCATCGGCGTGCCTGATGCTGACCCACGGGTGCCCGACAACTGGCTGATTCCGGCGCGCGCCTACCTCGACGCGCCGCCCGAGCCGGTCGCCGGGTTCGCGATTGTGCGCAATGCCGACCAGACCGCTTGGGAGCTGATTGAGGACCACCGGGGGCCGGTGTACGTGAAGGCCACCGGCGAGGCCCTGACCTATTCGGCGCTTGGGCCGCTGCCTGAGGAGCTGACCGTAACGCCGTGCCCGGGGCGCTATTACACATGGACGGGCGAGGATTGGCTGTTGAACGAAGCGGCCCAGCTGGAGGGGCGCCGGCAGGAGGTGCTGGCGGCCCGCGACGAGCGCCTGGCGGTGGCCAGTGCGCGCATCGCGCCGTTGCTGGATGCCGTGGAGCTGGGGCGTGCTACCGAGGCCGAGCAAGCGCTGTTGCTCGCCTGGAGGCATTACCGCGTCGACCTCGGCCGGATCGAGCAGCAAGACGGCTACCCCCTGGCTGTCGAGTGGCCGCCGAGCCCCGAAGACGCCCAGGCCGATACCTGACGCCCCGCACTGACGGGGCGTTTTCTTTTCCGCTGTACCACCTGGCCCTGCTTTGCGGGGCCTTTTCACATCTGGAGTAAACATGGCTGGATTCTTTCACGGCGTTACCGTAACGAACGTCGACACCGGCACGCGCAATATCGCCCTGCCGTCCTCCTCGATCATCGGCCTGGTTGATACCTTCACCCCTGGGCCTGGTGCGCAATCCACGCCAACGGCGATGCCCAACGAGCTGGTACTGATTACCAGCGAGCGCGAAGCCATCGCCGCCTTTGGCGCTGAGTCGGCCATTGCCAAGGCGTGCCAGGCGATCTACACCCGCGCCAAAGCGGTAATCGTTGCGTGTGGCGTGGCCAAGGTGGACGACGCGGCGGCGCAGACTTCCGCGATCATCGGCGGCGTGCTCGCCGGCGGCGGCCGTACCGGCCTGCAGGCGCTGCTCGACGGCAAAAGCCGGTTCAACGCACAGCCGCGGCTGCTGGTGACGCCCAAGCACAGTGCCACCCTGGCGGTCGGTACCGCGCTGGTGGCCCTGGCCGACAAGCTGCGCGGCATCGCCATCATCGACGGCCCAGGCACTACCGACGAGGCCGCCCAGGCCTACGCCGCCGAGTTCGGCGCCAAGCGCGCGTTCATGGTCGACCCCGGCGTCAAATACTGGGACACCACGGCCTCGGCCACGGTCGACGCGCCGGCGTCGGCCTGGGTTGCTGGCCTGTTCGCCTGGACCGACAGCGAGTACGGCTTTTGGGCCTCGCCGTCCAACAAGGAATTCGTCGGTATCACCGGCACCACGCGGTCGGTGGAATTCTTGGATGGCGACGAAACCTGCCGGGCGAACCTGCTGAACAACGCCAATATCACCACCATCATTCGCGATGACGGCTACCGCCTGTGGGGCAACCGCACGCTGTCGAGCGATCCGAAATGGGCCTTCGTCACCCGCGTGCGGACCATGGATATCGTCATGGATGCGATTCTGTACGGCCACAAATGGGCGGTTGATCGTTCCATCACCGCGACCTACGTCAAGGACGTTACCGAAGGGCTGCAGGCGTTCATGCGCGACCTCAAGAACCAAGGCGCAATCATCAACTTCGAGGTGTACGCGGATACCGAGCTGAACACCGCCAGCCAGCTGGAGCAGGGCAAGGTGTACTGGAACATCCGCTTTACCGACGTTCCGCCGGCGGAGAACCCGAATTTCCGCGTCGAAATCACCAATCAATGGCTGACCGAAGTCCTCGACTCGGCCGCATAAGGAGCGCTCTACATGGCAATGATTCCCGAAACCCTGGCCAACCTGAACCTGTTCGTTGACGGCGTCAGCTTCCAGGGCGATGTGCCCAGCCTGACCCTGCCCAAGCTGACCCTCAAGATGGAGGAGCACCGCCCCGGCGGCATGGATATGCCGGTTGAGATGGATCAGGGCATGGAAAAGCAGGAGGCCAGCTTTACCACCACCGGCGTGCGGCGCGAGGCGTTGCAATTCTTTGGCCTGGCCGATGGTACCGCCTTCAACGGCGTTTTCCGGGGCGCCTTTAAGGGCCTCAAAGGCAAGATCAAACCGGTGATCGTCACCCTGCGCGGCAGTCTCAAAGAGATTGACATGGGCGACTGGAAGTCGGGCGACAAGGCCGAAGTCAAGCACGGCGTGAGCCTGACCTACTACAAGCTTGAGGTCGACGGCCGCACGGTTTACGAGATCGATGCGCTGGGTATGCGCCGCGTGATCGATGGCGTCGACCAACTGGCCGAGCAGCGCACCGCGCTCGGCCTGTAATCCCCTCCCCACTGAATGCAAGGAAAAGACCCCATGGCTATCGTACAGACAACCCCAAAATGGCTGACCGTCTCGGCCGACCGCGTTACCGTAACGCTGAGCTACCCCGTAGAAATGAACGGCATCAAGGTCGACACCGTCAGCCTGCGCTCGCCTACCGTGCGCGATATCCGCGCGGCGCAGAAGGTCAGCGGCGATGACGACGAGCAGCGCGAGCTGAACCTGTTCGCCTCGCTGGCCGAGGTCGGCGCCAAGGACCTGGAGGGGATGGCCCTCAAGGACTACAACCGCCTGCAGACTGGCTATTTTCGCCTGGTGCAAGACGACGACGTTTGATGCTGCCACGCAAAAGCGGTTGGCCAAGCGGCTGGCCGCTGAGCTGAATTTCTCGGCCGCTGAGATATCGGGCATGTCCTTTGCGGACATGCTGTGGTGGCTCTCGGACTGAGCAGGGGATAACCGATGGCAAAGATGCAGTTAGCCCTGGTGATCGGGGGCGCCGTCGCTTCGTCGGTCGGCGCCGCGTTCAAGAACGTCGAAGGGCGCATTTCCAAGCTCGAGCAGAAGGGCAACAAGGCCAAGGTGCTCAAAAGCACCATTGGCGAAACCATGAAGCTGCAGGCCGAGTGGAAGCGGGCACACGACACCGGCGCCGCCGGCGCCGACAAGCTGCTGCGCAAGCTCAATGGCAACCTTGATTCTCTGCGCAAGCAGGGCGTCGAAGTGGGCCGCCTGAGCCGCGAATACCAGCGCCTGGCTCGCGAAGCGAGGGGCGCCGACCTGCAGCTCAAGGGTCACCAGCAGATCGACACCGGCCGCTCGGGGCTCAAGACCAACGCGGCGGCCGCCACGGTGGGCATTGGCCTGGCGGCCATCCCCACCAAGATCAGCGCCGACTATCAGGCGATTATCCGCGACATTGCGATCAAGGCTGACGCCGTCAACAAGCCCGAAGAGGTGCAGCTCAGCCGCACCGTGATTCAGACGGCGAAAGATACCGGCATGAGCCGCAACGATGTGGCCGACCTGATCAACCAGCTGGTCGGCGCCGGCATGGAGCTGGACAAGGCCATGGCCTACGCGCCGACGGCGGCCAAGTTCGCGGTCGGTCAAGGCGCCTCGGGCGTCGACACGGCCAGCATGATCATGGCCCTGCAGCAGAACGCCAAAATTACCGACCCCAGGGTCATGCAGCAGGCGCTGGAGGCTATCGCCTACCAAGGGCAGGCGGGCAGCTTCGAGGCCAGCGACATGGCCAAGTGGTTCCCGCAGCTGCTGGCCGGCATGGAGAAAAACGGCAGTACCGGCCTGGATGCGGTGACCTCGCTGGGCGCCATGCTGCAGGTGCAGATGAAGACCGCCGGCAGTTCGGACGAAGCGGCGAACAACTTCAAGAACTGGATGGAGAAAATCGGTTCGGGCGAGGTGGTCAAGGCTTACAGCGATGTGGGCATTGACTATCAGGACTCACTGAACACTGGCCTGCAGAAGGGCATGAGCGTCATTGAATCTTCCATGGCGCTGGCCATGAAGTACGTCGAGGCGACCGACCCGGCCAAGGCGAAAAAGATCAAAGAAGCCCAGGCCAACATCGACAAGGAAGTCGACCCGGAGAAAGCCAAGGCGGCGCTGGAGGCCCTGGAGAAGACCCTGCGCACCGGTGACCTGTTTGCCGACATGCAGGTCAAGGCGGCGCTGACCGCCTACGCGCAAAACCGGGGGCTGTATGCCGAGCTTAAGGCCGACTCGCAGAAGGCCAGCGGCATCTTGGACAAGAACCTGGCCGAGCGTCGCGAGACCTCTAAACAGGCCTGGGCTGAGACGGCCCAGGCGGTTGACGACGCGATGCGCAGCATTGGCGATGCCATCCGCCCGGCGACCGACATGGCGGCGCGGGGGCTGACAGCAGTCGCCCAGGGTATCACCACGCTCTCGGACAAGTTCCCCGCCGCGATCATGGGGCTGTCGGGCCTGGCGGCGGGCATTAGCGCCCTGTTGGCCGCGCGCAGCAGCGCCAGGGTGGCGCGCGGTGCGTTCAACGTTGTGCGCGGCCGCGCCTGGAGCGCTGGGCGCGGTGGTAAGGCCGAGGATGCCCCGGGGGAGGGGGTGACCCCCAAGACCCGTAGCCGCGTGTTTGGCGCCGGCGTGGGTGCGCTGGGCAAGGTGTTTGGCGTCGAGGCCAGCAACGACCCGGCCCCAGGCGTCACCAGCGAGCCGCAGCGCGTGTTTGTGGTCAATGCCGATGCCATCGGCCGGATGGGAGGCGCAGCGGCCAATTCGGCCCCCGCAGAGCCTGGTAGCCGTCGTGCGCGCCGTCGTCGCCGGCGTCGTGCGGGAACCATGGCTGATGCGCGCCGCGTGCCGGTGGTGCCGAGCGCTGCGCCGGTGGCGGGCGTTGCCGCGTTCGCCGGTGCCGGTAGCGCCGGCAGTGCCAACAACCTCGGGCGCATGGTGCGCAACGTGCGCGGCGTTACCAAGGTGGCCGGCAAGCTGCCGGGCGGCCAACTGCTCGATGCGGTGCCGGGCGTGCTCGATGTGGCGCTGAACGCGCAAACCCAGGACGAAAAGGCAGAGGGTTACGGCGGCGTGGCCGGCGGTATGGCCGGTGCGATGGCCGGCGCGATGGCGGGCGCGGCGATTGGCTCGGTTGTGCCGGTCCTCGGTACGGCCGTGGGCGGCGCCATTGGTGCGGCGCTGGGTGGGCTGGGTGGCGAATCCGTCGGGGGCTGGCTGGGCAAGAAATTGTTCGGTGAAGACCAGCCCGAGCAGGTGG
>NZ_PUQD01000050.1 GCF_003331055.1 Pseudomonas sp. AFG_SD02_1510_Pfu_092 | reverse complement strand
AGCGGGCAAGCCCGCGAAGCAGGCGGCGTGGTGGATGGCACCGGCTGCGCCGGTGTTCGCGGCCACGGCCGCTCCCATAGGTGCAGCGTGAGCCGGGGCCTGCGCTGTCCCATGTGGGAGCGGGTTCACCCGCGAAGAGGCCGGCGCAGGCAGCCCGTCACTTGGGATAAAGCGGCGGCAAGCTGCCGTTCTCACCCGCCGGCAGCAACACCTGCTCAGCCGGTGGAATCGTACCGATCGCCCGCCACAAATCCTCACCCTGCCAGTACTGGCCGCTCTCGCTGTACAACGCCCCGTTCAAGCCATCCAGCGCGTCCGACAACGGCACGAAGCGCGCGGCCATTTCGGCCAGGGTCTCCGGCTGCTGACGGGCCCAGGCGTCCAGCGCCTGGCGGGTCGCCTGTGGGTCGTTGGCCTGGCAGGCGCGCTTGATATCGTCCAGCAGGGTCCGCGGGCTCGGCCCGGTCTGGGCGGCGCGCAGCACCGCCGGCTGGGAGCGGGCACGCCACCACAGGGCAAAGCCCAGCACACTGGTAAGGGCGAACAGCAGGGTAGCCAGCTGCCAAGGCCACAGCAGGTTGCCGGCACTGCTGTTGTCGCCCACCGGGGTGTCGGCACTCAACGCCGGGTTGTCCTGCACGTTCAGCGTGCGCGCCGGCAGGCTGCTGTGTTCCAGGTGGTCTTCGCGGGTGTTCCACCAGGTCACTTCCAGCACCGGCAAGGCCAGCGCGCCGCTGTGGGTCGGTACCAGGGCTTCGCGTTCCTCGCGGTTGGCGGTCATGCCGCGTTCGCTGATTTCGTTGCGCAGCAGCGGCTGGTCGGGGTAGCGGCGCAGGCCGGTGATTTCGGTGGCCGGCAGGGGCGGCAACTGGGTGCTGGCCAGGCCTTCGGCGCGCAAGGTGATGTTGCGGGTCAGCGAGTCGCCGATCTGCACCTGCTGGTTGCCGGGGTCGGGGTTCCAGTGCTCTTCCAGGGTCAGGTTGCGCGCCGGTAGCCAGGGCAGGCCTGCGGGCCAGGCCGAAGGAACCGGGCGCACACTCAGGCGCAATGGCAGCGAGCTGACCTGCACCTGGCGGCCGACCCGGGCCGTGCCGTTGGCCTGCGCGGCCGGGTCCGGGCTGGCGGCGGCGGTGGCGCTGAAGGTCAGTGGCGGAATCTCGAGGCTGCCGCTTTGCTGGGCATACACGGCGTAGCGGGTTTCGATCACGCCGTGGCGCACGCCGTTGATTTCCTTTTCATAGGTGCGCGATTCGCCCAGCGGCTCGACCTTGGCGTTTTCCAGTTGCAGCGGGCTGAGGCTGCTGTCGTCGTACAGCGCCACCGAGTGGTAGATGCGCAGGGTCAGCACGGCCTGGGCCTGGACGTATACGTCGGTGCTGTCGAGGGTCGCTTCGATGAACACCTGCGAGGCGCTGTCCTGGCGGCTGGCATCGGCCTGCAGCACTTGCAACTCGATGGCCTGGCTGTGCGACTGGCCCAGTTGCAGCTCGGGAATGCGCAGGCTGCCGCTGCGCCGCGGCAGCAGGGTGATGATCCAGCGGGTGCTGGCGCGGGTCTCGCCGTCCAGGGTGTGCAGGCTGTTCAGCTGGCGCGTGCCGCGCACTTCGAAGTCGCCCTCCAGCGCGCGCAGGTCGGGTTTGCCGAACTGGGTGACGTCCTGGCTTTCCAGGGTCAGCTCCAGGCTTTCGCCGGCTTGCAGGCGGGTACGGTCGACGCTGGCTTGCAGCAACGGGTCTGCCAGGGCCAGCACGGCCCATAGCAGACTGAGAACAAAGACGCCGAAGCGACTCATCGTGGGTTTTCCTGATGCAATTGCTGTTCATACCAGAATTTGCGGCGCAGCAGCTCCGCCGGGTTGTCGGGGATCTCGCGCAGCCATTGTTCCAGGGCCTGGCGCTGCTCGGCATCGAGGCTGGTCGATACCGGGCGCTGCGGCGGCTGGATGACGCTGTCATCGGCACCCGCCTGGTTGCCGGGGGCTACCGGGTTGTTGCTGTTGCCTTCGCCGGCTTGTTCGGCGCTGGCTTGTTCGTCATTGCCGGGCGTGCCCTGGGCCGGGCTGCTGGCCGAACTGCTGTTGCCTTCGGTTTCGCTGCCAGGTGTGCCCTGGGCATCGCTGCCGGCCGGCTGCTCCTCGGCCTTGGCCTCGCGCTGTTGCAGCAGTTGCTGCACCAGCGCCTGGTTGTCCAGCGCCACTTGCAGGTCGGGCTGGCGCTCCAGGGCTTGCTCGTAGGCGTCCAGGGCGGCTTCCAGTTCACCGCTGCGGGCCAGCGCATTGCCTCGATTGTAGTGGGCGGCGGCGCTATCGCCCTGGGCAAAGGCTTCGGCGGCAGCGGTGTAATCGCCTGCCTGGTACAGCGCCATGCCGCGCCATTGCGGGTCCTGGAACTGGCGCGCGGCGCTGGCCGGGCGGTTCTGCAGCAGCAGGCGCTGGCCTTGCTGGTCGGGACGCAGCCACAGGTCGTCGAGCTCGAAGGCCTGGCTGGGCTGGGGCAGCGCCAGCAGTAGCGGCAGGCAGAACAGCCAGCCGCGGCGGCCGGCACAGGCGGCCAGCAACAACAGTGGCAACAGTAGCCAGTAACCTTGGTCGGCCCAGCTGTCCAGTTGCAACGTCTGGCCGTCATTGCGCCCGGCGCGTGGGTTGTCGAACAGGCCCAGGCCACGCAGGTCGAGGTCGTCGATGCGGGCATGGCGGTAGCGCCCGCCGGTGCCGCTGATGAAGCCCTTGAGGCTGGCGCTGTCCAGGCGCGGCACCAGGATGCCGCCCTGGTCGTCCTTGAGGTACTCACCGTTGGCCTGGCGCACTGGTGCGCCTTCGCGGCTGCCGATGCCCAGCATCAGCAGGCTTGGCCCCTGGCGGCCGAGGGCCTGGGCGATGCCTTGCCGCTCCGGGGCGCTGAGTGACGAGCCGATCAGCAGCAGGCGGCCCTGGCCCAGGCCACTCTGGGCCAGCAGCGCCAGGCCTTTCTGCACGGCCAGATCGGCACGTTGGCCGGGCTTGGGCATGATCGCCGGGTCGATCGCCTCCAGCAGGTTGCGGCTGGTGGCCAGGTCATCGGACAGCGGCACCAGGGTGTGCGCGGAACCGGCGTAGATCACCAGCGCGGTCTGGCTGTCGCGGCGGTGCTCCAGCAGGTCGAGGATTTTCCGCCGGGCCTGCTCCAGGCGGTTGGGCGGGCTGTCTTCGGCGAGCATCTGCGGGGTCAGTTCGAGCAGGATCACCAGCGGGTCGGCCGGGCGTTGGCGGCTTTCTTCCACGCGCTGCCAGCTTGGCCCGAGCAGGGCCAGGACGACCAGCAGCCAGGCCAGGCCCAGCGCAATCCACGGCAGTTTGCTGGTGCTGCCGCTGCCGCCGCCCAGCAGTACGCCATGGAACGCCGGCGGCAGGATCATCTGCCAGCGCCCGGCGCGTTTGCGCCGGTGCCACAGCTTGTACAACAGCCAGCCGAGCACGGGCACCGCCAGCAGCCACAGCGGGCGCAGCCATTGCGGCCACAGTTCGATCATCGCCGTCTCCTCAGGCGCAGGCGCTTCAGGCGCTGGCGCCACTCCGGGTGCGGCTGCAAAAAGCGCGGCTTGCGCAGCAGGCGCTGCAACAGGTTGTCGGGCCATTGCACGGCCACTACCAGCAGCACGCTGAGCAGCAGCGCCAGGGCCAGTGGCCAGGCGTACAGGGCTTGCGCGGTACGTGCCTGGGTCGGTTGCTGGGCCACCGGCTCCAACTGGTCGAGGGTGTCGCCGATGGCGTTCAGTTCGGCACCGTCATGGGCGCGGAAGTAGGCGCCGTGGGTAATCTCGGCAATTTCCCGCAGCGCCGCTTCGTCCAGGTCCAGGCTCGGGTTGAGGCCGAGCAGGCCGGGGGTGCCACTGGCCTCGGGGTTGGCGCCGATGCCGATGCTGTAGATGCGCACGCCTTCCTGAGCGGCCAGGCGGGCGGCGGTCAGCGGGTGGATCTGCCCGCCGTTGTTGGCGCCGTCGGTGATCAGTACCAGCACCCGGCTTTGTGCCGGGCGTTGGCGCAGGCGCTTGACCGCCAGGCCGATGGCATCGCCGATGGCGGTGTTCTTGCCGGCGATGCCGATCTGCGCTTCGTCGAGGAAGGTGCGCACGGTACGCCGGTCGAAGGTGAGCGGGGCCTGCAGGTAGGCCTGGCTGCCGAACAGGATCAGGCCGACGCGGTCGCCCTCGCGGTCTTGCAGAAAGTCGCCAAGCAGCGCCTTGACCAGGTCGAGGCGGCTGATCTCTTCGTGCTGCCACTGCATGTCGGGGAAGTCCATCGACCCGGACACATCCACCGCCACCAGCAGGTCGCGGCCGCTGGCGGCCACCGGCACCGGGTCGCCCAGCCACTGCGGGCGGGCGGCGGCGCACAGCAGCAACAGCCAGATGACCACGAACGGCGCCTGCTGGCGCCAGGTCGGCAGGTTGAGCCGCGCGCGGCGCCCGGCCAGGCCTTCCAGTTCGTCGAGAAAGCCCACCTTGAGTACCGGCTCGCCGCTGTCGGCGGCAGGCAGCAGCAGCCGTGCCAGCCACGGCAGCGGCAGCAGCACGAAGACCCACGGCCAGGCCAGTTCAAACATGTTTGCGGATCCAGGTTTCGACGGCCTGGCTGAGCCCGGCGATGGCCTTGTCGTCGAGCTTGCACTCGGGTTTGTAGGCGCCTTCGACCAGCACCATCCAGCGGGTCAGGCCGGCGGCCGGGCAGCGGTTGTCGAGAAACGCCAGCCACTGGCGGCCGTTGAGGGTATGGCTGTTGGCCCCCGGGTAGTGGCTGCGGCACAGGCGCTTGAGCAGGGCGTTGATCTGTTGCAGCCAGGCGCCGGCCGGTGCGCCGTCATAGGGGCGCGGCAGCCGGGCCAGTTCGGCCAGGGCCTCGGCGCGCACCGGGTCCAAGGGTTGTTCGGCACGCATCACACGGCGTTTGCCCGGGCGCCAGTGGCGCAGCCGCCACAGGCCCCAGGCCAGCACTGGCAGCACGGCCAGCAGCAGCCACCAGCCAGGTGCCGGTGGCCACAGGCCGATCGGCGCGGGGGCGATCAGCGGCTGCAGTTGGTCGAGCGGGTTCATCGGCCGGTGCTCTTCATGAGGCACTCCGCGGCCGTTGGGCGTTCAGGTATTCGCGCAGTTGCTCGATCATTTCGCTTTGCGTGCTCAACGGCATCAGCAGCACGCGCAGCTTTTGCGCCATCAGTTCCCAGCGCTCGATGCGCGCTTCGGCCTGCTGGCGATAGGCCTGGCGCAGGCTGGCGTCGAGGGTGTCGAGTTCCAGCTGCGCGCTGCGCTGGGCGAAACGCAACAGCCCGGCGGCGGGCAGGGCGTGGTCGAGCGGGTCGGAGACTGGCATCAGCAGCAGGTCGCAATGGCGCGAGAGCATCGCCAGGTGCTGCTCCACCTGGGCGCTCAGCGAACGTTCGTCGCAGATCACGATGGCCAGGCTGCCGGGGCGCAGCACTTCGCGGGCGCGGCGCAGCGCCAGGCCAAGGCTGTCGGCCCCGGGGCTGGCCTCGGTGTGCAGCGCCTGGTTGACCTTGGCCAGGCGGTTGAGCAGTTGCAGCAGGCTCTGCTTGCTGCGCCGGGGTTTGATTTCGTGGTGTTCGTGGTCGCCGAACACCAAGCCGCCGATGCGGTCGTTGTGGCCCAGCGCGGCCCAGCCGAACAGCGCCGCAGCCTGGGCGGCCAGCACCGATTTGAACGTCAGCCCCGAGCCGAAGAACAGCCGCTGGCTCTGCTCGACGAGGATGAAGATCGGCCGTTCGCGCTCTTCGTGGAACAGTTTGGTGTGCGGCTCCTGGGTGCGTGCGGTGACCCGCCAGTCGATGTTGCGCACATCGTCGCCGGCCTGGTAGACGCGCACCTGGTCGAAGTCCACACCGCGCCCGCGCAGCTTGGAATGGTGCAGGCCGACCAGCGGGCTGCGCTGGCCGGGCCGGGAAAACAGCTGGATCTCGCGCACGCGGTGGCGCATGTCGATCAGTTCGGCAAGGCCGATGCGGATGCCGGGTTCGGCCAGCGACGCAGTGGGCATGGGCTCAGGCAACGGCGACGACGTCGAGGATGCGCTGGACCACGCGGTCCTGGTCGATCCCCGCCGCCTCGGCCTCGAACGAGAGGATGATGCGGTGGCGCAGCACATCGAACAGCACCGCCTGGATGTCTTCGGGGCTGACGAAATCGCGCCCGGCCAGCCAGGCGTGAGCGCGCGCGCAGCGGTCCAGCGAAATGGAGCCGCGCGGGCTGGCGCCGTAGGCGATCCAGTCGGCCAGTTCGCTGTCGAACTTGGCCGGGGTGCGGGTGGCCATCACCAGTTGCACCAGGTATTCCTCCACCGCGTCGGCCATGTACAGGCCGAGGATTTCCTTGCGGGCGGCGAAGATGGCCTGCTGGCTGACCCGGCGCTCGGGCTTGGTCTCGCCGCCGAGGGCTTCACCCCGGGCCTGCAAGAGGATGCGCCGCTCTACCGCCGCGTCGGGGAAACCGATTTTCACGTGCATCAGGAAGCGGTCGAGCTGGGCTTCGGGCAACGGGTAGGTGCCTTCCTGCTCGATCGGGTTCTGCGTCGCCATGACCAGAAACAGCGGCGACAGGTCGTAGGTGCTGCGGCCTACGCTGACCTGGCGCTCGGCCATGGCCTCGAGCAGCGCCGACTGCACCTTGGCCGGGGCGCGGTTGATTTCGTCGGCCAGTACCAGGTTGTGGAAGATCGGCCCCTGCTGAAAGACGAAACTGCCGGTTTCCGGGCGGTAGATTTCGGTGCCGGTGATGTCGGCCGGCAGCAGGTCGGGGGTGAACTGGATGCGATGGAACTGCGCCTCGATACCCTCGGCGAGCTCTTTGATGGCTTTGGTCTTGGCCAGGCCCGGGGCACCTTCGACCAGCATGTGGCCGTCGGCCAGGAGCACGATCAACAGCCGTTCGACCAGTTTTTCCTGGCCTAGGATCTGGGAAGAAAGAAAGGTGCGCAGCGCGATCAGCGCTTCACGGTGTTCCATCGGTGACGGTTCCTGGTATGGGGCCGCAGGCGGCTGGAAGCAGCTGCCCTGGCAAGGGCTGATACTTTAATCCATCCGGGGGGGTGGCGACCAATGGCGGCAGGGAAATTTATCCATGCCGGCGGCCATGCAGGTACAGAAATGTCCTGGCCATGACTGGCTGTTGGCTGATGTTGCGCTGCGCCGTGCTGGCGCCTGCTTGTGCTTTACAGGCAAGCAGGACCCACGATGATGGAACTGAACAGCTGCAACACTGAATGCTCGATGCCGGTCACCCTGCGTTTTGGCGTGTTCTTCGATGGCACCGGCAACAACCAGCACAACGCGCCTGCGCTGGATGCACACGGCGGGAAGGGGGGCAGTTATGCCTGCGCCTTGAGCAATGTGGCCCTGCTGTACGCGCTCTACCCGGCGCAGGATGGCCTTGCCGAGGGCGGCATGGGGTTTCTCAAACGTTATGTCGAAGGCGTGGGTACGCTGGCCGGCGAGGCGGACCGGGCCTATGCCTCGGCCACCGGGCGCGGGCGCACCGGGGCCGAGGCGCGGGTGGCCGAGGCGCTGGCGGGCATCGCCGAGCAATTGCAGGGCTGGTGCCAGGCACAGCCGCAGGCCCGGCTCGCGCGCGTCGAGTTCGACATCTTTGGCTTCAGCCGTGGCGCGGCGGCCGCGCGGCATCTGGCCAACCTGCTGCACGATGGCGGTGACCGGTTGTTGCCAGCGCCCTGCGCCACGGCCATCAACTTCATCGGCCTGTTCGACACCGTGGCGGCGATCGTCGCGCCGCTGCAAGGTGACTTCGACCCCGCCGACGCCCGCCATGGTGGCTTGCGCCTGGGCCTGGCGGCGGGTATTGCCCGGCATGTGGTGCAACTGGTGGCACAGGACGAGCGGCGGCACAACTTCCCGCTGGTGTGCAGCGGCCATGACATCGTGCTGCCAGGGGTGCACTCGAACATTGGCGGGGGCTACCCGGACACCCTGCAGGAGCAGGTGCTGCTGTGCAAGCCGCAGTCACAGCGGGTGCCGCAAGGTATGCCCGTGGAACGCACGCGCGTGCATGCCACGGTCAGCGCCTTGCTGGCTGCGGAATTTGCCGAATCGGGTATGCCCAGGCCGCGCGTGCTGGCCTGGGAGGTGCCGGTTGCCGGGGGGCACAGAGATGAGGCGCAGAAGCAGGTGTATGCGGCGGTGTATCGCGAGCGGGAAGTGGCGGGGCAGCTTTCCCGGGTGTACCTGAGCATCATGCGCGAGTTGGCGGTGCGGGGCGGGGTGCCGTTCATGGCGCTGGGTGACCAGGCTGAGCATCGGCTGCCGGCTGAGTTGCAGGCAATCAGTGGCGAGCTGCATCGGTTTGCCTTGGGCGAGTGTGAGCAACCCGGGCTGACCGAGGCTGAGCAGCGCCTGTTGCGCGACAAGTACGTGCACGCGTCGGCGAACTGGAACGCTGTGAAGGGGTTGCGTAGCAGCGTGCTGGATGTGTTGTTCGTCAATCGGCCCGGGGCGCAGGGGCGAGTGCTGCATGCCAATCCGCTGGCCTGAGTGGCCTGGGGGAGCGGGGTTGCATGGCACCGGCCGGGCCGGTGTTCGCGGGTGAACCCGCTCCCACAGGTTCACCAGCAGCAGAGGAATTTTTGCCGATGAAAGCGCTGCCACGGGCAGCGCGCCGGTTTCAAGGCGTGCGCTTTACCTGTAAAAACGCAGCTGTGTTCAATCCGAATGCAGCAACCAGGTAACCGCATATGACCCAAGCTACCGATCAGGCCTTTTATGACCGCGCCGATGCGCACATCGAACTGGCGAACCAGCAGATCGAGAAAATCGAAGACCTGGGCAAGGTCAGTGCCTCGCTGACCTTCGGCGCCTCGCGTTTCAACGCCTGGATGAGTGCCCGCAGCTTCAAGACCGGCGCGGAACTGGCGGCCGCCCGGGAGGAGTTGCTGAAGTACTTCTGCGAGCAGTACCGGATGATGCTCGAGGACAACCTGGACGAGCATATCGAGCAGTTCGACCGTTACGTGCTGGGCAAAAGCGACTGAGCCTGGGCGTGCGCGGCAGCCGCCATGTGCCTTAACGGGTTTTGTTCTCCAGAATCCGCGCCCCGCTGCCTTCCTTTGCCAGCACATCCTCGGGGTTGCGCAGTGGGCAATCTTCCAGCGACAGGCAACCGCAACCAATGCAGTTGTCCAGGCTGTCGCGCAGTGCTTCGAGTGTACGAATGCGCGCATTCAGGTCTTCGCGCCAGGCCGTGGACATCTCGCCCCATTGCGCTGCGGTCAGCTTGCTGTTGGGCGGATAACGGCTGAACGCCCGTTTGATTTCCTCCAGCGCGATACCGGTGCGCTGCGCCACCTTGATGATTGCCAGGGTGCGCAGCACCAGCGCGGGGTAGCGGCGCTGGTTGCCGGCGGTACGGACGCTGGCGATCAACCCTTTGGTCTCGTAGAAGTGCAGGGCGGACACCGCCACGCCGCTGCGCCTGGCGACTTCCCCCACTGTCAGCATCCGTGCGCTGTCCGCTGCCATGCCTGTTGACCTCAAGTTAAATCGAGCTTTTATAGCCCTGCCCGATCTTCCATGCAACCGCAGGCCGCCACTTGAGCGGCACTTGAGCGGAAGGCGCCGCTGCGCCGGCAAGCCATGCGCTACCCCTGTGGGAGCGGGCAGGCATTGAAGATGCAAGCTGGCGTGCCTGATCAGGACGGCGATCGATCCCGGCGCATCTGGGTGACCAGGGTGAAGCGGTCGTCCGGGTGTATCGTTTCCGAAACCACCATCAGATCGCCATTCTCTTCGCGATAGTGGCGCATGATCCTCAGCGCCGGGGAACCTGCCTCGGCGTTCAGCACATCGGCCATTTGCGCTGTCAGCAACACCGCTCGCACCTGCTGGTCGACCACCGCGATGGCCCGGCCATAACGCTGTTCGAGCAACCCGGCAATCGGTTGATCCGGCTGCGCGCGCGCCAACTCGATGACTTCGGCGTAGTCCTGTTGCGCGTACACATCGCACCAGCACAGCGGCGTTGCGCCCTGGCGGCGGTCGATGCGCAGGCTCGACACGCAGAAGTAATGCTCCCCCGGTACCAGCCCCAGCCGCGCCGCCTCGTTCAGGTCGGCGACGAAGTGGCGCACGTGGCGGATCTGCCGCTGCTGGTCTTCGCCCAGCTGCGCAAGCTCCGCCACCCCGGCCAGCGACTGCGAGTAACCGCCACGCGGGCTGCTGGCCTCGACCCGGGTGCCGACGCGCTTGCGCCGCGACACCAGCCCCTGGTCGAGCAACTGGTTGATCGCCGCGCGCACCGTGTGCCGGCTTACCTGGTAAAGGTCACACAGCTGGTGCTCGGTCGGCAGCAGGCTGCCCACCGGGTAACGGCCGCTGGCGATGGCGGCCATCAAGTCCTTTGCCACGGTGGTATAACGCGTCGGGTTCATGCCGTTGGTCTGCCTCGCGAACTTCATCGGCTGCAGTCTACCAGTGGCAGGGCCGGCATTCGCGCGGCCCTGGCGGTGCTGGGCGCAACGGCGTGGCTAGCAGCCCGCCTCCAGGCTCAGCAGGTCCTGCACGGTCTGCCTGCGGCGGATCATCCGCAGCGTCCCATCCTCGATCAGCAACTCCGGTAGCAACGGCCGGCTGTTGTAGTTCGACGACATCGACGCGCCATAGGCACCGGCGTCATGGATCACCAGCAGGTCACCCACCTGCGCCTGGGGCAGGTCGTGCGGGGTCAGTTCCTGGTCATCCTGGGTGAACACGTCACCCGATTCGCACAGCGGCCCGGCGACCACGGTCGGCTGCCGTGGGCGGTCCACCGGCTGGCCGTTGGCGTCGAGCAGGGTCATGCGGTGGTAGGCGCCATACATGGCCGGGCGCATCAGGTCGTTGAAGCCGGCGTCGATGATGACGAAGGTGTTGCGGCCCACCTGCTTCACGGCGCGCACCTCGGCCACCAGGTAGCCCGATTCCGCCACCAGGAAACGCCCCGGCTCGATCTCCATGCGCACCGGGTGGCCGAGCATCGCTTCGATTTCCGTACGCGCCACGGCCCAGGTCTGGGCGTAGCGCTGCAGGTCGACCGGCTTGTCGCTGCTGCGGTAGGGGGTAGAAAGGCCGCCGCCGATGGAGAACGCCTCGATGTCCACGCCCAGGCGGCCGATCAGCTCGATCATCGAGCGGGCCACCTGCTCCAGGTGCTGGTAATCCACCCCGGAGCCGATGTGCATGTGCACGCCGACCAGGTGCAGGCCATGGGCCTTGATGCACGCCAGCGCCTCGTCCAGCTCTTCGTGCCAAATACCGTGCTTGCTGTTTTCGCCGCCGGTGTTGGTCTTGCGGCTGTGGCCATGGCCGAAACCGGGGTTGATGCGCACCCACACGCGGTGACCGGGCGAGCGCTCACCCAGCTGGCGCAGCATGTCGATGGAGCCGGCGTTGACCTCGATCTTCGAGGCCACCACGCGCTCCAGGGTGGGCCGGTCCAGCGCGTCGCAGGTCAGCACCACGCCGGCCGGGTCGCCATCAACGCTCGCGCCGGCGGCGAAGGCCCGCTCCATCTCGCCCAGCGACACCGCGTCCAGCACCAGGCCATGGGCGCGCATCAGGCGCAGTACATGCAGGTTGGGGTTGGCTTTCTGGGCGAAGCGCACAGTGTCGAACACTTTCAACTGTTCGACCCGTTCGGCGATGGTGCTGGCGTCGTAGGCCCACAGCGGCGACCCGTGCTGGCGAACCGCCTCGGCCAGGGTGGAGAAAGGTGCAGTCATGCTGGCATCACTCGAATAAGGAAGGCGTTGAGCATGGGGTAAGCGTCGAATTCAGAAAAATAGCTATTTTTCTGCAGGCCATTCATATCTGATATACCCATCGCCAACTTGCCTGGGTGGTGCCGTGAAACTCTCTGTTCGCCATATCGAAGTGTTCCGCGCCATCATGGCCGCTGGCAGCGTCACCGGGGCGGCGCGCCTGCTGTTCACTTCGCAGCCCACCGTCAGCCGCGAGCTGGCGCGGCTGGAGCAACTGACCGGGCTGAACCTGTTCGAGCGTGAAGGCGGCCGCCTGGTGGCGACGGCCCAGGCGTTGTTGTTGATCGAGGAGGTGGAGCGCGCCTATGTCGGCCTGGAGCGCATCGAGCGCTTTGCCCAGGCCATTCGCAATTTCGAGCAGGGGCGGCTGGCCATCACCTGTCTGCCACTGTTTTCCCAGACCTTGCTGCCCAAGGCTTGCCAGCGTTTTCACCAGCAGCACCGGGGCGTGAGCGTGAGCATCCTGGCGCAGGAGTCGCCGTTGCTGGAGGAGTCCCTGGTGGCCCAGCAGCATGACCTGGGCCTGACCGAGGTCGAGCAGGTGCCGCGCGGTGCCTATGGCGAGCTGCTGTTCAGCGCCAACATGGTGTGTGTATTGCCTGACGGGCACCGGTTGCAGGGCAAGGCCGAGCTGGAGCTGAGCGACTTCCACGAGGTCGACTTTATCAACCTGGCCAGCCTGGACACCTACCGCCAGCGGCTTGACCAGCACTTTCGCGCGGCAGGGGTGAACCGCCGCACGGTCATCGAGACCACCAGTGCGGCCTCGGTGTGCGCCATGGTCAGGCAAGGGCTGGGGGTGGCGATTATCAACCCGCTGAGCGGGCTGGAGGCGGCGCAGGGCGGCTTGCCGATCCGCCGGTTGCGGGTGTCGGTGCCGTACCAGGTGATGCTGATCAGGCCCGACCACCGGCCGGCATCGGCGGCGGTGGAGCCGTTTTGCCAGGCGTTGCGGGAGCAGGCGCATGAGATGCAGGCGGCATTGATCTGATTTCTCTGAACCACCGCGCTGCCTGCTTCGCGGGCGCGCCCGCTTCCACAGGTGGACCGCGCAGGTTTCGGGCTCAGGCGGTCCACTTTGTGGGAGCGGCCGTGGCCGCGAACACCGGCGTAGCCGGCGCCAGCCACCGCGCTGCCTGCTTCGCGGGCGCGCCCGCTTCCACAGGGTGGATCGCGCAGGTTTCGGGCTCAGGCGGTCCACTTTGTGGGAGCGGCTTCAGCCGCGAACACCGGCGTAGCCGGTGCCAACCACCGCGCTGCCTGCTTCGTGGGCGCGCCCGCTCCCACAGGGGCCGCGCAGGTGTTCAGATTTCGCAGACGAATGTGCCAGTCCCGGCCAGGATGTTCTCCAGGGTCTGCTTCACTTCATCCAGGTCACTCAACTCGCTGGTCAGGTTGATCTCCAGCACCTCGTCGCCCCTCAGCGCATCGCGATCACCGGCGGCGACTTCGATCAGCAAGCGTCGCGCGCTCAGGGTCACTTTCAGCCCATCCAGCGTCGACGGTTCGTCATCCAGGGTCAGGTCGACGGTGTCTTCGTCCGGGTAGCGGGTCAGCAGAAACATCTGGCCCTTGTCACTGTGGCAGCACAGGGTCGCCATGTTGTCTTCCTCGTCATCGCAAGGGGTGGCGAACAGCAGGGCAGTATTGATTTGCATGGACAAGGCTCGGATCAAAGGAAACGGAAGGCAATTCTGACAGTCTTGCCCACAGGCATAAACGTAAAGTTACCGCCCCTTGACCGAAATTGTCGCAGCGCTGCAAGCCTTGATGACCGATCAGTCGTTAAGCTTCGGCGAGCCCTGGACGTGCCCGGCACGTTCAACGTCTGTTTTTACCATCCGCCTTGCCACGGGTTGGCTATCGTTGATCCGTACATGGCGCACGCAGCGACGCTTCAACTATTACAAAGCCCAAGCGGAGTACCACAGATGGCGTTCTTCACCGCAGCCAGCAAAGCCGACTTCCAGCATCAACTGCAAGCGGCCCTGGCGCAGCACATCAGCGAACAGTCCCTGCCACAAGTCGCGCTGTTCGCCGAGCAGTTCTTCGGCATCATCTCTCTGGACGAACTCACCCAGCGCAGGCTTTCCGACCTGGCCGGCTGCACCCTGTCAGCCTGGCGCATCATCGAGCGTTTCGACCCTGAGCACCCGCAGGTGCGGGTGTACAACCCCGATTACGAGCGCAATGGCTGGCAATCGACCCACAGCGTGGTCGAAGTGCTGCACCACGACCTGCCTTTCCTGGTCGACTCGGTACGCACCGAGCTCAACCGCCGCGGCTACAGCATCCACACCCTGCAGACCACCGTGCTCAGCGTCCGTCGTGGCGCCAAGGGCGAGCTGCTGGAGCTGCTGCCCAAGGGCACCCAGGGCGAGGGCGTACGCCACGAATCGCTGATGTACCTGGAAATCGACCGTTGCGCCAACGCCGCCGAGCTGACCGTGCTGGCGCGCGAGATCGAGCAGGTGCTGGCCGAGGTGCGGGTGGTGGTGGCCGACTTCGAACCGATGAAGGCCAAGCTGCGTGAAGTGGTGGCCGCGGTGGAACAGACCGCCTTTGCCCCGGCGCAACACGAAAAGGGCGAGGTCAAGGCCTTCCTCGAATGGCTGCTGGACAACCACTTCACCTTCCTGGGCTATGAAGAATTCACCGTCAAGGGCGGCGCCGATGGCGGCCAGATGGTCTACGACGAGCAGTCGTTCCTCGGCCTGCCGCGCCGCCTGCGGGTGGGCCTGACCGACGACGAGCTGCGCATCGAAGACTACGCCGTGGCCTACCTCAACGAGCCGCTGCTGCTGTCGTTCGCCAAGGCCGCGCTGCCCAGCCGCGTGCACCGCCCGGCCTACCCGGACTACGTGTCGATCCGCCAGCTGGACGCCGACGGCAAGGTCATCAAGGAACACCGCTTCATGGGCCTGTATACCTCGACGGTGTACGGCGAAAGCGTGCATGCCATCCCTTATATCCGCGTCAAGGTCGCCGAAGTGGAACGCCGCTCGGGCTTCGATCCGAAGGCTCACCTGGGCAAGGAACTGGCCCAGGTGCTGGAAGTGCTGCCGCGCGACGACCTGTTCCAGACGCCGATCGACGAGCTGTTCAGCACGGTGATGTCGATCGTGCAGATCCAGGAGCGCAACAAGATCCGCGTGTTCCTGCGCAAGGACCCGTATGGGCGCTTCTGCTACTGCCTGGCCTACGTGCCGCGGGAAATCTACTCCACCGAAGTGCGGCAGAAGATCCAGCAGGTGCTGATGGAGCGCCTGAAGGCCAGCGACTGCGAGTTCTGGACCTTCTTCTCCGAGTCGGTGCTGGCGCGCGTGCAACTGATTCTGCGGGTAGACCCGAAGAACCGCATCGACATCGACCCGCAGCAGCTGGAACGCGAAGTGATCCAGGCCTGCCGCTCGTGGCATGACGACTACTCGGCGCTGGTGATCGAGAACTTCGGCGAAGCCCAGGGCACCAACATCCTCGCCGACTTCCCCAAAGGCTTCCCGGCCGGTTACCGCGAACGTTTCGCCGCGCACTCGGCGGTGGTCGACCTGCAGCACGTGGTGAACCTGTCGGAAAGCAAGCCGCTGGCGATGAGCTTCTACCAGCCGCTGACCCAGGTTGGCGAGCGCATCCTGCACTGCAAGCTGTACCACGCCGATACCCCACTGGCGCTGTCCGATGTGCTGCCGATCCTGGAAAACCTCGGCCTGCGCGTGCTCGGCGAGTTCCCCTACCGCCTGCGCCATGCCAGTGGCCGTGAATACTGGATTCACGACTTTGCCTTCACCTACAGCGAAGGCCTGAGCCTGGACATCCAGCAGCTCAACGACGTGCTGCAGGACGCGTTCATTCACATCGTCCGTGGCGATGCCGAAAACGACGCCTTCAACCGCCTGGTGCTGACCGCCGGCCTGCCGTGGCGCGACGTTGCGCTGCTGCGCGCCTACGCCCGTTACCTGAAGCAGATTCGCCTGGGCTTCGACCTGGGCTACATCGCCAGCACGCTGAACAACCACACCGACATCGCCCGCGAGCTGACCCGGCTGTTCAAGACCCGCTTCTACCTGGCGCGCAAGCTCACCCAGGAGGACCTGGATGACAAGCAGCTGCGCCTGGAACAGGCCATCCTGACCGCGCTGGACGACGTCCAGGTGCTCAACGAAGACCGCATCCTGCGGCGCTACCTGGACCTGATCAAGGCCACCCTGCGTACCAACTTCTACCAGCCGGACGCCAACGGCCAGAACAAGTCGTACTTCAGCTTCAAGTTCAACCCCAAGCTGATCCCCGAGCTGCCTAAGCCGGTGCCCAAGTTCGAGATATTCGTCTACTCGCCACGGGTCGAGGGCGTGCACCTGCGCTTCGGCAACGTTGCCCGCGGCGGCCTGCGCTGGTCGGACCGCGAAGAAGACTTCCGCACCGAGGTGCTGGGCCTGGTGAAAGCCCAGCAGGTGAAGAACTCGGTGATCGTGCCGGTGGGTGCCAAGGGCGGCTTCCTGCCGCGTCGCCTGCCGCTGGGCGGCAGCCGTGACGAGATCGCCGCCGAAGGCGTGGCGTGCTACCGCATCTTCATTTCCGGCCTGCTCGACATCACCGATAACCTCAAGGACGGCGGCGTGGTACCGCCGGCCAACGTGGTGCGCCACGACGAGGACGACCCGTACCTGGTGGTGGCGGCCGACAAGGGCACCGCGACCTTCTCCGACATCGCCAACGGCATCGCCATCGACTACGGCTTCTGGCTGGGCGACGCCTTCGCCTCGGGCGGCTCGGCCGGTTACGACCACAAGAAGATGGGCATTACCGCACGCGGCGCCTGGGTGGGCGTGCAACGTCACTTCCGCGAGCGCGGCATCAACGTGCAGGAAGACCCGATCACCGTGATCGGCGTCGGCGACATGGCCGGTGACGTGTTCGGCAACGGCCTGCTGATGTCCGACAAGCTGCAACTGGTGGCGGCGTTCAACCACCTGCACATCTTCATCGACCCGAACCCGGACCCGGCGTCCAGCTTCGTCGAGCGCAAGCGCCTGTTCGAGCTGCCGCGTTCGGCCTGGAGCGACTACGACACCAGCCTCATGTCCGAAGGCGGCGGCATCTTCCCGCGCAGCGCCAAGAGCATCACCATCAGCCCGCAGATGAAAGAGCGCTTCGCCATCGAGGCTGACCGGCTGACCCCGACCGAGCTGCTCAATGCACTGCTCAAGGCACCGGTGGACCTGCTGTGGAACGGCGGTATCGGGACCTACGTCAAGGCCAGCAGCGAGAGCCACGCCGATGTCGGCGACAAGGCCAACGACGCGCTGCGGGTCAATGGCAACGAATTGCGCTGCAAGGTGGTGGGCGAGGGCGGCAACCTGGGCATGACCCAGCTCGGCCGGGTCGAGTTCGGCCTCAATGGCGGCGCCACCAACACCGACTTCATCGACAACGCCGGCGGCGTGGACTGCTCCGACCACGAGGTCAACATCAAGATCCTGCTCAACGAAGTGGTGCAGGGTGGCGACATGACCGAGAAGCAGCGCAACCAGCTGCTGGGCAGCATGACCGACGAAGTGGCCGGCCTGGTGCTGGGCAACAACTACAAGCAGACCCAGGCGCTGTCGCTGGCCGCCCGCCGCGCCCGCGAGCGGATTGCCGAGTACAAGCGCCTGATGGCCGACCTGGAAGCGCGTGGCAAGCTGGACCGCGCCATCGAATTCCTGCCGTCCGAAGAGCAGTTGGCCGAACGCCTGGCCGCCGGCCAGGGGCTGACCCGCGCCGAGCTGTCGGTGCTGATCTCGTACAGCAAGATCGACCTCAAGGAACAGCTGCTCAAGTCGCTGGTGCCGGATGACGACTACCTGACCCGCGACATGGAAACCGCCTTCCCGCCGTCGCTGGTCAGCAAGTTCGCCGAGTCCATGCGCCGCCACCGCCTGAAGCGCGAAATCGTCAGCACCCAGATCGCCAACGACCTGGTCAACAACATGGGCATCACCTTCGTCCAGCGCCTGAAAGAGTCGACCGGCATGAGCCCGGCCAACGTGGCCGGGGCCTATGTGATCGTGCGCGACATCTTCCACCTGCCGCACTGGTTCCGCCAGATCGAGGCACTGGACTATCAGGTGCCGGCGGAAGTCCAGCTGACCCTGATGGACGAGTTGATGCGCCTGGGCCGGCGTGCTACCCGCTGGTTCCTGCGCAGCCGTCGCAACGAGCAGGACGCCGGGCGTGACGCCGCGCACTTCGGGCCGAAGATCGCGCAGCTGGGGCTCAAGCTCGACGAGTTGCTCGAGGGCCCGACCCGCGAGCGCTGGATGGTGCGTTACCAGGGCTTCGTCGAGGCCGGTGTGCCGGAACTGCTGGCGCGCATGGTCGCTGGCACCAGCCACCTGTATACCCTGCTGCCGATCATCGAGGCGGCCGACGTTACCGGGCATGACCCGGCGCAGGTGGCCAAGGCGTTCTTCGCCGTGGGCAGCGCGCTGGACCTGACCTGGTACTTGCAGGAAATCAGCAACCTGCCGGTGGAAAACAATTGGCAGGCGCTGGCCCGCGAGGCGTTCCGCGACGACATCGACCTGCAGCAGCGGGCGATCACCATCTCGGTACTGCAGATGGCCGATGCCCCGGAAGACATGGACGCCCGTGTGGCGCTGTGGGCCGAGCAGCACCGGGTGATGGTGGAGCGCTGGCGCGCCATGCTCGACGACCTGCGCAATGCCACCGGTACCGACTATGCGATGTACGCGGTGGCCAACCGCGAGCTGGTTGACCTGGCCATGAGCGGGCAGGCGGTGGTGATGCCGTCCTGAGCTTGATGAGGCGGTAAAAGAAAGCCCCGGCAGTGATGCCGGGGCTTTTTTGTATCCTGCATTGGCCTCTTCGCGGGCATGCCCGCTCCCACAGGTCCCCACCGGCCTTGAGTCTTGTGCGATACCTGTGGGAGCGGGCGCGCCCGCGAAGAGGCCGGTACAGGCTTACTTGAATCTACGCTCCACCCCTTTCTCCACCAAGATCTTCGCCGAAATCTCCTCCACCGAAAAATGCGTGGAATTGATGTTGGGAATGTTCTCCCGACGGAACAGGTTCTCTACCTCGCGCACTTCGAACTCGCACTGGGCAAAGCTCGAATAGCGGCTGTTGGGCTTGCGCTCATGGCGGATGGCGGTCAGCCGGTCCGGGTCGATGGTCAGGCCAAACAGCTTGTTGTGGTGTTTTTTCAACACCGCCGGCAGTTGCAGGCGCTCCATGTCGTCTTCGGTCAACGGGTAGTTGGCGGCACGGATACCGAACTGCATGGCCATGTACAGGCAGGTGGGCGTCTTGCCGCAGCGCGATACGCCGACCAGGATCAGGTCGGCCTTGTCGTAGTAGTGGGTCCGCGCGCCATCGTCGTTGTCGAGGGCGAAATTCACTGCCTCGATGCGTTCCATGTAGTTGGAATTGCCGCCGATCGAGTGCGATTTGCCCACGGAATACGACGAATGGGCGGTCAATTCCTGTTCCAGCGGGGACAAAAACGAAGAAAAGATGTCGATCATGAAGCCGTTCGAGGTCGCCAGGATTTCACGAATGTCCTGGTTGACGATGGTGTCGAAGATGATCGGGCGTACCCCGTCACGCTCGGCCGCCGCATTGATCTGCTGGACCATGGTCCGCGCCTTTTCCGGCGAATCGATGTAGGGGCGGGTGAATTTATTGAACGGAATGCTCTCGAATTGAGCGAGCAGACTCTGGCCCAGGGTTTCGGCAGTGATGCCGGTGCCGTCGGAGATGAAGAACGCGGTTCGTTTCATTTGCGATCTGGGCCTTAAGCTGATGACGTTTTCTGGATATGATAAGTTCGGTTTGCCGAATGCGGCTGTCGGCATTCTCACTTATTTTCCAGGTACAGGCCACAAGCGTCCGGCCAAGTCAACGAAGGCAGGCGGGCGCCCTTGAGCTTTTCCAACACAGTTAGTGGAGAGATCACCTTGGTAGAGTACGTAGTTTCCCTCGATAAGCTCGGCGTCCATGATGTGGAGCATGTGGGGGGCAAGAACGCATCCCTGGGCGAGATGATCAGCAACCTTGCAGGTGCTGGTGTATCGGTGCCGGGCGGCTTTGCCACTACGGCGCAGGCGTACCGCGATTTTCTCGAACAGAGTGGTCTCAATGACCGTATCCATGCCGCCCTGGACGCCCTCGACGTCGATGACATCAATGCCCTGACCAAGACCGGCGCGCAGATTCGCCAGTGGGTCATGGAAGCCGAGTTCCCGCCGCGTCTGGACAGCGAAATCCGTGCGGCCTTCGCCGAAATGGCCGCCGGCAACGACAACATGGCCGTGGCCGTGCGTTCCTCGGCCACCGCCGAAGACCTGCCGGACGCCTCGTTCGCCGGCCAGCAGGAAACCTTCCTCAACATCCGTGGCGTCGACAACGTGATCCGCGCGGCCAAGGAAGTGTTCGCCTCGCTGTTTAACGACCGTGCCATCGCCTACCGCGTGCACCAGGGCTTCGACCACAAGCTGGTGGCCCTGTCGGCCGGCGTGCAGCGCATGGTCCGCTCGGAAACCGGCACTGCCGGGGTGATGTTCACCCTCGACACCGAGTCGGGCTTCCGCGATGTGGTATTCATCACTGGTGCCTACGGCCTGGGCGAAACCGTGGTGCAGGGTGCGGTCAATCCTGACGAATTCTACGTGCACAAGAACACCTTGCAGGCCGGCCGCCCGGCCATCCTGCGCCGCAACCTGGGCAGCAAGGCGATCAAGATGGTCTATGGCGAAGAAGCCAAGGCCGGCCGTTCGGTCAAGACCGTCGAAGTGGACCGCGCCGAGCGCGCGCGCTTCTGTCTGACCGATGCCGAGGTCAGCGAGCTGGCCAAGCAGGCGATGATCATCGAGCAGCACTACCAGCGCCCGATGGACATCGAATGGGCCAAGGACGGTGACGACGGCAAGCTGTACATCGTCCAGGCGCGCCCCGAGACGGTGAAAAGCCGCTCCAGCGCCAATGTGATGGAACGCTACCTGCTGAAAGAGAAGGGCACCGTGCTGGTCGAAGGCCGCGCCATCGGCCAACGCATCGGCGCCGGCAAGGTCCGCGTGATCCAGGACGTCTCGGAAATGGACAAGGTCCAGCCAGGCGACGTGCTGGTCTCCGACATGACCGACCCGGACTGGGAACCGGTGATGAAGCGCGCCAGCGCCATCGTCACCAACCGTGGCGGGCGTACCTGCCACGCGGCGATCATCGCCCGTGAGCTGGGCATTCCGGCGGTGGTCGGTTGCGGCAACGCCACCCAGATCCTCAAGGACGGCCAGGGCGTCACGGTTTCCTGCGCCGAGGGCGATACCGGCTTCATCTTCGAAGGCGAGCTGGGCTTCGACGTCAAGCAGAACTCGGTCGATGCCATGCCCGACCTGCCGTTCAAGATCATGATGAACGTCGGCAACCCGGACCGCGCGTTCGACTTCGCCCAGCTGCCCAACGCCGGTGTCGGCCTGGCGCGCCTGGAGTTCATCATCAACCGCATGATCGGTGTGCACCCCAAGGCGCTGCTGAACTACGCCGGCCTGCCTGCCGACCTGAAAGACAGCGTCGACAAGCGCATCGCCGGCTACAACGACCCGGTCGGCTTCTATGTCGAGAAGCTGGTCGAGGGCATCAGCACCCTGGCTGCGGCCTTCTACCCGAAAAAGGTCATCGTGCGCCTGTCGGACTTTAAGTCCAACGAGTACGCCAACCTGATCGGCGGCAAGCTGTACGAGCCGGAAGAAGAAAACCCGATGCTGGGCTTCCGTGGCGCTTCGCGTTACATCAGCGAATCGTTCCGTGACTGCTTCGAACTCGAGTGCCGTGCGCTGAAGCGCGTGCGCAACGAGATGGGCCTGACCAACGTCGAGATCATGGTGCCGTTCGTGCGCACCCTGGGCGAGGCCAGCCAGGTCATCGACCTGCTCGCCGAGAACGGCCTGGCCCGTGGCGACAACGGCCTGCGCGTGATCATGATGTGCGAACTGCCGTCCAACGCGATTCTCGCCGAAGAGTTCCTGGAATACTTCGACGGCTTCTCGATCGGCTCCAACGACCTGACCCAGCTGACCCTGGGCCTGGACCGCGACTCGGGCATCATTGCCCACCTGTTCGATGAACGTAACCCGGCGGTGAAGAAGCTGCTGGCCAACGCCATTGCCGCGTGCAACAAGGCCGGCAAGTACATCGGCATCTGCGGCCAGGGTCCGTCGGACCACCCGGACCTGGCCAAGTGGCTGATGGAGCAGGGCATCGACAGCGTGTCGCTGAACCCGGACTCGGTACTGGAAACCTGGTTCTACCTGGCCGAAGGCCAAGGCGCAGTCTGATGCAGTAAAACGCGGGGGTACGTCTGGCGTACCCCCGCCTGGTTTTTTCCAGGGCGAGTTCCAGCAATGGATCCCGCCCTTTTTTGTGCACCAAGCAACCTTATGCAAAGCAGCAGCACTCTATTTCCCGTGGCCCTGCTCAGTGCCGAGCGCCGCGGCGACCTCAGCGAAGACGTGTACCGGATCAAGGCCGGCAACGGCCCGGACCCCAGCGTCGAGCTGGCCGTGACCCGCCTGGGCCTGGCCGACCAGGGCCAGGCCCAGGGCGTGCCGGTCATTCTTCTGCATGGCAGCTTTTCCAATCGCCGTTTCTGGTATTCGCCCAAGGGCGTTGGCCTGGGAGCTTACCTCGCCCGCGCCGGCTTCGATGTGTGGATCCCGGAAATGCGCGGCCACGGCCTGTCGCCGCGCAACCATGACTGGCAGCACAACAGCGTGGCTGCCTATGCCCGCGATGACCTGCCACTGATCAACGCCTTCGTGCGCGAGCAGTCGGGCCAGGCGCCGCACTGGGTGGGCCATTCGCTGGGTGGTACGACGCTGGCGGCAGCGCTGGGCGGCGGCTTTCTGAAGGCTGAGGAACTGGCCAGCGTGGCGCTGTTCGGCACCCAGATAAGCCGCGTGTACTGGCCGTTGAAGGTGCCGCCACTGGCCTGGGGAGCGAAGCTGCTGCTCAAGCGCTGGGGGCAGATATCCGGGCCGCGCTTCAAGCGTGGGCCCGAGGACGAGCCGATCGGCCTGGCCCTGGAAAGTATGCGCTGGCACGGCCTGTTCGGGCGTTTTGGCGACCGGCACAACGACTGGTGGGCGGGGCTCGCCGAGGTGGATGTGCCGCTGCTGGCGGTGGCCGGCGCAGGGGATTTACAGGACCCGGTGTGGGCGTGCCGCAAGCTGTTCGAACAGCTGGGCGGTGAGCGCAAGCAGTTTCTGCGGCTGGGTCGCGAGGAAGGCTTCGAGGCGTTCGGGCATGTCGACATGCTGGTGAGCAAGGCCGCGCAGGTGCAGGTGTGGCCATTGGTGGAGCGCTGGCTGCACAATCCGTTGCTGCCAGTGCATGCATCCACTGTGGTTGCAGAGCCTGTGGTTGCTGGTTGATGTGGTTTTGCCTGTGCTGGCCTCTTCGCGGGTAAACCCGCTCCCACAGGTATCCCACTGCCCTCAGGCCATGTGGAATTCCTGTGGGAGCGGGCATGCCCGCGAAGAGGCCAGCACAGGCAAAACACAACTGACCACCCGGTCCCGGATGACTGCCATGGCCTCCAAGGTGTAGCCTTGCCCGATACCCGCTTTCGTTGTGACTGACAGGAGCTTCCCATGCAGCATTACGTAACGCCCGACCTGTGTGACGCCTACCCCGACCTGGTGCAAGTGCTGGAACCGATGTTCAGCAATTTCGGTGGCCGCGATTCGTTCGGTGGCCAGATCGTCACCATCAAGTGCTTCGAGGACAACTCGCTGGTCAAGGAACAGGTCGAGCTCGATGGCAAGGGCAAGGTCCTGGTGGTCGATGGCGGTGGTTCGCTGCGCCGCGCGTTGCTCGGCGACATGCTCGCCGAGAAGGCGGCGAAGAACGGCTGGGAAGGCTTGGTGATCTACGGCTGCGTGCGTGACGTCGATGTGCTGATCCAGACGGACGTCGGCGTGCAGGCCCTGGCCAGCCACCCGATGAAGACCGACAAGCGCGGCATCGGCGACCTCAATGTGCCGGTGACGTTCGCCGGGGTGACCTTCCGCCCGGGCGAGTACGTGTATGCCGACAACAATGGCGTGCTGGTTTCGCCAAGCCCGCTGAAAATGCCGGAGTGATGCGCCAGCTGCGCTGATGGAGCTTTGATGTTCGAGGAAGACAACGCGCAGTGGGGGCTGGTACATGCCCTGGTGCTCGACGGCAAAGGCGGCGCGCGCGCGATTGCCCGTACCGAGCTGGACGACCTGCAACTGCAGCCCGAGCAGAGCCTGTGGCTGCACTGGGACCGCAGCCATCCGCAAACCCGCACCTGGCTGCTGCACGACAGCGGCCTCAGCGCGTTCGCCTGCGACCTGCTGCTGGAGGAGAACACCCGCCCGCGCCTGCTGCCCATGGCCGACGAACAGCTGTTGCTGTTTCTGCGCGGGGTCAACCTCAACCCGGGCGCCGAGCCCGAGGACATGGTCTCGGTACGCATCTTCGCCGAGGCGCAGCGGGTCATCTCGCTGCGCCTGCGGCCGCTGCGTGCCAGTGACGAGATTCTCCAGCAGCTTGAAGAGGGCAGGGGACCGAAATCCGCTTCCGAGCTGTTGCTGCTGATGGGCGAACTGCTGACCGAGAAGGTCCAGGGCCTGGTCAGCGACTTGTCCGAGCTGGTCGACCTGGAAGAAGAAAAGGTCGAATCCGACGAACGGTACACACCGGAGAACGGCTGCCTGCAGCAGATCCGCCGGCGGGCGGCGGGGCTGCGCCGCTTCCTTGCCCCGCAGCGGGAGATTTACGCCCAGCTGTCACGCAGCAAATGGAGCTGGTTCGCCGATGCTGACGCCGATTACTGGAACGAGCTGAACAACAGCCTGATCCGCTACCTCGAAGAGCTGGACCTGGCGCGCGAACGGGCCGCGCTGGTGCTGGAAAGCCAGGATCGCCGGCGCAGCGAGCGAATGAACCGGACCATGTACCGCTTCGGCATCATCACCTGCATCTTCCTGCCCATGAGCTTCGTCACCGGGTTGCTGGGCATCAATGTCGGCGGCATTCCGGGGGCGGACAACCCGTATGGCTTCCTGTTTGCGTGCATAGTCGTGCTGGGGCTGGCGGTGGGGCAGTGGTGGCTGTTTCGGCGGTTGCGGTGGGTATAGATGCTCATTGACCTGCACCGGCCCTATCGCCGGCAAGCCAGCTCCCACAGGTACACCACAGGTTCCAGGGATTGTGATACCCCTGTGGGAGCTGGCTTGCCGGCGATAGGGCCGGTGCAGGCAAGCGCCATTCATTTTGAAACACTCGTCCCAATGCGATGTGTGACCCATCGCCCGGCCGTCTCGTCTCTGACTGACACTGCGCGAGGTGCACATGCACGATCCGTTTGAAGAATCCCTGCGCGACCTGCTCAAGGCGTCTCCCTCCGGCAACGACCGGGACGACCGGGACGACGCCGCTTGCCTGGGCCGCGTGCTGAAAACCGCCAACCGCCAGGTTGGTGCGGGTGATCTGTTCAGCCTGCTTGGCCGCTGGAGCCAGGCGCTGCTGATCGCCGTGAACAATGGCTCGGCGCATGTCGCGCCGGTGCGTCGACACTCTTCCCGCAACGCTGCCAGCGGCAGCAAAGCAGATAAGGCCGATTGAATATGGAACTCGATCTCTGGACCCAGAGCCTGGTCACCGCGATGACTGCCCTTTGGACCAAGGTAGCGAACTTCATCCCCAACCTGTTCGGCGCGCTGGTGGTGGTGCTGCTCGGTTTCGTGGTGGCCAAGCTGCTCGACACGCTGCTGTCCAAACTGCTGGCCAAGTTCGGCCTGGACCGCCTGATGGCCGGCACCGGCCTGACCAAGATGCTCGGCCGGGTCGGCATCCAGGTACCGATCTCGACCCTGGTCGGCAAGATCGTCTATTGGTTCGTACTGCTCATCTTCCTGGTTTCGGCCGCCGAATCGCTGGGCCTGGAACGGGTGTCGGCCACCCTCGACATGCTCGCCTTGTACCTGCCAAAAGTGTTCGGCGCAGCCCTGGTGCTGCTGGCCGGCGTGCTGCTGGCGCAGGTGGCCAACGGCCTGGTGCGCGGCGCTGCCGAAGGCATCGGCCTGGAATACTCGGCCGGGCTGGGGCGTATCACCCAGGGCCTGGTGATCATCATCAGCATCTCGGTGGCGATCAGCCAGCTGGAAGTGAAAACCGACCTGCTGAACCATGTGATCGTGATCGGGCTGATTACCGTTGGTCTGGCCGTTGCGCTGGCCATGGGCCTGGGCAGCCGCGAAATCGCCGGGCAGATCCTCGCCGGCATCTACGTGCGCGAGCTGTTCCAGGTGGGCCAGCAGGTGCGGATTGGAGAGGTCGAAGGGCAGATCGAGGAAATCGGTACGGTCAAGACCACACTGCTGACCGATGATGGCGAACTGGTGTCGCTGTCCAACCGCGAGCTGCTTGAACAGCGAGTCAATAGCCGCTAACCGCACAAAGCTGTTAATGTATGCCGCCGCGAAAATCGACCCACGGGGTCGCGCGGCGACATTGACCTGACTGTCGGCCAGATCCGTTTTGAATAAAGTTCATTCGCCGCCCATGCGTTATGACCCCCGCGAGCTCACCGACGAAGAGTTGGTGGCGCGTTCGCATGAGGAGCTATACCACGTTACCCGCGCCTATGAGGAGCTCATGCGGCGCTATCAGCGGACCCTGTTCAACGTCTGTGCGCGTTACCTGGGGAACGACCGTGACGCGGACGATGTCTGTCAGGAAGTCATGTTGAAAGTGCTGTACGGGTTGAAGAACTTCGAAGGCAAGTCCAAGTTCAAGACCTGGCTCTATAGCATCACCTACAACGAATGCATTACCCAGTACCGCAAGGAGCGTCGTAAACGCCGGTTGATGGATGCCTTGAGCCTGGACCCTGTCGAAGAGGCGTCCGAAGACAAGGCCCCGAAGCCGGAAGAAAAAGGCGGGCTGGACAAGTGGCTGGTTCATGTGAACCCGATCGACCGGGAAATTCTGGTGCTGCGTTTTGTCGCAGAGCTGGAATTTCAGGAAATTGCCGACATCATGCACATGGGCCTGAGCGCCACGAAAATGCGCTACAAGCGCGCGCTAGACAAGCTTCGGGAGAAATTTGCCGGCCTCGATGAAACTTAGTGGCGTGCAAATATCTCTAACGAACCGGCGAGTTCTGCTAGACTTGCCGTCGAGTTGTCCCCCTTGTTTGTGGTGGGACTGCTTAACTATCACCAGATGGGGATTTAACGGATGAAATTGAAAAACACCTTGGGCTTGGCCATTGGCTCGCTCGTCGCTGCTACTTCGTTCGGCGTTCTGGCTCAAGGCCAAGGCGCGGTAGAGATCGAAGGCAACGTTACCAAGCAGTACTACGATAGCGAACGTAACTTCAAGAACGACGGCACCAATCCTGGTGTTCGCCTGGGTTACTTCCTGACTGACGACGTTTCCCTGGACCTCGGCTACAACGAGACCCACAACGCGCGTGGCGAAGTCTTCAACAAAGACATCAAAGGTTCCAAGGCCAAGCTCGACGCCACCTACCACTTCGGTACCGTGGGCGACGCGCTGCGTCCGTACGTTTCCGCCGGTTTCGCTCACGAGAGCCTGGGCCAGGCCACTCGTAGCGGCCGCGACCACTCCACCTTCGCCAACGTTGGCGCTGGCGCCAAGTGGTACATCACCGACATGTTCTTCGCCCGTGCTGGCGTAGAAGCCATGTACAACATCGACAACGGCAACACCGAGTGGGGCCCGACCGTTGGTGTTGGTCTGAACTTCGGCGGTAGCCCGAAGCAGGCTGAAGTCGCTCCGGCTCCAGTTGCCGAAGTGTGCTCCGACTCCGACAACGACGGCGTTTGCGACAACGTCGACAAGTGCCCTGACACCCCGGCCAACGTTACCGTTGACGCCGATGGCTGCCCGGCTGTTGCCGAAGTCGTTCGCGTTGAGCTGGACGTCAAGTTCGACTTCGACAAGTCGGTCGTCAAGCCAAACAGCTACGGCGACATCAAGAACCTGGCTGACTTCATGAAGCAGTACCCACAGACCACCACCACCGTGGAAGGTCACACTGACTCCGTCGGCCCAGACGCTTACAACCAGAAGCTGTCCGAGCGTCGTGCCAACGCTGTCAAGCAGGTCCTGACCCAGCAGTACGGCGTAGAATCCAGCCGTGTTGACTCGGTTGGCTACGGCGAAACCCGTCCGGTTGCCGACAACGCCACCGAAGAAGGCCGCGCTGTCAACCGTCGCGTTGAAGCTCAGGTAGAAGCCCAGGCCAAGTAATTGGTTTGAAGCTTCATGAAAAACCCGGCCTCGGCCGGGTTTTTCTTTGCCCGTTTCCTGGATTTGCGTGCCCCTTGTGGGAGCGGCCTTGCGTCGCGAAAGGGGCGCGTAGCGGCCCTAGATTTTCAGCTTCGCCGCAGGTATTGCCGGGGCTGCTGTGCAGCCCTTTCGCGACACAAGGCCGCTCCCACAAAGGCCGGCGCAGGCAGCGCATCATCCAGCAATCGCCACCAATTCCCGAGCCACCTGCCCCCCAACCACCTCACCAATCACCAGTATCGCCGGGCTACGCAAGCCAAACCCCCGGGCATCTTCCACCATTCTGCGTACCTCGCTTCTGCACTCGCGCTGCTGCGGCAACGAGGCATTTTCGATCATGGCCACCGGCATCCCCGGCGCCATGCCACCCGTCAACAACCCCTGACGAATCTGCTCCAGCCGCGCCACGCCCATGTACACCACCAAGGTCGTCCCGCCCTGGGCCAAGGCTGCCCAGTTCAGCTCGCTGTCGTCCTGGGTGTGTGCCGTCACCAGCGTCACGCCGCGGCTCACGCCCCTGGAGGTCAGGGAAATCCCGCACTGTGTGGCGCCGGCCAGGCCGGCGGTGATGCCGTTGACCACTTCCACCTCGATGCCATGCCCCTGCAGCCATAGCGCCTCTTCACCGCCACGGCCGAAGATGCACGGGTCGCCGCCCTTGAGCCGCACCACGCAACGCCCTTGCCGGGCATGGCGCAGCATCAGGCGCTGAATGAACGCCTGTGGCGTAGAGCGGCAGCCGCCACGCTTGCCCACGGCAATCACCCGCGCCTGCGGGCAGTGCACCAGCAGCGCCGGGTTGACCAGGTCGTCGAGCATGACCACGGCAGCTTGCTGCAAGGCACGTACGGCCTTGAGCGTGAGCAGTTCCGGGTCACCAGGGCCAGCACCCACCAGCCAGACTTTTGCATTCATCAGGGTTTCCTCATCGGCAAGGCGCTTTCAGCCCTTGAGCAGGCAAAGCAGCACTATCAGGTTGATCAGCAAGGACAGCAGCGCCAGGGTGCGCCAGACCTTCAACGGTTCGCGCTCGAGCAACGGCCGTGGCCGGCCGGGCAGCTCCTGGCGGTCGCCGCGTTCGAGCAGCAGCAACCAGTGTTCGGCGGTTTCGAAGCGCTGCGCCGGGTCGACCGCCAGCGCCTGCTGCAGGTTGTGCTGCAGCCATTCCGGCAGGTCGGGGCGGTAGCGCGCGGGGTTGACCGGCTGGCCGAAGCGCGGGCGCTGGAAGGCTTCCACTTCGCCATACGGGTAGTGCCCGGTCAGCAGGTGATAGAGGGTCACCCCAACGGCATACAGGTCCTGACGCGGGCCTGGCGGTTGGCCGTCGAACGCTTCCGGGGCGAGGTATGAAGGGGTGCCGGGCAGCTCGTGCTGCGGGTCCTCGGACAGGCCCGGGCAATAGGCCAGGCCGAAGTCCAGCAGGCGCAGCTGGCCGTCACTGCCCAGGTGCAGGTTCTCCGGTTTGATGTCGCGGTGCAGCAGGTTGCGCCGGTGCAGCACGCCGACTGCCAATAGCAGTTGCCGGGCCAGCTCCAGCCACTGCGGCAGGGGCAGCGGGCCGCTCTCGGCCAGCAGCGCCGCCAGGCTCTGGCCGGGGTATTCGCGCATCACGTAGTACAGGTGCTGGCGCTGGCTGGCGGCATGCAGTTCGGGGAAGTGCCGGCCGGCAACCCGGCGCAGGAACCACTCCTCCAGCAACAGGCCTTGCGCTGCGCGCGGC
Organism: Pseudomonas sp. AFG_SD02_1510_Pfu_092; assembly: GCF_003331055.1. Lineage (GTDB taxonomy): Bacteria > Pseudomonadota > Gammaproteobacteria > Pseudomonadales > Pseudomonadaceae > Aquipseudomonas. Next base: position 11,159 of record NZ_PUQD01000050.1, on the reverse strand, counting down.
TCCTGTTCACGCGCGGCGGGCAGGGTCTTCAGCAGCCAGGCTTGACCCTGGCCATCGCGCACCCGGTACAGCAGCGACTGGCGGCTGTGCGACAGCAACCGTTCGACCTGCCAGCCATCGATGACCTGGCCCTCACGCAGCGGGCCGGGCACCGGCCATTGCTGCAGTTGCGCCAGGGTGTCGCCGAGGTTGGCGGTGCCCAGCTGCTCGACCTGCACCAGCAAGGCGCTGGCGTTGTCCTGGCTGCCGTTGAGGTGCGCGCTGGCGACCAGGGTGTCGACGGCCAGTTGCAGGTCGGGCTGCTCGCGCAGCACCGCCTGGATGTGCTGATCGCCCAGGCTGGCCCATACCCCGTCGCTCAGCAGCAGGTAGCGCTCGCCCGGCTGCAGCTCGCCTTCGAGGAAGTCCACCAGCAGGTGCTGGTCCAGGCCCAGCGCTCGTTTGAGCACATGCTGCATGCCGGGCTGGTCCCACACATGGTCTTCGCTCAGGCATTGCAGGCGCCCGGCGTGCCAGCGGTACACGCGGCAATCGCCAACGTGGGCCAGGGTAAAGCGCCGGCCACGCAACACCAGCGCGCTGAGGGTGGTCAGCAACGGCTGGCCGCTGCCTTGGGCGCGCAGCCAGCGGTTCTGCGCCAGCAGCAGGCGGTCGAGAGCCTGGGGTACGCTCCAGGTCGCAGGGGTGGCGTAGTAGTCCAGGGCCAGCGCCTGCAGGGTGGCGCGCGCTGCCAGGCCGCCATCGGCGCACTGGCTGACGCCGTCGGCCAGGGCGAACAGGTAGCCCTTGCTGGCGGCCAGCTCCGGCGCCGGGGTCACCAGGCGCAGGGCGTCCTGGTTTTCTGCGCGCGGCCCGGTGGCGCTGGCTTGGGCGAAACTCAGTTGCAGGCTCATCGACATGCCTCAGACCCGCGCTGCCGTCACCGCGGCGGAGCCCCAAGTGGTGCGCCAGCGCTGTTTCACCCCGTGCAGGCCGAACCAGGCCAGCAGGCCCAGGCTGGCGAACAGCCACAGCCCCAGCTGGTAGTCCCCGGTGTGTTGCTTGATGGTGCCGAGGCCGGCGGCCAGCAGGAAGCCGCCGATGCCGCCGGCCATGCCGATCAGCCCGGTCATGACCCCGATCTCCTGGCGGAAGCGCTGCGGCACCAGCTGGAACACTGCGCCATTGCCGGCGCCCAGGCCGAGCATGGCACTGACGAACAGGGCCAGGGCCGCGGCAGCGCTGGGCAGGTTGAAACCGACCGCGGCGATGCAGATGGCCGCCACGCTGTACATGCCCAGCAGGGTGCGGATGCCGCCGAAGCGGTCGGCGAGGGCGCCGCCGAGCGGGCGCATCAGGCTACCGGCGAACACGCAGGCGGCGGTGTAATAGCCGGCGGTGACCGGGCTCAGGCCGTACTGGTCGCTGAAGTAGCCGGGCAGGGCGCTGGCCAGGCCGATGAAGCCGCCGAAGGTGACGCTGTAGAAGAACATGAACCACCAGCTGTCACGGTCGCCCAGCGCCTTGAGGTAGTCGGCCATGGCTTTCGGCCTGGGCCGCTGCGGGGCGTTGCGCGCCAGCAGGGCGAACACCACCAGGGCCAGCGACAGCGGCATCAGGGCGAAACCGAAGACGTTGTTCCAGCCAAAGCCGGCGGCCAGCACCGGGGCCAGCAGGGCGGCGAACACCGTGCCGGAATTGCCCGCGCCGGCAATGCCCATGGCCTTGCCCTGGTGCTGTGGCGGGTACCACTGCGAGGCCAGCGGCAGCGACACGGCGAACGAGGCCCCGGCAAAGCCGAGGAACACGCCCAGCAGCAGCGCCTGTTCATAGCTGTGCACGCCCAGGTGCCAGGCGGCTGCGAGGGCGACGATGACCACCACCTGGCCGATCAGCCCGGCGGTCTTCGGTGACAGGCGGTCGACCAGCACGCCCATGGCAAAGCGCAGGATCGCCCCGGCCAGGATCGGCGTCGCCACCATCAGGCCCCGTTGTTGTGCACTCAGTTGCAGGTCGGCGGCAATCTGCACCGCCAGCGGGCCTAGCAGGTACCACACCATGAAGCTGAGATCGAAGTACAGGAACGCGGCGAACAACGTGGGCACATGCCCGGATTTCCAGAAGCTGGTACTCATCGAACACCTCACTCGGCAATGCAACGGAACGAAAAAGACGCCGCTACCCGCTCCACCGAGGTGGAGGGGAGAGCGACGTCTTTGTCGGGATTTAAGTGGGGCAACCGCCGTTGGCTACCGGTGATATTCGTTCAGCAAGAGATGGGCCAACTCGGGCCGTGGCCGCGAACACCGGCACAGCCGGTGCCATCCACCGCGCTGCCTGCTTCGCGGGCTTGCCCGCTCCCACAGGGAACGGTGCAGCCCTGGGCTCACGCTGTACCTGTGGGAGCGGCCTTGTGTCGCGAAAGGGCTGCGCAGCAGCCCCGGCAATGTCTGCGGCGAAGCTGAAAATTCGGGGGCCGCTACGCGCCTCAGGTTTTGAACGAGGCGTCAGCCCAGCATCTCGTGCATGGCAATGATCTGCTCGGCCACCTGGATCAGTTTCTGTTGCCGGCTCATGGCCTGGCGGCGCATCAGGGTATAGGCCTGTTCTTCGTTGCAGTCCTTCATTTTCATCAGCAGGCCCTTGGCCTGCTCGATGCGCTTGCGCTCGGCCAGTTGCTGGTCGCGCGCCAGCAACTGCGCCTTCAGCGCCTGGTCGCTCTCGAAGCGGGCCATGGCCACATCCAGGATCGGCTGCAGTCGCGCGGCATGGATGCCTTCGACAATGTAGGCGCTGACCCCCGCCTGGATCGCCTGGCGCATCACCCCGGGGTCGTGTTCGTCGGTGAACAGCACGATGGGGCGTGGCTGGTCACGGCTGACCAGCACCACCTGTTCCATCACATCGCGGTCCGGGGAATCGGTATCGATCAGGACCACGTCCGGGCGCACCGTTTCGACGCAGGCGGGCAGGTCGATGGTCAGGCCTGGGGCTTCGATGACATCGAAGCCGGCCTCGCTCAACGCCGCCTTGAGGCGGCCGAGTTTGCTCTGGGTGTCGTCGATCAGCAGGATACGCAGCATGGTGCTCTCCCCTCAGGCGCCAACACGGGCGTCGGGCAGGTCGCCCATGGCATGCAGGCGGAAACTGCGGGCATAACCGTACGGGTCGCTGCCGTCCCAGCGGCTGCCGTCGATCAGCAGGCTGCTGCGCATCGGCTGCTCGGCGCAGGCCACGCCCAGGCTGCCTGCCGCTTCGCGATACAACGCCAGCTGCTGCACCTGGCCGGCCACGGCAAGGTAGTCGGGGTCTTCGCGCAGCAGGCCCCAGCGGCGAAACTGGGTCATGAACCACATGCCGTCGGACAGATACGGCAGGTTGGCCCGGCCGTGGTCGTGCAGGCGCAGCGCGTGTGGGTCTTGCCACTGGTTGCCCAGGCCATCGTGGTAGCTGCCGAGTAGGCGCGGTTCGATACTGGCGAGCGGGGTGTCCAGGTAGACGCTGCCGCTGAGCAGTTGCGCAGTGCTGCGGCGGTTTTCCGGGCTCTGCTCGATGAAGCGGCTGGCGGCGAGTACGGCCTTGATCAGCGCGCGGGCGCTGTTGGGGTATTGCTCGGCGAAGGCGCGGGCGCAGGCCAGGACCTTTTCCGGGTGGTCCGGCCAGATCGATTGGCTGGTGGCCAGGGTGAAGCCCTGGCCTCGCGCCACGGCGTCGGCGGCCCAGGGTTCGCCGACACAGAAGCCGTCGATGCGCCCGGCCTGAAGGTGTGCGGCCATTTGCGCCGGCGGCACCACCACGCTGTCGACGTCGCGCAGCGGGTGGATGCCCTGGCTGGCCAGCCAGTAATACAGCCACATGGCATGGGTGCCGGTGGGGAAGGTCTGGGCGAAGGTGAGGCGTGGGCCATGTTGGTGCACCAGGCGCGCCAGTGCTTCAGGGCTGGTCACGCCCTTGCGCTGCAAGGCCGGTGACAGGTTGATGGCCTGGGCGTTCTGGTTCAGGCCCATGAGCACGGCCATGGCGCTGGCCGCTACCCCGCCGATGCCCAGGTGCACGGCGTAGACCAGGCCATACAGGCAGTGCGCGGCATCCAGCTCGCCGCTGACCAGCTTGTCGCGCAGCCCGGCCCAGGAGCCCTGGCGCTTGAGGTTGAGGGTAAGGCCGTGCTGTTGGGCGAAACCCTGGGTGGCGGCGACCACTACCGAGGCGCAGTCGGTCAGGGCCATGTAGCCGATGTTGAGGCTGGGCTTTTCCGGCGCGTCGCTGCCGTTGACCCAGGCCAGGGGCGTTGCTTGGGGTGCACTGTTCACAAGGTTCCTCGCCCGTACTGATAAGGCTGTGGGCTGAACCGGTGCAACCGATGTGCCATCTGCCCGGCCCGCTGCGCAGCAGCGCCACGATTTGCTGTCATGCCGGCCCCGCGCTGGCTATAATCGCCCCCTCATTCACCCCCGAGCCTTGCCCGCCCATGTATACCCTGGCCCGCCAGCTGCTGTTCAAGCTTTCCCCGGAAACCTCCCACGACCTGTCCCTGGACCTGATCGGTGCCGGTGGCCGTCTTGGCCTCAACGGCGTGCTGTGCAAGCAGCCGGCGGCGTTGCCGGTGACGGTCATGGGCTTGAACTTCGCCAACCCGGTGGGCCTGGCGGCCGGCCTGGACAAGAACGGTGCGGCCATCGACGGTTTTGCCCAGCTGGGTTTCGGTTTCGTCGAAATCGGCACTGTCACCCCGCGCCCGCAGCCGGGCAACCCCAAGCCACGGCTGTTCCGCCTGCCAGAAGCCACGGCCATCATCAACCGCATGGGCTTCAACAACCTGGGCGTCGATCACCTGCTCGGCCGCGTGCGCGCTGCGCGCTACAACGGCGTGCTGGGCATCAACATCGGCAAGAACTTCGACACCCCGGTCGAGCGCGCCGTGGACGATTACCTGATCTGCCTGGACAAGGTGTACACCGACGCCAGCTACATCACCGTCAACGTCAGTTCGCCAAACACGCCGGGCCTGCGCAGCCTGCAGTTCGGTGATTCGCTCAAGCAGCTGCTCGAGGCCTTGGCCGAACGCCGCGAACAGTTGGCCGGCATGCACGGCAAGCGCGTGCCGCTGGCGATCAAGATTGCCCCGGACATGAGCGACGAAGAAACCGCGCTGGTCGCGGCCGCGCTGATGGAATCGGGCATGGATGCGGTGATCGCCACCAACACCACGCTGGGGCGCGAAGGGGTCGAAGGGCTGCCGTACGGTGGCGAGGCGGGCGGCCTGTCGGGCGCGCCGGTGCTGGAGAAGAGCACCCATATCGTCAAGGTGCTGGCTGGCGAGCTGGGCGGCAAGCTGCCGATCATTGCCGCCGGTGGCATCACCGAAGGCCGCCATGCCGCCGAGAAGATCGCGGCCGGGGCGAGCCTGGTGCAGATCTACTCGGGCTTCATCTACAAAGGGCCGGCGCTGATTCGCGAGGCGGTCGATGCCATTGCGGCGCTGTCACGCTGACCCGTTCCCATAAAAAAGGGCCCCTTCAAGGGGCCCCTGGGCCTTCGCCCGCCGCCCGGATAGGGCGTGCATGGTAAAACGAATTCAGTGTCCTCGTTCAGCCAACGGCGTGATTTTCGTTGAGTCTATGGATGCCAGCGGTGCCAGTCATTCCGTCCCAGTTATCACCGCGACCTTCGCGCCAGCCGTTGATCCAGGCTTGGCGAACAGAAGGAAGATTGAAGGGGCAAAGTTCGCGGGATTTGCCGGTGACCCCGTATTGGTAGCCACGTGAATATGCTCTTTCCAACGGATCACGCTTAAGTCTTCTCATAGGGTGTTGCCCTCACTTGTTGACTGTAATGTCCCGTCGGCCTCTCCGAGGCCGGGCAGAGTCTTTCTGCCGGTGTGCGCTCGCTGCCGGCGTGGCGAGCTGAAAGTGCCGCCTCGTTGCGAAGCGGCCTGAGACCAGTTCTATCGAATGCAGGTCACGCTGTGAATGATCGATTTGTCATAAGCACGTAACCTTTCCTAGGGTGAGAGGATAAGTAAATAAATGCGACTCAACCTTGTTTAGCGTTGAGCCCGCTATGATCGGGGTTTGCCGATCATTGACGTCATTTCGCCAGCGTTGCTCGCGGATGACAGAAATAATTTGAAATGCGACGAAGGGTCACATCGCCCCCGCTGTCGCCAGAATTTTTCGTACTGCCTGATGATCTAAGCTGTCTTTGCCACTGGGCCAAGCGCAGATCGGTCAGGCGGCCCGGCCCTTGTCGCACGCTGTCGTGCGGCAAGGGCCACTCGCACGCCTGCTGGAAAGGTGTGCGGGCAAACATCGCGGGGCGATGCGTCGCTCCGTCAGTCAAATAGCCCAAGGCGCTGGATTACTCATGTCGGACCGTTTCGAACTTTACCTCACTTGCCCCAAAGGCCTCGAAGGCCTGCTTGCCGAAGAGGCCCGAGGCCTCGGCCTGGATGAGGTGCGCGAACACACCTCGGCCATTCGCGGCGCCGCCGACATGGAAACCGCCTACCGCCTGTGCCTGTGGTCACGCCTGGCCAACCGCGTGTTGCTGGTGCTCAAGCGCTTCTCCATGAAGAACGCCGACGACCTCTACGACGGCGTGCACGCGGTCGACTGGGCCGACCACCTGGCGGCCGACGGCACCCTGGCGGTGGAGTTCAGCGGCCATGGCTCGGGCATCGATAACACCCACTTCGGCGCACTGAAGGTCAAGGATGCGATCGTCGACAAGCTGCGCAACCGTGAAGGCCTGCGCCCGTCGGTGGAGAAGATCGACCCGGACGTGCGCGTGCACCTGCGCCTGGACCGTGGCGAGGCGATTCTTTCGCTCGACCTGTCCGGACACAGCCTGCACCAGCGTGGCTACCGCTTGCAGCAAGGTGCCGCGCCGCTGAAGGAAAACCTGGCGGCGGCGGTGCTGATCCGCGCTGGCTGGCCGCGCATTGCCGCCGAAGGGGGCGCGCTGGCCGACCCGATGTGCGGTGTGGGTACGTTCCTGGTCGAAGCGGCGATGATCGCCGCCGATATCGCGCCCAACCTGCGGCGCGAACGTTGGGGCTTCAGTGCCTGGCTCGGCCACGTGCCGGCGCTGTGGCGCAAGGTGCATGACGAGGCGCAGGCGCGGGCACAGGCCGGCCTGGCCAAGCCACCGTTGTGGATTCGTGGCTACGAGGCCGACCCACGGCTGATCCAGCCCGGCCGCAACAACGTCGAGCGCGCCGGGCTGGGCGACTGGGTGAAAATCTACCAGGGCGAGGTCAGCACCTTCGAGCCGCGCCCGGACCAGAACCAGAAAGGCCTGGTCATCAGCAACCCGCCCTATGGCGAGCGCCTGGGCGATGAGGCCAGCCTGCTGTACCTCTACCAGAACCTCGGCGAGCGCCTGCGCCAGGCCTGCATGGGCTGGGAGGCAGCGGTGTTCACCGGCGCGCCGCAACTGGGCAAGCGCATGGGCATTCGCAGCCACAAGCAGTACGCGTTCTGGAACGGCGCCTTGCCGTGCAAGCTGCTGCTGTTCAAGGTCCAGCCTGACCAGTTCGTTACCGGCGAGCGCCGCGAGGCACAGCCCGACGGCGCTGCAGAGCAGCCACCGGCAGCGCTGGCCAGCGAGCCTGCGCGCCTGTCGGAAGGCGCGCAGATGTTCGCCAACCGCCTGCAGAAAAACCTCCGCCAACTGGGCAAGTGGGCCCGTCGTGAGCAGATTGATTGCTATCGCCTGTACGATGCCGATATGCCCGAGTATGCCCTGGCGGTCGACCTGTACCAGGACTGGGTGCATGTGCAGGAATACGCCGCGCCACGCTCGATCGACCCGGACAAGGCCCAGGCGCGCCTGCTCGATGCCTTGGCAGCCATCCCGCAGGCGCTGGGCATTTCGCCGCAGCGTGTGGTGCTCAAGCGTCGCGAGCGGCAGAGCGGCACGCGCCAGTACGAACGCCAGGCTACCGAGGGGCGTTTCCAGGAAGTGAACGAAGGTGGCGTCAAGCTGCTGGTCAACCTTACCGACTACCTCGACACCGGCCTGTTCCTCGACCACCGCCCGATGCGTATGCGCATCCAGCGCGAGGCCGCCGGCAAGCACTTCCTCAACCTGTTCTGCTACACCGCCACGGCGACCGTGCACGCGGCCAAGGGCGGTGCGCGCAGCACCACCAGCGTCGACCTGTCGAAGACTTACCTCGACTGGGCGCGGCGCAACCTGGCGCTCAACGGCTTCTCCGAGCGCAACCGCCTGGAGCAGGGTGACGTGATGGCCTGGCTGGAAGGCAACCGCGACAGCTACGATTTGATCTTCATCGACCCGCCGACCTTCTCCAACTCCAAGCGCATGGAAGGCGTGTTCGATGTGCAGCGTGACCACGTGCAGCTGCTGGACCTGGCCATGGCCCGCCTGGCACCCGGTGGCGTGCTGTATTTCTCCAACAACTTCCGCAAGTTCCAGCTGGACGAGCACCTGACGGCGCGTTATGCGGTGGAGGAAATCACCGCCCAGACCCTGGACCCGGACTTCGCCCGCAATAACCGCATCCACCGTGCCTGGCGTTTGCAGCTGCGTTGAGGCGACGAGGTACATTGCGCGGCTAGTGGCCAATAGCTATAACTGAGGGCAGGGCAAGTTAATCCGCAGGACGCTGACGTGACGAGATGGGTGTATGTCAAAGGGTGGCGTGCCGGCGCGGTTGCTTGGGCTGTGCCCAGAGGCGTTGTCTGCCTGGGCAGTGGCGCTGGTCGCCCTGCTCGCGGGCGGCCTGCTCACGGCCGTCCTCGCGCTTGCCGCGCAAACCTTCTACCAGCAGCAGCTGTGCCAGCGCTTCGAGCTGCTGGCCAGCGAGCGCTCCAGCCGCATCGCCGAACGCTTTGACGAACAGCAGCAACGCCTGGACGGCTTGCGGCGGTTTTTCAGCTATTCCAACGAAATCACCCCCCGCGAGTTCGACGGATACGCCCGGCCATTGCTGCAGCGGACCCTGGCGTACGCCTGGGCGCCACGGGTCGAAGCCGCGCAACGCAGCGAATTCGAGCGCCAGAGCAGTGTGCAGGTGCCGGGCTACCTGATCCGCGACCAGGATGAACGTGGCCAGTGGCGCCCGGCACCGCTGCGCGAACACTATTTCCCGGTCCTCTATTCCCAGTCGGGTGAACTGCCTGGGCTGCCTCATGGGCTGGACCTCGCCGGCCAGCCGGTAGCGCTGGCAGCATTGGCGCGGGCGCTGGGGCCGGGCAGCATGGCGGTGTCACAGCCGCTGGCGATGTTCGATACCGCCTCGGATGCGCGGGGCCTGCTGATGGTCGCGCCGGTGTTTGCCGCGGCCGGCAGCCGGGGTGCGGCAGCGGGTTACGTGATGGCCTTGCTGAGCATGCGTGAGCTGGTCAGTGACGGGCGCCCGGTGGCGGCAGACGACAACCTGGTCGTGCGCGTCGTCGACCCTGCCGGGCTGCATGGCGCCGAAGTGATGTTCGATTCGCAGAACCCGGTCGCCCCCTTGGCGTTGTCGAGCAACCAGCTGTTGCACCTGGCTGACCGCCACTTCCAGCTGAACATCCGGCCGAGCCAGGCCTTCGTCCAGGCCAACCGCTCCACCGTGGTGCCGGCGGTGAGCGTGCTGGGCGGGTTGTTGAGCCTGCTGCTCAGCGTGCTGCTGTACAGCCTGTTCAGCCAGCGCCAACGCGCGCTGGCCCTGGTCGAGCAGCGCACCGCCGAATTGCGGCTCAGCGAGCAGTCTCTGCGTGGCACCCACAACCAGCTGCGCTGCATTCTCGATGCCGCGACCCAGGTGGCAATCATCGCCACCAACCTCAAGGGCGTGGTCAGCACCTTCAATGCCGGCGCCGAGCGCATGCTCGGTTACCCGGCCGGCGAGGCGATCGGCCAGCTGCGCCTGGAGGACCTGTTGCTGGCCGAAGAGCTGAACCTGCGTGCACATGCCTTGAGCCTGCGTTACGGCCGGCCGATTGCCGGTGGCCAGGCGCTGTTCGCCGAAACGGTGCAGGGCTGTGGCGCCGAGCCGGGGGAGTGGACGCTGCTGCGCGCCGATGGCAGCCAGCTGGTGGCCAACATGCTGGTCACCGCCATGCTCGATGAACAAGGGCTGTGGATCGGTTACCTGGCGATCTGCATCGACGTCACCGAACGGCGCCGGGTGCATGAAGCGCTGGCGGCGCGTGACCGCCTGCTGGAAAAGCTCAGTGCCGAGGTGCCGGGTGGCATCTACCAGTACCGCCTGGACAGCAATGGCCATTCCTGCTTTCCGTATGCCAGCCTGGGCCTTTACGAGATCTACGAAGTCGACCTGCAGCAGTTGCGCGAGGACGCCAGTGTGGTCTTCGAGCGCATCCACCCCGATGACCTGGAGCGCGTGCGCCGCTCGGTGCGCTACTCGGCCGAACACCTGAGCCCCTGGCGCGAGGAATACCGGGTCTGCCTGCCACGTGCCGGGTTGCGCTGGGTGCGTGGCGAGGCGACACCGGAGGTGGGCGAGCAGGGCTGCACCTTGTGGCATGGCTACCTGACGGACATTTCGGACCTCAAAGGCGTGGAAGAAGAGCTGCGTGCGTTGTCGGTGACTGACTCGCTGACCGGCATCCATAACCGCCGCTATTTTCAGGAAAGGCTCAAGGCCGAGCTGGAGCGGGCTCAGCGCGACGGCCTGGCGCTGGCGGTGATCATGCTCGATATCGACCACTTCAAATGCATCAACGACCGCTTCGGCCACGCCATGGGGGACCGCGTGCTGCGCAGCCTGTGCCTGCGCATCGGCCAGCGGTTGCGGCGTAGCGATGTGTTCTGCCGGCTGGGCGGCGAGGAATTCATGGTGTTGTGCCCGGGCAGTGATGCCCAGCAGGCGCGGCTGCTGGCGCTGGAGCTGTGGCAAGGGGTGCGCAATGTGCCGGTGGAAGGCGTGGGCAAGGTTACTGCGAGTTTTGGTGTGGCAGGTTGGCGACCGGGGGAGGGTGCCGACGCCTTGCTGTTGCGCGCGGATGCAGGGGTGTATGCGGCCAAGCAGGCCGGGCGGGACCGGGTGGAGGGGGACGTGGCCTAGAAGTTCTGCTTGCCTGTACCGGCCCTTTCGCGGGGGGAACCCCCCCCCCCCCGGGGGCGGGGGGGGGGGGGGGGGGGGGGGGGGCGGGGCGGGGGGGGGGGGGGGGGGCCCGGAAAATGGCGCGGGTGTTGCGGGCACCCGG
>NZ_PUQD01000049.1 GCF_003331055.1 Pseudomonas sp. AFG_SD02_1510_Pfu_092 | reverse complement strand
CGGCGTAGCCGGTGCCATCCACCGCGTCGCCTGCTTCGCGGGCTTGCCCGCTCCCACTGGGACGGCGCAGGTCCGGGCTCACGCTGTCCTTGTGGGAGCGACCGTGGCCGCGAACACCGGCGCAGCCGGTGCCATGCACCGCGTCGCCTGCTTCCACAGGGCAAGCGGACCGCTTGCGCATTGCCAAGCTGGCGCGACCTGCGGCACTTGCCAGGCATACTAATCTGTATGTATAACCAGTATCCATTCCAGCCGCCCGACCCATCCCGTGATTGCCCATTCCGTCGACGACCCGTTCTACTACCTGCACAATTTCCGCCAGGTGCTGCTGTGGGTCGAACAACGCTATGCAGACCTGCTCGACGATCAGGACCTCGCTTTCCTGCGTACCTTCGGCCAACTGAGCGCGCCTGCTCAGGCCCTGATGGTGCGTATGGTCATGCGCAAGGGCGAGCTGTTTCGTAGCGACCGGCTCGACTATGGCGAAATCGGCGATACCGCGCAGGCCCTGCAACCGCTGCTGGCCCTCGGCTGGGTACGGGAACCCGCGCAACTGGCGCTGGAGCAGCTGTTCGCCCTGCTGCGCAAGGACGAACTTGCCCGCTGTTTTGCCGCGCAGTTGCCGCGCCCGCGCGCTGCCAAACATGACCTGTTGGCGCAACTGCAACCCTTGGGCCTGCAGCCGCGGCCACTGGCCGAATGGTTTCCGGACTGCGGCGTACGTATCCTGCAGTGGTGCCTGCAACCCCTGTGTGATCGCATGCGCCTGCTGTTTTTCGGCAACCTGTACCAGGACTGGTCGGATTTCGTCCTCGCCGACCTGGGCCTGTTGCGCTACGAACAGGTGCCGTTTAGCACCGATTCGCGTGCCCTGCGGCACCGTGGCGAAGTCGACCTGGCCATGGCCCTGCACCAATGCGCCGAGCGCCTGGAGCAAGGTGACGACCCGCTGTCGATCCTCGCTGCGATGCAGGGGCTGTCCAGCGACAACCCCTGGCTGGCCCGGCGCCACGCGCGCCTGCAATTCGCCCTCGGCCAGCAATGCGAGCGCCTGGGTGACTGGGACCAGGCCTTTGCCGTGTACGCGCAGTGCAGCCATGCCCAGGCGCGCATCCGCCAGGTACGCGTGCTGGAGCGCAGCGAGCAGTGGTCGCAGGCCCACGCACTGGCGCTGCAACTGGCGGCGGCACCGGCCAACGCCCTGGAAGTGCAAGCGCTGGAACGCATGCTGCCACGCCTGGCACGCAAGCTGGGCGGCCCGCCACAACGGCGCCAGCGTGTCGCGCCGCTGGAGCTGATCGAACTGGAACTTCCTGCCGAGCTAGCTGCGCTGGGCGTAGAAGAAGCGGTACGCCAGCACCTGGCGGAAGACGGCGGGCCGGTGCATTACGTGGAGAACACCCTGTTCAACAGCCTGTTCGGCCTGCTGTGCTGGGAAGCGATCTTCGCCCCGGTGCCTGGCGCGTTCTTCAACCCTTTCCAGGCCGCCCCTCAGGACCTGCACGACAGTGACTTCCAGCAACGCCGCAGTACGCTGTTCGCGCGCTGCCTCGGTCGGCTTGACGATGGCAGCCATCAGCAGGCGATTCGCGACTGCTTTGCCGCCAAGCAGGGCCTGCAATCGCCGTTCGTGTTCTGGCCCATGCTCGGCGACGAACTGCTCGAGCAAGCCCTGGCCTGCCTGCCGGCGGCGCATCTGAAACAGTGCTTCCTGCGTTTGCTGCAAGACATCCGCAACAACCGCGCCGGCATGCCGGACCTGATCCAGTTCTGGCCCGGGCAAGGCCGCTACCGCATGGTCGAGGTCAAGGGCCCCGGCGACCGTCTGCAGGACAACCAGCTGCGCTGGCTGGCGTTCTGCCGGGCTCACGGCCTGCCGGTCGCGGTGTGCCATGTGCGCTGGAGCGAGGCGCCGTGAGCTACCGCGTGGCGGTGCGCGCCTTGTGCGAGTTCAGTGCCAAGGTCGGCGACCTGGACCTGCGCTTCACCCCATCGCCCACGGCCCAGGAGGGGATCGAAGGGCATCGGCGGGTGGTAGCGCGGCGCGCTGCCGGCTACGAGTCGGAAATTGCCCTCGAAGGCCAGTTCCAGGGCTTGACGGTGCGTGGCCGCGCCGATGGCTATGACCCCGCCTGCAATCGCCTCGAAGAGATCAAGACCCACCGTGGCGACCTGTCGCGCCAGCCGGCCAACCATCGCCAGCTGCATTGGGCACAGGCCAAGGTGTATGGCTGGTTGCTCTGCCAGGCACGGCAACTGCCGACCATCGAAGTGGCGCTGGTGTACCTGGACATCGACAACGATGGCCAGACGCTGATCAGCGAACACTGCACGGCGGGCGAGTTGCAGGCGTTCTTCGAAAGCCAGTGCCAACGCTTTCTGGCCTGGGCGCAAGGGCAGGCGCAGCGCCTGGCCGAGCGTAACCAGGGGCTGCAGGCGCTGGGCTTCCCGTACCCGGCGTTTCGCCAGGGCCAGCGACAACTGGCGGAAACCTTGTACAAGGCGGTGAGTACCGGCCGTTGCCTGATGGCCCAGGCCAGCACCGGCATCGGCAAAACCCTCGGTACCTTGTTTCCACTGCTCAAGGCCATGGTGCCGCAACAACTGGACAAACTGTTCTTTCTCACGGCCAAGACCCCGGGCCGGGCGCTGGCCCTGGATGCCTTGCGCCAGCTCACCGACGCCACGCCGCAGCCGGCCCTGCGCACGCTGGAACTGATCGCCCGCGACAAAGCCTGCGAGCACCCCGACAAGGCCTGCCATGGCGAATCCTGCCCTTTGGCTGCGGGCTTCTATGACCGCCTGCCGGCCGCGCGCGAGGCGGCCGCAGCATTGCCGCTGCTCGACCGGGCCCGGCTGCGCGAGGTCGCCCTGGCGCACCAGGTATGCCCGTATTACCTAGGCCAGGAAATGGCGCGCTGGGTCGATGTGCTGGTGGCGGACTACAACTACTACTTCGATGCCCACGCCTTGCTGTTCGGCCTGACCCAGGCCAACCAGTGGCGGGTGGCGGTGCTGGTTGACGAAGCGCACAACCTGGTCGAGCGTGGGCGCAGCATGTACAGCGCCAGTCTGGATCAGGGCCAGTTGTTGGCCCTGCGCCAGAGCAAGCCGCCAGGGCTGGTCAGTGCCCTTCACCGGCTGAACCGCCAGTGGAACGCGCTTTACAAGGACCAGCGTGCGCCGTACCAGGCCAGCGAGTCGCTGCCAGACGGCCTGTTGCGGGCCCTGCAGCAGTGCATCGGGCTGATCCAGGAACAGCTGAACCAGGCCCCCGTGCAAATCGACCCGCAGGTATTGCAGTTCTTCTACCAGGCGTTGCAGTTCAGCCGGGTTGCCGAGTTGTTCGACGAGCATTTCCTGTTCGACATCAGCCAGCGCCAGGGCCCGCGCCAGCGGCGGCTGGCCACCCTGTGCCTGCGCAATGTCACGCCGGCACGCCTGTTGGCCCCGCGCATGCAGGCGGCACGCAGCGTGACCCTGTTTTCCGCCACCCTCAGCCCGCGGCGTTTCTACAGCGACCTGCTGGGCATGCCGGCCGATACCGCTTGGCTGGAAGTGGCTGCGCCGTTCCGGGCCGAACAACTGGAAGTGCGCATCGCCAGCCAGGTCTCCACCCGCTACCAGCAACGCCAGGCTTCGCTGGCGCCCATCGTCGAGCTGATTGCCCGGCAATATGAACGGATGCCGGGCAACTACCTGGCGTTCTTCAGCAGTTTCGAATACCTGCAGCAGGTGGCCGGGTTGCTGGCCGAGCAGCACCCGCAGATCCCCCTGTGGGCCCAGCAACCGGGCATGGACGAAGCAGCTCGCCAGGGCTTTCTCGAGCGTTTTGTGGTGGATGGCCGTGGGCTGGGCTTTGCCGTGCTGGGCGGCGCCTTCGGTGAGGGCGTGGACTTGCCCGGCACCCGGCTGGTCGGCGCGTTTGTCGCAACGCTCGGGTTGCCTCAGGTGAACCCGGTCAACGAACAATTCAAGCAGCGCCTGGGGCGGCAGTTTGGCGCCGGTTTCGATTACGCCTATCTCTACCCGGGCGTGCGCAAGGTCATCCAGGCGGCAGGGCGGGTGATCCGTGGCGACCAGGACCGCGGTGTGCTGGTGCTGATCGACGAACGTTTCGCCGAACCCCGGGTGCAGCAGATGTTCCCAGGCTGGTGGCCGGTGGCCGAAAACTGTCCCTGATGGCGTCGGTCAGTGTCATTGGGGCTGCTGTGCAGCCCATCGCCGGCAAGCCAGCTCGCACACCGACCGCGCCGAGCCCAGCAGTAGCCTTGAACGCAGCGCGGTCAGTGTGGAAGCCGGCTTGCCGGCGATGGGCCGCAGGGCGGCCCTGGACAGGCATCTGAGCTAGCCCGGCATGCCGTCCGCCCGTGGCCGCAGCAGAATCGGCAGGTAGTGCCGCAGGAACAGCAACAGCGCCAGGCTCCAGCACAGTGCCGAAACGCTCACCCCCAGCGGCGTGAACAGCGGCAGCACTACCCGGGCCAGCGCCGCCAGTTGTATCAGGGCAAACGCCCAGGCAATGCTGGCGGGCACCTGCAGCGGCCTGCCGGTATGGCCCAGGCTGACGCGCGCCATCATCGCCACAATCAAGCCGGTCATGGCGCCCACGGTCAGCGCGTGCGTCACCAGGCTCGGGTTCAGCGCTACCCCGGCGTGCCACTGCGCCATGCCCAGGCAGGCAACGGCGATCCAGGCATAGGCCAGGTGCAGCGACCACAGCAGCGGCACACGCCACAGGCCACGGTCGTGCCACAACACCAGGCGCGCAGCGTGCCCGGCGAACAAGGCACCGAACAGCACGGCGAGGCCGCTACGCGGTGTGTCGGCCAGGCCCGAAGCAAACGCCAGCGGTACCGCCACGCTCAGCAGCAGGCAGGCACGGTCCAGCCACGGGCGGGCCGGGGTCGGCGCCATGTTGCCCAACCCGCGCCGGGTGAAGAATGGAATCACCCGCCCGCCGAGCACCGTCATCATCGCCGCCACCAGCCATAACCCGGCGAACACGCCGCGGCGCTGCAACAGTTCGTCGTGGCGCAACCAGCCCGCCAGGGTCAGCCACTGGCAAGCGGCGATCAGCAGCACCAGGCCGACGATCGGGTAATTGTTGCGCAAGCGCCGTTGCACGATCGGCCGCGCCAGGGCCAAGGCCACCAGCGGCAGGAAGCTGCCCTCGATCAGCGCCAGCAAGCCGCTTGGCAGCGGCACGAACCAGCTGGCCCGACCCAGCAGCCAGAGCAGGAACAGGCCCTGCAGCGCCCGCCCGCTCAGGCCCGGGATGCCGCTCCAGTTCTGCACCGCAGTCAGCAGAAAGCCGGCGACGATGGCGGCGGCAAAACCGTAGAGCATTTCAAAACGGTGCCAGGCGAGCATGCCGCCGGGCGGCGTGGGGTTCAGCAGCCCGGCCAGCACCCCAGCCCACAACAGCAGGGCCACCAGGGCAAACAGACTGCCGCCGAGGAAGAACGGGCGGAAACCCAGGCCCCAGACGGCCTGGCGTGGGCGTGAAGCGATCGGTTGCACGAGCATGGGCGGTCCTTCGTTCGTTCAGTGGGCTCAATTGGGGTAAGATCACGATCCGTGCCAGTTGCAAACCCCTTGCATATCAAGGTGATGGCCTCTCGCCAGGTCCGAATGACACGCTGTAATTGCAGTCATCCGGACACATTTCCATGTCGTTTTGACCCGCTTCAGGGATTGGCCGGTGCACCCCAGGCCAACGCTCCGCTACAGGATTCACGCTTTGTCCGACCTCTCGAAAAATCCGCTGCTGCAGTACATGGCCCGCCTGGCCCCCTCCAGCCAGCAGACCATGCGCTACATCCTTCAGGACGCCGCCGACCGGCTGGGGTTTGTCGACTGCAACATTGTCGATGTGCCCTGGCATCGGCTCGAGCCCGGCCATGTGATGGCCCTGGTGGCGGCGCTGCGTGCCGATGGTTATGCCCCCAACAGCTCGTCGCTGTACGTCAACGCCATTCGCGGGGTGATGAACGAGGCCTGGCGCCAGGGCCTGATCGACCACGAGCAGTTGCTGCGCATCCGCGAGGTCAAGCCGGCCAGCGGCAGCCGGCTGCCGCCCGGGCGCAACCTGCGCCGCAGCCTGATTCGCGAACTGATGGATGTGTGTGCCGCCGACCCACGGCCGCAGGGAGTGCGTGACGCGGCGATCATCGCCTTGCTGTACGGCACCGGCATGCGCAAGTCGGAGTCGGTGGACATCGACCTGAACCAGGTGGACTTTGCGGCGCGCAGCCTGCAGGTGCTGGGCAAAGGCAACCGCCAGCTGATCAAGTACGCCCCGCCGTGGGCGTTCGAGAAGTTGCAGGCGTGGCTGGACCTGCGCCGCCAGGACCTGCCTGCCGGCGCCGAAGACGACCCGTTCCTGTTCAACCGCATCCGCCGTGGCAGCCACATCACCCGGGCGCGTATCACCAAGCATGCCATCTACTACATCGCGCGCCAGCGCGGTGCACAGGTGGGGGTGAAGATCATGCCGCACGACTTCCGCCGGGCCTTCATTACCCGGGTGATCGAAGAGCATGACTTGTCGATTGCGCAGAAGCTGGCGCATCACGCCAATATCCAGACCACGGCCATTTATGATCGGCGTGACGACAACGAACGCCGGCGCGCGGTGGACCGCTTCGATTACTGAGCCTCGATAGTCTTGGGCCGCTTTGCGGCCCTTCGCGGGCATGCCCGCTCCCACAGCTGCAGCACTGGCATCCAGGTACCGATCAACCTGTGCACCATCCCCTGAATGCCTGAGGCCAGAGCGGCTGCCGTGCAAGTTTCATCTTCCTTCACCTGCGAAGTTGGCCCGCAACCTGCTATATCCAGCCTGCGAATTTGATCGAGTGGTCAGGCTGTGCGTGCAGGCATGCACACGCCGCGGACCCTCTAAACGGCCAACAGGCCACGGATTTCAGGGGCCGCAGGATGTCGCTCGCGGAGCAGATCGAACCACAACAAGACGATAGCGGCTGGAGTGCCCAGCTGCAGTTGCGCTTTGTCAGGCGCGACGCGGTGACCCGCCTTGGTGCATGGCGGCACTTCGGTCCCCTTTTGGTGCAGCGGCCGTTCTACCCCGAAGGTGCACCGTGCCATGTTTACGTTTTGCACCCACCCGGTGGTGTCGTCGCCGGCGACCGCCTGGCGCTGGACGTTCAGCTGGAACCCGGCAGCCACGCGCTGCTGACCATGCCCGGCGCCAGCAAGTTCTACCGCAGCATCGGCCCGACCGCGCGCCTGACCCAGCGTTTTCACCTGGCGGCCGGCAGCACCCTGGAGTGGCTGCCGCAAGACAGCATTTTCTTCTCCGGCGCCCGCGTCAGCCTCGCCAGCCATTTCACCCTTGAGCCGGGGGCGCGCCTGCTGGCCTGGGAAACCCTGTGCCTAGGGCGCCCGGTGATGAACGAGCGTTTCGACCACGGCGCCCTCGACAGCCGCCTGCACATCGAATTGCCCGACCAGGTCGGCCTGCACGAGCGTTTGCGCCTTGCAGGCGGGCAGCTGGACAAGCTGGGCGGGCACCCGCTGCTCGCCACCTTCTGCGCCGCACCCGCCGACCAGGCCGTGCTGGAGCAGGTGCGTGCGCTGCTCGACGAACTGGCCAACCCGGCCGGCGCGACCCTGCTTGGGTCGCTGCTGGTGATCCGTGTGCTCGACCATGACAACCAACACCTGCAACGCACCCTGCAACGCCTGTGGCACCTGCTGCGCCCGGCCGTCCTCGGCCTGCCGGCGTGCCCGCCGCGTATCTGGGCCACCTGAGAGAGCGCCATGGAGCTGACCCCGAGAGAGAAAGACAAACTGCTGCTGTTCACCGCCGCGTTGCTGGCGGAGCGGCGCCTGGCCCGCGGCCTCAAGCTCAACTACCCGGAAGCGGTGGCGTTGATCAGTGCCGCCGTGCTCGAGGGTGCCCGGGATGGCCGTACCGTCGCCGAACTGATGAGCCTGGGCCGCGAGGTGCTGAGCCGCGAGCAGGTGATGCCCGGCATTGCCGAGATGCTCCATGACGTGCAGGTCGAAGCGACTTTCCCGGATGGCACCAAGCTGGTGACCGTGCATGACCCCATCGTCTGACATTGCCCAGGAGGCGCGCATGATTCCAGGTGAAATCCAGGTCGCCGCTGGCGACATCGAACTCAACAGCGGCCGTGAAACGCTCAGCGTCAGCGTGGCCAACCATGGCGACCGGCCGGTGCAGGTCGGCTCGCATTACCACTTCTACGAGGTCAACGACGCGCTGGTGTTCGACCGCCTGCCAACCCTGGGCTTTCGCCTGGACATCCCGGCCGGGACCGCCGTGCGTTTCGAGCCTGGCCAGGCGCGCACCGTGCAGCTGGTGGCCTACGCCGGCAAACGCGAAGTCTATGGCTTTCAAGGCAAGGTGATGGGTGCGCTGGAGGGCAGGGCATGAGCCGCATTTCCCGCCAGGCCTATGCCGACATGTTCGGCCCCACCGTGGGCGACCGCGTACGCCTGGCCGACACTGCACTGTGGGTCGAGGTGGAGCGGGACCTCACCGTATACGGTGAGGAGGTCAAGTTCGGTGGCGGCAAGGTCATCCGCGACGGCATGGGGCAGGGCCAGATGCTCGCCGCCGACGCCATGGACCTGGTGCTGACCAACGCCCTCATCATCGACCACTGGGGCATCGTCAAGGCCGACATCGGCATCAAGCACGGGCGTATCGCGGTGATCGGCAAGGCCGGCAACCCCGATGTGCAACCGGGCGTCAACGTCCCGGTCGGCCCCGGCACCGAGGTGATCGCGGCCGAAGGCAAGATCGTCACCGCCGGTGGCGTCGACTCGCACATCCATTTCATCTGCCCGCAGCAGGTCGAGGAGGCGCTGAACAGCGGCGTCACCACCTTCATCGGCGGCGGTACCGGGCCGGCCACCGGCACCAATGCCACCACCTGCACGCCCGGCCCCTGGTACCTGGCGCGCATGCTCCAGGCCGCCGACAGCCTGCCAATCAACATCGGCCTGCTGGGCAAGGGCAACGCCTCGCGGCCGGAAGCGCTGCGCGAGCAGATTGCCGCCGGTGCCGTGGGCCTCAAGCTGCACGAAGACTGGGGTTCGACCCCGGCGGCCATCGACTGCTGCCTGGGGGTGGCCGAGGAAATGGACATCCAGGTGGCGATCCACACCGACACCCTCAACGAGTCCGGCTGCATCGAGGACACCTTGGCGGCCATCGGCGATCGCACCATCCACACCTTCCACACCGAGGGTGCCGGCGGCGGTCATGCCCCGGACATCATTCGTGCCGCAGGGCAGGCCAACGTCCTGCCGTCCTCGACCAACCCGACCCTGCCGTACACCGTCAACACCGTGGACGAGCACCTGGACATGCTCATGGTCTGCCACCACCTGGACCCGAGCATCGCTGAAGACGTGGCCTTCGCCGAGTCGCGCATTCGCCGCGAGACCATCGCTGCCGAAGACATCCTTCACGACATGGGCGCCTTTGCCATGACCTCGTCCGACTCCCAGGCCATGGGCCGGGTCGGCGAAGTGGTGCTGCGGACCTGGCAGGTGGCCCACCAGATGAAGCTGCGCCGCGGGCCATTGGCGCCGGACAGCGCCTACAGCGACAACTTCCGGGTCAAACGCTACATCGCCAAGTACACCATCAACCCGGCACTGACCCACGGCATCGGCCACGAAGTGGGTTCGCTGGAGGTTGGCAAGCTGGCCGACCTGGTGCTGTGGGCGCCGGCGTTCTTTGCGGTGAAGCCGGCGCTGGTCATCAAGGGCGGCATGATCGTCAGCGCGCCCATGGGCGACATCAACGGTTCCATTCCCACGCCGCAGCCGGTGCATTACCGGCCCATGTTCGGCGCCTTGGGCGCGGCGCGCCATGCCACGCGCATGACCTTCCTGCCGCAGGCGGCGATGGACCGCGGCCTGGCCGCTGAGCTGAACCTGCGCAGCCTGATCGGCGTGGCCCGGGGCTGCCGCCGGGTGCGCAAGCCGGACATGCTTCACAACACCCTGCAGCCGCTGATCGAGGTCGACGCGCAGACCTACCAGGTACGCGCCGATGGCGAGCTGCTGGTCTGCGAGCCGGCCCGCGAACTGCCGCTGGCCCAGCGCTATTTCCTGTTCTGAAGGAGCACCGATGATTGTCTTGACCCGCCGTATCAGCGCGCCCGGCCCGCTGGACCCAACCGGCACCGTTACCCTGGACGTCGACAGCCGCATCAAAAGCCGCCTGCGGGTGACCCTGGACGATGGCCGCGAGGCCGGGCTGATGCTCGAACGCGGCCACTTGCTGCGTGGCGGCGAACTGCTGGCCGATGCTGCGGGCACCGAGCTGATCCGGGTGCTGGCGGCGCCCGAGGCAGTGTCCACGGTGCGCTGCGCCGACCCGCACCTGCTGGCGCGCGCGGCGTATCACCTGGGTAACCGGCATGTCCCGCTGCAGATCGAACCCGGCCTGCTGCGCTTCCAGCACGACCATGTGCTGGACGACATGCTGCGTGGCCTGGGCCTGACGGTAGAAGCCGAACAGGCGCCGTTCGAGCCGGAGGCGGGCGCTTACCAAAGCGCGTCGCATAGCCATAGCCATAGCCATAGCCAAAGCCACGATCACCCCTTCGTGCGCCTGCCTGCCCATTCCTGAACTACCCGGAGCAAACGATGAAAAAGACTTTCGCCCTGATTCTGCTGATGCTGGCGCTACCAGCCTTCGCCCACCCTGGGCACGACGGCAACCCGCTGCAGGATGGCCTGCTGCACCCGCTGACCGGCCTTGATCACCTGCTGATGCTGCTGGGCACCGGCGTACTCGCGGCGTTGACCCGGCGTAACCTGACGTTGCCGCTGGCGACCCTGGTGGCGATGTTCGCGGGTGCGGTGTGCGGCCACCTGTTCGGCGATGTGCTGGGCATGGAAACCCTGATTGCCGTGTCGCTGCTGGTGGCTGCCGGGGCCGTGCTGCTGCCGCGTCGGCAATTGCTGCTGGCCATGGCCATGCCGGTGTTTGCCCTGTTCCATGGCTGGGCCCATGGCGTGGAAGCCACGCCCAGTGCGTTCTGGCAGTTCAGCGCCGGCTTCGTCACGGTCAGCGGCCTGCTGCTGGCGGCCGGTTTTGCGCTCGGTTGCCTGTTGCGCCGGCACAGCGCTTTGCAAAAGGCCTTTGGCGGTGGCCTGCTGGCCAGTGCCGCGCTGGTACTGGCGGGCTGATGGACAGCGACCTGGCATTGCTGCGCCTGCTGCAGCTGGCCAGCCCCGGCTTGCCGGTGGGCGGCTTCACCTACTCGCAGGGCCTGGAGTGGGCGGTCGAGGCGGGCTGGGTCGGCGATGTGGAGGCTTTCGCTGGCTGGCAGCGCGAGCAGATCGACGACACCCTGGCGCGGCTCGATTGGCCCGTTTTGGCACGGTTGTATCAGGCCTGCCAGGCCGAGGACGCCGAGTCCTTCGGCCACTGGAGCCGCTTTCTGCTGGCCAATCGCGAAACCGCCGAGCTGCGCCTGGAAGAGCAGCAGCGCGGCGCGGCGTTGGCGCGATTGCTGGACGGTTGGCAACTGGGCCAGGCCACGCCCTGGCGCGCCAGCCTCGAACTCACTCAGCTCGGCGGCATGGCCTGGCTGGCTGCCCACTGGGCCATCCCGCTGCGTCAGTTGGCCCTGGGCCATGGCTTCGCCTGGCTGGAGGGCGCGGTGATGGCTGGGGTCAAGCTGGTGCCGTTCGGCCAGCAGGCTGCGCAGACCTTGCTGCGCGACCTGAGCCAAGGTTTGCCCGCAGCACTCGACCAGGCCCTGGCCCTGGATGATGACCAGCTCGGCGGCGGCCTGCCGTTGCTGGCCATTGCCTCATCGCGTCACGAAACCCAATACACCCGTTTGTTCCGTTCCTGAGGACTGCCTGCATGCAAAGCTATCAACAACCCCTGCGCGTCGGTGTCGGCGGCCCGGTCGGCTCCGGCAAGACGGCGCTGCTCGAAGCGCTGTGCAAGGCCATGCGCGACCACTACCAGATCGCCGTGGTCACCAACGATATCTACACCAAGGAAGACCAGCGCATCCTCACCGAAGCCGGCGCGCTGGAGCCGGAGCGCATCGTCGGTGTGGAAACCGGCGGCTGCCCGCACACCGCGATCCGCGAAGACGCCTCGATGAACCTGGCGGCGGTCGAGGCCCTGGCGCGCAAGTTTGGCAACCTGGAAGTGATTTTCGTCGAGAGCGGCGGTGACAACCTGAGTGCCACGTTCAGCCCGGAGCTGGCTGACCTGACCATCTACGTCATCGATGTCGCTGAAGGCGAGAAAATCCCGCGCAAGGGTGGGCCGGGGATAACCAAGTCGGACTTCCTGGTGATCAACAAGACCGACCTGGCGCCGTATGTCGGCGCTTCGCTGGAAGTGATGGAGCGCGATACCCGACGCATGCGCCCGCAACGGCCATGGACCTTCAGCAACCTGAAGAGGGGCGAGGGGTTGCAGGCGGTGATCGATTTCATCGTCGAGCGCGGGATGCTGGGTGTGCGCGGCTGACAGGTCGCGCCCTTGTGGTAGCAGCGGTCTTGGTCAATTTCTAAAAGCTGGCGCGATCCCTTGTAGGAGCGGGCTTGCCCGCGAACACCGGCGCAGCCGGTGCCATCTACCGCGTTGCCTGTTTCGCGGGCTTGCCCGCTCCCACAGGGAATCGTGCAGGCCTCGGGCTCATGCAGTGCTGCATCATGTGTGGCAGCAATGGCTCGAGTCTGGCTGCCCGTCATAGCGATCATGATGGCGCACCCAATCCATGGTCCCGCCCTCATTGCGCCCCAGCGGGGCAATGTCGAGGAAGTTGTAGGTGTTGACCAGAATATCCAGGCCGCGGGCGTAGGTTGAATAGGTGTGGTATACGCTGCCGTCTGCCGCGCGGTAGAACGCACTCAGCCCGGGCAACTCGCTTTCACTGCCGTTATACGGTTCATAGTTGTACTGCCGCTGCCCGTCACTGCCGACACTGACGCCAAAGTCCGCGTTGAACCCGCTGCCCTGTGACGAATACCACGGGAACCGCCAGCCCATGCGCCGTCGGAAGGCCTGGAATTCGGCATACGCTGCCCGTGATACCGCGACCAGCGATACATCGTGATGCGCCAGGTGCAGGTTGGCGCCGTCAAAATGGTCGGCCAGAAACGAGCAACCGGGGCAGCCTTCGCTCCAGCCCTCGGCGAACATGAAGTGGTAGACCAGCAACTGGCTGCGGCCGGCGAACAGGTCGGCCAGGCTCAGTTCGCCGTCCGGCCCATGAAAGTGATAGTCGTGCTCCACCCTGACCCATGGCAGGGCGCGACGGGCTGCGGCCAGCGCGTCGCGGTGGTGGGTAAAGGCTTTTTCGTGCAGCCACAGCTGGCGGCGGGCCGCCAGCCACTGGTCGCGGGAAACCACCGGGTGCTTGCCTTCGCGCGTGCTCATGGTGCTGTCTCCAGGTTGGGGATTCACCCTCTGGTCGAACACGGCAGGAAGGAATCGACAGGCCGCGCGGGCCGGGCGATGGGCGGTGGTACCGTTCAACCCGAATGGGCGATATGGCCCTCGGTCAGTTCATCGGCAGTGTCGTCCTCGCCGGGTAGCGCGGTGATCACGCTGAAGTCGCTGACTTCCACCTGGCCGCCGCCGTAACCCAGCAGATGGAAGGAAAACGCCTTGCGCGCGGTCGGGTTGTCGAAGCTGAATTCCATCTCCAGCGGCGCGTCGGCGGTGACTTTCACTTCTTCGGGCAAGCCCAGCGGTACGTCCTGCTCCAGCTGCTTGGCCTTGAGCTTGATATAGGCTGCGCGCTCAGGGTCCAGCGAGCGCACCTTGACCCGCACACGGGTATGCGAGCCTTCGGGCATTTCCAGATACTGGGCGCCGATCAGGTTGTCGGCCCAGTCGTCATGAATGCGCTTGCGCAACTGAATCGGCGATGGGCCGCCGAACTGGTAACGCAGGTTGAGCGGGGTTTGCAGCAGGGACTGGTCGAGCACGCCGGCCAGGGCACCGATCTGCTGGCCGAGCAGGCTGTCGCCCGGGCCCAGGTAACGTGCCTGGTCGGCGATGAAACCGTCACTGGCGTAGCGCCGGCAGCGCTGCTGGAAGTCGCATTCGGTGAACACCCCCTGGCCGTCGTGGTACCGCAGCATGCCGTTGGTGTAGGCGATCATCTCGCGACCGCTGTCGTAGTCGCGGTACAGCGAGCGACCGCCGAGCGCCATAGGGATCGGCAGGGAAAAATAGTCGAGCAGGGAGGTGGCCAGGTCGACATGGCCGTAGGTGCCGCGCTTGATCCGGGGCAGCTGCGCCTGCTCGGGCGCCAGGGTGAGGTTGAAGCCCCATGACGAGGCCAGGCGTACGCCATCGATGCCGTGGGACTCGTCAGAGGTGACCACGACCAGGGTGTCCTTGAGTACCCCCTGGCGTTCGAGATTGTCGAGGAAGGCGCCGAGCGCGTCGTCCAGGTAGGCGACCGCCGCCTGTTTCGGCGTGTCGTAACGCGCGAGGTAGTCGGCCGGTGCCGAGTACGGCTGATGAGTGCCCACGGTGAGCAGGGTCAGCATCCACGGCTGGTCCTGCTGCTGCAGCTCGCCGACGTAGTCCAGCGCGCCTTCGAAGAAGGCCCGGTCATCCTTGCCCCAGGGGAAGTCCAGGTAGTTCTTGTTGGCGAACCACTCCAGCCCGTGCACCGCCTCGAAGCCGATGTGCGGCATGATGCGGTCCTTGGCCATGAAACGCAGGCCGGCGCCCTGCAGGTAGTGGGTGGTGAAGCCGGCCTGGCGCAACTGCGCCGGCAGGCAGGCCTGGTTGCGTTCGTTCTGGGTCAGCAGTTCCACGCCCTTTGGCGTACCGTTGGCCAGCTTGTCGTAGTCACCGCACAGCATTGCATACAGGCCACGGATGGTCTGGTGGGTATGCAGCACGTAGTCCGGGGTGTTCATGCCGCGCTCGGCCCAGCGGCTGAGCCTGGGCATCAGGTCTTCGTCGAAGCGGCTGTGCAGGGCCTGGCGATTGGGCCGCAGGTAGGCCCCGGGGATGCCTTCGACGGTGATCAGCAGCAGGTTGCGGGCGTTGCCGGGCCCGGCGAGCAGGCGCTGGCCATGGAGGTCGGACTGGGTAAGGCCAGCGCTGGCCAGTGGCGTGAAGGGCTGCTTGTGGCCTGCCCAGCCTTCGAAGCGGCGTTGCAGGTCGCCGACGCCGGCCGACATCAGCTGGTGGGTGAGGTTGTATTGCCGCCACTGGTCTGCATCGGAGGGGGCCAGTTGCTGGCTGGCCCAATGCGCGCCAAACAGCAGCAGCGGAACGGCCCATGCCTTGCGCGGCAGAGCTTGCGGGCGTTGTGTGCGGCTGCGCCAGGCGCTGCCCAGCCAGGCCAGCAGGCCGGTGCCCAGCACCCAGGGCAGCCAGGCATGGGCCAGGCCGCCACCGGTGGAGTTTTCCATGAACTGGGCGTCGAGCAGGTAGGCCAGGTCGGCGCTGGTGGGCAACCGGCCCACTGCGCTGACCAGTTCTGCCGACGCCACCCACAGCGCAGCCCAGGCCAGCAATACGGGCAGCGCCAACCACCACGGGCGGCGCTGCAACAGCACGATCAGCAGGCTGCCGAGGGCGAGGTCGGACAGGTAACCGAGCGGGTTGGACCAACCCAGTATGGCGCGCGTACCCAGTGGGATCACCAGCACCAGGGCCGCCAGAGCGACGAGCCGGGTACCTGGGTGGTCTGACAGGTTCTTCACAAAAACATCCCTTTTGCCATTAAATCGTCATACATCTGTGCTGGATGATAACAGGCCGGGGCGGCGAACGCGTTTGGCTACAAGCCTGGTAACCAAATGCCGGGGCCGCTGGCGCGGGCCCGGCGGGTGCAAGTGTCAGAAGTAGTAGGGGAATTTCAGGCTGAAGGAAAAGTCCGGTGCGTCATCGGTCAGACCAATGGACAGGTTGGGCACGATGGTCAGGTTGTCGGTGGCGGCGAAGGTCATGCCGATGTTGAAGTTGGCGGCGTTGTAGTCGCTGTTGGTGATCGACTGCCAGTCGCCGCCATCCGGTTTGATCTTGCTCTTGCTGGCGAACTGGTCGGACACCGAGAACGACATGCTCATCTTTTCGTTCAGGGCAAAGGCGATACCGCCGCCAATCTGCCAGGAGTCGCCTAGCTTGACGTCACCCGGCACCTTGCTGTTGACCTGCGGGCTGATGTCGCTGAACGAGTCCTGCATGTTGTAGGTGTAGGACAGGCTGCCGAACAGCACGGCGGGGTCGAAGGTCTTGACCAGCGAAATGCCCGGGGTGATCGACCACACCCCGTTTCCGGTCGGCAGGCTTTCGGGTACCGACAGGTTGTCGTTGCCCTCGACCTGGCGCAGTTTGATGCCATACGGGTCCTTGCCGGTCGGGGCCTTGACCCGCAGGGTGGCGACGGCGTCCGGCCAGGTCTCGTCCTCGTCGAGGAACTTGTAGGCGACGCCGACGTTGACATCGCCGATTTCCGGGTCGCGGGTCACGGTCGCATCCGAAGTGCTGGCGCCGGCGCCCCCCGCGCCACCGGACGAGTAGGTGGATTCGCGGTACACCACCGGCACGTTGATGTCGAACTGCCAACGCTGGGCGAGGTTGTAGCGGGCGGTCATGTCCAGCGTCCAGTTGTCGGCCTTGACCCGGTCGAGGTTGATGCTGCCGAGGAAGATCGAGTCCAGCGCGAGGAAGCCGTTGAGCACCAGGGCCCGGGTATCGTAATGGGTGTAGGTGACACCGGTCTCGAAGCTGAACTTGCCGCCACCGAAGAAGCCACTGGCCTCGTCATACAGGTTGGACACGCTTTGCGCCGGCTCGGCGTCGGCCGTCAACGCCTGGCCATAGGAGCTGCTGCCCGATGCGCCCGAGGCTACCGTCTGCGCCCCCTTGACCCCCTCGGCGGGCGACCTGACCAGGCGTTTTGGCGGCGGGGCGGCAGGGGCTTCCTCGACTTGGCGGACGCGCTGTTCCAGCACCATCAGCGCCTGTTGCTGTGCCTCGTAGCGTTGCTTGAGCTCGAGCAGCTCTTGTTTCAGCATTTCGACCTGCGGGTCGGCAGCTGCGAAAACGGCGGTGGCCGGGGCCAGGGTGGTCAAACAGACGATAGCGCGGAGCGTCAATGATCGGTGCATGGATGTGCGTCCCTTTCGACTGCTTTGAACGTGAAGATCAGTATCCGAATGTGCGCAGGCCCTTGAGCTGGTCGAGGCTGCCGTTCAGCGAAGCCGCTGTCGGCACGCTCTCGCGCATGACCACATTGAGGGTGGTGACGTTGTTGACGTGGTTGCCATTGCCAAGCAGCGTCGAGTTCTGCAGCAGGCCGCCTTGGGCCAGGCGCTGCACGCTGCTGCCCTGGTTGTTGCTGGCATTGATGTTCAGTTGCACACCCGCGCCGGTGGACGACACGCTGAGCGAGCCGGCAGCGTTAGCGCCGACCAGGGTCTGGCCCGCCGCCAGCACCTGGCCCTGGGGTTGGCTGGCCGGTGCCTGGTCGGCGTGGGTCACGTTGATATCGACGTTGTTGTAGGCACTGTTGTTGTCGCCGGCCGCGCGCACCACCTGGGTCACCCCTTGGGTGCTGTCGAGCCCGCTGCCGCCGGTGACCGTCCCGGTGCCGGCGGGCGAGCCACCGCTGGTGGCCGGGGCGGTGGCTTTTTCGTCGATCATCGATACGTGGAACTGCGGCTTGAGAGTCGATTGCTGGATCTGCAGGGTGGAGGTCGCGCCGATCACCTCACCGTTGGCGTGCTGCCAGGTGCTGCTCATGACGATGCCGAAACTGATGATGCGCCCCGGCAGCACATAGCGCCCACGCAGGCTGGCCAGTTCCTGATCCTTCAGTTCGATGGGCCGGAACGTTTCGCCGTGGCTCGGCAGGCTGGCCGCCAGGCAAACCACTGCGAGCCAGAGTGGATTCTTCATGGTTGCTCCCCGGAGCGTCGTGCTCCCTGTCGTTGCAGGCGTCGTTAGAAGAAGTCGCTTTTGATGAAGCCGAAGTCCAGCAGCTCTGCGTCCTGCACCGGGGTGAAGTTGTTCACCCGGCCTTTGGCGGTCAGCGGCAGCGGCGGATCGAGCAGGACATTGTTCTTGTCATAGCCTTGGCCGATCACGGCGAAGATGATGCCGTTCCAGCCCTTGAGAAAATCGTCGACCCTGTAGCGCTTGTGGCCCAGCACCGGGTCACCGATGTACACCCAGCCCTTGTCGACCTTCTGCATGACCACGAAGTGCTTGTAGCCACGCACATCCATCAGCACCACGACCGGGATGCGCACGCTGTGCAGGGTTTCTGGCGCCACGCGGTAGCCGCGGGCGCGCATGCCCAGGCTTTCCACATAGCGTTTCATGTCGAGCATCGAGAAGCCCTGGGTGCGGACCAGCTCCTGGTCGGCGTGGGCCAGCATGCCTTCGATGATCTGTTGTTCGTTCACATCCAGCCAGTAGGCCTGGCGCAGGATGGTGGCCAGCGCGGCGGCGCCGCAGCTGAAGTCGGTTTTCTGTTGCACCAGGTCGGCGAACTTGCGCTCGCGAACGCTCTGGATCGGTTTGAACACCACGGCGCCGCCGGGCAGGACCGACAGCGGCATTTGTGCCGCTTCGCTGACGCTGGCCAGGCACAGCAAAAACGCCAGGGCAATGATGCGCATGATCGAGGGCCTTCCACTGCTGTTGGAGAAAGGCCCCCCGAAGGGGGCCTCAGGCACACTGCTCAGAACGAGGTGTTGGAGATGGCCAGCGAGTTGCTCTGCTGGTTGCCCACACCGGCTGCCACGTTCACGCCCAGGTTGCCGCTGCCACCGTTCACCGAGCCGCTAAGGGTTGCAGTGTTGGTCACAGGGTTGGCCCAGCCGGTCGGGGTCAGCACTTGGAAGGACACGGTATTGCTCAAGTCGTAGGCGCTGCTTTCGCTGTAGCTCTTCGACACGTCGTTCGAAGATTGCGACGACTTCTCGCCAGACTTTTCAAACGCCGATTCCGATGCATTGGCATACGACGACTCGTGGGCTTTTTCATACGACGAGTCGCGCGACTTCTCGTAGCTCGATTGGCGGGTCTTGTCGTACGACGAGTCGAATGCTTTCTCGAACGAGGAGTCGTAGGCGCTTTCTCGCGAACGGTCGACATCGACATTGAGCGAGGCATTGAGCGAAGCATCGAAGCTGTCGGTGCGGGTGCGCTCGCGACGGCCGTCATCGGTGGCCACGGTGCGGGTCGCATCGGCCGCAGCCGCCAGGGTGGCGCTCAGGCTGGCGCTGCTGGACGAGCTGGCAGTACCGGCCATCGAACCACTGGCATTCCAGCTGTTGGAGCCACTGGCCGTCGAGTTGCGCGAGCCGCTGGCGTTCATGCTGCTCGAACCGCTGGCGTTCCAGCCACTGGAGCCGCTGGCACTGGCGCTTTGCGAGCCGGCCACGCTGAAGCTCGACGACGAGCTGCGATCGTCGGTCGAGTTGAACGTGCCCTCACGCGAGCTGGAACCGCTCTGGGTCGTGGTGACGGTCAGCGTGTCCACCCGGTAGGTGCGGTCGGCGCCGTTGTTCACCGTCAGGCCCGGGCCGTTCTGCTCGGCAGAGGCGGTGGCAGTGGCGTTGCCCAGCGGCGCACCCGTGTTGGCGATGGCCATGGTGTTCTTCTGCTGGTTCAGGTCGCCGCCTGCGATGTTGACGCCGACGTTACCCTCCGCACCATCGGCCGAGCCGGTCATCACCGCCGAGTTCTGTGTGGACCAGTTGTCGACCCGGTTGTTGTTGCTGAACTGGCGAACGTCAGCGGTAGCTTCGGCGCTGCCGAACACGAAGCTGTTGTCCAGGCTGGACTCGGACGAAGCGTTGGCAATGGCCGCGGCGTTGTCCTGCTGGTTGCCGTTGCCGGCCGCTACGTTGACACCCACGTTGCCGCTGGCACCCGAGGCCGAGCTGCTCATCTCGGCTTCGTTGACGGTGCCCTGGTTGGTGATGGTGTTGCCGGTGCTGCTCTGGCTGTCAATGGCGTTGGCGGTGGCGAACACAGGGATCCTGGTGGGAGGAGGGGTGTGCTGCCCGTTGTGGTTGTGACCATTGTGGTGCCCGCCACGCCGGTCGTTCTGATCAGCTTGTACAGCAACAGCCATGACCGCAGCAATTGCGAAAACCAGAGGCTTGATTGCCATCGAGGGTTTCATGGTGATTCTCCGTACGCTATTAGGTTAAGTGTCGTTCTTGACTGAGGGTCAATCCGCGACCCGGATGCTCAGGGTGTTGGCCATGCGGTTTCCCACCCCGGCACTCTGGTTCAACTGGATCACTCCACGGCTACCGGTGAAGGCCTGGTCACTGGTAGTGACCTGGCGATGGCCAGCTGGAGCGGCAATTGCACCGGAGTCGTTGAGCAGCGCCACGTTCTGCTGCATGAGTACGCTGTCGTCGATGCTTTGCGGCTGGGCACCGATGCTGATGCTCAGTGCGTTGGCTTGCTGGGTGTTGGCACCGGCGCTCTGGTTGATGCCCAGGGCACCACTGCCGTTGCTGAAGGCGTCGCCGTGGATGGTCGCGCGGGCGTCCATCGCCGGGTTGGCGGGGGTATTCAGCCGTTGCCGTATCTGCGTGCTGGCATTTGCCGCAGGCCCGACCGCAATGGCCCGCGCGTTCGCCTGCTGTTGCAGGTCGCCGGCGGCCTGGTTGACGGTGAGGTTGCCCTGGTAACGGCTGCCGGAGCTGTCGATGCCGGCGTCGTTGACCACGGGTACTGGCGATTGGGCGAAGGCTGAGGTACTGCACAGCGTGGCCAGGATCAGCAGCGTGTGCTTCATCTCACTTGCTCCCCCCGGTCAGGATCTGCAACGGGGCCAGGCCACGCTGCACGCTGGAGTTGACCATGTTCGAGATACCGCTGCCGGCCCCCGTGCCGCGTCCGCCGGAAAGGTTGGGCAGTTGCGTCTGGTTGCCGAGGTTGCCGCCCAGGTTGCTGGTCTGCTGGGTGATCAGGCTGCTGATGCCGGCGCCACTGCTGATGCTGGCGAAGTCGCCATCACTGAGTTCATTGGTTTGCCTGAGCACGTGGGCAGACGGGTTGGCATTGACGGTGGTGGGGTTCGGGTCGGGGATCAGCGGCGGGACGGTCGCGTTGCGCGTCTGCACGTCGCGGGTGATGATGATGACGCCGTTGTCCGCCTGGGCTGTCATGCTCAACGAGCCGAGCACGCAGCCCAGCAGTAGCAGGTGATGAAGGCCTTTGTCAGTTTTCCTCACGACGGCATCTCCTTCTTTGAGCGCTGGCCCGGTTCAGCGATGCGAACCAGAGAGCAGAAGGTGTGCCGGTTTTGCCAAGTGTTTGCAGATCAACAGCTTAAGGGAGGGGGCAGGCGAACCTGCGGCGTATTCTGTCTCGCCGCTGAAACAGGCAGCCGCGCGCGCTGCCGGCAAAGCCAGCAGCGCCGTTGGCAAAGAGGGTTTTGGCAGGGGTGTTTCAGCGGCTTGACAGGGCCGCCCCAGGCGCGGGGAAGCCTTGCAGTTTCAGGGCTTTTGCGCCCTTGGCCTGTGTCAGGCGGTTAACACTCGGTGGCGCAGGCTGGCGCATCGCTATCAATGAGCTTAGCCACTGTTTGTAGGGCCAGCAACTGGCGCTGTGGCCAATCGCCCTCAATTATCTGGTACGCCTGGTGATGCCGTTGCAACCAGTGCAGGCTGTCGTCGAAAAAGCGCTGGCGGTCACGCAGTTCGGGCTGGCTGCGCTGGCCATCGGCAACCCAGTCCACACCTTGCGGGCTGAGCAACAGGTGCAGGTCATAACGGCGGGCCAGCAGTGCCGGTTCCAGCCAGACCGGGCAGTCATCGAACAAGGCCCGGCTCCAGAGCATGTTGCTGAGCAGGTGGGTGTCGAGTATCAGCAGCGGCGGCGCCTGCTCGCGGGCGCGGTCTTCCCAGGCCAGCTGGCCGCGGGCGATGGTGGGGATATCGGCGTAGCAGGTGTCGCGGCCTTCCTGCTCGATGAAGTGGCGCACGTATTCGGCCACCACCACACCGCCGAAATGCGCCTGGATCACCCCGCTGAGCCAGCTTTTGCCGCTGGATTCCGGGCCGCACAGCACCAGCACTTTCATCGCCTGCTGCGCGCTCATGGCTGCACCAGCGCCGGGTCACGGCGCCATTCGAGCCAGCCGCGCACGGCAATCAGGGTGAGCACGGCGAAGAAGCCGGCGGTGAAATACAGCTGCTGGTGCAGGTACTGGGCCACATAGATGATGTCCACCACCACCCACAGAGGCCAGCATTGCAGGCGCTTTTGCGCCATCCACAGTTGTGCCACCAGGCTGAAGCCGGTCAGCGCGGCATCCAGCCAGGGCAGGGCGGCGTCGGTCCAGTTGGCCATGGCGGCGCCCAGCACGGCGCTCAGCAGCACCCCGACGGCCAGGCCGGTGAACACCGCCGGGCGTTGCAGGCGCGAGACCTGGCGGGCGTCTTCGGCATGCCCCGGGCGCTTCCATTGCCACCAGCCGTAAACCTGGAGGATCGCGTAGGCCAGTTGCAGCAGCATGCCCGAGTACAGCTTCACCTCGTAGAACAGCCAGCCATAGATCAGCACCATGACCAGGCCGATCGGCCAGCACCAGGCATTTTGCCTGACCGTGAGCCAGACAGCGGTGACGCCCAGCACGGCGGCGATGAGTTCAAGGCCGGACATCGGCGATCCTTGGAGACTACAGGGAGGGGCGCGATTGTAGCGGGTCGGTGGACGAAGGAGTAGGGCGCAATAGGGAGCGACGCCCCCACAGGTGTCGCAGCTCCCTGTGGGAGCGGCTTCAGCCGCGAACACCGGCGCAGCCGGTGCCATGCACCGCGCTGGATTCTTCGCGGCTAAAGCCGCTCCCACAGACCGCTTGCTATACCCGGAACTGGCGCAGCAATTGCTCCAGCTCTTCGCTCAACTGCCCCAATGCCACGCCGGCATCGCTGGACTGGCGCGCCGCATCGGCGGTCTGCTGGGACAACCCGGCGGTATCCAGCACATTGCGGTTGATCTCTTCGACCACATGCGACTGCTGCAAGGTGGCGCTGGCAATGGAAGCATTCAAGGCGGTGAGGTTGTTCAGCACCTGGTTGATGGCATCCAGGCTGGCCCCGGCCTCGCGGGCCTGCTCGATGGTCTGGCGCGAAGCCTCGCTGCTGGTGTCGATGGCCTTGACCGCAGCGTCGGACTGGCTCTGCAGGTGCTCGATCATGGTATGGATCTCGGCAGTCGACTGCGCAGTGCGCTGGGCCAGCAGGCGCACTTCATCGGCGACCACGGCAAAGCCGCGCCCTTGCTCGCCGGCCCGCGCCGCTTCGATGGCGGCGTTCAGTGCCAGCAGGTTGGTCTGTTCGGCAATCGAGCGGATCACATCCAGCACACCGCCGATGCGCGTGCTGTGCCCGGCCAGGTCGCGGATCACCTGCACAGCCTGGTCGATGGTCAGCGACAGCTTGTCGATCTGTGCCAGGCTGCCGTGAATGGCTTCCTGGCCATGCGCCACCTGCTGCTGGGCGGTGCGCATTTCCCCGGCAGCCTGCTCGGCGGTCTTGGCCACATCCTGCACGGCGTAGGTCACCTCATTGACCGCCGTGGCCACCTGGTCCATCTGCAACGATTGCTGGGCGCTGTGCTGTTGCGCGGCACCGGCATTGTCGCCGACATGCCCGGCAGACGCGGCCAGGGCATGGGCGGCGCCTTGCAGCTGGCCGATCACGCCTTGCAGCTTGCCGTTGAAGCGGTTGAAGTGCTCGCCCAGGTGGCTGATTTCGTCGCGGCCGTGGGTGTCCAGGCGCCGGGTCAGGTCGCTCTCGCCGCTGGCGATGTTGCCCATGGCCTGCACCGCTTCCTGCAACGGCTGGGCAATGCTGCGGGCGATCAGCATGACCACCAGCGCCATCAGCAGGGCAATCGCCAGGCCCACCAGCGAGGCGTCGCGCAACTGGCGGCTGAATTCGGCCTGCACGTCATCGACGTACACGCCAGAACCGATGATCCAGCCCCACGGTTTGAACAGCTGGATATAGGAGGTCTTGGCCACCGGCTCGCTGGCGCCGGGCTTGGGCCAGCGGTAGTTGACCGGGCCGGCATCCTGCTGCCGGGCCAGGGCGACCATTTCGTTGAACACGGCAAAACCGTCGGGGTCGCGAATCGCCGACAGGTCCTTGCCATCGAGTTTGGGGTTGGCCGGATGCATGATCATCTTCGGCCCCAGGTCGTTGATCCAGAAGTAGTCGTCGTGGTCGTAGCGCAAGGCGCGTACCACTTGCAGCGCCTGTTGCTGGGCGGCTTCGCGGCTGAGCGTGCCGGCCGCCTCCAGGCCCTGGTAATAGGCCAGCACACCAGCTGCGGTCTGCACCACATGGCGGGTCTTTTCCGCTTTGGCCTGGTACAGGTCGCCGTGGATCTGGCGCAGCATCAGCAGGCCCAACACCACCAGCATCGCCACTGCCACCAGCAGGATCAGCCACAGACGCCGGCTGATGGACATCGATCTCAGGGTTTTCATCCCACAGCTCCCGGATTGTTCTTTTTATTCAGGTGCATCCAAGCATGCTTTGCGCAAAGCCCCTACTCGACTAATGGCTAAGTGATATACGTCCTATAGTCTGCAGCAGTTCGTACAGGTTGATTGCACAAGCGTTCTGTCAGGATTTCGGCCGCGCAAGATGAAAGCTTTAGGCGCCATGAACTTTTCTGCTGGCGTTACGCCCAACAGTCGCTGTAAAACTGCCGGGCCGCGCGCGGCAATTTCAAGCAAATCAAGAACAAGGAGCCTGCAGCGAGCAGCGCTCCATTGGGGGAACGATGGATTTTTGGACTGCCTTCCAGGCAATCATCTTAGGCGTGGTCGAAGGACTGACGGAGTTTCTGCCGATCTCCAGTACCGGCCACCAGATCATCGTCGCCGACCTGATCGGGTTTGGCGGCGAACGGGCCATGGCATTCAACATCATCATCCAGCTGGCGGCGATCCTGGCGGTGGTGTGGGAGTTTCGGGCAAAAATCCTCGAGGTGGTGTTTGGCCTGAGCAGCCAGCCGACGGCGCGGCGCTTCACCGGCAACCTGTTGCTGGCGTTTCTGCCGGCGGTGGTGCTGGGGGTGCTGTTCGCCGACCTGATTCACCATTACCTGTTCAACCCGATCACCGTGGCGGCGGCGCTGGTGGTGGGCGGGGTGATCATGCTCTGGGCCGAGCGCCGCGAGCACCGCGTGGAGGTCGACCACGTTGATGAGATGCGCTGGAGCCATGCGCTGAAGATCGGCTTCATCCAGTGCCTGGCGATGATCCCGGGCACCTCGCGTTCCGGCTCGACCATTATCGGTGGCCTGCTGTTCGGCCTGTCGCGCAAGGCGGCGACCGAGTTCTCGTTCTTCCTGGCGATGCCGACCATGGTCGGTGCGGCGGTGTATTCCGGCTACAAGTACCGCGACCTGTTCCAGCCTGGCGACCTGCCGGTATTCGCCATCGGTTTCGTCACCTCGTTCATCTTTGCCATGATCGCCGTGCGTGGCCTGCTCAAGTTCATCGCCAACCACAGCTACGCGGCCTTTGCCTGGTATCGCATCGCCTTTGGCCTGCTGATTCTGGCCACCTGGCAATTCGGCTGGGTCGATTGGGCCACGGCAAATGGCTGAGGCAGCGCGGCGGCAAGGCGCGCAGGGCGTGCGCAATGTGCGCCTGAAGCTGCTGCTGTTGGGCCTGCTGTGCCTGTTGCCAGGCCTGGGTGCGGCGCGCATGGCCTGGCACGACCAGGCCTGGTGGTTGCTGGCGCTGTACCCGGCAATGAGCCTGATCAGCCTGTTGCTGTACTGGCAGGATAAACAGCAGGCGCGTACGCAAGCCTGGCGGACCCCGGAAAAGGTCCTGCATGCCAGCGAGCTGTTGGGCGGCTGGCCGGGCGCGTTGCTGGCGCAGCAGCTGTTTCGGCACAAGACACGCAAGGTTTCGTACCAGGTGGTGTTCTGGGCGATCGTGCTGCTGCACCAGGTGTTCTGGGCGGACTGGCTGTTCCTTGGCGGGCGGTATCTGCCATTCAGTGATATGTGACTGTGCCGGCCCTTTCGCGGGTAAACCCGCTCCCACAGGTGCTGGGCAAGTCTTGAGACCAGCAGAGAACCGTGTGGGAGCGGGTTTACCCGCGAAAGGGCCGGCACAGAGCACTCACAATACCAATCCCACCTGCAACCGCTTCGGTAAGCGCCGCACCACCAGCTGGTGCGAGCGCTGCAACAAATCGCAGAGTTCATCCCGCGCCATGGGGTAGGGCGCCGCCATGCTGACCCACCGGGCCCGCGCCAGGTACGGCGCCGGCCGGACCCCGGGGCGGTCGCAATAGCCGAGAAACAACTCGTCGGCAACTTTGAACGACAACCCTGCACCCGCCAGGTCGAGCACCGCGAACATCTTGTTGCCCGCCACCGAAAACACCCGGATGCCGCCCCATTTGTAGTCTTCCCGCGCCCCCGGCAGGCTCAGGCACAACGCCGCTACCTCGGCTTCGCTCATGTTCCGCTCAGACATAGCGCTCTCCACAGGCCTCGAACGAAGCCGCCAGGTGGTCGATCCATACCCGCACCGCTGGCAGCAAGCCGCGCCGGTGCGGGTACACCGCTTGCAGGTAACCGCCCGGCAGCGACCAGTCTGGCAGCAGACGCACCAGTTCGCCGCGTGCCAGCTCTTCTTCACAGAACATGCTGGGCAGCGCGGTGAACCCGAGACCGGCCCGTACAGCTGCATTACGTACCACGAAATCGTCGATTGCCAGGCGCGGTTCCAGGGCCAGGTCCTGCTGTTTGCCGTGCGGGCCGAACAGGCGGAAGTGTACCAACCGGTCGGCCTCGGCGGCGCCCAGCACCGGCAATGACGCCAGCTCGCCGGGTTCGCGGATGTGATCGGCAAAACCGGGCGCGGCCACCAGCTGCATCTGTGCCTGGCGTAGACGGCGGGTGACCAGCGCCGGGTCTTCGTCGCCCAGGTCGCGCACGCGCAGGGCCACGTCGATGCCTTCGGAAATCAGGTCGACGCGGCGGTTGAGCAGCACCATGTCCAGCTGCACCAGCGGGTACTGCGCGAGAAAGCGGCTGATCACCTCCGGCAGGAAGGCGTGGGCCAGCGCTACCGGGCAGGACACCCGCAAGCGCCCGCGCGGCTCGCTGCTCATGCTGGCCACGGTTTCGTCGGCGGCTTCGGCTTCCAGCAACATGGCCTGGCAGTGGTGCAGGTAGCGCTCGCCCACGGCGGTGAGCTTCAGTTGCCGTGTGGTGCGTTGCAGCAGGCGGGTGCCCAGGCGCTCTTCGAGTTCGGCGATACGCCGCGACAGGCGCGACTTGGGGATGCCCAGCTGGCGCCCGGCAGCGGCGAAACCGCCGGCTTCGACCACGCGGGCAAAATAGAAGAGGTCGTTGAGGTCTTGCATGGGAATGTCTCACTGTTCCACCTGTGGGACAAACTAACGCATTTTTGCCGACTTATCAGCCATTGGTGGCGCCGGTAGGATTCTCCCCATCGTGATCGCCACACCGCGGTCGTCATTCACAGGAGAGTCCCATGAAACTGTTGCACATCGATTCGAGCATCCTGGGCGACAATTCCGCCTCCCGCCAGCTGAGCCGCGAAGTGGTCGAAGCGTGGAAAGCCGCCGACCCTGCTGTGCAAGTGGTGTACCGTGACCTGGCTGCTGATGCCATCGCCCACTTCTCCGCCGCGACCCTGGTTGCAGCTGGCACCCCTGAAGACATGCGTGATGCCGCCCAGGCCTTCGAAGCCAGGCTGAGCGCGGAAACCCTGGAAGAGTTCCTGGCGGCCGATGCGGTGGTGATCGGCGCACCGATGTACAACTTCACCGTGCCGACCCAGCTCAAGGCCTGGATCGACCGCGTCGCCGTGGCTGGCAAGACCTTCCGCTACACCGAAGCCGGCCCGGAAGGCCTGTGTGGCAACAAGAAAGTGGTGCTGGTGTCCACCGCTGGCGGCCTGCACGCTGGTCAGCCGACGGCTGCCGGGCATGAGGACTTCCTCAAGGTGTTCCTCGGCTTCATCGGCGTCACCGACCTGGAAATCGTCCGCGCCCATGGCCTGGCCTACGGCCCCGAGCAGCGCAGCCAGGCACTCGACGCTGCCCAGGCGCAGATTGCCAACGAGCTGTTCGCCGCCGCCTGACCCTGTTCTCTGAACACATGCGCAACCGTTCGGGCTGTAACAGCCGCACTGTTGCGCAACCCTTGACCGCAACTGTGCCGGTCCCTGTCAAAGGAATAGCCTTATGCTGTAACGAAATATGTCTAGAAAAGCCTGAAGAAGGATGTCGCAATGCCGCTCAAGGACCTGCTCATCGCCCTGGTGGTGATTGTCGCCTGGGGAGTCAACTTCGTGGTCATCAAGGTTGGCCTCGATGGTTTGCCGCCGATGTTGCTGGGGGCATTGCGCTTCTTGCTGGTAGCGTTCCCGGCGATTTTGCTGGTCAAACGACCCAAGCTGCCCTGGCGCTGGCTGATTGCCTATGGCGCGACCATTTCGCTGGGCCAGTTCGCCTTCCTGTTCCAGGCCATGTACAGCGGCATGCCGCCAGGTCTGGCCTCGCTGATCCTGCAGTCGCAGGCATTCTTCACCCTCGGCTTCGCCGCGCTGTTCCTCGGGGAGCGGTTGCGCCTGGCCAGCGTGTTCGGGCTGCTGGTAGCAGCCAGCGGCCTGGCCCTGATCGGCAGTGAAGACGGCGGCCATGTGCCGCTGCTGGCATTGCTGCTGACCCTGTGTGGCGGGGCCATGTGGGGGATGGGCAACATCATTACCCGGCGCTTCGGCTCGGTGAACCTGGTGGCGCTGGTGATCTGGGGCGGGCTGATCCCGCCGCTGCCGTTCCTGGCGTTGTCCTGGTGGCTGGAAGGGCCGCAGCGCATCGGCGATGCCCTGGTCAATATCAGCTGGAGTTCGGTACTGGCCCTGGCCTACCTGGCGTTCGTCGCCACCATGCTCGGCTACAGCCTGTGGAGCACGCTGCTGTCGCGTCACCCGGCGGGCAAGGTGGCGCCGTTCTCGTTGCTGGTGCCGGTGATCGGCCTGAGTTCGTCGGCGCTGTTGCTGGGCGAGCGCCTGACCGCCACCCAGGGCTGGGGCGCCTTGCTGGTGATGGCCGGGTTGCTGGTGAATGTCTTCGGCGCCCGCATCGGCCAGCGGTTGCGCGCCGCCACCGCGTGAAGCGTCACGCCTGCACTCTGTTAGAATCACGCTCTTTTGCCAGGCCAATGGAGTGCAGCCCATGATCATTTCCACCACCAGCCAGCTCGAAGGCCGCCCGATTGCCGAATACCTGGGTGTGGTCAGTTCCGAATCGGTGCAGGGCATCAACTTCGTGCGCGATTTTTTTGCACGTTTTCGCGACTTCTTCGGCGGCCGTTCGCAAACCCTGGAAAGCGCACTGCGCGAGGCCCGCGAGCAGGCCACCGAAGAACTGAAAGCGCGGGCACGGCAGTTGCAGGCGGATGCGGTAGTGGGTGTGGATTTCGAGATCAGCATGCCGTCGGTACAGGGCGGCATGGTCGTGGTATTTGCTACCGGCACGGCGGTGCGTTTGAAATAGGCGTTCTGCCGCTGGTCGGGCCCCAGAGGTCAGCCTGGGCGGTCTGCAAATGACCAGCTAGTCTCACTTTCACAGGCCGCGCTTGTCTGGGCAACCATTGTGGTTTGCCGGCGCGTCCGCCACTGGAGGGAGACAGGGCATGAGCGAATCCTTTTTCGAAGACCTGAACGACGCGTTCCCGATCAACAGCCAGGTGCGTTGCGGCCAGGCGGCGTTCCGCCTGGGCTTCGCCCACATGACACTGGATGATTCCGAACAGCTCCAGCCTGCACATTTGCAGCGCAGCAAAAAAGGCCGCTTCATGCCGCGGGTTCCGCTGAAGAAGTGATCCCGCTCCAGCACAACCCCGCCGAACGGCGGGGTTTTTATTGCCATTTATTGATCCGCCTCATGGCATTGCCGGGTAGCGCTCGCCGAATGGGCATGGCTGTGGTTTTCTGACGCTGCATTCCAGCAACGGAGGATGAATGCTCATGCGAGTCAGGGAAGATACCTATTGGCAATGGGCCGATGCCCAGCTGCACAGCCGCTGCCATGAAGAAGCGCTCAGCGATGGCACCACGCTGGATGTGCAGGTGCGCCTGTCGCGCCTGGGGGCTACCCAGCTGTTCCTGGGGCTGTATGCCGCTGATGGGCGGGCATTGCTGGAGGAGTATTACCCCGCGCGGCCAGGCGAGACCATGACCCGCGCCCTGGTATGGGGTGTCGACCGCGCCCGGGCCATGGCTACCGGCGCCTTGCCGTTGCCGGATACCCGCCGGCAGCTACGCCAGGCATGAAAAAGCCCGGCCTATGCGGGCCGGGCTCAGGTACAGGTGGCAACCCTCAATTGAGCGGTTCGATCACCTTGACTGCCTGCTGCTCACGGGCAGCGGGCCATTCTTGTTGCAGGGTATGCAGGACACGGCCCACGAACTCGGTGTCGGCGGCGGCCTTCTTGCCGACGTAGCCTTGGCCACGGCGGTAGACCTTGAAGCGGGCACGCATGCTCGGCAGGTGCTCTTCGAATTCATCCTCAACGGTGTTCGGTGGCAGGCGGTCGAGGCGCACTTCACCGGTCTGGCTGACCCACAGCAAGTGGTCATCGAGGCTGTCCTTGCGTACGGCGAACAGCTGGGCCAATTGATCGATAGTCGGATTGTTGTTCAAGTTCATCATAAAGCCCCCATTACCCATTTGATTTTTCACAGTCGGCGCCACCACGGTGTAGCGCACTACCAAGGCTGCTACAGCAGCATCGCAACAGGGGCTTTCTCACGCTGCCTTTTGGACAGTTTCCCTCTCCACGGACGGCCTGCGTTACCGCGCAGGCCGTCTGGAACACCCTTGCCACCGCTCCCGATCAGGGAGACGGCTTCATCATGCCCAAGGGCGATGAACGGCGTCAACCGTTTTGTAGTGAATATTTTTCCTCACTACATTCTGTCATTTTGTTCGACAATCTCGCGCGGCACTACAACCCGGACAGAATGTCGAAGGCGGCGCGTACCCGGGCTTCGTTGGGGTAATTGCGGTTGGCCAGCAACACTACCGCCAGTTGTTCGGAAGGCACGAACGCGGCGTAGGCGCCAAAGCCATTGGTCGAACCGGTCTTGTTGTACCAGGCTGCCGGCAACGCGGGCAGGGGCGGTTGCAGGCGTGTGGTTGCCTGCGGTTCGCGGATAAGCTGCGGGCTGTTGCCAGCGACCAGGGTGGCCAGCGTGACCGGGTAGGGGTAACGCTCCCAGCCCAGGCCCTGGGTCATGGCGCCGACCTGAAAGTACCCTTGCCGGGTAATGGCCGTGGCTTGTTCCACAGCCGGCGGCAAGCCCTGCGGCTGCAGGTGCAGGCGCACATAACGCAACAGGTCGCTGGCGCTGGTCTTGATGCCGTAGGCTTCGTCGGCGTAGGGGCCGGGGCCGACCCGTACTGGCTGGTCGGCGCTGTCGTAGCCCTGGGCATACAGCCCCTGGGCGCTGGCCGGGACCTGCAGGTAGGTGTTTTCCAGGCCCATTTTTGCCAGCAGGCCTTCGCTCATCAGTGTGGCGAAGGGCTGGTGCTGCGCCCGTGCGGCGAGGTCACCGAACAGGCCCAGGCTGGGGTTCGAGTAGCAACGCTGGGTGCCCGGTTTCGCGCGGGGTTGCCAGTGGCGGAAGAAGTCCACCACCTGCTGTGGCGTCTGCACCGCATCCGGGAACTGCAGCGGCAGGCAGTCGGCACTGTAGGCGCCCAGTTCCAGCACGCTGGCGTCGCCGAGCGGGGTGCCGGCAAGCGCCGGGTGATAGCGCTTGGCCGGCGCCGCGAGGTCCAGCTTGCCCTCGGCGCTGGCCAG
This sequence comes from Pseudomonas sp. AFG_SD02_1510_Pfu_092, assembly GCF_003331055.1. Classification (GTDB taxonomy): domain Bacteria; phylum Pseudomonadota; class Gammaproteobacteria; order Pseudomonadales; family Pseudomonadaceae; genus Aquipseudomonas. The sequence continues at coordinate 9,314 of NZ_PUQD01000049.1, read as the reverse complement.
GGCCGCCAGGGTGGCGGTGTAGGTCTTGCTCAGCGAACCGATCTCGAACAGCGTGTCGCGGCTGACCGGCACCTGGTCAGCCTTGCTGGCCACGCCGTAGCTGAAGTAGTGCGCATGGTTGCGGGCATAGATGGCCACGGCCATGCCGGTAATGCCTTGCTCCTGCATCAGCGGGCGGATGATCTGGTCGACCTTGGCCTGCAACTGGTCGTCGGCGTGGGCCGCGCCGTGGCTGAAGGCAAGGGTGATGGCGGCGGCGAGTGCGGCCAGGCGGGAGCGGGGCATGGGCGGGTCCTTTGCTGGAACGTGTCCGTTGAGCGACACCGGTGGGGGTTCCGGCGTTAGCGGCGAAAAGCCGAAGACCTTATCGTCTGCCGTTGCACAATGACAAGACGGAAACTGTGATGAAGTATTTGCGCATGTTGTTCGACAACTTCACCCTGGCGTTGCTCGGGGTGGTACTGATTGCCACCGTGCTGCCGTGTTCGGGCGACGGCGCGGTGTATTTCGGGTGGCTGACCAACCTGGCCATCGGCCTGCTGTTCTTCCTGCATGGCGCCAAGCTGTCGCGCGAAGCAATCATCGCCGGCGCCGGGCACTGGCGCCTGCACCTGCTGGTGTTCTCCTGCACCTTCGTGCTGTTCCCGCTGCTGGGCCTGGCGTTCAAGCCGCTGTTCGTGCCGCTGGTGGGCAACGAGCTGTACCTGGGCGTGCTGTACCTGTGCGCCTTGCCGGCGACCGTGCAATCGGCGATCGCCTTCACTTCGCTGGCGCGCGGCAACGTGCCGGCGGCCATTTGCAGTGCGGCGGCCTCCAGCCTGCTGGGCATCTTCCTAACCCCGTTGCTGGTGATGATGTTGCTGGGGGCCAGCGGTGATACCGGCTCTGGTCTGGACGCCGTGGTGAAGATCACCTTGCAGCTGCTGGTGCCGTTCGTGGCCGGGCAGATCGCCCGGCGCTGGATCGGCGCCTGGGTCAAGCGCAATGCGCGCTGGCTGAAGGTGGTGGACCAGGGCTCGATCCTGCTGGTGGTGTACACCGCGTTCAGCGAGGCGGTGGTTACCGGGCTGTGGCATACGGTGTCGGCGCAGCACCTGGCCGGGTTGTTCGTCGTCTGCGGGATCTTGCTGGCGGTGGTGCTGTATGGCACCCGTGTGCTGGGCAAGGCGTTGGGTTTTGACCTGGAGGACCGCATCACCATCCTGTTCGCCGGCTCGAAGAAAAGCCTGGCCACTGGTGTGCCGATGGCCCAGGTGCTGTTCGTCGGCAGTGGCATTGGCGCGATGATCCTGCCGCTGATGCTGTTCCACCAGATCCAGTTGATGGTCTGTGCCGTGCTGGCCCAGCGCTATGCGGGCCGTGAGCAGGCGGCTGAAGAGGCTTCGCCAGCGTCCTGACCAGGCTGCCGCAAAGCCAGGGCAACCTACTCATGTTGCCTGCCAGGGCCTCATCGCTGGCAAGCCAGGCTCCCACAGATACTGCGCGGTCGGGGCAGCCCCCGACCTATCTGGCCTGGCCTGAGCCACGCGCGCGCAAAGCCTTGCCGACCTCGGCCTCGATCTTGTACGCCGGCGCCTCCAGCTCGTCGTAGTTGCGCGTATAGCGCCGGGCGAACTCTTCCACACCCAGTTGCTGATACTGCTGCACGTGCTTGAGCTCGTGCGCCCACAACGCCACGTTGTCCTCGGCATCGGCGGGCCGGCGGAAAATGATCGTGTCGATCAGGGTCACGGCGTTCACATCGGGGTTCTGCAGCAGCGCATTGGCCGCGCTCATCTGTTGTTCGTCACCGACCCGGAAGCGCGCTGCGTCCAGTACGGCGAAGTCATACCAGGCTTCGAGCTGCGCGCGGATATGCAACGGGATCGGCTCGACGCCGCTGGCCGTGGCTTCGTCGCGGGCCTGCTGCAATGCGTAGACCAGGCTGGAGGAAGCCATGACTTCCACATCCTTGAGAATCTGCCCGGCCTGGCCGGGGTCGATCGGGGCACAGAAGCACCCCATCAGGCACACCTGATATTGCCCTGGCGGGCAGGCCTGTTCGGCGAACGCAGGCACGGCCAGCAGCAGCCCCAGCAGTAGGCTAATCCGCTTCATGCAGGGCTTTCTCGACAAAGTGGCGGCTGGCGTCCAGCACCTGGGTCTGCACGCTTTCCGTGGCCAGCATGCGCCCGACCAGCAACGCGCCGACGCACTGGCTGATCAGCACCCAGGCCAGTTCGTGGTCCTCCAGCGTCGCGCTCCAGGCTCGATGCAGTTCAACCAGCCAGTGCTCGGCCACTGCGCGCACCGGGGTTTCGGCCCGGGCAATCTCCACCCCCAATGGCGGCAGCGGGCAGCCACCTTCGGCATTGTGCAGGTGGGCCAGGCTCAGGTATTGCTGCAGGCAACGGCCCAGGCGTTCACGGCTGGCACCCTCGTTGGCCAGGCGCGCCAGCGGGCTGTTGCACAGTTCCTGGCGCACCACCTCGGTGAACAGGTCGTCCTTGGACGGGAAATGGTTGTAGAACGCGCCGCCGGTCAGGCCGATCGCCTTCATCAGGCCGGCCACGCCGGTGCTGGAAAAACCCCCGCGCTTGGCCAGCGCGCCGCTGCTCGCCAGCAGCCGTTCGCGGGTTTGTTTCTTGTGTTCATTCGAGTAACGCATTCGCTTGTCCCAGCAGCCAGGCTTGACGGAGGTGGCGATCATAACATAGCGTTCGTTAACTAAACGATCATTCACCAATGGAGGCAGGCATGACAGAACAACAAAAAGTAGTGCTGGTGATCGGTGCCGGGGATGCCACCGGTGGCGAGATTGCCAAGCGCTTTGCCCGCGAAGGCTACATTGCCTGCGTGACCCGGCGCCAGGCCGACAAATTGCAGCCACTGCTCGAGGAAATCCGTGCCGCCGGCGGCCAGGCGTATGGCTTTGGCTCCGATGCGCGCAAGGAAGAGGACGTAGCGGCGCTGGTCGAGACGATCGAGCGCGACATTGGTGCGATCGAAGCATTTGTCTTCAACATCGGCGCCAATGTGCCGTGCAGCGTGCTTGAGGAAACCCCGCGCAAGTATTTCAAGATTTGGGAGATGGCCTGCTTTGCCGGTTTTCTCACCGCCCAGGCGGTCGCCCGTCGCATGGTCCAGCGCGAGCGCGGCACGATTCTGTTCACCGGTGCCACCGCCGGCACCCGTGGCGCGGCGGGCTTTGCCGCGTTCGCTGGGGCCAAGCACGCGCTGCGCGCCCTGGCGCAAAGCATGGCGCGCGAACTGGGGCCGCGTAACATCCATGTGGCCCATGTGGTGGTCGACGGGGCCATCGACACCGCTTTCATTCGTGACAGTTTCCCCGAGCGTTACGCCCTCAAGCATCAGGACGGCATTCTCGCGCCGGCCCACATCGCCGACAGCTACTGGTTTCTGCACGCCCAGCCGCGCGACGCCTGGACCTTCGAGCTAGACCTGCGGCCGTGGATGGAACGCTGGTAAACCTCTTTCACCGCGCAAGGACCCTGATCATGCACAAGACTGTCGATTTCTTCTTTGACCTGGGCAGCCCGGCCAGCTACCTGGCCTGGACGCAACTGCCTGGCCTGTGTGCCCGCCAAGGTGCCACACTGCGCTACCAGCCGATGCTGCTGGGTGGCGTGTTCCAGGCCACCGGCAACGCCTCGCCCGCGATGATTCCGGCCAAGGGCCGCTACATGTTCACCGACCTGGCGCGTTTCGCCGAGCGCTATGGCGTGCCATTCGGCTTGCCGCCGGGGTTCCCGGTCAACACCCTGACCTTGATGCGCGGGTTGACGGGCACCCGGTTGCGTTCGCCGGAACGCTTCGAGGCACTGCTGGCGGTGCTGTTCAACGGGCTGTGGGTAGCGCGTCGCAACCTGAGCGATAGCACGGTGCTGGATGAAACCTTGAGCCAGGCCGGCTTCGACCCGCAGGCGTTCCACGCGCTGGCGGCGGATGGCGAAGTGAAGGCTGCGCTCAAGCAGGCGACTGACCAGGCGGTGCAGCGTGGGGTATTCGGCGCGCCCGCCTGTTTTGTCGGCGATGCCATGTTCTTCGGCCAGGACCGCCTGGACTTCGTCGAAGCGGCGCTGCGTCAAGGTGCCGACAGCATGGCGGCTGATTGAGAGACGCAAGGCCGCGCCAACAGGATTGTCGTATCACCTGTGGGAGCGGCTTCAGCCGCGCCATCTAGTTAAATCAGAAGTTCGCCGGTGTGTTGGCGCTGATGATCTCGGCCTCGTCCGGGCCGATGTTCTTGAAACTGTGCGGTAGGGTAGTGGGGATGTAGTACCCGTCGCCCGAGTTGAGCACGCTCACCTGGCCATCCACCCACAGTTCGACGGTGCCGCGGGTAACCAGGCCGCACTCTTCCCCCTCGGCATGCACGATCGGTTCGCCCGAGTCGGCACCCGGTGCATACAGTTCACGCAGCATGCGCATCTGCCGGCCTTCGACGCTGGCGCCGACCAGCAGCATGCGCAGGCCGTTACGGCCCAGGTCTGGCTGTTCGCTACCGCGGAACACGTAGCGCTCTTCGCGCACCGGCTCGTCGAAGCTGAAGAATTCCGCCAGGCTCATCGGAATCCCCTCGAGCAGCTTTTTCAGGGAGCTGACCGAAGGGCTGACGCGATTCTGTTCGATCTGCGAGATCGTCGAATTGGTCAGCCCGCTGCGGCGGGCCAGTTCCCGTTGGGAGAGGTTGTTGCGTTCACGCACCAGTTTGAGTCGCGTCCCCGTGTCCATAGCCGCCTTGTAATGAGAGGTGTCAAAAATAATGAGCGATGCGCATTAAAACATACTCTGCACGCTTGCGCGCTGTGCTTGTCAGGCCCGCGGTGCGCGGGGCATCGGCCATGACCCGACCAGCAGCAACAGCAGCGCCACCATCAGGAATGGCAAGCGTGGATCCAGGCCGTAGACCAAGGTGCCGGCCAGCGGCCCGATCACCGCGCCCATGCCTTGGGCGGCACCAATGGAGCCGGCCGTGGCGCCTTGCTCGGAGGCGTGCATGGCATTGGCGGCCAGCGCAGAGAACGCCGGGAAGACAAAGCCCATGCCCGCCGCCGCGACGAAGTAGCAGGCCCACAGCCAGGGCGCCGTGGTCGCCAGCGAACCGCAGGCAAAGCCCAGGGCCGAGACCGTGGCGCCGACGCGGATCATTTTCAGCGGTGGCCATTCCAGCCGGCGCAGCAGCACCTGGGCCAGAATCAACGCCACGCCCACCGTGGTCAGGGCGATGCCGGCCGCCTGGGCGGCTTCGGCAGGGGCCAGTTGCAGGCGGTCGAGGGCGAAGAAACCGACGACGATCTGCGACACCGTCACGCTGAGCATGGCGCTGAACGCCACCACCAGCGGCCGACGCAGACGCGGGTCGTTCAGCCGCACCGGGCTGGGGGCATGGCCATGCGGCAGGGCGTGCGGCTTGAGGGTGACCAGCAGAACCATGAAGGCCGTGGCCGGCAGTAGCGACATGATATGGAACGGCAGGCTCAGGCTATGCCGCGCCAGCAGCGCGGCCAGCGCCGGCCCCAGCACCAGGCCGACAGCGTTGGCCGCCCCCAGCGAAGCCATGGCCCGGGCCCGCCGTTGTGGTTCGACATGGTCGGCGATCAGCGCGTTGCAGCCCACCGGAATGGCGGCATAGAACGCGCCGATGCAACCGCGTGCGACCATCAGCCCGACGAAGGCCAGCGTCGCCCCCGGCAGCCAGCGCAGCGCACCTTCGACGAACAGACACAGCAGCCAGTAGGCCAGGGTGAAACCACCACTGCCCAGCAGCAGGATACGCCGCCGCCCCAGGCGGTCTGCGGCGCGCCCCCAGGGCCGCGCCAGTAGCACCCAGACCACGCCCGACACGGTAACGGCAGCGCCGGCCTGCCAGGTGGCGATGCCGAGCTGGCGGGCGATCGGGCCGATCAGGGCGACGAAGGCCATCATCGACATGGTGCAGGCCATGTTGGCCAGCAGCAGCGGGCGCAAGTCCAGGGTGCTGGCGCTTGCGAGGGTGGCAGGATCCTTTGCGACATTCATGGGGGCAGTCCAGGGATGAGGGCGGCAAGCAGTAAGCCGATCTTGTCGGAATCATCGGTCATCGGGCCGCCCGGCTGCCGTGGGTCATTCGCTGCGGCGCAGGGGGCCAGGCCACATGCTACGCAACACGCCGTCGCGGCGCACCCAGGCATGCAGCAATGCCGCGCCCACATGCACCAGCACCGTGGCAAACAGCAGGTAGCCAGCCCAACCATGGGCCTGGCGCAGCACCGCGTAAATCTGCAGGTCGTGCGGGGCAATCGCGGGCAAACCCAGCGGGCGCGGGTAGCCGCCTGCCGACAGCATGGCCCAGCCCAGCAGCGGCATGCCCAGCATCAGGCCATACAGCAGCAGGTGCGAAGCCCCGGCGGCCCAGCGTTGCACGGGCGGCAGGTCGCGGGGCAGGGCCGGGTGCGGCAGCGCCAGGCGTACGCCGATGCGCAGTACCACCAGCACCAGCAGCGCCAGGCCGGTGGCCTTGTGCAGCCCGATCAGCAGCGGGTAGCGCAGCGACAGGTCGCTGACCATGCTCACGCCGATCAACAGCATGGCCAGGATCAGTACCGCCATCAACCAGTGCAACAGGCGGGCGAGGGGATGGAAAGCATCGGGTTTCATGGGCGGGCTCCGGTGCCGAGCGATTCGCGGCTGCGGCGGTTGAAGGACTCCGAATAGGCCGCCGAACGGGCGGCGAGGATCGGGTCGGCAGAGGGCTCGATACCGCGCGGGAGGATCAGCGGGTCGAAGTTGAGGTCGCGGCAGGCGCCTTGTTCGGGGCCGTCGACCTGCTCCAGCACCAGGGTGCCGGCGTCGATGCTGCGCCGTTCGGCCGGCCAGCGGCTGGCGGGGTCATCCACCGCATCGCCAGGTTCCGCCAGCACCAGGCGCAGCGTCCAGCGCAACGGGCCTTGGGCCAGGCGTTGCTGCAGGTCGTGCTGCAGGAACTGCTTGTCATCGACCTGGGCGGGCAGGGCGGCAAATGCCGTCTGCGGCTCCAGTTGCCAACGCACCGGGTGGGCCGCGCCGCTTGCGTCGATCAGGTGGAAGGCGTTGATGCTGTGGTACTGGGTGCTGGCAAAGCTGTTGCTGGGCTTGTAGCCCGCCGCCCATTGGCGAAACGCCGCGCTTTCCGGGTGGACGGCAAAAAACGCCTGCAGTTTGCCGGGGTCCGGTTTGCCGGTGGCCGGGTCTGGCGCTCCCGCCAGCACCTGCTCATAAAACGCCTGCGGCGTGCTGATCGCCAGCACCGGCGGGGTGTTCATGCCGGTACGCCAGACTTGCCCGTCGTCAGTGCTCAGCTCGATGGCCAGGCTGCGTACCGGTATGCTGGTGTCCGGTGCGAACGGGTTGGCGCCGCCGATGGCGAAGCGGCCGATCACCGGCACGCGCGCCTGGCTGAATGCCCGCGCGACGGACAGCGTGGCCGCTTGCCCGCTGGGCTGGAAGTAGCCGCTGACGCACAGGCCTTTGGCGTGGTTCTTGCGGTAACCCGGGTAATGCCCGGCCTGGGCTTCGAAGGTGTCGATGATGCGTTGTGGCGTCAGCCGGGTTTCGCCGAGCCAGCCGGCGGCATAGGCGAAGCCGGCGCCTGCGGCCAGCATCACGGCGCCAATGGCGGCCAGGCGCAGGGCCTTGGCCGGGCCGTGCAGGGGTGGGTTCATGGTCATGGTCCGGTTCAGTGAAGGTGCCGGTACGACGGCGTAGGGAAAATTTTATTCCCGCCGCGGGAATAGAATTTCCTCACCGACGTCTGCCTCTTACACTGACCACCCCAGACACCGGGACTTTGCCATGCATGATCTGGACGACCCCCAGTGGCGCGAGCTACTGGCTCGCCTGCGCCGCTTTGCCGTGTGGCTGACCCGCGAGCCGGGCAGCGCCGACGACCTGGTGCAGGCCACGGTCGAGCGGGCGTTGAGCCGGCGCGACCAGCAACGCGACGCCGATGCGTTGCGCGCCTGGCTGTTCACCATCCTTTATCGGCTGTTCCTCGACGGCAAGCGCCGCGACCGCCTGCACGCGCGCTGGCTGTCGTGGTTCGGCCGTGGCGAGCGCGACGACGAGCCGCTCGGCGACAACCTCGAGGCCATTGTCCTGGCCCAGGCCGACCTGCAGGCCTTCGCCCGGCTCACGGCAGAACAGCGTGCCTTGCTGCTGCTGGTCAGCATCGAAGGCTTGAGTTACAAGGAAGCCGCTCAGGCCTTGGGTATTCCCATCGGTACGGTGATGTCGCGCCTGTCGCGCGCGCGCAATGCCTTGCGTGAACTGACCGAGGGCAGCCCCCGGCCCCCAGCCTTGCGGAGACTGAAATGACGCGCCTGATCCCCAGCGAAGACGAATTGCACGCTTACGTCGACCAGCGCCTGGACGCCGCACGCCGTGCCGAAGTACAGGCCTGGCTGGCGGCCAACCCGCAAGCGGCGGCCACGGTCGAGGGCTGGCAAGCCGATGCCCGTCGGCTGCGTACGGCGCTGGCCGGGTTCGCCGAGGGGCCTGGGGCGCCGCCGCTGGAGCTAGGCCGGTTGCGCCGGCAAGTGCGCCACCGCCGCCAGCGGCGCTGGGCCACGGCGGCGGTGCTGTTGCTGGCGTTGGGTGTGGGAGGCCTGGGCGGTTGGCAGGTGCGCGATGCGCGCTTGGCGCGTGCCGACCTGCCCATGGCCGATGCGGTGCAGGCGCACCGCTTGTTCGCTGGCAGCGAGGCGCTGGATATCCAGGCCAGCGACCCGGGCCAGCTGCGGGACTGGCTGGGGCGCCATTTCAACCGCGTCGGCCAGTTGCCGGACCTTGCTGGCTATGGCTTCAAACCGGTGGGCGCGCGTCTGCTCAGCAATGAGCAGGGGCCGGCGGCGTTGCTGGTGTTCGAGGATGGCAAGGGCCAGCGCATCAGCCTGTTCCTGCGTTCACCGGGTGATCAGTACCGGCGCATGCCGGACGGGCAGCGGGTGGATGGCCAGCTGGAGGCGCGGTACTGGTCGCATGGGGCTTACAACTTTGCTCTGGTCAGTGCGGCGGACGATGTGCGTGGGGCGGGGGTGAGGGAGGCGTTGCGGTTGGGCTTGTGAATGAGCGAGGTCAGCGGGGTGGATGGCACCGGCTACGCCGGTGTTCGCGGCTAAAGCCGCTCCCACAGGTACCGCGTGAGCCCTAGGCCTGCGCGATTCCATGTGGGAGCGGGCAAGCCCGCGAAGCAGGCGACACGGTGGATGGCACCGGCTGCGCCGGTGTTCGCGGCTAAAGCCGCTCCCACAGGTACCGCGTGAGCCCTAGGCCTGCGCGATTCCATGTGGGAGCGG
>NZ_PUQD01000048.1 GCF_003331055.1 Pseudomonas sp. AFG_SD02_1510_Pfu_092 | reverse complement strand
CCCGCAGGCGTTGCAGCTGCCGTAGGTGTTGGGGATTTCTTCCTGCATGGCGAGGCGGATGGCTTTGCTGATGCTCACAGGGCGTTCCTTTTCCAGTGGGTTGGCGCAATGGCCAAGACACTAGCGAGGAACGCCTTCGCAGGGGAGCAATGGGCGTCCTAAAGCCTTGTAGGAATTTTCTCTTTCGACGCTGACTCCAGCGCACTCAGGCGTCACGGGCCTGCTGCTGCAACATCGATGCGGCTTCGACAAAGGCGACCAAGCTTCGGGAACGTGCAAGCCCTGTGGGAGCGGGCATGCCCGCGAAGTAGGCGACGCGGTGGATGGCACCGGCTGTGCCGGTGTTCGCGGCCATGGCCGCTCCCACAAGTTGCCGCCCTGCGCCGTTGCCTGAGGGAGCGGGTTCACCCGCGAAGTAGGCGACGCGGTGGATGGCACCGGCTGCGCCGGTGTTCGCGGCTAAAGCCGCTCCCACAGGGATCGCGCAAGCCCGGGGCTGCACCGTTCCTTGTGGGAGCGGGCATGCCCGCGAAGTAGGCGACGCGGTGGATGGCACCGGCTGCGCCGATGTTCGCGGCCATGGCCGCTCCCACAAGTTGCCGCCCTGCGCCGTTGCCTGTGGGAGCGGGTTCACCCGCGAAGTAGGTAACGCGGCGGATGGCACCGGCTGTGCCGGTGTTCGCGGCTAAAGCCGCTCCCACAGGGATCGCGCAAGCCCGGGGCTGCACCGTTCCTTGTGGGAGCGGGCGTGCCCGCGAAGTAGGCGACGCGGTGGATGGCACCGGCTGCGCCGGTGTTCGCGGCCATGGCCGCTCCCACAAGTTGCCGCCCTGCGCCGTTGCCTGAGGGAGCGGGTTCACCCGCGAAGTAGGTAACGCGGAGGATGGCACCGGCTGTGCCGGTGTTCGCGGCTAAAGCCGCTCCCACAGGGATCGCGCAAGCCCGGGGCTGCACCGCTCCCACAGGGGCAGGCGTTCGAGCATCACTCTGCAAGAAAAAGGGGCATGCCATTGCTGGCATGCCCCTTTTCAAACCGCTAAGCGCCTCAGGCGACCTTGACGATCCAGCCTGCCGGTGCTTCGACATCACCGCTCTGGATACCGGTCAGCTCGTTGTAGAGCTTCTGGGTAACCGGGCCGACCTTTTCCAGGTCATGGAACACGTGCAGCTTGCCGTTGTATTCGATGCCGCCGATCGGGGTGATCACAGCAGCGGTACCGCAAGCGCCGGCTTCGACGAAGCGGTCGAGCTTGCTGATTTCCACATCGCCTTCGATCACGGTCAGGCCCAGGCGCGATTGCGCCAGTTCCATCAGCGACAGACGGGTGATGCCTGGCAGCACCGAGGCCGATTTCGGCGTGACGAACTCGTTGTTGGCGGTGATGCCGAAGAAGTTGGCCGAACCGACTTCCTCGATCTTGGTGTGGGTCAGCGGGTCGAGGTAGATGGCGTCGGCGAAGTTGGCTTTCTTCGCTTCGGCGCCCGGCTGCAGGCTGGCGGCGTAGTTGCCACCGACCTTGGCCGCGCCAGTGCCTTGCGGGGCCGCGCGGTCGAAGCTGGAAATCTGGAAGTTGTGCGGCTTCATGCCGCCCTTGAAGTACGAGCCAACCGGGATGGCGAAGATCGAGAAGATGAACTCGGGGGCGGTGCGCACGCCAATGTTGTCACCGGTGCCGATCACGAACGGGCGCAGGTAGAGGGCGCCCTTGCCGTGCGGTGGCACGAACTTTTCGTTGGCCTTGACCACTTGCTTGCAGGCTTCGATGAACACATCGGTCGGCACCTGCGGCATCAGCAGGCGGGCGCAGCTGCGCTGCATGCGGGCGGCATTCTGGTCCGGGCGGAACAGGTTGATCGAACCGTCCTTGCAACGATAGGCCTTGAGGCCTTCGAAGCACTGCTGGCCGTAGTGCAGGGCGGTGGAGCCTTCACTGATGTGCAGTACGTTGTCTTCGGTCAGGGTGCCCTTGTCCCACTCGCCATTGCGCCATACGGACAGGTAGCGTTTGTCGGTCTTGATATAGTCGAAACCCAGCTTGTCCCAGTTAATGCTTTCGTTGCTCATGACACCCTCATTGTCTTGCAAGTGCCCGATCGCTCGGGCTGCTGTTATATGCGCACCACGCCACCATAATACATCCGTGGCGGATCGGGAACGGCCAGTCACGAATTCAGGATCCATGCGCGCGGGGAGGGACCTGGTCGGCCAATGGTTGACCACCTGCCAGCCACTGCGTAGCCTTGCCGCTTCGAGGTTCTTCGGCCAGGCCGAAGCTAAGACGGGAACGCGGTACAAGCCGCGGCTGCCCCCGCAACTGTAAGCACCGAAACGGATCGACACAGCCACTGCGCCTGCGCGGGAAGGCGTCATCCCGCCAGCCTGCGGTATCCGCAGGCAACTGGAACGGTGCGAGCCAGGAGACCTGCCTCGGGACGTTTTCGACTTTCAACCGGGCGGGGTGATCCGGTGGCGAACACGCCGCGCCGGCCTGGCCCGCGGCTGTCGTCCTGCATGCCCGCGCCACTCTGCCAAGGGCACTGCGACATGAAAACACTGGCCAAGCTCCCCGTCACCATCGTTACCGGCTTCCTCGGCTCGGGCAAGACCACCTTGCTGCGCCACATGCTCGACAACGCCCAGGGCCGCCGCATCGCGGTGATCGTCAACGAATTCGGTGAGCTGGGCATCGACGGCGAAATCCTCAAGCAGTGCAGCATCGGCTGCACCGAGGAAGAAGCCAGCGGTCGTGTCTACGAACTGGCCAACGGCTGCCTGTGCTGCACCGTGCAGGAAGAGTTCTTCCCGGTCATGCGCGAGCTGGTGGCGCGCCGGGGCGACCTCGACCATATCCTCATCGAAACCAGTGGCCTGGCCCTGCCCAAACCGCTGGTGCAAGCCTTCCAGTGGCCGGAGATCCGCAATGCCTGCACCGTCGATGCGGTGATTACCGTGGTCGACAGCCCGGCCGTGGCCGCCGGCACCTTTGCCGCCTACCCGGACCAGGTCGATGCCCAGCGCAAGCTCGACCCCAACCTGGACCACGAATCGCCGCTGCATGAACTGTTCGCCGACCAGCTGGCCAGCGCCGACCTGGTGGTGCTGAACAAGGCCGACCTGATCGACGCCGAAGGCTTGGCCAAGGTCCGCGCCGAAGTGGCCGAAGAACTGCCACCGGCGGTCAAGGTGATCGAGGCCAGCAGCGGCAAGCTGCCGCTGGACGTGTTGCTGGGGGTGGGCGCCGAGTCCGAGGTCCATATCGACGGCCGCCGCACCCACCACGATTCGCACCATGACGGCGACGACCATGACGAACATGACCACGACGCCTTCGACTCCATCTCGATCGACCTGCCGGAAGCCGACGAAAGCCTGCTGCTCGATGCCCTGACCCAGTTGGTAGTGGAGTTCGGTATTCTGCGCGCCAAAGGCTTCGCCGCCATCCCGGGCAAGCCGATGCGCCTGCTGGTGCAAGGCGTCGGTACCCGTTTCGACAAGCACTTCGACCGCGCCTGGCGCGCCGACGAACCGCGCATCACCCGCCTGGTGCTGATCGGCCAGGCACTGGATGCCGCCCAGCTGGAAGCGCGCCTGCGCCAGGCCCTGGGCGCCTGACCCATGCACCTGCTGCGGACCCAGCCCGGCGGCTTCGTGCCGGATGACAGCATTGCCGACCTTGGCCAGACACCCGCCGAGCTGGTGATTCTCTGCAGCGGCGATTCGCACCTGGCGTTGCTCGCCGAGACCGCCGAGCAATTGCCCGACGATTACCCCAGCCTGCGCCTGGCCAACCCGATGCAGGTGCAGAACCATGCCTCGGTCGACCTGTACGTCGATCAGGTGCTGCGCCATGCCAAGGTCATTCTGGTGTCGCTGCACGGCGGTGTCGGCTACTGGCGCTATGGCGTCGAGCAACTGGTCGAACTGGCCGCGCGTGGCGTGCAGCTGATCCTGGTACCGGGCGACGACCGCGCGGACCCGGAGCTCACTGGCCTGGGCAACGTCAGCGGCGAGCAGGCCGAGCGCCTCTGGCATTACCTGCGCCAGGGCGGCAAGGCCAACGCCATCAACCTGTTCCACTGCCTGGCCAGCCAGTGGCTGGGCCGCGACTATGCCTGGGACGAGCCCCAGCCCTTGCCGCGCACTGCGGTCTATCACCCGGCCAAGGGCAGCGCGACGCTGGAAGACTGGTACCCGCAGTGGCACCCCGAGCAGCCGGTGGCGCCGCTGCTGTTCTACCGCTCGCACCTGCAGGCGGCCAATACCGCCTTCATCGATGTGTTCTGCCAACGCTTACAGGCGGCCGGGCTCAACCCTTTGCCGATCGCCGTGGCCAGCCTCAAGGAAAGCGCCTGCCTGGAGCAGGTCGAAGCCTGGCTGGACGAGGTCGGCGCCGAGGTGCTGGTGAACACCACCGGCTTTGCCCTGTCCAGCCCGGAACGGCCCAACCTGCGCCCGTTGCGCCGCGACATCCCGGTCCTGCAGGCCATTTGCGCGCAGGACAACCAGCCCGGCTGGGAAGCCAGCGAGCAGGGCCTGGGGGCACGCGACCTGGCCATGCACATTGCCTTGCCGGAACTCGACGGGCGGATCATCACCCGCCCGGTCAGCTTCAAGGACATGGCCTGGCGCAGCGAGCGCAGCCAGTCCGATGTGGTCTGCTACCGCGCCCACCCCGAGCGCATGGATTTCGTCGCCGAGCTGGCCCGCCGCTGGGTCGAGCTGGCGTGCCTGCCGAATGCGCAGAAGCGGGTGGCGCTGGTGCTGGCCAACTACCCGACCCGCGACGGCCGCATTGGCAACGGCGTCGGCCTGGACACCCCGGCGGCGGCGCTGAACATCCTCAAGGCCTTGCAGGCCGACGGCTACCCGCTGGCCGAACTGCCGCGCAGCGGCACCCAGCTGATCCAGCAACTGCTTGGCGGCGTGACCAACGACCTCGACCAGCTGGACTTGCGCCCCTGTGCGCAGAGCCTGAGCCTGGCCGACTACCAGGCCGCCTTCGCGCGCCTGCCCGAGGCCAACCGCCAGGCGGTACTGGAACGCTGGGGGCCACCGCAGCAGGACCCGATGTACCGCAATGGCCGGCTGATGGTCGCCGGCCTGCGTTTTGGCCTGACCTTCGTCGGTATCCAGCCGGCACGCGGTTACCAGCTGGACCCCAGCGCGGTGTACCACGACCCCGATCTGGTGCCGCCGCACGGCTACCTGGCGTTTCACTTCTGGCTGCGCCATGCCTTTGCCGCCGACGCAGTGATCCACGTCGGCAAGCACGGCAATCTCGAATGGTTGCCCGGCAAGGGCGTCGGCTTGTCGGCGCAGTGCTGGCCGGATGCCTTGCTGGGCCCGTTGCCGAACATCTACCCGTTCATCGTCAACGACCCGGGCGAAGGTGCCCAGGCCAAGCGTCGCACCCAGGCGGTGATCATCGACCACCTGATGCCGCCGCTGACCCGCGCCGAAACCTATGGCCCGCTGCGTCATCTGGAGCAGCTGGCCGACGAATTCTATGAAGCGCAACTGCTCGACCCACGGCGTGCCCGCGAGTTGCAGCGCGACATCCTCGAGCTGGTCAAGGCCAACCACATCGACCGCGAGCTGCAGCTGGAAGGCCAGCTGGACGATGCCGCCGTGTGGTTGCCCCGCCTGGACACCTACCTGTGCGACCTCAAGGAATCGCAGATCCGCGATGGCCTGCACGTGTTCGGCCAGTCGCCGCAAGGCCGGCTGCGCCTGGACACCCTGCTGGCGCTGGTGCGGGTCGAGCGCGGCGACGGTCGCGGCGGCAACGCCAGCCTGTTGCGGGCCCTGGCCAAGGCGCTGGTGCCGGGCTTCGACCCGCTCGATTGCGAGCTAGGCCAGCCCTGGCAGGGCGCGCGCCCGCCAGCCCTGCAGGCCATCAGCGACGAGCCTTGGCGCACCTGTGGCGATACCCGTGAACGCCTCGAACTGTTGGCGCGGCAGCTGATCGAGCAGGCGCTGGATGGCAACGCGCAGTTGCCGGAGCTGGGCGAATGGCAGCCGCTGCACCAAGTGCTGCAGGCCCTGCGCGACGCGGTGGCGCCCAGCCTGGACGCCTGCGGCAGTGCCGAAATGAATGGCCTGCTGGCGGCGCTGGCCGGGCGTTTCGTACCCGCCGGCCCGAGTGGCGCGCCCAGCCGAGGGCGCCTGGATGTGCTGCCCACCGGGCGCAACTTCTACACCGTGGATGTGCGCAACCTGCCCACCACCACCGCCTGGCGCCTGGGCTTCGCCTCGGCCAACCTGATCCTCGAACGCCACCTGCAGGACCACGGCGACCACCTGCGCCAGCTTGGCCTGTCGGTGTGGGGCACAGCGACCATGCGCACCGGCGGCGACGACATTGCCCAGGCCATGGCGCTGATGGGCGTGCGACCGGTGTGGGCCAGCGGCAGCCAGCGTGTCGATGATTTCGAAATCCTGCCGTTGAGCCTGCTCGACCGCCCGCGGGTGGATGTGACCTTGCGTGTTTCCGGCTTTTTCCGCGATGCCTTCGGCAACCTCATCCGCCTGTTCGATGCCGCCGTGCAGGCGGTGGCCGCGCTGGATGAACCCGACGACCTCAACCCCTTGGCCGCCCGTGTGCGCAGTGAACGCGCGGCGCTGCAGGCGCAGGGCGTGGAGGCCGCAGAGGCCGCGCGCCAGGCCGGTTGGCGGGTGTTCGGTGCCAAACCCGGGGCCTACGGCGCCGGGGTGCAGAACGCCATCGACGGGCGCCTGTGGCACAGCCGCGCCGACCTGGCCGAGGTCTACCTCAACCACGGTGGCTATGCCTACGGTGGCAGCGACGACGGTACCCCGGCCCGCGACCAGTTCGCCCAGCGCCTGGCCAAGGTGCAGGCGGTGCTGCAGAACCAGGACAACCACGAGCATGACCTGCTCGATTCCAACGACTATTACCAATTCCAGGGTGGCATGCTGGCGGCCTCGGAAACCTTGGGCGGTGCCGCAGTGGCCAGCTACCACGGCGACCACAGCCAGGCCGACCGGCCGCGCATCCGCACCCTCAAGGAAGAACTGAACCGGGTCATCCGCGCCCGTGCGCTGAACCCGAAGTGGCTCGACGGGGTCAAGCGCCATGGCTACAAAGGCGCCTTCGAAATGGCGGCGACGGTCGACAACCTGTTCGCCTTCGACGCCACCACGCACCTGATCGACGACCATCATTACCAGGCGCTGGCCGATGCCTACGTGCTCGACCCGGCGACCCGCGACTTCATGCGCGAACACAACCCCGAGGCCCTGCGCGACCTCACCGAGCGCTTGCTGGAGGCCCAGCAGCGCGGCCTGTGGCAGGCACCCGGCGATTACCGCGAAGCGCTCGAGGAACAGCTGCTCGACGGCGAGGAACAGGCTTGAAATGAGTGAACCCGTACAATTTCCGCTGGCCGCCGTGGTCGGCGCCGACGACCTGAAGCTGGCGCTGTGCCTGACCGCCATCGACCCGAAGATTGGCGGCGTGCTGATCGAAGGGCCGCGCGGCATGGCCAAGAGCACCCTGGCCCGTGGCCTCGCCGACCTGCTCGGTGAGGGCCCGTTCGTCACCCTGCCGCTGGGCGCCAGCGAAGAGCGCCTGGTCGGCACCCTCGACCTGGATGCGGCGCTGGGGCAGGGCAAGGCGCAGTTTTCCCCGGGGGTGCTGGCCCAGGCCGACGGTGGCGTGCTGTATGTCGATGAGGTCAACCTGCTGCCCGACACCTTGGTCGACCTGCTGCTCGATGTCGCCGCCAGTGGTACCAACCGCATCGAGCGCGACGGCATCTCGCACCGGCACAGTGCCCGCTTCGTGCTGATCGGCACGATGAACCCGGAGGAGGGCGAATTGCGCCCGCAGCTGCTGGACCGCTTTGGCCTGAACGTGGCCCTGGAAGGTTTGCCCGAGCCTGCCGCCCGCCAGCAGATCATTCGTCGCCGCCTGGCTTTCGACAGCGACCCGCAGGCCTTCTGCGCGCAATGGGCCGAGGCCCAGGCGCAGCTGCGCCAGCGTTGCCAGGCCGCCCGCCACGCGTTGGCCGCTATCGCCCTGGACGACCAGGCATTGGCCTGGATCACCGAGCGCTGCTACGCGGCCGGGGTCGATGGCCTGCGGGCCGACCTGGTGTGGCTGCGTGCCGCGCGGGCCCACTGCGCCTGGCGCGGTGGCGCCGCCATCGAAGAAGCCGATGTCGAAGCGGTGGCCGAGTTCGCCTTGCGCCATCGTCGCCGCATCACGCCCCAGGCTAACCCGCCGTCGGCACCGCCGCAGCCCGAGCAGCAAGGCGCCGGCAACCCTGGCGAACAGGGCGGGCAGGGCGATTGGGGGGCAATGCCGGCGCAGGCGGTGGCCAGCGGCCCGCGCCGAGAGGTGCCGAACTGGGCAAAAAAGCCCTGAGCATCCCCCAGCCAGCAGCCAAAGGGGCGGATGCCAAAGCAGGCACAGGTCGGCAGTACGGTGCCAGCCGGGGCCGCGCGCGCGATGCCGCGGCCGGCCGGGTGGCCTGGCTGCCGACTTTGCTCAAGGGCCGGCCACGCCAGCGCCAGGACCTGTGCTGGCAACAACGCCAGGCCAGGCCGGCGGAACTCTGGCTGGTGATTGTCGATGCTTCGGCCTCGACCCGTCGCCATCAGGCGCTGGCGCAGAGCAAAGGGTTGTTGGCCGCCCTGTTCGACCAAGCCTATCGCCAGCGCGCGCGCCTGGCCCTGCTGACCGCCAGCGGGCGTACGCCGCAGTGGCAGCGTCACGGTCTGAAGGCCTCGGCTGCCCTGCAACCGTGGCTGCAAGCTTTGGGCGCCGGTGGCGGGACGCCGTTGATCGCGGCGCTGGAGCAGGCCCGGCATTGGCTGCAGGCTCGGCAACGGGCCCATCCCGAAGAACTGCTGCGTTGCCTGGTGTTTACCGACGGCCGCCTGCAACACGGCAACGCCGTGCAGCCGATGCCTTGTGCCACGTTATTGGTCGATATGGAACTGGCGCCGGTACGCCTGGGCCGTGCGCAGCGCCTGGCGGAACAACTGCAGGCCGATTACCAGCATGTGCAACAGTTCAAGGTAATGGACTGAGAAAACAGCGACGCGACATTATGTCGCAACAGGCAAAGTTGCCAGAACGGCGTTGGGGGAAGTTGCACAAGTGCGTGACGGCGCACGCACTTGTTATGCCGGTCGGTATTATTTCGGCATCGACCACGGTTGCAGGTCGTAACCTTTTTCGCACAATTCGGCGCGCACTTCCTCGATCAGGCTGGCCCACTGGGCCGGGTCGGAATAGATATGCGAGGACACTTGCTTGCTGCCGATGCGGGTGCTGGTCCGGTCGATCACTGCCAGGCTCAGCTCACCAGTACCGTTGGGTGCATCCCAGGCTACGCACTGGAAAGGTTCGAAGGCGTGGTCGGCAATCAGCAGTGCTTCGTTGACACGGAGCGGGGCATTCATGGTTCGGTCTCTCTGTGGTCCCAAACATCGAAGTGAAGTCCGCGTTGCTTCAAGGTCGCCTCGGTTATCGCGAAGTGCAGCGCGGGGTTATGTGTACTGATGCTCGTCGTCCGGGGGCAAGTCACACATTGGTTGTAAAATTTTTTGTCAGGTTCGAATCCGTTTTTGCCTACGCCGCCATGTGATGTCGATAAAATGCGAAAATTCCCATCACGCTTTGTAAAAAAATGATTCGGCAGACAAACGGTACTGGGAAGCGTCAACTTCGTTGCTACTGTTAATCGGGCGCCACAACTTACTGTTTTATTTCAAAAAACCGAAAACTGGCGCCAAGGATTGGTCATGCAGCAGCCTGCCGCCCAACGCCGTTTGCTCATTGTCGACCCCTGCGATGACTGCCACCGTTTGTTGCCCGGTTTGCGCACTGCAGGTTGGGATGTGGACAGCTGCGTGCTCAGCGCCGCGCGCGATCACCCGTGCGATGTCGGCCTGTTGCGCTTGCAGAGCGCGCACCTGAGGCGCCCGGATGGGGTAAAGGACCTGATCCAGCGCAGCAACACCGAATGGATCGCCGTGCTCAGCGCCGAACAACTGCGCATGCCGGCGGTCGGTGATTTTGTCTGCGAATGGTTTTTCGACTTCCACACCCTGCCGTTCGATGTTTCCCGCGTGCAGGTGACCCTGGGGCGCGCCTTCGGTATGGCGCGCCTGCGTGGCAAAGGGGCGGCCCGGGTTGACGACGCGTCCCACGAGCTGCTCGGCGAAAGCCGGCCGATCCGCGAGCTGCGCAAGCTGCTGGGCAAGCTGGCCCCGACCGAGTCACCGGTGCTGATCCGGGGTGAAAGCGGCACCGGCAAGGAACTGGTGGCGCGCACCTTGCACCGCCAGTCGCAGCGCAGCGAGCAGCCTTTCATCGCCATCAACTGCGGCGCGATCCCTGAGCACCTGATCCAGTCCGAGCTGTTTGGTCATGAGAAGGGCGCCTTCACCGGTGCCCATCAGCGCAAGATCGGGCGCATCGAGGCGGCCCATGGCGGCACGCTGTTCCTCGACGAGATTGGCGACCTGCCGCTGGAACTGCAGGCCAACCTGCTGCGTTTTCTGCAGGAAAAGCACATCGAGCGGGTTGGTGGCAACCAGCCGATCCCGGTGGATGTGCGGGTGCTGGCGGCTACCCACGTGGACCTGGAGAAAGCCATCGAGCACGGGCGCTTTCGCGAAGACCTGTACTACCGCCTGAATGTCTTGCAGGTGGTCACTGCCCCGCTGCGCGACCGGCATGGCGACCTGGCCATGCTGGCCAACCACTTCGCCCACTTCTACAGCCTGGAAACCGGGCGCCGGCCGCGTTCGTTCAGCGAGCATGCGCTGGCCGCCATGGGCCGGCATGACTGGCCGGGCAATGTGCGCGAGCTGGCCAACCGGGTGCGGCGCGGGCTGGTGCTGGCCGAAGGCCGGCAAATCGAGGTGCAGGACCTGGGCTTGCAGAGCCTCGACCAGGCGCAGCGAGCGCTGGGCACGCTGGAGGAGTACAAGCACCGGGCCGAACGCCAGGCCTTGTGCGATGTGCTCAACCGGCACAGCGACAACCTGAGCGTGGCGGCCAAGGTGCTGGGCATTTCGCGGCCGACGTTCTATCGCTTGCTGCACAAGCACCAGATTCGCTGAGCAGCAGCGAAGGCCATGTACGGGTGCAAGCGCCGTGCTGGATGGCACCGGCTATGCCGGTGTTCGCGGGCAAACCCGCTCCCACCGGTACTGTACCGACCGCTGTGGGAGCGGCTTTAGCCGCGAAAGGTCCCTTACAGGCTAAAGAAGATCAATGCGGCCCGCGCGGGATGGTCTTGAGCAGGTCTTCCGGGCTGATGTGGCCGACCACCTGGGCCACCGCGCTGCCCGGTGTCGGCAGGTCGATGATGTGGCTTTTCATCTTGCCGATCACATGCATTTCGCACGGCTTGCAGTCGAATTTCAGGGTCAGCACTTCGTCGCCCTGAATCAGCTGCATCGGCGCGACCTTGGTGCGCACGCCGGTCACGCCCTTGGCCTGCTTGGGGCACAGGTTGAAGGAGAAGCGCAGGCAGTGCTTGGTGATCATCACCGGCACTTCGCCGTGCTCTTCATGGGCCTCGTAGGCGGCGTCGATCAATTGCACGCCATGGCGGTGGTAGAAGTCGCGGGCCTTCTGGTTGTACACGTTGGCCAGGAACGACAAGTGCGCTTCGGGGTAGACCGGCGCCGGCGTGGTCTCGGCCT
Source organism: Pseudomonas sp. AFG_SD02_1510_Pfu_092 (assembly GCF_003331055.1). Classification (GTDB taxonomy): domain Bacteria; phylum Pseudomonadota; class Gammaproteobacteria; order Pseudomonadales; family Pseudomonadaceae; genus Aquipseudomonas. Next base: position 30,394 of record NZ_PUQD01000048.1, on the reverse strand, counting down.
TGCGCGCGCCGCGCGGGTGCGCCGCTACCCGTGCCGCTGTCAGTGCCTCGATGGCTTCGCGGCGCAGGGCCTTGAGCTGCGAGTTGGGCACGAAGTACGCCTGCGGTGCGTCCAGTTCGATGCGGTCGGCGTGGTACAGGGTGGTGCCCAGCTGGCCGAGCAGGTCGTGCAACTGGTCGAGTGCCTGCTGCGGCTTGTTGGCCGGGCCGAACGGGCCGTCCAGTGCCACCTGTACGCGCACGCCTTCCTCGCTGGTGACGGTCAGTGTCAGGCGCTGCTCACGCAGTTCTGCGTGCCAGTGCACGCCGACACGGCGCTCGGCCGAGGTGCGTTGCAGGGCTTGCTGCCAGTTGTGGTCGAGGTTGCGCGACAGCGGGTGGTTGGGCCGCAGCTTGTGCAGGCCGTCGGGCATTTCGTTGGGTTCGACGCGGTAGCGGTAGCGCTTCTGGCCGTCTTCCTCGAACTCGCCACGCGGTTCGGCGATGTTGGCGCGGAAGCCCACCACCTCACGCTTGACCAGCACGTTGAGGCCGTCGCCATTGCTCAGCGGCACTTCGGTGACCACTTGCAGGTCGCGCTTGCCGACCTTTTCCACCACGCCCACCGGCAGGCCGGTGAAGGTCGGCGAGTCGAACGCGCCGATGTCCACCTTGCGGTCGGTGACGAAGTAGTCGGTGCTGCCGCGGTGGAAGGTCTTGTCCGGGTCGGGCACGAAGAAATGCTCGGTGCGGCCGCTGGAGGCGCGGGCCAGCTGCGGGCGGCCTTCGAGGATGGCATCGAGCTCCTTGCGGTAGTGCGCCGTGATGTTCTTCACATAGCTCACATCCTTGTAGCGGCCTTCGATCTTGAACGAGCGCACGCCGGCATCGACCAGGTCGGCCAGGTTGGCGGTCTGGTTGTTGTCCTTCATCGACAGCAGGTGCTTCTCGAACGCGACCACCCGGCCCTGGTCATCCTTCAGGGTGTAGGGCAGGCGGCAGGCCTGCGAGCAGTCGCCACGGTTGGCGCTGCGGCCGGTCTGCGCGTGGGAGATGTTGCACTGGCCAGAGAAAGCCACGCACAGCGCGCCGTGGATGAAGAACTCGATGGCCGCGTCGGTTTCGGCGGCGATGCTGCGGATTTGCTGCAGGTTCAGCTCGCGCGCCAGTACCAGCTGGGAGAAACCGGCCTGGTCGAGGAACCTGGCCCGTTCCAGGGTGCGGATGTCGGTCTGGGTGCTGGCGTGCAGCTCGATCGGCGGGATGTCCAGCTCCATCACCCCCAGGTCCTGCACGATCAGGGCGTCGACCCCGGCGTCGTACAGCTGGTGGATCAGCTTGCGCGCCGGCTCCAGCTCGTTGTCGTGGAGGATGGTGTTGATCGTGGTGAACACGCGCGCGTGATAACGATGGGCGAACTGCACCAGTTCGGCGATATCGCTGACTTCGTTACAGGCATTATGGCGCGCGCCGAAGCTCGGGCCGCCGATGTAGATGGCGTCAGCCCCGTGCAGGATCGCTTCACGGGCGATGGCCACGTCACGGGCAGGGCTGAGCAGTTCCAGGTGATTCTTTGGAAGGGACATGTCGTTATAGGTTCGGGCTGTCACGGTTTAGGCGGGCATTGTAGCGGCGAAACGGGCCGGCGGCATCCTTGGGGTGCCGAGAGGTGAATTGCCTGTACCGGCCCTATCGCCGGCAAGCCAGCTCCCACAGGTTTCAGCGCAAGCCCGAGGCATACGCAGCCCCATGTGGGAGCGGGTTCACCCGCGAAGCAGGCGACGCGAGGGATGGCACCGGCTGCGCCGGTGTTCGCGGCCACGGCCGCTCCCACAGGGATCGCGCCAGTTTTTGGAAATTGATCAAGACAGTTGCTCCCACCTCTACCGCGCTGCCCTAAAGGCCTGTGCAGTACCTGTGGGAGCTGGCTTGCCGGCGATAGGGCCCTTGAAGGTGAATCAGCGCTTGGCAGCCATTGCGGTCACTTCGACGCGCATACCTTCGAACGCCAGCGCGGCCACGCCGACGGCGGCGCGTACCGGCCAGGGCTTGCTGAAGAAGCGCTGGTACACCTCGTTGAACGCCGCGCGGTCGGCCATGTCGGTCAGGTAGATGGTCAGGTGCAGCACGCGGTCCATGCCGCTGCCGGCCTTCTCCAGTGCCACTTTCAGCGCTTGCAGGGTGCACTCGCTCTGCTCGACGATACCGCCCAGCTCCAGGCTGCCATCGGCGTGGGTCGGGATCTGCGTGGTGACCAGCACGCCGTTGTATTCGGCAACGTCGGAGGAAATCGACTCGGCGTCCGGGTCCGGGGTGTAGATGATGTCTGCATGTGCCATGGTGGGTTTTGCCTTGCAACGGAAGGAAAGCGGCAAGCCTACGCGAGCAGGCTGCCGTGGTCGAGGGTGGCCGGGTGAGGGTGGCCGGGCGAGGGCGGCGGTGTTTGAAATGTGCGGCATTCACCGGCAGAATCGCGCCCGATTGCAAAGCAGGGGTTGAGCTTGAACGAACAGACATTGTCCCGGCGCCTGGAGCGCGTGGCGGCACACGTACCACACGGCGCGCGCCTGGCCGACATCGGCTCGGACCATGGCTACCTGCCGGTGGCCTTGATGCTGCGCGGCAGGCTGGAAGCGGCGGTTGCCGGCGAGGTGGCGCAGACGCCATTCGCCTCGGCCCAGCGCAACGTGCGCAAGAATGGGCTGGAAGGCCGGGTCACCGTGCGCCTGGCCGATGGCCTGGCAGCGGTCGAGGCGCAAGACCGTATCTCGGTGGTCAGCATCTGCGGCATGGGTGGCGACAGCATGTGCGAGATCCTCGAAGCTGGCCGCCAGCGCCTGGCTGGCGTCAGCCGTCTGGTGCTGCAGCCCAACGGCGCCGAGCGCGAACTGCGCCAGTGGCTGGCGGCCAATGGCTACCGGATCGTCAGCGAAGAACTGCTGCGGGAAAACCGCTTCGACTACGAAATCATCGTCGCCGAGCCGGGGGCGGCGGTGTACAGCGCCGAGCAGCTGTACTTCGGCCCGCTGCTGTTGCAGGAGAAAGGCGAGGCGTTTCTGGTGAAATGGCGGCGCATGCTGCGGCAGAAGCAGCAGACCCTGGCCAACTTCGAGCGTGCCCGGGATGCAGTGCCTCAGGCCAAGATCGACGACTTCAACCAGCAGGTCGGCTGGATCACTCAGGTACTGGCCTGACTCACTGTTGCGAGCAGTTGCCCATTTCCCGGTAGTCGATGGCGTGCTGCTGGCCCTGATGGTCGACATACACCATGTGCGCGGTGCCAACCTGGCAGTCGGCGGCGTTGCTGGCCGGGGTGAGGGAGATGACTTTGGCCACGTCCAGCGGCATGCCGTATTGGTAGTTGCGGCTGACCGGCTGCTGGCTGCCCGCGTCGGCAAGCGCGCCGAACGAAGCGAGGCTGGCGGCCAAGGCAAGGACAGCGATCGAAGGTTTCATGGCAGGCTCCTTTTTCAATGGGTGGCCAATGATGTATTCATTGGTCATCCACAATAAATGGGCTAATGCGTGTTAGATTCCTTCTTGCGGCGCACGAATAAGACCGAACAAGGAGCCCATCTTCATGGACATGCTGCATGCCATGCGTACCTTCACCCGGGTGGTGGAATGCGGCAGTTTCGCTGCCGCCGCCAATGCCCTGGACATTTCCGCAGCGCAGGTGTCGCGCATCGTCGCCGAGCTGGAAAACCAGCTGCAGACCCGCCTGCTGCACCGCACCACGCGGCGTTTGCGCATGAGCGAGGCGGGCGAGCGCTTTCTCGAGCGTGCGCGGCAGATCATGCTGTTGACCGAAGAGGCGGTGGGTGAAGCGCGTGGTGCGCACCTGACCCCGCGCGGTCGCCTGCGCCTGCATTGCCCGCACGGCCTGGGGCTGCTGCTGATGCCGCTGGTGGCGGGCTACAACGCGCTGTGCCCGGAGGTGGTGATCGAGCTGACCCTGTCCCAGCGCAACCCCGACCCGTTGGCCGAAGGGCATGATGTGGTGATCACCATCGACGGGGCACTGCCGGATTCGCAACTGATCGCCGTCCCGCTGGGCAACATCTTCAGCATCCCCTGCGCGGCGCCGAGCTACCTGGCGGCCCACGGCGTGCCCGAGCGCCCGGAAGACCTGCACCAGCACCGCTGCCTGCGCATGGCCTACCCGATGTACGAAGGTGATTGGGTGTTTCCGCAAGGCGTTGACCAGTGCGTGATCACCCCGAGCGACGGTTTTTCCACCAACGTCGCCGACGCCATGCTGGTGGCCAGCGAACTGGGTATGGGCATTGGCCTGTTGCCGTTCTACACCGCCAGCCAGGCGATCGAGCAGGGGCGCTTGTGCCGGCTGCTGGCGCCGTATCGGCTGAGGGACAACGCGCTGTACGCGATCTACCCGTCACGGCATTACCTGGATGCCAAGGTGCGCACCTGGATCGACTACCTCAAGGAGCAACTGCCGGCACTGTTCGAAGCGCATGCCAAGGTGGTGGACGATGCGCGGTATTGGCGATAGGCGGGTGATGCTTTCTTGAGCCTGTCACTCACCCTGTGGGAGCGGGCTTGCCCGCGAAGAATGCGACGCGGTGGATGGCACCGGCTTCGCCGGTGTTCGCGGGTGAACCCGCTCCCACAAAGGGCCGCATTCTCAGCGAGAGCGCGTTACAACGTATAGTGCTTCAACTCCCGCGCGATCAGCATGCGCTGGATTTCGCTCGACCCTTCATAGATCTGCGTGATCCGCGCATCACGGTAATAACGCTCCACCGGGTAGTCTTCCAGGTAGCCATAACCGCCATGCACCTGGATCGCCATCGAGCACACCCGCTCGGCCATTTCCGAGGCGAACAGCTTGGCTTGCGAGGCCTCCGACAGGCACGGCTTGCCGGCGCTGCGCAGGCGTGCGGCATGCAGGATCAGCAACCGCGCGGCGTTCACCTGCACCTGCATGTCCGCCAACAGGTTGGCGATGCTCTGGTGCTCGTTGATCGGCTTGCCGAACTGCACCCGGTCGCGCGAGTAGGCCAGGGCCGCCTCGAACGCGGCGCGGGCGATGCCCAAGGCCTGCGCGGCGATGCCGATCCGGCCACCTTCGAGGTTGGACAGGGCGATGGCCAGGCCTTTGCCGCGCTCACCGAGCAGGTTGGCGGCGGGAATGCGGCAGTTGTCGAACGTCACCGCGCAGGTATCGGAGGCGCGGATGCCCATCTTGTGTTCGCTGCGATCGACCTTGAAGCCCGGGTTGTCGGTGGGCACCAGGAATGCCGACAGGCCCTTCTTGCCCAGCTCCGGGTCGGTTACCGCGAAGACGATCGCCAGCCCGGCGCGGCGCGCGTTGCTGACGAACTGCTTGGCGCCGTTGATGACCCACTGGCCATCCACCAGCTCGGCGCGGGTGCGCAGGTTGTGCGCCTCGGAGCCCGCCTGTGGCTCGGTCAGGCAGAAGCAGCCGATCACCTCGCCGGTGGCCAGGCGCGGCAGCCACTGCCGTTGCTGTTCGGCCGTGCCGTAGGCCAGCAACGGCCCACAGCCCACCGAGTTGTGGATGCTCATCATCGCCCCGGTGGCGCCGCAGCCGGCAGCGATCTCTTCCACGGCCAGGGCGTAGGCGACGTAATCGGTGTAGCTGCCGCCGAAGTCTTCCGGCACCACCATGCCCAGCAGGCCCAGTTCGCCCATCTTGCGCACCACGCCGTCGTCGATCCAGCCGGCCTTTTCCCAGGCCTGGGCATGCGGGGCGATCTCGCCACGGGCAAAGTCCCGCGCCATGTCGCGGATCATGATCTGTTCTTCGCTCAGTTCCAGGTCTTGCATCTGTGTACTCCCCGGCTCACAGGCCTTCGAAGAATTGGTCGACCCGCTGGCGTTGCAGCGCAGCCAGGGTCGGCGGGTTCCAGCGTGGCTGCTTGTCCTTGTCGATGATCAACGCGCGCACGCCTTCAATGATGTCGCCGTGCTGGAACCACTGGCGGTCCAGGTGCAGCTCCATGGCAAAACAGTCCTCCAGGCCCAGCTGGCGACCGCGGCGCAGCATCTCCAGGGTAACTGCCATGGCCAGCGGCGAGCGGGTTTCCAGCTGGTCGGCGGTGGCCACGGCCCAGGCATGGCTGTCGCCAATGCTCACCGCGCGCAGCTGCTCGACGATGGCCGGCAGGTCGGGCAGGGCGAAGAAGTGGTCGATGACCGGGCGCAGTTTTTCCAGTGGTGCGTCGTCCAGCACTTGGGTGCCGAGCCTGGCCAGCAGGTTTTGCAGGTCCTTCAGCGGGTGGTCGCCGAAGCGCAGCTGGTCCAGGCCCTGGTCCAGTGCCGCCAGCCGGTCGCTGGCCAGGTACCAGTCGGCCAGGCCGCAGTACAGCGCATCGGCTGCCTGCACCTGCGCGCCGCTGACGCCCAGGTAAATGCCCAGCTCGCCCGGAATGCGCGACAGGAAATAGCTGCCGCCGACATCAGGGAAGTAACCGATGCCCACTTCGGGCATGCCCAGGCGGCTGCGTTCGGTGACCACGCGCAGGTCGCAACCCTGGGCCAGGCCCATGCCGCCGCCCAAGGTGAAGCCGTCCATCAGTACCAGAATCGGCTTGCGGTAGCGGTGGATGACCAGGTCGAGGGCGTATTCCTCGACGAAGAAGGTTTCATGCAGGGTTTCGCCGGCCTTGAAGCTGTCGTGCAGCGAACGGATATCGCCACCGGCGCAGAAGCCCTTGGGGCCTGCGCCACGCAGTACCACGGCGTGCACCTTGGGGTCGTCGGCCCACAGGTCGAGGTGCTGGCGCAGGCTGCGGACCATGTCCAGGGTCAGGGCATTGAGCCCGGCGGGGCGGTTCAGGGTCAGGTGGCCGACCTGGTTGCGAACCTCGGCCAGCACATGGTCGGTTGCCGAAGTATGAGCGTGCGCAGTCATTTGCGTTCTCCCTGCTTTGTTATTGATTTTCCAAGTGAAGTCTGGAGTTCGCTGGAGGATCGCAGGATCCTGTCATGCGAAATTGCCTTGTACAATCGACAAATCTGCAGGGGGATTCTGCATTTTTGCCGTGTTCGGCCCTGGTGCCACTCTAGCAAGGTTTCGTCTTGGCCGGGGCGGGCCTGTCGCTGGCCGGCGGCACCCCCCGTTTCGGGGAAACCCATTGGGGGATCCTCCCCAATCTGTTGCGCTTGCCGATGTAACCTGCTGAAAAAGCGCGCAATTCCCTTGTGGCACACACCTTGCTCCGGCTCCACGCAGAGATCCTGTGTCCCGGAGGTGCAGCATGTCTTCACCAGGCAAAGGCCCCATCCTGTCCTCACTCGTGCTGGCCCTGTGCGGCTGGGCGTCGACCAGCGAGGCGGCCGTGCAGTGCCAGCGCACCCTGGTCGCCAACGTGGTGGCCCTGGACCAGCCACTGATGTTCAACCGCCTTGGCGCGCAAAACGCCAACGGCATGATCTTCGCCCTGCGCGAGGATGTGGTCGACGACAAGCAGGTCCCGCTGAGCATCGGTGGGGCGGCGGTACCGGGCAAGGTCACCCTGCGCCCGGACAAGCGCCCACGGCCGATCGTACTGCGGGTTGCCGCAGGGGATTGCCTGACGGTCAACCTGACCAACCTGCTCGACTACAAGGCCAACCCGAACAAAGACAGTATCGAGGCCGAAGGGCCCGAGGACGAGGAACTGGAAGTCGACCATGAAGCGGCCGAAGGTTTCGTCGCCGACCAGCAGGTGGCCGAGCGCATGGTCGGCTTCCAGGTCAACGGCATGCAGGCGCTCAACAGCATCGCCGACATTTCCGCCTACACCGGGCGCAACGGCAACTTCTTCGTCAGCCCCGGCAGCACCCGCAGCTACACGCTGTACGCCGAGCGCGAAGGCGCCTTCGCCGCCACCAGCAAGGCCGCCACCTTTGGCGGTGAAGGCACCGCAGGCAACGTCGCCAACGGCCTGTTCGGCCAGGTGGTGGTGGTGCCCAGGCTGGGCCGCACCTACCGCAACACCCTCACCGAGGAAGAAATGCGCCTGGCCACCACCGGCCGTACCGCCACCGGCCAACCGGTGATCGATTACGAAGCCCGTTACCCGCAGGCACAACCGTGGATCGCCGAGGGCAAGGCCGGCAAGCCGATCATCGCCATGGTCAACGGCAACGAGATCATCAACAGCGAAACCGATGCCATCGTCATGGGCCCCAACCCTGACGGCAGCTTCCCCAGATCCACCTACCCGCTGGAAAGCCTGGGCAAGCGCAACCCGGCGCTGCCCAACCGCCTGGAGGCGTTCCGTGACTTCGCCTCGCAGTTCGCCGACGAAGTGGCCGCTACCCAGGCCTTCCCGGGCTACTGGGCCGACCCGGTGATGGGCCATGTGCTGGAACCCACCCGCGACTCGTTCATGATCAACTACGGTTCCGGTGGCATGGGCGCCGAGGTGGTGGCCAACCGCCTGGGCGTGGGGCCGATGCACGACTGCCTGTCGTGTGCCTACGAAGAGTTTTTCCTCAGTGCGCACACGGTCGGTGACGTCGGAACCCTGGTGGACGTGCCGGCCAACGTCGGCCTGGAGCACATTCGCCCTGGTGAGGTACCGCCGGCCAGCGCCATCGGGGTCAAGGCCAGCATGGCCCTGTACCCGGCCGAGCCGGCCAACGTGCACCATAGCTACATTGGTGATTTCACCAAGTTCCGCAACACCCACAATGGCCATGAGCAGCACATCTTCCACCTGCATGGCCACCAGTGGCTGTTCAACCCCAATGACGACAACTCCGACTACATCGATGCCCAGGGCATCGGTGCCGGGGTTGGCTACACCTACGAAATCGCCAACGGTGGGTCGGGCAACCGCAACCGGGTAGCCGGCGATGCCATCTACCACTGCCACTTCTACCCGCATTTTGCCCAGGGCATGTGGGCCATGTGGCGGGTCCACGACGTGTTCGAAGAGGGCACCCGCCTTGCGGTGAGCGGGCAGGGCGAGAATGGCTTCCACAGCATTCCGTTCGCCCTGCGCAGCGGCAAGCCGGCAGTTGGCGCCCGGGCCCTGCCCGATGGCGAGATCGTCGCTGGCACGCCGATCCCGGCCATCGTGCCGCTGCCCGGCAAGGCCATGGCGCCGATGCCAGGCAAGGTGGTGGTGGTACCGAAGCTGTCGGCAGAGCAGGTTGCCGCCAACGATGACGACGCGCCTGAAGCAGACGAGGATGACCAGCCTGGCGACCAGGCGCCGCTGCGCAAGGCCATCGGCTCGCTGGCGCTGGTCGATCGCAGCGAGGCCAACCGCAACGCCGACGGCAGCCTGAAGAACCCTGGCTACCCGTTCTGGATTGGCGGCATGGAAAGCAGCGTGGGCAACCGCCCACCGACCCCGCCGCTGGACATGCTCGACCCGGCCATGGCCCGCCAGCTCAAGAACAGCGGCAAGGCGCTGTGGGCCAACCTCGACCCGAACCAGGTCGATGGCTGGGACGGCGGCCTGGGGCGCCATGCGCTGGACGGGGTAGCCGCTGGCGGTGAGGCGGAAACCACCACGACCAAGCTGGATTTCACCAAGGTGGTGCACAAAGCCAAGCCGATCTACCTGCCCGAAGAGGGTACCGATGTCGAGCAGGCGGCCATGCAGTTTCACGCCATGGCCGAACACCCAAGCTTCGCCCTGATTCCCGGCAGCCAACCGGTGGCCAAGGCATTTCGCACCAATGGCGCCTTGCCGATGGCCGGCGCGCCGTTCTACGAGCCGTGCATGGATGACCGTGGCAAGCGCCTGACCCAGTCGTCCGGGGTGGGCGAATATGCCAGCGGCGAGAGCCTGGCGGGCCTGAACTTCCGTGGCTCGTCGGCCTTCACCGCCGACCGCCCACGCATCTACAAGGGCGCCAACATCCAGTTCGACGCGGTGTACAACAAGGTCGGCTACCACTTCCCGCAAGCCCGCATCATTGCCCTTTGGGAAGACGCCTGGCCAGTCATCACCAAGCAGCGCCCGCCAGAGCCGTTGGTGATGCGCATGAACACCTTCGACTGCACCATGTACCAGCACACCAACCTGATCCCGAACATCTACGAGATGGACGATTACCAGGTGCGCACCCCGACCGACGTGATCGGCCAGCACATCCACCTGCCCAAGTGGGACCTGACCGCCGCCGACGGCTCAGCCAATGGCTGGAACTACGAAGACGGCATTCTCTCGCCCGGCAGCGTGGTCGAACGGGTGCAGGCCATTCGTGCCTACAACGGCTGCACCCAGGGCGACAGCCGCGACGGCAGCGCCGCCTGCCCGCAGGCCCGTCAGCACCCGTACTTCGGCCGCTTCGGCCGGGCCGACTGGCTGGGGGCGCGCACGGCCATGCAGCGCTGGTTCGCCGACCCGCTGGTCAACGTGTACAACGTCGACCGTGGCCTGGGCACCATCTTCACCCACGACCACCTCGGCCCATCGACCCACCAGCAGCTCGGCCTGTACGCCACCGTGCTGGCGGAACCGGCCAACTCCACCTGGTACCACGCCGAAACCGGCGAGCCGCTGTACAACCCGGCCACGCGCCAGGACGGCGGCCCGACCTCGTGGCAGGCGGTGATCCAGACCGGTGACCACGACGGCGACGGCAAGAACGACAGCTACCGCGAGTTCTTCCTAGAGTACAGCGACTTCCAGCACGCCTATGAAGCGGGTGTGTACGTTGGCGCCGGGCCCGACGGCGTGCCCAATGCCCAGTCGTACCCGGCCACCGCCGACAGCTTCCGTTACGCCATCAACCCGCCGGTGCGTGGCAAGGCCTCGAGCCTGCTGGAAGCCATCGTCGAGGAACGCGGCGGCATCGACCCGGGCTGCCCGAGCCGGCCTTGCCCGCAGGCGATCTCGGTGGATGACCCAGGCATGTTCGTCGTCAACTACCGCAACGAGCCCCTGGCCCTGCGCGTGTTCGACCCGAACAAGGTCGGCCCCGACGGCAAGCGCGGCATGCAGGCCGACGGCCTCGCCGGCGACCTCAGCTACGCCCTGCAAACCCGTACCGACCGGGCCATTCCGGCGCTGAACCTGGCGCCGTCGGCGATCACCTCGGCGGTCGGCCCTACCGGCGGCACCACGCTGTTCCCGCCGCACATCAACAAGGCCGGCGGCGAACCGGGCGACCCGTTCACGCCGATGCTGCGGACCTATTCCGGCGACAACGTGCGCCTGCGCATGCACGCCGGCGGCCATGAAGAAGAGCACAACGTCACCCTGCATGGCGTGAAGTGGCTGCAGAACGGCACCGGCTACGGCAACAGCTCCAACTCGGGCTGGAAGTCGTCGCAGATGATCGGCATTTCCGAGCAGTTGGGCTTCATGGCGCCGGTGTCGATGATCTCCAGCTCCGCCGCCACCAACGGCGACTATCTGTATTCGCTGGACGCGGCCCTGGAAGGCTACTGGAACGGTATCTGGGGCATCATGCGCAACTACACCACGCAACGTGCCGACCTGTTCCCGCTGCCCAACAACCCGCAGCCAGTGGCCATGCGCAACACCGTCAACTTCGACGGCATCTGCCCGAAAACCACGGCCAACCCCAACGGCATAGGCAGCCGCCCCACGGTCAAGCGCAACTACGAGGTGGTCGCGGCGCTGGCCAACGACATCCTCGAGAACCGCAATGGCGTCAGCATCAACGACCCGGCCGGTGTCGGCCAGCATGTCGGCGGCCCGCTCAAGGCCAACGGCGGCACCCTGGTGTTCAACAGCCGCAACACCACCATCCCGCTGGTCAGCGGGGTCGATCCCGAAGATGGCCAACCGTTCACCATCGGGGGCCATAGCGCGCCGCTGCACGACCCGACGGCCATCCTCTACGTGCGCAAGGCCGACCTCGACGCCAGCACCGGCAAGCTCAGGGCGGGCGTGCCGGTGGAGCCGCTGGTGCTGCGCGCCAACGCCGGCGAGTGCATCAGCATCACCCTGGAAAACCGCCTGCCGCTGGTGATGCCGGACCTGCCCAGCACGGCGGTGATGCACAACGTGGTCAAGCGTGACCGCTTCGACAGCGAAGGCGCCACTGCCTTCGCCAACAACCTGATGCGGCCGTCCAGCCATGTAGGCCTGCATGCGCAATTGCTGGCCTACGACATCACCAAGTCCGATGGCGCCAACGTCGGCCTCAACCCGGTGCAGACCGTGGCCCCGCGTGCCGCTGGCAGCGGCGCCTGGCCGACCCGTACCTACCAGTACTACGCCGGCCACCTGGAGCGTGAGGGCAAGCCGGTGTCGCAACTGGGCCGGACGGTGGACAACATCAACAGCACCGCCATCGAGTTCGGCGGCCTCAACCTGACCCCGTCGGACGTCATCAAGCAGCCGCAGAAAGGCCTGGTGGGTGCCATGAGCATCCTGCCGCAGACCGCCACCTGGACCGAGGACAGCGCTTCCCGTGCCCAGGCCACGGTCAAGGTCAGCGGCCAGGCAGACTACCGCGACTTCGTCACCGTCTGGCAGCGCGCCCTGAACATGCGCTGGGCCGATGGCCGCCCGGTGGAAGGCATCAACACCGAAGGCAACGGCGCCGCCGGCGACCCGCAGGACAACGGCAACATGGCGGTCAACTACAAGACCGAGCCGCTGTGGCTGCGCTTCGGCATGGCCCCCGACTCACCGTTCGGTCGCGCCGCCGGGCTGGGCTTCGGCGATGTGCCCAATGCCCACATGGCCTACGCCAACGCCCTGGTCGGTGGCGACCCGCAAACCCCGGTGCTGTACGCCAGGCCGGGCCAGCCGGTGCGCAACCACATCGTCATGCCCAGTGGTGGCAGCCGCGGCATGGTCTACCAGCTGGACGGCCACGTGTGGCCACTGCACAACTACCAGGCCGAGAAGAACGACGAATACGGCTACCCGACGAGCCTGCCGGGCATCGGCTCGGTGCGCTTCGGCTACAACCCGATGGCCATGTACATCGGTGCCCAGGAAAGCGTGCTGCCGGCGGCGCACTTCAGCTTCATGCTGCCCAGTGCCGGCGGCGCCAACGCCGTGCCAGGCGACTACCTGTTCCGCGACTACGCCGCCTACGGCAACCTCTCGGGGCTTTGGGGGATCTTGCGGGTGACCAACGAAGCGCCGCCGACAACGGCCCCGGCGCAGTGACGGAAAGGGAGCGCGAGCATGAACAAGAAGACTCGCCCTGCTTACTTGGGGGTAGCACTGGGAGTGGCGCTGATCGGCCTGGGCGTGGCGTATGAAAAGCTCTGGTGCGACCCGCGCGAGCTGTTGCAGGAGGCGGCCGACCCGCAGGCCCTGCACCGGCTCAGCCGCGACGGCGTGACCGTGGAGTTCGAGGCCCGGCCGCTGGCCGGCGGCACCCTGCAGGAAGGCAGCTTCGCCAACATCCGGTTCAAGGTCAGTGACCAGACCAGCGGCCAGCCGCTGTCGGGCATGGCCCCCGGGGCATGGCTCGACCCGGCGCAGTCGGCGCCGGCGGGCGAGCGCGAGCAGAGCTGCAAGGCGCGGGTGGCGTTGTTCCTGAAAAGCAGCATCGGCGCCCGGCCGTTGCTCGACCTGAACAGCTACTTTCTGCTGATGCTGAACAAGGACGCCAGCCTGACGGTGATCGACCCGACCGTCTCGGTGGGGGGCGTGACCAGCACCCTGGCCCGCATCGACCTGCCCGGGCCGCCCATGGACTGGGTGGCCACCAGCGACGACAAGCAGGTGTTCGTGTCCATCCCCGAGCGCGGCAAGGTCGCGGTCATCGACACTGAAACCTTCACCCGTGTCGCCGACCTGGACGCTGGTGAGCAGCCGCTGCGCGTGGCCCTGCAGCCCGACCAGCACCGGCTGTGGGTGGGCAACAACAGCCGCGACCCGGCCAAGGGCGGGGTAACGGTGATCGATGTACCGGGGCGCAACACCCTGAAAACCTTCAATACCGGCAGCGGCCACCACGAAATCGCCTTCAGCGGCGACTCGCGCTTTGCCTACGTCAGCAACCGCGACAGCGGCACGCTCAGCGTCATCGACATCGCGCAAATGCGCCTGGTCAAGACCCTCAAGGTCGGCCCGCACCCGCTGTCGGTCAGCTATTCGGCGTTGTCCCAGGCGGTGTACGTGGTCGATGGCGAGGAGGGCAGCGTGCGGGTATTCGATGCCCGCAACCACCAGTTGCGCCACACCGTCCAGGCCGAACAGGGCCTGGGGCCGATGCGCTTCAGCAACGATGGCCGCTACGGCATCGTGCTCAACACCCTGGAGAACCAGGCGCTGGTGATCGACGCCAGTACCGACCAGCTGATCCACCGCGTTCCGGTGGCGGCCGAGCCGTACCAGCTGACTTTCACCAAGGGCTATGCCTACGTGCGCGGCCTGGCTTCGCCAAAGGTCAGCATGATCAACCTGGCCAGCCTGGGCGAAGGGCGCTCGCCGATCATCCAGGGCTTCGAGGCCGGCCCGGCGGCGCCGCGCCAGGCCGGTGACCTGCCGCTGGCCCAGGGGCTGTCGGTGTCGCGCGACGACAATTCGGTGTTCGTGGTCAACCCGGTGGACAACACCACCTACTTCTACGCCGAAGGCATGAACGCGCCGATGTCTGGCTACAACAACCGTGGCCACCAGGCCCGCGCCGCCATCGTCGTTGACCGCAGCCTGCGCGAAGTGGCGCCGGGCGTGTACGGTTCGACGGTGAAAATGCCGGCTGCCGGCAAGTTCGATGTGGCTTTTCTGCTCAACCAGCCGCAGATCATCCATTGCTTCAGCACCGATGTCGCCGAAGCGCCGAATGCCGGCAAGCGCCAGGGCACGCATGCCGAGTTCATCGGCCTGGACCGGCCCTTGTCGCAACACAGCGCCATTACCGCCCGGGTGCGCATCGTCGGCGACGACGGCCAGCCGCGCCTGGGCCTGAGCGACCTGAGCCTGCGCTACTTCCTGGCACCGTCGTCGATGCCGCGCAACCTGCAGCTGGAAGAGGTGGGCGAGGGCATCTATCAGGCGGCCCTGAGCCTGCCCGAGGCCGGTGCCTGGTACCTGCATGTGCAGTCGCCGTCACTGGGGCGCAGGTTCGCCGAAGAGAACTACACCAGCCTGCGGGTCCTGCCGGCCGCAGCGTCCAACGCTTCCCAGACCGACGTGAGGAATGTGCGATGACTACCAGGCATGCTTGCAGGCTGCTGGCCCTGACCTTGGCATTCGCCAGCCAGCTGGCGCTGGCGCATGGCGGCCATGCCCACGACGGCCACGCCGAAGCGCCGCCAGCCGCACGCCAGGAAAAGGCCAGCGTGCGCTTTGCCGATGTGTCGCTGCTGAACCAGGACGGCATGCCGGTGCGCCTGGAACGCGACCTGGTGGGCGACCATCTGGTGGTCATGGGCTTCATCTACACCAGCTGCACCACGGTGTGCCCGGTGGTGTCGTCGATCATGGGCAAGGTCCAGCAGCAGTTGGGCGGCCGGGTAGGGCAGGACATTCACCTGGTGTCGATCAGCATCGACCCGCAGCGTGACGACGCCAGGCGCCTGCAAAGCTACGCCAGGGCCTTCCAGAAGGGGCCAGGCTGGAGCTGGCTGACCGGCACGCCTTACGCCATCAGTGAAACCCTCAAAGGCCTGGGCAGCTTCAGCGCCGACCTCAGCCAGCACCCGCCGCTGATCCTGGTGGGTGACGGCCGCAGTGGGCACTGGACGCGTTACTACGGCTTCACCGACCCGGCGGTGCTGATCGATGAAATCAACCGCCTCGGTGCCCGCCGCGTGCACGCCAAGAGCACCGCCATTGCCGACCATCACGAGGTGCAACCATGAGCCAGGCAAACAGCCGCCGCGCCGGCATGCGCGGTTTCGACTGGCTGGTGCTGGGTGGTTGCCTGTGGATTCTCGCGGCCGTGGCGTTCGCCCACGAAGGCCATGCCCCGCAGGCGCCCGAGCCACAACCGGCACCGCCGGCGATGAGCAGTGGCGGTGGCACCCGCGATGCCCAGGCCTGGTTCACCGATACCCTGGTCAGGGACCAGAACGGTCGCGAGCTGCGCTTCTACAGCGATGTGCTCGAGGGCAGGGTGGTGCTGCTCAACGTGATCTTCACCCACTGCACCGACGCCTGCCCGCTGATTACCCGCAAGTTGCGCGAGGTGCGCGAGGCCATGGGCCCGCAGCTGGCCAGCCAGGTCACCTTCGTGTCGATCAGCAGCGACCCGCTCAACGACACCCCGCAGGTGCTCAAGGCGTTTGCCGAAAAGCACGGCGTGGATGGGCCGAACTGGCTGTTCCTGAGCGGTGACAAGGCCAATGTCGACCTGGTGCTGGGCCGCATCGGCCAGTTCCTGCCCAGCCCCGAGCAGCATTCGACGCAACTGATAGCCGGGGATGTCGCCGGCAAGCGCTGGAGCAAGATCCGCCCGGATGCACCACCTGTGGCAATCGCCCAGCGCATGCAGCTGCTGGCCCAGCCATTGGCGGGTCGGTGAGCATCGTGAATGCCTGGGCGGCCTTGCGCTGTTGCTGCCGGCCTCATCGCCGGCAAGCCGGCTCCCACAGGGGCAACACTGCCTTCAGGGGCGCTACGATCCCTGTGGGAGCTGGCTTGCCGGCGATGAGGCCAGAACAGGCTAGAAGAGCCGGGAGCATAATCCTGGCTCTGCTTGTCAGTCTGGTGTTCGGTACTGCGACTTTTGCACTCGATCTCACCGCCAACGAACAAGCCGGCAAACGCCTGTACCGCGAGGGCGTCTCCAGCAGCGACGCCCAACTGCAAGCCCGGGTCGGCGCCAGCGACATGCGCGTCCCCGCCAGCGTGCTGCCCTGCGCCAGCTGCCACGGCGACGATGGCCGCGGCCGCGCGGAAGGCGGCGTGCGCCCGCCCAGCCTCGACTGGCAACGCCTGGCGCTTGGCCAGGGTGAACGCGAGGCCAACGGCCGCCGCTACCCGGGCTACACCGACAGCAGCCTGGCCCGGGCCATCCAGCATGGCCTCGACCCGGCCGGCACCCGCCTGGACCCGGCCATGCCGCGTTTCGAACTGACCCTCGCCGACCAGCGCAACCTCACCGCCTACCTCAAGCGCCTGGCCCAGGACCGCGACCCGGGCCTGGAGGACGGCGTGCTGCGCCTGGGCACCTTGCTGCCAGCCGCCGGCCCGTTGGCTGACGCCGGGCAGGTGGTGCGTGCGGTGCTCGAAGACGGCCTGGCGCAGCTCAACCAGCAAGGCGGCATTCACGGGCGACGCCTGGCGCTGGTGGCGCTCGACCCCGGCCCCGACCCGGCCAGCGCCGAACGGGCGCTGCAGCAGTTGCTAGAGCAGCAGGTGTTCGCCCTGCTGGCGCCCTTGGCACCGATGCTCGACGCGCGCCTGGCCACCTTGCTGGCGCCACACAATGTGCCGCTGATCGGCAGCACCCCACGCAGTGGCGGCAGCCCGCAGATTTTCGACCCGTTGCCCGCGTTGCCCGCGCAATTGCTCAGCCTGGCCGGCCACGCCCGCGCGGCGTTGGGCCTGGCAGCGGGCGACCTGCGCGTGGTGTATGCCGGCGACGACCAGGCGGCGCTGGCCGCACAGGTGCGCGAACGCTTGCTGCAACAGGGCTGGGCGCCAGTGGCCGTGCAGGCCTTTGCTGGCCAGGCCGTGGACGGGCAGGGCATCGTCTTCCTCGGCCGCGCCCAGGCGTTTGCCCAGCTGGCCTCGGCGTTGCAGGCCGGCGGCCGCCAACCCTACCTGTTCGCCGCTTCCAGCCAGGTGGCCGGCGCCGTGGCGCGCTTGCCCGAAGCGTGGTCGCAACGGGTGTTCCTGGCCTATCCGTATGTGCCCGAAGACTGGACCGCGCAGGGCCTGGCGAGCCTGGCCGGGCTGCAGCAGCGCCAAGGTCTCGACCCACGCCAGGCGTCGTTGCAGGTCAACACCCTGTGTGCCCTGCGCCTGCTCAGCGAAGCGTTGAAACAGACCGGCCGTGACACCAGCCGCGCGCAGCTGATTGCCGCGCTGGAAGGTCTGCATGATGTGTCCACCGGCCTGACCCCGGCCCTGGGCTTCGGCCCCGGGCGTCGCCAGGGCATGACCGGTGCCCATGTGGTGGCGGTGGCCCTGCCCGGGCCGCGCTTCACCGCGGTCAGCCCGTACCGGCCAGTGCCGGACAACCCTTGAGGAGGTTGCCATGCGTGTTCTGTTGTTGTGCCTGTTGCAGGTATTGGCCAAGGCAAGCTGGGCCGATGTACCGGCGGCGCGGGTCAATGGCGTGGAAATCGAAATGATGCGCCTGGAGCGCTATTTCAGCGAATACCTGGACGCCCAGGGCCGCGCCCTGACCGGCATCCGCAACCCGACCCTGTACAAGCGCCTGCGCGACCAGGCCCTGGGCGAGCTGATCGACAAGGAACTGTTGTGGCAGGAGGCCCAGCGCCGTGGCATCGCCATCAGCGACGAACAGGTGGCGGCGCATGTCGGCGAGGTCGAGGCGGCGTTCGGCAGCCCGGCCATTTTTGACCGGCGGCTGGCGGAGGCGGGCTTCGATAGGGCACAGTACAATGACTACACCCGGCACGAGCTGGCCGCCCAGCAGGTGTATGCCCAGCTCAGCGCGGTCGCCGCGCCCAGCCAGGTCGAAGTGCAGGCCTTCTACGATGCCAACCAGGCAAACCTGCAAGGAGCGCAGCAAGCAGATGAACAGCCATCGCTCATACGCGAACAGGGCCTGGCCCGGGCCAGGGCCATGCTGCTCGCTGAACGCGAAGCGCAGGCGCGCCAGTCCGTGCGGCAACGTTTGCGCGCGTCGGCTACCGTGGAAATCGCCGACTGAAGCCACTGAGGGTGTTTCCCCAATGCTGGGGAATTACCATCTGGCCGTGTGCCAGCCCTTCCCCCGCATGTGGGGAACCGCATGGCAGCGCCTGCCCGCCGGGTTCCGGGTTCTGGCAGAAAGTTACGTGAAATCAACGACTTGTAAAGGTGCAGCATGACTATTCCCGCCTGGCACGAAGCCTGCTCAAGCCTTTACGAGGGCGCACTTCGCAGACCGGGTTACCGGGCAGTTCTTGGGAGTCGACCTTGGTGAACAGAGTATTGGTAGTCGATGACGAACAGACCCTTGCGCAGAACCTGCAAGCGTACCTGCAGGCGCAAGGCCTGGAAGTTGATGTTGCCCACGACGGTGCCAGTGGTATCGAACAGGCTGCAAGCCTGGCACCGCAAGTGATCGTGCTGGATTACCGCTTGCCCGACATGGAGGGTTTTCAGGTTCTGGAGGCCGTACGCAGGAACAGCCAGTGCCACTTCGTGCTGATTACCGCCCACCCCACCGTCGCGGTGCGTGAGCGGGCTGCCGAACTGGGCGTGAGCCATGTCCTGTTCAAGCCGTTCCCGCTGGTGGAACTGGCCCGTGCGATCTTCGACCTGATGGGCATCGAGCGCCGGCGCAGGGCCACGGACAACCCGGCTGAAGGGTTCGTCGAGCGACGCCAGAACAGGAACGAATCGTTCCCCCTGCAGTTGTACGATGGAAGCTGGGTACTGGCCGACCGCCGCCGTAACGGCGCCAAGCCCCCAGGGCCCGACGACGATCAACTGCTCACCGGGGAATAGCGGCGCCCGCACCCCTGGCCGAGCCAGCCTGCGACGCGCCCCTGAGCGGAGTCGCAGGCCATGCCAGACGCATTCGATGCAACCCGGGAAGCTCTACCGCCTGCACCGGCCTCTTCGCGGGTAAACCCGCTCCCACAGGGGCACTGCAATCTTGAAGACATCGGACATCCTGTGGGAGCGGGTTTACCCGCGAAAGGGCCGGCACAGGTAAAAGCGCATTCTGCCTACCCCCGCGACCTCTTGGCCCAGGCCCGCCTGCAAAGCAGCGACGAGCGCCTGCTCACCCGCCTGGAACAGCTGGCCTGTGACACCCCCGACACCTTCACCCAGCGCCTTGGCCTGACCCTGCATTACCCGGTGCTGGGCAGCCACACCCTATTGGCCAGCACGCCGCGCTTCGACAAGGTCAGCCTGGCCATGTGCCTGAAGCGCGAATTCGCCGTGATCGAACAGGACGGCCAGCTGCTTGGGGTGTTCGCCGACCCCTTCGACCACGCCCGCCTGGCCTGGATCGACGATGTGCTGCAGGGCGCCCCGCTGTACCTGGCCCACGCCGCCGACCTGGCCACCTTTCTGGCCCGCCACGAAGAAAGCTTCCACGCCGTGGACGCCCTGGACCACGAGGCCGAAGCCGGCAGCGAATGCGACCCGCTGCAACGCCTGTCGCTGGCCAGCATCAGCGAAGACCAGAGCCGCGTGGTCAAGCTGGTCAACTCCACCCTGTACGACGCGCTCAAGCTGCACGCCAGCGACATCCACCTTGGCATGACCGGCCAGGGCCTGACCATCAAGTACCGCATCGACGGTGTGCTCAACGGCGCCGGCAAGGCCAGCGGCAGCGCCTTCGCCGACCAGGTGATCTCGCGCATCAAGGTCATGGCCGAACTGGACATCGGCGAAAAACGCGTGCCCCAGGACGGCCGCTTCAAGGTCGCCGTGGGCGACCGGCAGATCGACTTCCGCGTGTCGATCATGCCCAGCATCTTCGGCGAAGACGCGGTGCTGCGGGTGCTCGACAAGCAGGACCTGTCCGACCGGGTCAGCGGTGTGCAGCTGCACGCCCTGGGCTTTGCCGAAGAAACCCTGCGCGCCCTGCGCCGGCTGGCCGCCGAGCCGTACGGCATGATCCTGGTCACCGGCCCCACCGGCAGCGGCAAGACCACCACCCTGTACGCCATGATCAGCGAGATCAACCACGGCGTGGACAAGATCATCACCATCGAAGACCCGGTCGAGTATCAGCTGCCCGGGGTGCTGCAGATTCCGGTCAACGAGAAGAAAGGCCTGACCTTCGCCCGCGGCCTGCGCTCGATCCTGCGCCACGACCCGGACAAGATCCTGGTCGGCGAGATCCGCGACCCGGACACCGCACAAATCGCCGTGCAGTCGGCGCTTACCGGCCACCTGGTGTTCACCACCATCCACGCCAACAACGTATTCGATGTGATCGGCCGCTTCAGCCAGATGCAGGTCGACCCCTACAGCTTCGTCTCCGCGCTCAATGCGGTGCTGGCGCAACGCCTGATCCGCCTGGCCTGCCCGCATTGCGCCACACCGTGCGAAGTCGATGACGACGCCCTGTATGGCGCTGGCCTGAGCCGCGATGCGGTGGCCGGCTGGCGCTTCGTGCGTGCCCAGGGCTGCGGCCAGTGCCGCGGCAGTGGTTACCGTGGCCGCAGCGCCATCGCCGAGCTGCTGCACCTGGACGACGACCTGCGGCAGATGATCGTCGAACGCCGCCCGCTGTCGCAGATCAAGCACCTCGCCTGCCAGCGCGGCCTGCGCCTGCTGCGGGCTTCGGCCCTGGACCTGGTCCGCGATGGCCGTACCACCCTCGAGGAGATCAACCGTGTCACATTCATCTGAGCATGGCGCGTGCACGTACACCGCCGTAGTGGGTGCCGAGGGTGTCGGCCTGGGTTGCTGGCACAAACACCATCATCAGTGGCTGGGCAGCCACGGGTTCAGCGGCGATGCCGGCCAACCCGCCTGGCAAGCCGCTGCCGACGCGCTGGCCGCGTTGCTCGCCGAGCATGCCGTGCGCGGCGCCCGCTTGCGGGTGCTGCTGTCGGCCCGCTATAGCCGCTTCTGCCTGGTGCCGTGGAGCGCTGCCATCGGCCACCCGCGCGAACTCGACGCCTATGCCCGGGCCTGCTTCGAAAACCTCTACGGGCAGCCGCTGGATGACTGGCGCATCGTGCTGTCGCCGGAACCGGCCGGCACCGCGCGCATCGCCACGGCGTTGCCCGAAGCGTTGCTGCAACGGCTGCAGGCGCTGGGCCGGGAAAGCCAGCTGAGCCTGCGTTCGGTGCAGCCGTACCTGATGGCCGCCTACAACCGCTGTTCGGCACAGCTGGGGCAGGGCGACTTCCTGTTCGTGCTGGCCGAGCCGCGCCGCAGCGTGCTGTTGCTGGCCGCCGGCGGGGCCTGGCAGCAAGTGCTGGCGCAAGGCTGCGCCGACAACGACCAGGCCCTGCAGGCGTTGATCGAGCGCACCGGCGAGTTGTATGGCGAGGACCTGCCACGGGTCTACCTGCATGCCCCGGGCCGCACCGATGCGCCGCAACTGGCGGCGGTGCAGCTGTGCCCGCCGGCCAGCGACGCCGACCCGCTGTGCGCCATGTGGCGGGCGGTGGCCTGACATGCGCCGCCTCGACCTGGAGTTCCAGCCCCGGCGCAGCAGCCCGTTGGCCTGGGCGCTGCTCGCCATGGGCAGCGCGCTGGTGGTTGCCCTGGTGTTGCTGCAGCAGCACTTGCAGGCCGAACAGGCCGAGCTGCAGGCCAGCGTGTACAGCCTGGAACTGCAATTGGGGCGGCGCCCGGCCAGTGTCGCGCCGCTGAGCAGTGCCGCTAGCCGCGAACAGGCCGAGCGCCTGGCGCAGATGCAAAGCGTTTCGCAGCAGCTGCAACGGCCTTGGCAACAACTGTTCGCCATGCTCGAAGCGCAGCCGCAGGGCGATGTGGCCTTGCTCAGCCTGGCCCCCGACGCACGCAAGGGGCAACTGCGCATCGCCGCCGAGGCGCGCAGCCTGGACGCGATGTTGCAGTACCACCAGCGCCTGGAAGCCAGTACCGAGCTCAGTGATGTGTCGCTGCTCAACCACGAGGTGCTGGCCACGCAGCCCGAGCACCCGGTGCGTTTCACCCTCACCGCCACCTGGGAGACCGGCCATGCGCGCCCCTGAATCGCTGCACAGCCTGATCCTGCAGGAGCGCCTGCGGCGCATCGGCCCGCTTGGCCTGGCGGCGATTGCCAGCGGCCTGCTGGCCCTGGGCGTGGCCTGCGCTGGCGTCCTGCCGCAGTGGCAGGCCATGCGCGAACTGCGCGCGGCCCAGGCGGATGCCCGCGTGCAGGTCGAGCGGGTCAGGCGTGGCGAACTGAAGATCGCCATCCAGCCCGAGCAGCAAGCGCTCGACAGCCTGCGTCAGCAACTGCCCGGGCAGCCCCAGGCCAGCGCGCTGATCGAGCGCCTGTACCACCTGGCCAGCGCCGAGCACATCAGCCTGGCACGTGGCGAATACGCCTTGGGCATCGACCCCAGGACGCAACTGGCGCGCTACCAGATCGTGCTGCCGGTGCGCGGCAGCTACCCGCAGATTCGGGGCTTTATCAAAGGTTTGCTCAAGCAGTTGCCGACCCTGGTCCTGGAAGACCTCGAACTGCAACGCAAGCGCATCGGCGACAGCGAGCTGAATGCCCGCCTGCGCATGACCCTTTACCTGTCGAGGTCGTGATGAACGGACAACGTGCAGCGATCTGGGTCGGCTTTCTTGGCGTGAGTGCGGCGCTGGCCTGGGCGCCGGGGCATTGGTTCGGCCAGTATGACAGCGTCACGGCCTTCGCGGGTAAACCCGCTCCCACAGAATCGGCGGTATCCACGGTCCCTGTGGGAGCGGGTTTACCCGCGAATAGGCCGGAACAGGCCTCAAAAGACCTCTTCCCACCGCAGCAATGGACCAGCCCCCAAGCCCTGGCCACTGTCACCGAACAACCCGTGAACAGCGCCCCGGTAGCCCCCGCAGCGCCAACCGCTCCGGCCTTGCCATTCCAGTTCATCGGCCGCATCGGTGACCGCGACGACCTGCAGATCTTTCTGCAGAGCGGCGAAAAGCTCTACGTCGTGCGCCAGGGCGACGTGATCGATGACACCTACCGCCTCGACCGCGTCTCGGCCAGCGAGCTGAGCCTGGTCTACCTGCCTTTGCATCAGTCGCAGACCTTGTCTGTAGGGAGCGCTCCATGAAGTCGTCAACGCTGTGCAAGCCTGCTCCGTTCCTGCTGGTGGCGCTGTGCGTGGCCATCGCCGGTTGCGGCTCCAGTGGCGTACGCAAGGACAGCGACCAACTGATGAAGGAGGGCCAGTACGAGGCCGGCATCGCCAGCCTGGAAGAGGCCCTGCGCGAAGACCCCCGCGACACCGAACTGAACATCGCCCTGGCCCACAGCCGCCAGGCTGCAGTGGAGGCGCTGCTGACCCAGGCCGATGCCGACCGTATTCGCCACGACTTCGCCGGCGCGCGCATGGGCTATGGCCGGGTCCTGACCCTGGAGCCGAACAATCGCCGCGCCCAGGAAGGCATTCGCCAGCTGGAGCTGATCCGCACCCTTGACGAGCGCGTGGCGCTGGGCCAGGCGGCGCTGCGCCAGGGCGATTTGTTCGGCGCCGAGCGCTACATGCGCGAAGTGCTGCGCCTGGACCCGCAGAACCAGAAAGGCGTGGCCCTGCGCAGCGACATCGAGAACGTCCAGGCGCGCACTGCGCAGCCGTTCCCGCAACTGCGCAGCAAGCTGGAGCGGCCGGTGACCCTGGAGTTTCGCGATGCCAACCTGAAGACCATCTTCGAGGTGCTGTCCCAGGTCGCCGGCATCAACTTCATCTTCGACAAGGACATGCGCCCGGACATGAAAGCCACCATCTTCGTCCGCGAATTGCGCATCGAAGACGCCGTGGCGCTGCTGCTGGAGCAGAACCAGCTGCGGCAGAAGATCGTCAATGAAAACACCCTGATGATCTACCCCGACTCGCCGCAGAAGACCAAGGACTACCAGGAACTGGTCATGCGCACCTTCTACCTGACCAGCATCGACGCCAACACCGCGCTGAACATGGTCAAGACCATGCTCAAGACCCGCGACGTATTCGTCGATGAACGCCTCAACACCCTGACCATGCGCGACACCCCGGACGCCGTGCGCATGGCCGAGAAGCTGCTGCAGTCGCAGGACCAGTCCAACCCCGAGGTGGTGCTGGAAGTGGAGGTGATGGAAGTGGCCACCTCGCGCATCCTCGACCTCGGCCTGCAATGGCCCAACACCTTTGGTGTGCTCAGCTCCGATGGCCAGCCGGTGAGCGTGCTCGACCAGCTCAAGGGCATCGACTCCAGCCGCATCAGCATCGCGCCGGCACCGCAGGCCAAGATCAACGCCCAGGACAAGGACATCAACACCCTCGCCAGCCCGGTGATTCGCGTCAGCAACCGCGAGCAGGCACGTATTCACATCGGCCAGCGGGTACCGATCATCAGCGCCACCTCGGTGCCGTCCACCCAAGGCCCGGTGATCACCGAAAGCGTCACCTACCTGGATGTGGGCCTGAAGCTCGAAGTGCAGCCCACCGTGCACCTGAACAACGAAGTGGCGATCAAGGTGGCCCTGGAAGTGAGCAATGCCACGCCGCTGGAGGCCACCCGCCAGGGCACCATTCCGGTCCAGGTCGACACCCGCAACGCGCAGACCACCCTGCGCCTGCACGATGGCGAAACCCAGGTGCTGGCCGGCCTGGTGCGCAACGACCACAACGCCAGTGGCAACAAGATCCCCGGCCTTGGCGATATCCCCGGCCTGGGGCGGCTGTTCGGCAGCAACAAGGACGACATGAGCAAGAGCGAGCTGGTGCTGGCGATCACCCCGCGCATCGTGCGCAACCTGCCGTACCAGAGCCCGTCGGACATGGAGTTCGCCACCGGCACCGAGTCGGCGATGCAGGTGCGCCAGATGGCACCGCTGCCGCCGGTCGAGGTGCCCGGCAACGCCCCGGCCAGCGACGCACCGGTGGTGGACAGCCAGATGGCGGTCGCCCCGGCCAAAGCGGGCCCGCAGCCATGAACGGGCCGCGCCGCCTGCACGGTTTCAGCCTGATCGAGGTGGTGCTGACCCTGGCGTTGCTCGGCTTGCTGGCCAGCATGGCCGCGCCGCTGACTGAAACCGTGGTGCGCCGCGGCAAGGAACAGCAGCTGCGCGAGGCGCTGTACCAGATTCGCGACGCCATCGACGCCTACAAGCGGGCGTTCGATGCCGGCTACATCGAGAAGCGTCTGGACGCCAGTGGCTACCCGCCGAACCTGCAGGTGCTGGTCGACGGCGTGCGCGATGTGCGCAGTGCCAAGGGCGCCAAGTTCTACTTCCTGCGGCGCATCCCGCACGACCCGCTGCTGGCGGCCAAGGGTGAAGATGAAGGGGGGTGGGGCCTGCGCGCCTACGACAGCAGCGCCGACAACCCGCGCGAAGGCGAAGACGTGTTCGACATCTATTCCAAAGCCCGTGGCAAAGGCCTGAACAACATCCCCTACGGGCAATGGTGACCGCCATGAAGCGCAGCGAAGGCTTCACCCTGATCGAGTTGCTGGTGGTGCTGGCGATCATCGCCACGCTGATGACCATCGCCATGCCGCGCTACTTCAACAGCCTGGAAAGCGCCCGCGAAGCCACCCTGCGCCAGAGCCTGGCGGTGCTGCGCGAGGCGCTGGACCACTACTACGGCGACACCGGCCACTACCCGGACTCGCTGGAGCAACTGGTGGAGCAACGCTACCTGCGCAACACCCCGCTCGACCCGATCACCGAGCGCAGCGATGCCTGGCAGCTGGTGCCACCACCCGAAGGCGTAGCCGGCGGCGTGGCCGATATCAAGAGCGGTGCCACAGGGAGAGCGCGTGATGGCAGCCTGTTCGCTGAATGGTAAGGCCGACGCCGGCTTTACTTACCTGGGCGTGCTGCTGCTGATTGCCGTCAGCAGCGTGGCCCTGGCCGCCACCGGCACGCTCTGGGCCAGTGCCACCCAGCGCGACCGCGAACGCCAGCTGCTGTGGGTGGGCAGCCAGTATGCCCAGGCCCTGCGCAGTTACTACCGCGCCTCGCCAGGGCTGGCCCAGTACCCCCAGGAGCTGGCTGACCTGCTGCAGGACAACCGCTTCCCGCAGGCCAGGCGGCACATTCGCCGGCTGTACCCCGACCCCGTCACCAATGGCGAAGAATGGGGGCTGCTGCGCTCGATCGACGGGCGCATCGCCGGTGTGCACAGCCGCTCGGACGCCACCCCGTTCAAGCGCAGTGGCTTCAGCGCCGAATGGAGCGGCTTCGAGGGGCTGGAGCACTACAGCGACTGGCAGTTCGTCGCCGAGCAGGCCTTCAGCGAAAGCGCCGGCGGCGTGCAGACCCATGCCGGCCCGGGGGATACGCCATGAGCCGCGTGGCGGCGCTGGGCCTGCTGCTGGTGGCGCTGCTGGCGACCTCGGCCAGGGCCGGCGACGAGGACGAGATGCAGGGCTTCATCGTCGACAACACCATCTCGCACATCGGCCACGACTTTTACTCCTACTTCGCCGACCGCCTGCGCGCCACCAGCCGCCTGGACTTCAACCTGGTGGTACGCGAACGCCCGGATGCCCGCTGGGGCAGCCTGGTCACCGTGGAGTTCGAGCGCCAGGTGATGTACCGGCGCTTTCTGCCACCGAACACCACCGAGCTCAAGGATGAGGCCATCGCCGCTGCCGACCTGGTCAAGCAGCAGATCATCCAGCGCAAGTTGCAACGCCTGTTGCAGGACACCACCGATCTGGAGAGGGACGAGCTATGAACCACCGTATACCCCGTTGCATCGCCGCCTGCCTGTTGGCCGCTGCCTGCACCGCCCAGGCCACCGAGCTGGTGTACACCCCGGTCAACCCGGCCTTTGGCGGCAACCCGCTGAATGGCACCTGGCTGTTGAACAACGCCCAGGCCCAGAACGACCACGACGACCCCGACCTCAAGGACCGTGCCTCGGCGTTTTCCGGCACCACGGCCCTGGAGCGCTTCAGCAACCAGCTGGAGTCGCGGATGTTGTCGCAGTTGCTCGACAACATCAGTAACGGCAACACCGGCAGCATGGCGACCGATGCGTTTCTGATCGACGTCATTGACGATTCCGGGGCCTTGAGTATCAAGGTCACCGATCGCGCCACAGGAGAAATTTCGATCATTGAGGTCAGCGGCCTGAACCCCTGAAAGGGCCAGGCTTTCCGTTGGGGAGAGAGCACCATGAAACGTCTGCTGAGCACGCTGTTGATCCTCGCCGCCCTGGGCCTGCACGGCTGCGGCCTGCGCGAACCGATGCCCGCCGAACAGGACTCGGAAACCCCGACCCTGACCCCACGGGCCTCGACCTACTACGACCTGATCAACATGCCCCGGCCCAAGGGCCGTCTGATGGCGGTGGTGTACGGCTTCCGCGACCAGACCGGGCAGTACAAGCCGACCCCGGCCAGCTCGTTCTCGACCAGCGTGACCCAGGGCGCGGCCAGCATGCTGATGGATGCGCTGAATGCCAGCGGCTGGTTCGTGGTGCTGGAGCGTGAAGGCCTGCAGAACCTGCTGACCGAGCGCAAGATCATCCGTGCGTCGCAGAAAAAGCCGGATGTGGCGGAAAACATCATGGGCGAACTGCCGCCGCTGCAGGCCGCCAACCTGATGCTCGAGGGCGGCATCATCGCCTACGACACCAACGTGCGCAGCGGCGGCGAAGGCGCCCGTTACCTGGGCATCGACATCTCCCGCGAGTACCGGGTCGATCAGGTGACCGTGAACCTGCGCGCGGTGGACGTGCGCACCGGGCAGGTGCTGGCCAACGTGATGACCAGCAAGACCATCTACTCGGTCGGCCGCAGTGCCGGGGTGTTCAAGTTCATCGAGTTCAAGAAGCTGCTGGAAGCCGAGGTGGGGTACACCACCAACGAGCCGGCACAATTGTGCGTGCTGTCGGCGATCGAGGCGGCGGTCGGGCACTTGTTGGCGCAGGGGATCGAGCGGCGGCTATGGCAGGTGGCGGGAGATGCGGGGGAGGGGCAGGCTGCCGTGGACAAGTATCTGAGCCAGAATGAGCAGCCGTGATTGACCTTGAGGGCCTCTTCGCGGGCTTGCCCGCTCCCACAGGTACAGCGCCGCCCTCAGGCTTGGCGCGATCCCTGTGGGAGCGGGCAAGCCCGCGAAGAGGTCGGTGCAGGTGGGACATCATTTTCATTACTGCTGATACCCTGGGACAGCCTTGCTGCCCTTTCCGACCGGTCCGACGCCCCGGCAAGGCCGCTCATCGACCGCGTCAAATGTGAGGAAGTGGAAGCCGGCACGAGAGAAATGTTACAGCGCTTACCCTTCGCTTGAAACGCTTCCCCGACACCGGTAGTCTTTGTCCGCTGCTGTAAGTCCAGCAGTCGGGTTTGGTCACCCGCAATCATCAAGGCGCACAAGCGCCCGCTCTGCGATACAGTTGGCGCTTTTTTGTGCCCGGCTGTTTCGTTTTATGGCGGCTGTGCGTGGGGCGCCTCCGTGCGCGCCGGTTTCCTTGATTCCCGGTTGACCAACCCGCGTACAGTCGCCACCCATTCGTTTGGTCACGTTGTGTGGCGGCTCCCGTGAATCAAGGAGCGACACAATGACAAAAGGCTTACCTGATCCTCCCGTACGCGCCACCACGGCGTCCTCCAGTTTCTCCACCTGTGAATGCAGCCATCCGCCGTTGTTTGCCGTGCGTTCGGGGGTGGATTACGAAGATGCGCTGGTGCACCTGTCGACGCTGCTCAAAGGCGCATTTGCGACCAACCTCAAGGCCCTGGAACTGGCCAAGGGGACCTGTCGTGATCTGTTGTTGAGCAATGACCACGGGCTGGATTCGGCCAAGGCGGTGGTGGAGGCGTTGCTGGATGGGGTGGAAAAACAGCAACTGGCCGGGCGGAAGACGGTGCCGGGCGTCTGACCTCGAGGGCCTCTTCGCGGGTGAACCCGCTCCCACGGGTACTGCGCGATTTCAAGTGTGACGGCGTCCCTGTGGGAGCGGGCGCGCCCGCGAAGAGGCTGGTACATGGAGCCAACAATTGACAGGTTGCTCAACCCTCTTTGGCACAGGCTCCCGAACAGGTAGATGAAACCTTGCACCCGCAAGCAAGTTCGGCCGGTTCGAACACCAGCGGAGTACCGTTGAACAGGACACTACCATCACCCCCAGAGATCAGCGCAAATGTACCTCCATGGAGTGGGCACGGCGCGCGATCACCGAGAATGCACTGCTGCTGTTCATTGATGATTACTCCACTCCCTTCACTCATACGACCGCCCCCGCTGTGCGGATCTCCTTTTCGAATCGCTCCCCGTCTGGACATTGCTCAACCCTCTTCGCCGATTTGCATGACTGCTTCATAAAGGCCTTCAGGAACAGCATCGGGATCGTGTTTGCAGGCGGCTGCGAGAAAACGCATCAGCAGTTCATCCGGCTCGAAGCGGGTGCCTGGCGGGCAGGTCAGCTGGGCATAGGGCGTTTGCATCAAGGGGTGGTCGATGGACGGATTGGGCAGGCCCAACGAACGGCGCAGGTTGAGAATGGCCAGGATTTCAGCGGGGTAGACGGCTTCGAAGGGCGAGCCGAATTCGAAATTGCCGGAGTCGAGTTCGCGGGAGGTCAGGGCGATGCGTTCGACATGGGTATCGCAAGCCGCCATCAGAATTGGCGCCAGCTTGGCGGCGTCAGGCTCGCGCCAGTGAGCCACCAGCTGGCCCCAGGCGGGGTCGCGAGGCAGGGCGTGTTTGTCGAGGTCGAGGGGTTTGCCCAGCCAGTCGCCGATGATGGTCAGGCCGAAGGCGGCGTAGCGTAGGGTGGTGCCAATGGG
>NZ_PUQD01000047.1 GCF_003331055.1 Pseudomonas sp. AFG_SD02_1510_Pfu_092 | reverse complement strand
GGGGGGCAACGGGGCTTCCTTGGGGCCCCCCCGCGCGGCCCCCCTTCTGGCCCCCTGCGGGGCCCCCCCGCCCCCCCCGGGGTTGGCCCCTTCCGGGGGGCCCGGGGGGTGCCCGCTACAGGCGGCTTGCTATCAACAGCCCGGCTTGCCAGCGGTATATTTCTTCGCCGGGTTGACCGCTGCCTTGAACTCGCGCAACGCCTTGGAGCCCACCAGCAGTGGGTAGTTGAAGCTGCTGCGGTCGACCAGGTTGACCTCCACGGTGCGCTTCACATCACCCAGGCACAGCTCCAGGTCGACCACCGGGCGCTTGGAGATCTCGGGCGCGTCGCCTTCGTCCTCTTCATCGGCCCGGCCCTTGATCTTGCTGATGCGCGAGACCTTGTGCTCGTACACCTTGCCGTCCGAGTCCTTGGTCGCCAGGCGGAAGCGTACCCACTCGTCACCATCGCGGGTAAACAGCTCGATATCCTTGGCCGACAGCGACGCGGTAAAGGCACCGGTGTCCATCTTGGCTTTCAGGGTCTCGCCCAGTTCGGGCAGGGCTATGTTCTCGTAACGGCCATAGATCGTGGGTTCGGCCGCCATCACCGGCAGCGCCAACAACGACAACAGGGCAAGCAGAGGTTTCACAGGCAGGCTTCCTTGAGAAGTGTCAGTGCTTAGACTGCAATTGCAGGATAGGTTCGCTGTCACAAGCTTAACCAACATGTTGTGAAACATTTGTCCCCGCCGTCGGGCATTGGATATTTGGCGTAGACCCCGGCGCTGCTTATCATGGCGCCCTGCTGATTTCCCACAACAAGAGTCTATTTATGCGTCGCCTGCTGACCGGCATTCTCACCACCACCCTGCTGCTGCTCAACACTCTGGTGCTGATCTGCCCGTTGCTGGTCTTCGCCCTGCTCAAGCTGGTGCTGCCGGGCCGTGGGCGGGACTACGCCTCGTGGGCGGTGATGTGGGTGGCGGAAACCTGGTCGGAGATCGACAAAGCCATTTTCGCCCTGTGCATTCCGACGAAGTGGGACATCCGTGGCGTTGAGAACCTGCGCAAGGACACTTCGTACCTGGCGGTCAGCAACCACCAGACCTGGGTCGACATCCCGGCGCTGATAGAGAGCCTCAACCGCCGTACGCCGTTCTTCAAGTTCTTCCTGAAGAAGGAGCTGATCTGGGTGCCGCTGCTGGGCCTGGCCTGGTGGGGGCTGGATTACCCGTTCATGAAGCGCTACAGCAAGGCCTTTCTGGAAAAGCACCCAGAGCTGAAGGGCAAGGACCTGGAGATCACCAAGGCGGCTTGTGAATTGTTCAAGCGCCAGCCGGTGACCGTGGTGAACTACCTGGAAGGCACCCGCTTTACCGAGGCCAAGCGCCAGGAACAGCAGTCGCCGTATCGCTACCTGCTCAAGCCCAAGGCCGGCGGTGTGGCGTTCGTGCTGGCGGCGCTGGGTGAGCAGCTGGATGCCTTGCTGGATGTGACCATCGTCTACCCCGGCAACCAGGCACCGGGGTTCTGGGCCTTGCTCAATGGCAGCATCAGCCGGGTGATTATCGACATTCAGGTGCGTGAGCTGGACCCGGCGCTGTGGGCCGGGGATTACGAGAATGATCCTGAGTTTCGCCAGACCGTGCAGGCCTGGGTGAACCAGTTGTGGGTGGACAAGGACTTGCGGATCGAGCAGCTGCGGGCGGAGATCTCTATCGCCTGACCGGGCCTCTTCGCGGGTAAACCCGCTCCCACAGGGACTCCGCTACCCTAAGCGCTTTGGTGATCCTGTGGGAGCGGGTTCACCCGCGAAGAGGCCGGAACAGGCATTCGCTTAATCACATTAGAACCCAGGCTAATAATCAGCATAAAGATTACTTTTTTGTCATTCCCACCCAAGTGGATAAAAATCGACCAAAGCACAACTACAAAAACGCTCTGGATCGAACGATGGCCAACCCACCCAGCTCCGCCCCCGCCCAGCTTCGCCGTGTTCTCGGCCTGCCCGCCCTAGTGTTCTTCGGCCTGGTGTACATGGTCCCGCTGACCATCTTCACCACCTACGGCATCGTCACCGAACTCACCGGCGGCCGCACCGCCAGCGCCTACATGGTCACCTTGGTGGCCATGCTGTTCACCGCCGCGTCCTACAGCTTCATGGTCAAGCGCTTCCCGGTCGCGGGCTCCGCGTACTCCTACACCAACATGGCCTTCGGCCCCAACGTCGGCTTTCTCGCCGGCTGGTCGCTGTTGCTGGATTACCTGTTCCTGCCGATGATCAACTATCTGCTGATCGGCCTGTTCCTCAACATCGCCTTCCCGGCCATCCCGGCGTGGTCAATTGCACTGGCCTCGATCGCCCTGGTTACCGTGCTCAACGTGGTCGGCATCCACTCGGTGGCGAAGACCAGCAACCTGATCGTCGGCGCGCAGATCGTCTTCATCGTGGTGTTCGTCGCGTTGTCGTGCCAATCGCTGGCCGGCCAGCCACTGGACTTGCTGGCGCCGCTGCGCGGTGACGGTTCGCAGCCCGGCTTCGGCGCCCTGATGGCGGGTGCGGCGGTGCTGTGCCTGTCGTTCCTCGGCTTCGATGCGGTCTCTACCCTGGCTGAAGAATGCCGCGATGCCCGCCGTGATGTGCCCCGGGCGATCATCCTCACCACGCTGTTCGCCGGCGTGTTGTTCACCGTGCTGGCCTACGTCAGCCAACTGGTGTTGCCGGGCAGCAGCTTCGCCAATGCCGATGCGGCGGCCAACGAAGTGATGTTCAAGGCGGGTGGGCAGTTTCTGGCCAACTTCTTCACTGCCGCGTTCGTTGCCGGCAGCCTGGGTTCGGCGCTGGCCTCGCAGGCGGCGGTGTCGCGCATCCTGTTCACCATGGGGCGCGACAACGTGCTGCCACGGCGCAGCTTCGGCTACCTGTCGCCGCGTTTTGGCACCCCGGTGTTTGCCATTGCGCTGGTGTCGGCGTTTTCGCTGCTGGCGTTGGTGATCGACCTGGCTACCCTCGCCTCGCTGATCAGCTTTGGTGCGCTGGTGGCGTTTTCGGCGGTGAACCTGGCGGTGGTGAAGACTCACCTGATGGGCGACAGGGCGCAGCGTAACCTCAAAGGGTTGCTGTGCTATGGCCTGGTGCCGCTGGTGGGGTTGGCGCTGACCTTGTGGCTATGGACCAGCCTGTCGGCGCTGACCCTGGTGATTGGCCTGTGCTGGTTTGCCCTGGGCCTGGCGTACCTGGCAGTACTGACCGCCGGCTTCCGCCGCCCGGTGCGGCTGGTGGACTTTACGGAAGCTGCCTGACCAGCCGTCATGCCCTGCAACCCCTCAGACCGAAGGTTGGGTCAAAGGCGCTGGTGTAGTCCACAAACTCCCCAGATTCTGCAACAACGACCTCGCAATCCCCTGTTGCCCCAGGTACTGCAGAATCAACGGGGCAAACTGGCCGATCATCCCGGTATCCATCCCCAGTGCCTTGAACGCATTGTCCAGATCGCTGCGGTTCTGCACATCGTTGCCCAGCGCTTTGTCCAGGGCCGACTGGCTGCCCTTGTCGTTGCCCAGCAATTCACCCAACCCGCTGAGCCCGCCCAAGAGATTGGCGCCTGACAGCAGGTCCAGACCCGGCACAGCCTTGGTCAGCTGGCCATAGTCGTCACTGCTGAGGTTATTGCGCGCCAGCCCGAGCATGGCCCCTGCCCCTCCCACGGCCTGTTCAGGGGTGATGTTCAACTGGCTGCCCAAGGTATTGAGGAGATTGGCCTGCCCTTCGGGCGCCTGCACCTGACCTTGTTGCTGCTGGTTCTGCATGGCGGAGACGGCGTTGGCGGCGTCGCTGAGGTTGAAGGCGAACACCGGGCTTGCGGCCAGCGTCATCAGGGTTGCCAGGGTGAGTGCTTTCATCGGGAGGGACCTCGTCGGCCGGGATGGCCTGGGAAACGAGGGTTTGGACTGACGGGTTGCACGTTTGTTCCGACCCGGCTGTCGAGCCGTTTTGCACGAGCAGCCATCAAAAAGCCCCTCAGATTGAGGGGCCCTTCGTTACATCACGCGATCAGGCAGCGCCCCACATCTTGTGCGGGTCGATCACGAACTTCTTCGGCACACCTGCATCGAACTCGCCATAGCCTTCCGGCGCCTGATCCAGGTTGATCACCTGCACGCCCACCACTTCGGCAATGTTGATGCGGTCCCACATGATCGCCTGCATCAGCTGGCGGTTGTACTTCATGGTCGGGGTCTGGCCGGTGTGGAAGCTGTGCGACTTGGCCCAACCGAGGCCGAAGCGGATGCTCAGCGCGCCGATCTTGGCGGCGGCATCCACCGCGCCCGGGTCTTCGGTCACGTACAGGCCCGGGATACCGATGTTGCCGGCCACGCGGGTCACCTGCATCAGCGAGTTCAGCACGGTGGCTGGCGCTTCGTGCTTGGCACCTTCGTGACCGTGGCCACGGGCTTCGAAGCCTACGGCATCGACAGCGCAGTCCACTTCCGGCTCGCCGAGGATGTCGACGATCTGCTCGTGCAGCGGGGTGTCCTTGGACAGGTCGACCACTTCGAAGCCCTGGGACTTGGCGTGAGCCAGGCGGGCCGGGTTGAGGTCACCGACGATCACGCAGGCAGCGCCCAGCAGGCGCGCCGAGGCAGCGGCGGCCAGGCCGACCGGGCCGGCACCGGCAACGTAGACGGTGCTGCCTGGGCCTACGCCAGCGGTCACGGCACCGTGGTAGCCGGTCGGCAGAATGTCGGACAGGCAGGTCAGGTCACGGATCTTCTCCATGGCCTTGTCGCGCTCGGGCAGTTTCAGCAGGTTGAAGTCGGCGTACGGCACCAGCACGTATTCGGCCTGGCCGCCGGTCCAGTCGCCCATGTCGACATAACCGTAGGCACCGCCGGCGCGCGCCGGGTTGACGGTGAGGCAGACGCCGGTGTGCATCTCTTTGCAGGAGCGGCAGCGGCCGCAGGCAACGTTGAAGGGTACCGAGACCAGGTCGCCGATCTGCATGCGCTCGACGTCGCTGCCTTTCTCGACGATTTCACCGGTAATTTCGTGGCCCAGGACCAGGCCGACCTGGGCAGTGGTGCGGCCACGGACCATGTGCTGGTCGGAGCCGCAGATGTTGGTGGAGACCACCTTCAGGATCACGCCGTGCTCGATCTTCTTGCCGCGTGGGTCCTGCATTTTCGGGTAGTCGATCTTCTGCACCTCGACCTTGCCGGCGCCGAGATATACCACTCCACGATTGCCAGACATGCTCTTACCTCGCTTGATTTTTATTTATGCAGCGGTGGTTGAACGCGCCGCCATCCATGGGCGGCAGGTGTTACTGGAATGCAGGGAATTGTGGGCCTGATACGGCGAGATGCACTGACTGGGAACGACAGGGAGATGCCTTTTAGCGGCAGGGTTGTCGTTGGAAGATATGGGGCAAACAAAGGTGGCGGCCTGTGCTGGCCTCTTCGCGGCTAAAGCCGCTCCCACAGGTACTGAGCCAGTCTTCAAGACTGCACAAACCCTGTGGGAGCGGCTTTAGCCGCGAAGAGGCCGGTACAGGTTATTAGAGAACGACCGTCCGGTTGGCGTTGAGGAACACCCGCCGCTCGATGTGATACCCCACCGCCCGCGCCAGG
The DNA here is from genome assembly GCF_003331055.1 of Pseudomonas sp. AFG_SD02_1510_Pfu_092. GTDB lineage: Bacteria > Pseudomonadota > Gammaproteobacteria > Pseudomonadales > Pseudomonadaceae > Aquipseudomonas. The sequence continues at coordinate 38,927 of NZ_PUQD01000047.1, read as the reverse complement.
GTCAGGCACTCGATGTCGCGCCCTTTGGCAATCAGGTCTTCCGGGTAATGGCTGTGGTCCACCACTTCGACGCCCTGGGCGATGATCGGCCCTTCGTCGAGGTCGTTGTTGATGTAGTGCGCGGTGGCACCGACCATCTTCACGCCCTTGTTGTACGCCTGGTGGTAAGGCTTGGCGCCTTTGAACCCCGGCAACAGCGAGTGATGAATGTTGATCGCCCAGCCATCCAGGCGCCGGCACAGCTCAGGCGACAGCACCTGCATGTAACGGGCAAGCACCACCAGCTCGGCCCCGGTTTCTTCGATCACCTGGACCACCTTGCGCTCTTGCGCTGGCTTGTCCTTCGGGTCGAGGGCAAAGTGGTAGTAGGGAATCTTGTGCCAGTGCGCCAGGGGTTCGAGGTCCGGGTGGTTGGACACCACCGCCACCACGTCCATGGCCAGCTGGCCGATGCGCTGGCGATACAGCAGGTCGTTCAGGCAGTGGTCGGCCTTGGACACCATGATCACCACCTTGGGGCGATGATTCGGTGCGGTCAGCTCGAAGGCCATGCCGAACGCGTCGCTGCGCTCGGCCAGGCCGGCACGGAAGCCGGCCTCGTCGAAATCGTCCGGCTGGCGGAACTCCACGCGAATGAAGAAACGCCCCGACAGCCGGTCATCGAAGGAGTGGTGCTCCGTCACGTAGCAACGCTGCTCGTAGAGATAACGCGTCACCACATCGACGGTGCCGAGCATGCTCGGGCAATCGGCGGTGAGAATCCAGGTATCCGGTGCCCGACTCATGTTCTGCTCTCCTTAGGCCTCGATGCTCAGGCCGTACTCGGCCGAAGCGTCCTGCAGCCACAGCCACCAGTAGTCGGCGAAGCTGCGGCGAATCACCAGTTCCCAGGTGTCTTCGGCGGTGCGGCGGATCACCAGCTGCGACTTGGCGAACACCGTGCCGACAGCCTTGCCCACCGGGAAGTTGTTCGGGTGTACATCATAGCTGGTGGACTTCATCAGCACTTCGCGCACGTTCGGGCCGCGCAGTTCCAGCAGGCTTTGCCCGCCGCTGACATTGACCACCTGGATATGCTGGCCTTCGAGGGCAGCACGCAGCTTCAGCTCGACCGCAACTTCCTGGCCGCCCGGGACGATCAGCAGCCACTCGTCAGGCCCCATCCATTGCAGCGACATTTCCTTGTTGGCGACCACGGTCAGGGCCACGGGCAGCTCCAGGCCCAGGGCCTTGTGCACGCCGGCGGCGAATTCCGGGTCGTGGCCGTCGCCACGGATGGTCAGGTGACCGAGGAACTTGCGTTCACGCAGGGTCACGCCTGCGTTCTTGCGGCCTTTGCCAACCAGGCTGGCCAGGTCGGCGTGGTGCAGTGGCGACTGGGCCTTGGCCTCGGCGCCGGGGTTTTGCTGGAAGACGTTGATAGCGCTCATTTCTTACCTGCCTTGAATTCTGGATTCGACCACGATGCCTGCGGGAGACGGCCATCCTGTGGGAGCGGGCATGCCCGCGAATGCGATGTTGAATTCACCGCCCTCTTCGCGGGCACGCCCGCTCCCACAGCGACCTCATTCCACGCCCGACACCGGTTGGTGCCGGGGGCCTTAGACGTTCTGCCGCTCACCCTTCGGATCGAAGAACACCGAAGACACGATCTCCGCCTCGATCACGCTGCCATCCGCCTGCGGCGAGTAGACACGCTCGCCCATGCGCTTCAGGCCGCCCTTGACCACACCCATGGCGAACGAATAGCCCAGGGAGTTGGAGGCGTAGCTGGAGGTGACGTGGCCAACCATGTCCATCGGGATCGGCTGCTTCGGATCGAACACCAGCTGGGCGCCTTCCGGCAGCCATTTGGTCGGGTCGATCGGCTTCAGGCCTACCAGCTGCTTGCGGTTCTCGCGCACGCAGTCTTCGCGGTTCATGCCACGCAGGCCGATCCACGAGAACGGCTTGTTGCGGCCTACGCACCAGCTCATGTTCAGGTCATCGGGGTTCATCGAGCCGTCGGTGTCCTGGCCGACGATGATGAAGCCCTTCTCGGCACGCAGTACGTGCATGGTCTCGGTGCCATACGGGGTCAGGTTGTACTTCTTGCCGGCCTCGATGATCTGCTCGAGCACGCCCATGGCGTAGTTGGCCTGCACGTTGACTTCGTACGACAGCTCGCCGGTGAACGAGATACGGAACACACGGGCCGGTACGCCGCCGACGTTGCCTTCCTTCCAAGTCATGAACGGGAAGGCTTCCTTGTCCATGTCGATGTCGGTCAGCTCGCTCAGCAGCTTGCGGCTGTTCGGGCCAGACAGGGTCATGGTCGCCCAGTGGTCGGTCACCGAGGTGAAGTACACCTTCAACTCTGGCCATTCGGTCTGGTGGTACAGCTCCATCCACTGCAGTACCCGCGCAGCGCCGCCCGTGGTGGTGGTCATGATGAAGTGGTTGTCGCCGACGCAGGCGGTCACGCCGTCGTCGAAGACCATGCCGTCTTCCTTGCACATCAGGCCGTAGCGGGCCTTGCCCACGTCGAGCTTGGTCCAGGCGTTGGTGTAGATGCGGTTGAGGAACTCGCGCGCATCCGGGCCCTGGATGTCGATCTTGCCCAGGGTGGAAGCGTCCAGCAGGCCCACGCTGTCGCGCACGGCCTTGCATTCACGGGCCACGGCGGCGTGGATGTCTTCACCGGCTTTCGGGAAGTACCATGGGCGCTTCCACTGGCCGACGTCCTCGAACTCGGCGCCGTTCTTCACGTGCCAGGCATGCAGGGCGGTGAAGCGTACCGGCTCGAACAGGTGGCCACAGTGACGGCCCGCTACCGCGCCGAAGGTCACCGGCGTGTAGTTGGGGCGGAACATGGTGGTGCCCATTTCCGGGATGGTGATACCCATCGAACGGGCGGCGATGGCCAGGCCGTTGATGTTGCCCAGCTTGCCCTGGTCGGTACCGAAGCCCAGCGCGGTGTAGCGTTTTACGTGCTCGACCGACTCGAAGCCTTCGCGGGTGGCCAGTTCGATGGCCGCGGCGGTGACGTCGTTCTGCTGGTCGACGAACTGCTTGGGTGCGCGGGCAGTGCCTTTGTCGTGCGGCACCTGGAACAGCGCCACAGTGGCGTCTTCCTTGCGCGCCACGGTTTTCGGCAGGCTGCCAACGGTGGCTTTGAAGCCCGCTTCGGTAGCCGCGCGAACGCCGCCTTCGAAGCCGTCGGCAATCACGTCGCCGAGGGCGTACACGCCGTTGATGCCGCCGACGCACTCGCGTTTCTGCGGGGCGTCGCCCGGCACGAAGCCAAGGATGTCTTCACGCCATACCGGGCGGCCACCGAGGTGCGAAGCCAGGTGCACGACCGGGCTGTAGCCACCGGAAGTGGCAATCAGGTCGCAGTCGAGGGTTTCGCCCGGGCTGGTGACCTTGTGTGCCTGTACGTCGATGGCGGCCACACGGGCGCCGGTAACGTGCTTGCTGCCCTTGGCCTCGATCACGGCGCTGGAGGTGAGGATGCGGATGCCTTTCGCACGCGCTTCTTCAACCAGCGAGCCACGTGGGTTGTGGCGGGCGTCGGCGATGGCGACCACTTGCAGGCCGGCGTCGTGCCAGTCCAGCGCGGCGCGGTAGGCGTGGTCGTTGTTGGTCGACAGCACCAGCTTGCGCCCCGGGGCGACGCCGTAGCGGCGCACGTAGGTAGAAACCGCACCGGCCAGCATGTTGCCCGGCACATCGTTGTTGCCATACACCAGCGGGCGCTCGTGGGCACCGGCAGCCAGCACCACACGCTTGGCGCGCACGCGGTGCACGCGGTGGCGAACCTGGCCGATCGGGGCGCGGTCGCCGAGGTGGTCGGTGAGGCGCTCGTGAATGGTCAGGAAGTTATGGTCGTGGTAGCCGTTGACCGTGGCGCGTGGCAGCAGGGTCACTTCCGGCAGGCTTTCCAGCTCTTTGACCACGGCGTTGACCCAGTCGGTGGCAGGCTTGCCATCGAGGGTTTCGCGGGTGTCGAGCAGGCTGCCGCCGAACTCTTCCTGCTCGTCAGCCAGGATCACCCGGGCACCGCTGCGGGCAGCGGCCAGCGCGGCGGCCAGGCCAGCAGGGCCGGCACCGACGATCAGCACATCGCAGTGCTGGTTCATGTAGTCGTAGCTGTCCGGATCGTTCTGCAGCGGCGCACGGCCAAGGCCTGCCGCTTTACGGATGTACTTCTCGTAAGTCATCCAGAACGATTTCGGGTACATGAAGGTTTTGTAGTAGAAGCCCGGCGGCATCATGCTGCCGCCCACCTTGCCCAGGATGCCCATGACGTCGTTGTTGACGTTCGGCCAGCCGTTGGTGCTGGTGGCGACAAGCCCGGCGTACAGCGCCTGCTGGGTGGCACGCACGTTGGGGATCTGGGTGGCTTCGCTGGAGCCGATCTGCAGGATGGCGTTCGGCTCTTCGGTACCGGCAGCGATGATGCCGCGTGGGCGCGAGTACTTGAAGCTACGGCCAACGATGTCGACGCCGTTGGCCAGCAACGCGGCGGCCAGGCTGTCACCGGCATAACCCTGGTAGGTCTTGCCGTTGAAGCTGAAGTTCAGGACCTTGCTGCGGTCGATACGGCCGCCGCTGGCGAGGCGATAGGTCTGGCTCATACTTTTTCCCCTTGGCCTTTGACGGTCGACGCGGCGCTGCTCTGCTTGCCGCTGGCGGTCACTTGCGGCTTCTCGCCAATCTTGTAGGTTTCCAGAATTTCGTAGGTCACGGTGTCGCGAGTGACGTTGAAGTACTGGCGGCAGCCGGCAACGTGGTCCCACAGTTCGTGGTGAATACCGCGTGGGTTGTCACGGTAGAACATGTAGGTACCCCACTCCTCGTCGGAGCAGGCGTTGGGGTCCAGCGGGCGGGCGATGTGCGCCTGGCCAGAGGCGTGGAACTCTTCTTCGGAGCGCAGCTCGCCGCAGTGGGGACAGAAAATATGCAACATGACGGTGTCTCCGGTTAGTGGGCGACGGCGGCGGCGCCGTGTTCGTCGATCAGTGCGCCATTGTAGAAACGGTCCATGGAGAACGGCGCGGCCAGTGGGTGCATTTCGCCCTTGGCCAGGCTCGCGGCGAAGACGTTGCCCGAACCCGGGGTCGCCTTGAAGCCGCCAGTACCCCAACCGCAGTTGAAGAACATGTTCTTGACCGGGGTCTTGGTGATGATCGGGCAGGCGTCCGGCGAGGTATCGACGATGCCGCCCCACTGGCGGTTCATGCGCACGCGCGAGAGGTTGGGGAACATCTCGACGATGGCCTGCAGGGTGTGCTCGATCACCGGGTACGAACCGCGCTGGCCGTAGCCGACCCAGCCGTCGATACCGGCACCGATCACCAGGTCGCCCTTGTCGGACTGGCTGATGTAGCCGTGTACGGCGTTGGACATGATCACGCTGTCGATGATCGGCTTGATCGGTTCGGATACCAGCGCTTGCAGCGGGTGCGATTCCAGCGGCAGTCGGAAGCCGGCCAGCTTGGCCATGTGCCCGGAGTTACCGGCGGTGACCACGCCGACGCGCTTGGCGCCGATGAAGCCTTTGTTGGTTTCGACACCGATGACCGCGCCGTTTTCCTTGCGGAAGCCGATCACTTCGGTCTGCTGGATCAGGTCCACACCGAGGGCGTCGGCGGCACGGGCGAAGCCCCAGGCCACGGCGTCGTGACGGGCCACGCCGCCACGGCGCTGCACGGTGGCACCGAGGATCGGGTAGCGGGTGTTCTTCGAGCAGTCCAGGTACGGGATCTCGGCCGCGACCTGGGCGGTGTTCAGCAGCTCGCCATCCACGCCGTTGAGGCGGTTGGCGCTGACCCGGCGCTCGGAGTCACGCATGTCCTGCAGGGTGTGGCACAGGTTGTAGACGCCGCGCTGGGAGAACATCACGTTGTAGTTGAGGTCCTGGGACAGGCCCTCCCACAGCTTCATGGCGTGCTCGTACAGGTGCGCCGACTCGTCCCACAGGTAGTTGGAACGCACGATGGTGGTGTTACGGGCGGTGTTGCCGCCGCCCAGGTAGCCCTTCTCGATCACCGCGACGTTGGTGATGCCGTGCTCTTTGGCCAGGTAGTAGGCCGTGGCCAGGCCATGGCCGCCACCGCCGACGATAACCACGTCGTAGACCTTTTTAGGGGTTGGCGTGCGCCACATGCGCTGCCAGTTCTCGTGGTGGCTGAGGGAGTGCTTGAAAAGGCCGAAGCCCGAGTAACGTTGCATGGTGTGTGACTCCACTCAGCGGTAAACAGGGAAATCTGCGCACAGGGCTGCGACGTTCTTCGCCACATCGGCTTCGACGTCAGCGTCACCGAGGTTGTCGAGGATGTCGCAGATCCAGCCGGCCAGGGCCACACATTGCGCGACCTTGAAGCCGCGGGTGGTGACCGCCGGGGTGCCGATGCGCAGGCCCGAAGTGACGAACGGCGACTGCGGGTCGTTCGGCACGGCGTTCTTGTTGACGGTGATGTGCGCGCGACCCAGGGCAGCGTCGGCATCTTTGCCGGTCAGGCCCTGGCGAATCAGGCTGACCAGGAACAGGTGGTTGTCGGTGCCACCGGAAACCACGTCGTAGCCGCGGTCGATGAACACCTGGGCCATGGCCTGGGCGTTTTCGATCACTTGCTGCTGATAGGCCTTGAAGCCAGGCTCCAGCGCTTCCTTGAAGCACACCGCCTTGGCGGCGATCACGTGCATCAGCGGGCCGCCCTGGGCACCGGGGAACACGGCCGCGTTGAGCTTCTTCTCGATCTCTTCGTTGGCCTTGGCCAGGATCAGGCCGCCACGTGGACCGCGCAGGGTCTTGTGGGTGGTGGTGGTGACCACATCGGCGAACGGGATCGGGTTCGGGTACAGGCCAGCGGCAACCAGGCCGGCAACGTGGGCCATGTCGACGAACAGCAGCGCACCGACCTTGTCGGCGATGGCGCGGAAGCGTGGGAAGTCGAGGGTCTTGGAGTAGGCCGAGAAACCGGCAACGATCATTTTCGGTTTGTGCTCGACCGCCAGGCGCTCGACTTCGTCGTAGTCGATCAGGCCGGTGTTGGTGTCGATACCGTATTGCACCGCGTTGTACAGCTTGCCCGAGGACGACACCTTGGCGCCGTGGGTCAGGTGGCCGCCGTGGGCCAGGCTCATGCCGAGGATGGTATCGCCGGCCTGCAGCAGGGCCAGGTAGACCGCGCCGTTGGCCGACGAGCCGGAGTGCGGCTGAACGTTGGCATAGTCGGCGCCGAACAGCTGCTTGGCGCGCTCGATGGCCAGCGCCTCGACTTTGTCCACGTGCTCGCAGCCACCGTAGTAGCGCTTGCCCGGGTAGCCTTCGGCGTACTTGTTGGTCAGGCCGCTGCCTTGGGCCTGCATCACGCGCTTGGAGGTGTAGTTTTCCGAGGCGATCAGCTCGATGTGGTCTTCCTGGCGCTGTTCTTCGGCATTCATCGCCGCCAGCAGTGCATCATCGTAACCCTGGATCTGGTCTTGCTTGCTGAACATCGTGTATCTCCCGGCAGCGATCGTTTCTTGTCGTTGGGCACTGTGGCCCTTTGTGGCGATGTTATGACTGGGCGGGGCGGGTCAGATGCCTGCGCACGCCTTGCAATGGCGCGTTTACGACATTGGCTTTTGTGTTGACTGTGCCGGCCCTTTCGCGGGTGAGCCCGCTCCCACATTGTTAGGCGTGCGCAGGTCCATTGTGGGAGCGGATTTACCCGCGAAAGGGCCGGCACAGACAACACAGCCATCAGCACATGCTCGCTTGTATAGGCAACTGCTGAATCGATGGTTTAGAGTGCTGTTCTGCGTCGTTCACAGGACAGTGTCATGACAGACAAGAGCCAACAATTCGCCAGCGACAATTATTCCGGTATCTGCCCCGAAGCGTGGGCGGCGATGGAAAAGGCCAACCACGGTCACGACCGCGCTTACGGCGACGATCAATGGACCGAGCGTGCCGCCGAATACTTCCGCAACCTGTTCGAAACCGACTGCGAGGTGTTCTTCGCTTTCAACGGCACCGCCGCCAACTCGCTGGCCCTGGCGTCGCTGTGCCAGAGCTACCACAGCGTGATCTGCTCCGAGACCGCCCACGTCGAAACCGACGAATGCGGTGCGCCGGAGTTCTTTTCCAACGGCTCCAAACTGCTGACCGCGCCCAGCGTCAACGGCAAGCTGACGCCGCAGTCGATCCGCGAAGTGGCGCTCAAGCGCCAGGACATCCACTACCCCAAGCCACGGGTGGTGACCCTGACCCAGGCCACCGAGGTCGGCACCGTCTACCGCCCCGATGAACTCAAGGCGATCAGCGCCACCTGCAAGGAGCTGGGCCTGAACCTGCACATGGACGGCGCACGCTTTACCAATGCCTGCGCCTTCCTCGGTTGCAGCCCGGCCGAGCTGACCTGGAAGGCCGGTGTCGATGTGCTGTGCTTCGGTGGCACCAAGAACGGCATGGCGGTCGGCGAGGCAATCCTGTTCTTCAACCGCCAGCTGGCCGAAGACTTCGACTACCGCTGCAAGCAGGCCGGGCAACTGGCGTCGAAGATGCGTTTTCTGTCGGCGCCGTGGGTCGGGCTGCTGGAAGATGGCGCCTGGTTGCGCCATGGCAGGCATGCCAACCACTGCGCGCAGTTGCTGGCCGCGTTGGTCAGTGACTTGCCGGGGGTGGAGCTGATGTTCCCGGTGGAGGCCAACGGGGTGTTCCTGCAGATGCCTGAGGCCGCGATCGAAGCGCTGCGGGCCAAGGGGTGGCGGTTCTATACCTTTATTGGCAGTGGTGGGGCGCGGTTCATGTGTTCGTGGGATACCGAGGAAGAGCGGGTGCGTGAACTGGCGGCGGATATCCGTAGCATCATCACCGCCTGACAGGCCGCATTCGCGGGCACGCCCGCTCCCACAGGGATCGCGTGATCAACCTGTGGGAGCGGGCAAGCCCGCGAAGAAGCCAACACTGATCTAAAGCCTGAACCCACCCATCTGCCGCGCCAGGTCATCCGCCAAGCCACGCAACGCCCGGCACTCCTCGCGACACCCTTGCACCTCGGCCGCCGTCTCCCGCGCCAGGTCCGATATCCCCTGCACGGTCCGGTTGATCTCCTCGGTCACCGCCGACTGCTCTTCGGTCGCCGTAGCCACCTGGTGGTTCATGTCGCTGATGTGCTCGACCTGGTCGGTAATCGCGCCCAACGACGCCCCGGTCCGCTGGCTCGACTCCACGCCACTGCCGGTCGCCTGCCGCCCCGCCTGCATCGAACTCACCGCCGAACCCGCCCCTTGCTTCAGGCGCTGGATCATCTGCTGCACTTCATCGGTAGACAGCTGCGTGCGTCGGGCCAGGGTACGCACTTCGTCTGCCACCACGGCAAACCCACGCCCCATTTCCCCTGCCCGCGCGGCCTCGATGGCGGCATTCAGCGCCAGCAGGTTGGTCTGTTCGGAAATACTGCGGATAACCGCAAGAACTTCATCGATCGAGGCGACTTCATCGGCCAACTGGCTGACCGCATCGGCCGCCTTGCCGATATCGCCGGACATGCCCTCGATACCCCGAATCGACCGCTGTACCACCTCGCGCGCCTGCAACGCTTCATCGCGTGCCGACTGCGAGGCCTGGGCGGCGTCGCCGGCATTGCGGGCGATGTCCTGCACGGTCAGGCCCATCTCGTGCACCGCGGTGGCAACCATTTCGGTCATTTCCTGCTGGCGCCCGGAACGTTCGGCGGTATTGTCCACCACCTGGGTCACCTGTTCGACGGCCTGGTGCAGCCGCTCGGACGTGTGCAGCACCTCGCCGATCAGCCGGCGCTGGCTATCGAGGAAACGGTTGAAGCCGCGCGCCAGGTCGCCCAGTTCGTCCTGGCGCGAATCGTCCAGGCGGTGGCTGAGGTCACCCGCACCACTGCCAATCTGCACCAACGCCGCCGTGACGCGACCGATCGGCCGCACCAGGCCACGCGCCAGCACCACCACCAGTAGCAGCGACACCAAGGCCACGGCAGCGCCGACAAGGCTGGTCAGCCATACCGCCTGATGCATCTGCGCGTAGATTTCTTCTTCCGGCACTTCGGCCACCAAGGTCCAGTTGAGGTCGCGCAGCGGCAGGCCCAACGCCAGGTAGCTTTCGCCATCGCGGCTGAAGCGGCTGCTGCGCAAGCCCTCACCGCCGTCCATCACGGCTTTGGCGGCATCGGCGCCAAGCTGCTCGGCAAGCTGGCGTTTACCGCTGAAGGCGTTGTCCGGGTGCACCTGGATCAAGCCATCGTTGCGCACCAGAAATACCTTGCCGTGCTCGCCGAAGCTGAAGTCATGAATCAGTTTCGACAATTCGGTCATGCGCAGGCCCATGCCGGCGACGCCAACCAGCTGACCGTGCTTTTCAATGCGGTAGTCGATGAACAGCGCCAGTTCGCCGGTGGCGCCATCGATGTCGATGTTGATGAACCGCTCGGCGCCGCTGTCGATGTAGCCGTAGAACCATTTGTCCTTGGGGTTGCTGCGGCTGAGGGTGCGGTCCAGGCCGTTCTCGTTGTAGTAGTGGCCGGTTTCGGTCGAGACGAACAGGGTGGTGAACGCCTGGTTGCGCTGCTTGGCGGCGGTCAGGTATTCGATGAAGGCTGCGGCCTGGGCGGGATCTTCGCCAGCGGCGAGCCAGTCGCGCAGCAGGGTGTTGCCGGCAATGTCCGCCGCTGCTACCAGGGGCTGGCCGAGCATGCGTTCGATATCGTTGCGGATGGCTTCAATGCTGGCGGGCAGGGCGGTGTCGACCAGGTAGCGCTCGGTAAGGCGGTTGAGCGCCACGCTGAAGATGATGACGACTACCAGAATGCTCGCCAGCAAGGCCGCGCCCATGCTGCTGATCAACTGCCACTGGATGCTCTTGCGCCAGATACGCATACCCTACTCCCCGCATAATTATTGTTTTGCGGAACGTGTATACACTTGCGTATCCAGTTAATCCACTACTCTGAAGCAATCCTCCGTCGCTGTGGGAGCGGGTTCACCCGCGAATACGAGGGTAAAGCCACTGACGTATTCGCGGGTAAACCCGCTCCCACAGGGGCCGGTGCATGGCCTTATTGTTCGGCGATGGTCCGCACAATGGCGTCCACGGTGGCGTCGATCTGCGCCTGGGTACGCTCCAGCGTCTTACGATGCTCGTCCTGCAGCTCGATCTGCCGCGAGCACAGGTTCAGCGCGGCCAGCACCAGCAGCTTGTCGCCGATCAGGGTCGGGTACGTACGCTTGGTCTGGGCCAGGGCGGTGTTGAGCATCTGCACCGCCTGGGCCAGGGTCGCTTCCTGGCCTTCAGGCGCCTTGATCGAGTAGTCGTTGCCGAGGATCGACACGACATTGATCGGCTGCGCGTGCAGTGTCATGCGCCAACGACGCCAGCATTGGCTCGCTCAAGCAGGGCTTGCAGGCGGGCGGCGGTGTTGCCGTTCTTTTCTTCCTGCTCCATCAGCGACAGCTGCAGGGTTTCGTTCTCTTCCTTGGCCTGGGCCAGTTCCTGGCCGAGGGCGCTGTTCTGCTCGGTAAGTTGAGCGTTCTTGTGCATCAGGTCGCTGACCAGTTGCTCGATTTGATTAAGGGAGGCTTCCAGCATGGGGTCTATCTCAGGTTGTTGCGAGGGGCGCACACGATAAAGAAAAGTGCCGTCCATCGCCATTAAATATCGGATTCAGAAGGTGTCGAACCCGCAGATTGACAGGGTAACCGGCACCTTGTTCCGACCTGAGTCAACCGCCGGTCAGGAAATGGATAGCTGCCTCACAATTTTTGCCGCTGGCATTCAAGACCGATCGGTCACGACCGATAGCCAGACGAGTCACATCTTGTCGCACCGGACGCGTCTCTTTTCACTTGAGCGGATCTGCCACCACCATGTCTTTACGTAATATGAACATCGCCCCCCGCGCGCTACTCGGCTTCGCGCTCATCGGCCTGCTGATGCTCGGCCTCGGTATCTTCTCGCTGGTGCAGATGGGCAGCATCCGCCAGGCCGGGCTGGTTATCGAACAGATCAGCGTGCCCAGCATCAAGACCCTCGACGAGCTCAACGCGCTGAACCTGCGCCTGCGCAGCCTCTCCTACCGCCTGCTGGTGAACCGCGAGCCGGAAACCCAGCAGCAGACCTTGAGCCTGCTCGATCAACGCAACCAGGAAATCGACCGTGCCCGCCAGGCCTACCTGCCGCTGATCAGCGCTGCCGACGAACAGGCCGCGTACGACCAATACGTGCAGCTGCTGAGCCAGTACCGCGAACTGGAGGCGCGCATGCGCAGCCTGAGCCAGGCCGGCCGCCTCGACGAACTGGGCAACCTGCTCAACCGCGACCTGCTGGCCAACTCCGAGCAGATCAACAAGGTCATGGAAACCCTGGTGCGCATCAACACCGACCAGACCCGTGCTACCAACGAGAAAGCCGCCGGCCAGTACAGCAGCGCCTTCACCTTGGTCATCAGCCTGCTGGTCGCGGCCACCGTGCTGACGCTGCTCTGCGCGTTCCTGCTGACCCGCAGCATCGTCAGGCCGATCGACGAGGCGCTCAAATGCGCCGAACAGATCGCCGACGGTGACCTGACCCACGCCATCCATGCCGAGGGTACCGACGAAGCCGCACGCCTGCTGCGCGCCATGGCACGCATGCAGGACAAGCTGCGCGACACCCTGCAACTGATCGCCGGCTCGGCGACGCAACTGGCTTCGGCCGCCGAGGAACTGAACGCCGTCACCGACGAAAGCGCCCGTGGCTTGCAGCAGCAGAACAACGAAATCGAACAGGCCGCCACCGCGGTTACCGAGATGACCAGTGCCGTGGAAGAAGTGGCACGCAATGCCGTGAGCACGTCGGAAGCCTCCAGCGAGGCCAGCCGCTCGGCTGGCGACGGCCGCGACCTGGTCATGGAAACCGTGGGCGCCATCGAACGCATGAGCGATGACGTGCAGGCCACCGCCGGCCTGGTAAGCCACCTGGCCGAACAGTCGCGTGACATCGGCAAGGTGCTCGATGTGATCCGCGGCCTGGCAGACCAGACCAACCTGCTGGCGCTGAACGCTGCGATCGAGGCGGCGCGTGCGGGTGAAGCGGGCCGTGGTTTTGCCGTGGTGGCCGATGAAGTGCGGGCACTGGCCCATCGCACCCAGCAGTCGACCAGCGAGATCGAGCGCATGATCGGCAGCATCCAGGGCGGTACCGAAGAGGCGGTGGCATCGATGCGCACCAGCACCGAACGCGCCGAATCGACGCTGAACATCGCCAAGGGCGCGGGCATGGCGCTGGATACCATTGCCGGGGCTGTGGCGCAGATCAACGAGCGTAACCTGGTAATTGCCAGCGCGGCGGAAGAGCAGGCGCAGGTGGCGCGGGAAGTGGACCGCAACCTGGTGAACATCAATGACCTGTCGGTGCAGAGTGCAACCGGGGCGCATCAGACCAGTGCGGCGAGTGCGGAGTTGTCGCGCTTGGCTGTGGATCTGAATGGGTTGGTGGCGCGTTTCCGCACCTGAGATAGCTGGAGCCGCTTTGCGGCCCATCACCGGCAAGCCAGCTCCCACACCGACCGCGCAAAGCCCTGAATTGTGCAGTACCTGTGGGAGCCGCGCTTGCCGGCGATGGGCTGCAAAGCAGCCCCCTGCAATTGCGGATCAGTAATCGATCCGCACATCCCCTTTCGGCACGCTGCAGCACGACAGGATGTAGCCCTCGGCTTCGTCCTCTTCGGTAATGCCGCCGTTGTGCTCCATCTCCACTTCGCCGCCCAGCTTGAGTACCTTGCAGGTCCCGCAAATGCCCATGCCGCAGGCTTTCGGGATCATCAGGCCAACCTTGGCCGCTGCCGCATGCACGGTCTCGCCCGGGGCGATGCGGATGCTCTTCTCGCTGCCGATGAATTCCACCAGGTTGAGGTCGGCGGCATCCAGTTCCGGCGCGTCGGCAGCCTGCTCCGCATGCTCGACCGCATCGGCCTTGGCTTCCGGCGGCGTCGCACCGAACGATTCCTCGTGGTAGTTCTTCATGTCGAAGCCGACCGCTTCGAGCATGCGTTTGACCGCGCTCATGTAGGGCGTCGGGCCGCAGCAGAACACCGTGCGCTCCATGTAGTCCGGCGCGATCAGTTCCATCAGGCGCTGATTGAGGTAGCCGCGATAACCCGCCCAAGGCTCGCCCAGGCCATGCTTCTCGCAAATGATGTGCAGGCTGAAGTTGGGGATCCGCGAGGCCATCTGTTCCAGCTCACGGTGGTAGATGATGTCCTTCGGCGAACGGGCGCTGTGCACGAAGACCATGTCGACATTGCCATTGGTGTCGTAGAACCAGCGGGCCATCGACATCACCGGCGTGATACCGACACCGCCGGAAAGGTACAGCACCTTCTGCGCCGGGAAATCGATGGCGTTGAACAGGCCCACCGGGCCGTGCACCGGCAGCTCGGCGCCTTCGTGCATGGTGTCGTGCAGGAAGTTGGAGACCAGGCCGCCCGGCACACGCTTGACCGTGATCGAGAAGCTGTACGGCACCGACGGTGAACTGGAAATGGTGTAGGAACGCATCACCGGCTTGCCTTCGATCTCCAGCTCCAGGGTGACGAACTGCCCTGGCTTGAAGAAGAACATGATCGGCTGATCGGCCATGAAGCAGAACGTGCGCACATCCCAGGTCTCCTGGATGACCTTGACGCAGCGCACGATGTGGCGGCCGTTGGCCCAGGTCTGGGTAGTGACCGGATTGAGGAAGGTATCGGACATGTTCATCTCCAGCAGCCGACTATTGGCCTTTTTATGGCTTGGATAATGCGCAAGCCGAGAGCGACGTACATTCCTGCCAGCGACATCGGCGTGCTTATCGCGACCAGCCGCGCACCACAAGGGCTGCGGAGTCGTAATTCAATTCGGCCATGTCGCCCATGGATACGGTTCACGACGCCTTCGGACGCACACTCCACGGCAAAACAACCAGCTGTTTCTTGATAAGCAGCCTTGCGGCACCACAACAATGATTAGCCACCTTTTGCCGGCCGCACACGGCCCCGAGGAATACACGATGGACGTCACCGCAACCCTGAGCCTGGGCGATCCACTGGAACCTGCACGCAAGGCCACCGCCGAGATGCTGCAGACCCGCGAACGCACCTATTCGCTGCCCCAGCCTTTCTACACCGACGAGCGTCTGTTCCAGATCGACCTGCAGGAGATCTTCCACAAGGAGTGGCTGATCGCCGGCATGACCTGCGAGATCCCGGCCAAGGGCAACTACATCACCCTGCAGATCGGCAAGAACCCGATCATCGTGGTGCGTGGCGCCGAAGGTAAAGTGCACGCCTTCCACAACGTCTGCCGCCACCGCGGCTCGCGCCTGTGCGTCAGCGACAAGGGCAAGGTGGCCAAGCTGGTCTGCCCGTACCACCAGTGGACCTACGAGCTGGACGGCCGCCTGCTGTTCGCCGGCACCGAAATGGGCGCCGATTTCGACATGAACCAGTATGGCCTGAAGCCGGTGAACGTGAAGGTCGCCGGTGGCTACATCTTCATCAGCCTGGCGGAAAACCCGCCAGCCATCGACGAGTTCCTGGCCACCCTGGACCACTACATGGAACCGTACGACATGGAGAACACCAAGGTGGCGGTGCAAACCACCTTGATGGAAAAGGCCAACTGGAAGCTGGTGCTGGAAAACAACCGCGAGTGCTACCACTGCAACGGTTCGCACCCGGAGCTGCTGCAAACCCTGCTGGAGTGGGACGACACCAACGACCCGCGCGCCAGCCAGGAATTCAAGGACCACGTGGCCGCCTCCGCCGCCGCCTGGGAAGCCGAGAAGATCCCGTACCTGCACAAGAGCCATGGCCTGCGTAACCGTATCGTGCGCATGCCGCTGCTCAAGGGCACCGTGTCGATGACCATGGACGGCAAGCAGGCCTGCAAGAAGCTGATGGGCCGCATCCAGAACCCGGACCTGGGCTCGATGCGCATCCTGCACCTGCCGCACTCGTGGAACCACTGCATGGGCGACCACATGATCGTGTTCACCGTGTGGCCGATCAGCGCCCAGGAAACCATGGTCACCACCAAGTGGCTGGTGCACAAGGACGCTGTGGAAGGCGTGGATTACAACCCGGAAAACATGCGCAAGGTGTGGGACGCCACCAACGACCAGGACCGTCGCCTGGCCGAAGAGAACCAGCGCGGGATCAACTCCACTGCGTACCAGCCTGGGCCTTACTCGAAGACTTACGAGTTTGGTGTGGTCAATTTCATCGACTGGTACAGCCAGCGCCTGCTGAACAACCTGGGGGCGGAGCCTGCTTCTTACCTGAAGGAAATTCAGGCGCAGTAAGCTCTATCCCCCACTGAACCCCCGTCACTGAAAACTGTTCGGTGACGGGGGTTGTCTTTTTCGCTCCCCGCCCGCGCGTCATCCCTCCCTGCTTAATACTGGCACCAGCCAACGACTGATCATTATTTGATCAAACCGGTCAACCCGGCATGATCGCTAGGGTGTAGCGGTGTTCGTACACCTTATCCACAGAGAGACCAACAGAGATTGTGAACAAGCGCGCAAGCACTTGGCAGCGGGGTTGTGGATAAGCGTAGCAAGCTGCTGATTATCAAGGTTTGAGTGATATAAAGGCGACCTTGATCACTTTTTGAACAAGTTTCTCAAAGCCAACGGATGCGCGGCTCGCAGCTGATACCGAACAGATTATCCACAGACCGGCTAACAGCGATTGTGGGCAAAATCAGGAAATATGCCAGGGCGCACGCGTTCGAAGGCCGAAAGAAGCCTGGTCATTTTTTGATCGAAACGATGGAAGTCCCGTGGCATGAGGCCTGTAGCCATGCGCCAACACTTTATCCACACCTTGGCGAACAGATTTGGTGTATGAAATGTGGGAGCGGCCTTGTGTCGCGAAAGGGCTGCGCAGCAGCCCCAGGTTTTTGCATCATTGCAGAAATGGCTAGGGCCGCTACGCGGCCCTTTCGCGACACAAGGCCGCTCCCACAACAGAGACCTTCAACCCTCTGGCTTCAGCGCAGCACGCCCTCTTCCACCAGCAGCTTGAGGATCGCTTCGGCGCCTTCCTGCGGAGAAACATCTTTCAACACCTTGCCACCGCCGCCACTGGCCTTGGCAGTCGCGGCCTTCATGCGGTCGGCACCGCTCTTGGCCTTGATCACCTTCAGGCGCTTGGGCCGTGGGCGAGCCGGTTGCAGTTCGGCTTCGGCCAGCAGTTCGTCTTCGACAATCGCCACGTTGCGCGCAGCCAGCACACCCCGGCGCGCCGGCCCGAAAGCACTCTGGCGCGGCTTGGGTGCAGCGTTATCCACAGTCGCCAGCAACGGCAGGCGCACCTTCAGCCGGCGCCGCTGACCGCGCGGCAACGCCTGCAATACCTGGGCGGTGCCATTCTCGATCGACTCCACCTCGGCCAACCCGACAATCAGCGGCCAACCCAGCTTCTCTGCCAGCAAAAACGGCAGCATGCCCGAGCCTTCGCCCGTCTCGGCCTGGCTGCCGGTCAGCACCAGCTGTGCCCCGGCGTCGCGCAGGTAATCACCCAGCACGCCGAGCACATCGGCACCGGCCGGCTGCTCCAGCACATCCAGGTGGTCCAGGCCCATGCCCAGGTAGGCGCGCAGTGCTTCTTCGCGAGGGTCGCCGGCGTGCACCACCTGCAAGTTATCCCCAGCCAGCTGCAAGCCCAGCTCCACGGCGCGCGCATCCTGCTCGGCGCGGCGGGTCCGGCCGGAGCTGGGGTGGGCCCCGATGGATACCAGGCTGATCACTTTCGTACTCATGCTCGTGCCCTTATGCCGCGTCGCGCTGGCCGCCGCTGCGGTAGTTGTCCACCGCCTCGATCAGTGCCTTGAGAATCGCCGAACTGTCACCAATCACCGACAGGTCGGCCCGTTTGATCATGTCGCAGCCCGGGTCCATGTTGATCGCCACCACCTTGTCGCAGGCGCCGATGCCCTGCAGGTGCTGAATCGCGCCCGAGATACCCACAGCCACGTAGACCCGTGCGGTAACCCAGGTGCCGGTGGCACCCACCTGGCGGTTGCGCGGCATGAAGCCGTCGTCCACCGCCACCCGCGAGGCGCCTTCGGTGGCGCCGAGGGCGGCGGTAGCCTGGTGGTACAGGTCCCAGTCCTTGACGCCGTTACCGCCGGAGACGATGAACTCGGCCTCGGCCATGGCAATGGTGGCCGGGTCCACGGCCACCGAGCCGAGGTCTTCGATACGCGACAGGCTGCGCGCCACGCCTGTGGACAACTCCACCGGCAGCGCTTCGTGACGGGTTTCGCTGACTGGCTCGGCGCACTCCGCCGCCGCCAGGATCAGGCGTGGCACGGCGCGCTGCAGGTCTTGCTGGCCGGCACCGGCGCGGCCGATACACTGGCCGTCCTTGACCTGCCATACCCGCGTTGCCGGGCGCTCGCCCAGCGCCGCGCCCAGGCGCCGGCCCAGCTCGCCACCACCGGTGCGGCTGTCGGGCAGCAGCCAGTGGCGTGGGCTGAACTGGTTATCCACAGCCCGCAGGCCCTGTACCAGTTGCTCCGGTGCATAACCTTCGAAGGCTTCGCCCTCGATGACCAACAGGCGGTCGACCCCGGCTGTGGAAAAGTTGCTTTCCTTGTGCTCGCCAAACACCACCGCCAGTACCGCACCGTCGCTGCCAGCCAGGCTGTGAGCCAGGCCAAGCAGGTCGCGATCATGGCTGCTCAGGCGGCCGCCGACCATGTCCGGCACCACGGCAATGTAGAACGCCGGCGCCGGCACCTGATGCAGCGGCAGCTTGACCTCGGCCGCCGCCGTGCGCCGCCCGCCCACCGCGGTGCCCTGCTGGGCGCCGCTGCGGTCGATGCGCTTGAGCCCGGCCGGGCCAATGAAGCCTGCGGCAATCGCATGGGGGTTCTTGCGGATGATGCCGTTGGGCCCCATCCAGCTGGTTTGCTGGGTCTGCATCGCTGCGTGCAGCGGGTGCAGACGGTTACGGGCGATCCACTCGGCGCGTGGGTCGCGGCGGATAATGTCGCTCATCAGTGCACCTCCGCAGGTTCACGTTTGGCCGTTTGCGGCTTTGCCGTGGCCGGTGCATCCGCTTCGATCAGCACATCGGCAACCAGCTCGGCCAGGTCCTTGATCTGTGGGCGCGGTTCGACCACGCCTTCGAGCATCGCGGTGCACTGTGGGCAACCCACGGCCACCAGCTCGGCCTCGGTCTGGCGAATGTCGTCCATGCGCATGTCGGGGATACGCTGCTTGCCCGGGATATCGGTAATCGGCGCGCCGCCGCCACCGCCGCAGCAGCGCGAGCGGAAGCCGGAGCGCTCCATTTCGCGCACTTCGATACCCAGCGCCTTGAGCACTTCACGCGGGGCTTCGTATTCGCCGTTGTAACGGCCCAGGTAGCACGGGTCGTGGTAGGTGACACTGCCACCTTTGTGCTGGCCCAGGTTGAGTTTCTTCGCCGCGATCAGTTCGGCGATGTAGGTGCTGTGGTGCTGCACCTGGTAGTCGCCGCCCAGCGCGCCGTACTCGTTCTTCAGCACATGGAAGCTGTGCGGGTCGCAGGTGACGATGCGCTGGAACTGGTATTTGGCCAGGGTCTGGATATTGCGTTTGGCCAGTTGCTGGAAGGTCGCTTCGTCACCCAGGCGACGGGCCACATCGCCACTGTCGCGCTCTTCCAGGCCAAGCACGGCAAAGTCCACACCCGAGGCCTTGAGCACCTTGACGAACGAGCGCAGGGTGCGCTGGTTGCGCATGTCGAAGGCACCGTCACCAACCCAGAACAGCACCTCGGTGGATTTCACCTCCGAGAGCAGCTGCAGGTTGAGGTCGGCCGCCCAGTTCATGCGCCCGCCGGGGGCGAAGCCGCCAGGGTTGTCGGTGGCGATCAGGTTGTCCAGCACCTCGGCGCCCTTGTTCGGGGTAGCGCCCTTTTCCAGCGTGAGGTGGCGGCGCATGTCGACGATGGCATCGACGTGCTCGATCATCATCGGGCATTCCTCGACGCAGGCACGGCAGGTGGTGCACGACCACAGCGTTTCGGCGTCGACCAGGCCATTGACGATCGGCTGGTGCGGATGCCCGCCGTGCTCGCCGATCGGCTTGCCCGGGTACGGGCTGCCGGCGAACTGCGCGTCGGTGCCACCGGCCAGGCCGATGACCATGTCCTGAATGAGCTTTTTCGGGTTCAGCGGCTGGCCTGCGGCAAACGCCGGGCACATGGCTTCACATTTACCGCACTGCACGCAGGCGTCGAAGCCCAGCAGCTGGTTCCAGGTGAAGTCCACCGGCTTTTCCACGCCCAGCGGGGCATTCGGGTCTTCCAGGTCCAGCGGCTTGAGGCCGGTGGAGCGGCCGCCGCCGAAGCGTTCGGCGCGGCGGTGCCAGGCCAGGTGCAGGGCACCGGCGAAGGCGTGTTTCATCGGGCCGCCCCAGGTCATGCCGAAGAACAGCTCCGACACGCCCCACAGCACGCCCAGGCCGAGAATGCCGACCATCACCCAGCCGCCGGTGTTGGCCGGGAGGATGCCGGCGACCGGCAAGGTGGCGATGAAGAAGCTCACGGCGAACGCCAGCAGGCTCTTCGGCAGGCGCATCCACGGGCCCTTGGACAGGCGCGCAGGCGGGTTGAGGCGGCGTTTGAAGACAAACAGGGCACCGGTGAACATGATCACCGTGGCCACCAGCAGTGCATAGCCGAGGATCTTGCTCTGCAGGCCGAAGCCGTGCACCAGGATCGCCAGGGCGGCCGACAGCACGAAGCCGCCCGCGGTAGCCACGTGGGTCTTGGACATGTACTTGTCGCGCTCGACCACGTGGTGCAGGTCGACCAGGTAACGGCGCGGCATGGCCAGCAGGCCGCCGATCAGGTTGACCCTGGATGGCCGGCCACGCCGCCACATGCGCACCCGGCGCAGGGCGCCGAGCACTGCCAGGCCAAGGGCAGCGAACAGCAGGATGGGTAGAAGGGTGTTCAACATGGGAGGCTCCCACAACAGCTGGATTCTTGCACCACTCTCAAGGGCGGCGCGGACCCTGTGGGAGCGGGTTCACCCGCGAATGCGTCCGATCAGGCAACGATGTTGTCAGTGCTGACGCATTCGCGGGTAAACCCGCTCCCACAGGGGGCCAATCCCGCCCTCGGGGGGCGGTGTTCATGCCAGTGCGATCAGAAGTCCTTGCACAGGCGCAAGGCGTCGTAGATCGCCGCATGCACGTTGCGCTGGGCCACGCAGTCACCGATGCGGTACAGCAGGTAGCCTTCGCCCGGCTGGCTGAGGATCGGCTGTGGCTTGATGGCGAACAGCGCCTCCACATCGATCTGGCCCTTGTTGCGCGAGCCGTCCTTCAGCGCGTAGTACAGCTGCTCGTCAGGACGCACGCCGTTCTCCACCACCACTTGGTCGACCACGCGCTCTTCCTTGGCGCCGGTGTATTCGTTTTCCAGCACCGCTACCAGCTTGTCGCCTTCGCGGTAGACCTTTTCCAGCATCATGTCGCCGGTCATGATCACTTCTTTCGGGTACATGCTGCGGTAGTAGGTCGGGAAGGTGGTACCGCCCATGGCCACGCCCGGCTTGATGTCGTCGGTGACGATCTCGACCTGGCTGCCCTTGTCAGCGATGAAGTCCGCCACCGACATACCGGTGAACTCGCAGATGGTGTCGTACACCAGCACGTTCTTGCCCGGTGCAACCTTGCCGTCGAGCACGTCCCAGCTGCTGACCACCAGCCCTTCGGCGGCGCCCCAGTGCTCGTTCTGCTCGAGGAAGGAATGCCCCCCCACCGCCAGCACGATGATGTCCGGGCGCAGGTCCTGGATGGTCGCCACATCAGCAGCGGTACCCAGGCGCAGGTCGACCTTCAGGCGCGCCAGCTCCAGCTGGTACCAGCGGGTGATACCGGCAATCTGGTCACGCTGCGGCGCCTTGGCGGCGATGGTGATCTGCCCGCCGATCTGGTCTTTCTTCTCGAACAGGGTCACGTCGTGGCCGCGTTCGGCAGCCACGCGGGCCGCTTCCATGCCGGCCGGGCCGGCACCCACTACCACCACCTTGCGCTTGGCGCCGGTGGTTTTCTCGATGATGTGCGGCACGCCCATGTATTCACGGGAAGTGGCGGCGTTCTGGATGCACAGCACATCCAGACCCTGATACTGGCGGTCGATGCAGTAGTTGGCACCGACGCACTGCTTGATCTGGTCGATCTGGCCCATCTTGATCTTGGCGATCAGGTGCGGGTCGGCCATGTGCGCACGGGTCATGCCGACCATGTCCACGTAACCGCCTTCGAGGATACGCGTGGCCTGGTTCGGGTCCTTGATGTTCTGCGCGTGCAGCACCGGGACCTTGACCACTTCCTTGATGCCGGCCGCCAGGTGCAGGAACGGCTCCGGCGGGTAGCTCATGTTGGGGATGACGTTGGCCAGGGTGTTGTGGGTGTCGCAACCCGAACCGACCACACCGATGAAGTCGAGCATGCCGGTGGCGTCGTAGTACGCGGCGATCTGCTTCATGTCCTCATGGCTGAGGCCGTCCGGGTGGAACTCGTCACCGCAAATGCGCATGCCCACGCAGAAATCGTCACCGACCTCGGCGCGCACGGCCTTCAGCACTTCCAGGCCGAACTTCATGCGGCCTTCGAAGCTGCCGCCCCATTCGTCGGTACGCTTGTTGACCCGCGGGCTCCAGAACTGGTCGATCATGTGCTGGTGCACGGCCGACAGTTCAACGCCATCCAGGCCACCTTCCTTGGCACGGCGGGCCGCTTGCGCGTAGTTACCGATCACGCGCCAGATCTCTTCCACCTCGATGGTCTTGCAGGTGGCGCGGTGCACGGGTTCACGAATGCCCGACGGCGACATCAGGGTCGGCCAGTTGAAGCCGTCCCAGCGCGAGCGACGGCCCATGTGGGTAATCTGGATCATGATCTTGGCGCCATGCTTGTGCATGGCGTCGGCCAGGTTCTGGAAGTGCGGGATGATGCGGTCGGTCGACAGGTTGACCGACGCCCACCACTCCTGCGGGCTGTCGATGGCCACCACCGACGAACCACCGCAGATCGCCAGGCCGATACCGCCCTTGGCCTTTTCTTCGTAGTACTTCACGTAGCGGTCGGTCGTCATGCCGCCGTCAGTGGCGTAGACCTCGGCGTGCGCGGTGCTGAGCACACGGTTGCGGATGGTCAGTTTGCCGATCTGGATCGGCTGGAACATTGCTTCGAATGCCATGACGCTATCTCCGGCTTACAACGGCTTTGTGACGAACAGGCCATCTTCGTGGCCTTCTTCCGACCCGCCATAGACCTGTTCGGCCACGGTGCGGATCGAGCTGCCGCGGGCAGCGAGAATCTGGTCCATGGCGCCGGCGAACCAGCCGGTGAACATGTAGTCGACCTTGCGGCCGCACTTGCCATAGACGTACACGAACGCGGAGTGCTTGAGCTTGACGCTGCAGGTGCCCTTGTCCAGGTCGATGTCCTGGATTTCGAACAGGCCCCAGCCACGCTGGCTCAGGCGCTTCATGTAGTGCTCGAACACCGCCACGCCTTCCAGGCCATGGCACTCGGCTTCTTTTTCACACCAGTGCCAGGCGGACTTGTAGCCGGCCTTGTAGAGGATCTCGGCATACTTGTCGGCGCCGAGAACTTCCTCGATACCCATGTGGTTGTTGACGAAGAAATGGCGCGGCACATACAGCATCGGCAGGGCGTCGCTGGTCCAGACACCGGTCTCGCTGTCGACTTCGATTGGCAATTGCGGGGCGATCTTGGCCATGGAAACTCAACTCCATAAATTTTTTGTTTGGGATGCCCCGGCGTTGCTGGCAGGGGCTTTCAGGCTTGGAGAGCGGCTTACTCGCCCCACACGTCCTTGAGGACGTTGACCCAGTTCTCGCCCATGATCTTGCGCACCACGCGCTCGGAGTGGCCGCGCTTGAGCAAGGTTTCGGTGAGGTTGGGGAATTCGCCCACGGTGCGGATGCCCAGCGGGTTGATGATCTTGCCGAAATTGGTCAGGCGACGGGCGTAACCCTTGTCATGGGTCAGGTACTCGAAGAAGTCCTGGCCGTGGCCCTGGGTGAAGTCGGTACCGATACCGATGGCGTCTTCACCGACGATGTTCATGGTGTACTCGATGGCTTCAGCGTAGTCGTCGATGGTCGAGTCGATGCCCTTGGCCAGGAACGGCGCGAACATGGTCACGCCGACGAAGCCGCCGTGGTCGGCGATGAACTTCAGCTCTTCGTCCGACTTGTTGCGCGGGTGCTCCTTGAGGCCCGACGGCAGGCAGTGCGAGTAGCAGACCGGCTTCTTCGACTCGAGGATGACTTCTTCGGAAGTCTTGGAGCCGACGTGCGACAGGTCGCACATGATGCCGACGCGGTTCATTTCGGCGACGATCTCGCGACCGAAGCCCGACAGCCCGCCATCACGCTCGTAGCAGCCGGTACCGACCAGGTTCTGGGTGTTGTAGCACATCTGCACGATGCCCACGCCCAGCTGCTTGAACACGTCGACGTAGGCGATCTGGTCTTCAAAGGCGTGGGCGTTCTGGAAGCCGAAGAGGATGCCGGTCTTGCCCAGTTCCTTGGCCTTGCGGATGTCAGCGGTGGTGCGCACCGGCATCACCAGGTCGCCGTTGTCGCGAATCAGCTTCTGGCTGGCGGCGATATTGTCGACGGTTGCCTTGAAGCCTTCCCAGACCGATACCGTGCAGTTGGCCGCAGTCAACCCGCCTTTGCGCATGTCCTCGAACAGCTCGCGGTTCCATTTGGCAATGATCAGGCCGTCGATGACGATGCTGTCGGCGTGAAGTTCGGCTGGGCTCATCAGGCTGTCCCCTTTTATTGAATGGTGTGCGCCAAACCTTGTGTCTGCGCTTTGGGGCCAGCATATGCCTGTGCCCAAAGGCGCCCCGATGCAAAAACGACAGGGGGTTTGCCGAAAGCGTCAATGCGCGACAACAGGCCTTCCGGCGCGGCCTGTGGCGATGAGAGCCAGTCTCGATAACGACGTTTCTGGCGGCTTTATGAACATTTGCTCAGGTAGCTACCGCCGCGCCTTCGTCTGAGCGAGAATCCTGCGATTCGTCAGCCTGTTGAGGAGAAAACGGATGAAATCAATGGCATGGCTGGTTCTGCTGGCTGTCGTATCGGGCGCCCAGGCCGGCGAGGAAGAAAGCACCCCGTGCGACAACGTCGAGAGCGACCAGCAGACCTACGCCTGCGCGGCGTTCAACAAGCAGACGGCCGAACGCGAGCTGAAAGCGGCGTATGACGACCTGATTCAGCGCATTCGCGACGAGTATGCCGACGAAACCGACCAGGCCAGCGCCCTGGTCGGGCGCATGGAGGCGGCCGAGAAGCTGTGGACGCAACTGCGCGATGCCGACTGCAAGGTCGAGACCTATGCCGAGAAGCCCGGCAGCAAGGCGTTCCAGGCGGCCTGGGAGACCTGCGTGGCGCAGCGCAGTGATGACCGTTCGGAGTATCTGCAGTCCATTGGCCAGCAGTAGAAATACTCGCTGAGCAGGAAGAGCTTTCAGCTTATCTACCTGGGCGATCCGGACCAAAGTGCATCCCAGGCGCCTCACCCGAGGCGCTGGAATGTACTAGATCGGAATCCAAGACATGACCTCCAACATCAGCAAAACCGACATGGACAGCGCCATCGCTGCCCTCAAGAAAGAAGGCGAAGAGCGCGCCGTCATGGTCGCCAATACCGTCTGCATCTTTGCCCCGGATGTGCCCGCCAGCGTTGCGGAAGACGTACTGGATGGCATGCGTCTGATGAACCTGTCGGCGAACAAGAAGTTCGACAAGGAAACCCAGCAGCGCGAGTGGTACAACTACTACAACGACGGCCTGGGCAAGTTCGGCTGGACGCTGACCGGCGCCGCCCACGTAGAGGAAGCCCTCGACAAGGACACCCACACCCTGGCAACCCTGGCGCCAGAGATTGTCACCGTCCAGATCGGCCAAAGCCATCGGCTGAGCCGCTGCGTGAAACGCTCTTTCGAAGTGATCGTGAAAACGCCAAAGGCGCAGCAACTGCTCGAAGAAAGCAGCGTGAGCGTTTCGGGTAAATCCAGCACTGTCCAGATCTCCGCCTGTGAGATGTCGCCGCAAGGGCTGCCGATCATGCACATGACCAGCGTTCAGCTGAGCTATGACAAAGCCGAGAAGGCGGCAGGTTCCGCCGGCCGCATCATCGACAAGTCGAACACGCGCGTCTATCGGGCCTCGCAACAAGGCTCGTTCAGCGTTCGCCACTTCCAAGCCATGCGCGAAGCCGTCAGGCTGAAGCTGGCCAGCCAGGCGTTCGACATTCTGGGGCTGGACATTTGATATGGACCTGGCGCCGCCCTGCGGCGCCAGGCTCCCCTTTCTACGTATCCAGCGAGGGTCCGAAGCATGCCCACCAAACCTGCCACTCGACACTGGGAAGACCTTCATGCCTGCCTGCGCCTGGCGCAACTGGAGGCCAACGAGGTTCACGATCGCCAACAGGACGGCCAGCGCTGGTTCAGTCGTTTTCTGCGGACCTTGGAAGATTGTGGGGCCAGACTGGCTGAACGGACGACGAAAAACATAACCTGCGTACCCACGGACACCGTGTTCGAAGACGTCTTCGCTGGCTGGATTCCGTCACCTCAGGAGCCAAAACTCGGGTTCAAACGGGTTGCCAACGACATACTCCAAGGCTTGAAACAACCCGACCTCGCGCTGCTACGCAGCACCTCGGCCAGCTCGCACATGGGCCTCGCCTTCGATGTGGATGATGACGGAAGGCCCGCAGCGATCATGTTTCACCTGTGCTGCGCGACCGATCCGGATGCCCCTCGCACGCGCCTGGTCCTGCAACTGAATCACCTGGGCGTAAAACTCGACACCCAGGCATTCGAGGCGCGGCGGTCCGAGGTCGAAAGCCGACTACAGGCGCTTTCCGACCTTGATCAGTTCTGATCTGGCGCCTGTGGCTTGAGTGCCTGACGTTCTTCGCGCGGACAGCGGCCAAAACGTCGCTTGTAACGGCGGGTGAAGTACGACGGCAGCTCGAAACCGCACGCCACACTGACCTGCGTGATGCTCATCTGGGTCTGGCACAGCAACTGACGTGCCTTGTCCAGGCGTAGGGCGAGATAAAAGCCACTTGGCGTGTCACTCAGGTATAAACGAAACAGACGCTCCAGTTGACGCCTGGTGATCATGGCTCTGGCTGCCAGCTCCAATGTACTCAGCGGAGGCTCGGTATGCTTTTCCATTTCGCCGATCACCTGCACCAGCTTGCGGTTGCTGATGCCATAGCGCGCGGCAATCTGCATGCGCTGGTGATCCTGGCGTGGCCGGATGCGCCCGAGCACGAACTGTTCCGACACCTGCACCGCCAGCTCGCTGCCATGTGATTGCGCAATCAGGTCGAGCATCAGGTCGATCGACGCGGTGCCGCCAGCACAGGTAATACGTCGCCGGTCGATCTCGAACAGCTCCTGGGTCGCCTGCAGGTTCGGGTAGTTCTCCTTGAATGCCTCCAGCGCCTCCCAATGCACGGTGGCGCGGTGGCCGTCGAGCAGGCCAGCCTCGGCCAGCACCATCGCGCCGGTGTCGATCCCACCCAGTATCACCCGTTCATGGTCCAGGCGGCGTAGCGCCTGCTGCAAGGCCGGCCCATAACAGGCCAGAGGGTCGAACCCGGCCACGATCAGCAGGATGCCGGCGGGCTCGCCAGCGCCCAACGCCGCATCGGCGTTCACCGACATGCCGTTGCTGGCCTGCACCGCGCCACCGTCCAGGCTCAGTACCTGCCAGCGATACGACGGGCCTTTGAAGCGGTTGGCCACCCGCAGTGGCTCCAGGGCACTGATGAAGCCCATGGCCGAGAAGCCGGGCAACAACAGGAAATGAATGATTTGCGGCATTGCATGCTCCACGGCACAGGTGGTCGCCTCCGTGCAATTGTTAGTCGCCAGGGTGCGATTTTCCACCCTGACAGCAGCGTAGCTTCTTCATACGGCCCAGAGAGGTCGAAACCCCATAACAATATGCACTGCCGATGGAGAGCCACCATGCACAGCTTGATCCGCCGCAGCTTGTTGACCCTTGCCCTGAGCAGCATCGCCACATCCCCGCTATTCGCCGCCGAGCCCGCGGCCTGCAAGAACGTCCGTCTGGGCGTGGTCAACTGGACCGACGTCATCGCCACCAGCGCCATGGCCCAGGTCCTGCTCGACGGGCTGGGCTACCAGACCAAGCAGACCAGCGCTTCGCAGCAAATCATCTTCGCCGGTATTCGCGACAAACGCCTGGACATGTTCCTCGGTTACTGGAACCCGATCATGACCCAGACCATCACCCCGTTCGTCGACGCCAAACAGGTCAAGGTGCTCGACAAGCCCAGCCTGGAAGACCCCCGCGCCACCCTGGCAGTGCCGAAATACCTGGCCGACAAGGGCTTGAAGACGTTCGCCGATATCCACAAGTTCGAGAAGGAGCTGGGCGGCAAAATCTACGGCATCGAACCAGGCTCCGGCGCCAACACCCAGATCAAGGCGATGATCGCCAAGAACCAGTTCGGCCTGGGCAAGTTCCAGCTGGTCGAGTCCAGCGAGGCCGGCATGCTCGCCGCCGTCGACCGCGCGGTGCGGCGTAACGAGGCCGTGGTGTTCTTCGGCTGGGCGCCGCACCCGATGAACGTGAACATCGACATGGTCTACCTGGGCGACAGCCAGGACGCGTTGGGCCCTGACGAAGGCCGCGCGACGGTGTGGACGGTGACCGCACCGGACTATGCCGAACGCTGCCCCAACGCCCACCGCCTGCTGGCCAACCTGAACTTCAGCGCCGAGGACGAGAGCCGCATGATGCAGCCGCTGCTCGACCACAAGGACCCGCTGGAGTCGGCCCGCCAGTGGCTCAACGACCACCCCGAGGACAAGGCCCGCTGGCTGCAAGGTGTGACCACCTTCGATGGCAAGCCGGCGGCGGACAACCTCAAGCTCAGCGCCAACTGACAAGGCCCCTTCGCGGGCTTGCCCGCGCCCACAGGTACAGCGACACACTCAGGGTCACATAGATCCTGTGGGAGCGGGCGTGCCCGCGAAAAACCAACACAGCTATAACAAGGAACCCGCCATGAACCACGACGTCATCATCACCTGCGCCCTCACCGGCGCCGGCGACACCGCCTCGAAAAGCCACCTCGTTCCCGTCACCCCCAAGCAGATCGCCGAGGCCGCCGTAGAGGCCGCCAAAGCTGGCGCCACCGTGGTCCATTGCCATGTCCGCGACCCGCAAACCGGCCGTTTCAGCCGCGATGTGGCGCTGTACCGCGAAGTCATGGAACGCATCCGCGAAGCCGATGTGGACATCATCGTAAACCTCACCGCCGGCATGGGTGGCGACCTGGAAATCGGCCCGGGCGAGACCCCGCTGGAATTCGGCCCGGGCACCGACCTGATCGGCCCGCTGGAGCGCCTGGCGCATGTCGAAGCGCTGTTGCCGGAGATCTGCACGCTCGACTGCGGCACCCTCAACTTCGGCGACGGCAATTCGATCTACGTTTCCACCCCGGCGCAACTGCGCGCCGGTGCCAGGCGCATCACCGAACTGGGGGTGAAGGCCGAACTGGAAATCTTCGACACCGGCCACCTGTGGTTCGCCAAGCAGATGATCAAGGAAGGCCTGTTGCACGACCCGCTGTTCCAGCTGTGCCTGGGCATCCCGTGGGGCGCGCCGGCCGACACCACCACCATGAAGGCGATGGTCGACAACCTGCCGGCCGACGTCACCTGGGCCGGTTTTGGTATCGGCCGCATGCAGATGCCGATGGCCGCGCAGGCGGTGCTGTTGGGCGGCAACGTGCGGGTGGGCCTGGAAGACAACCTGTACCTGGACCGTGGCGTGCTGGCCAGCAACGGCCAACTTGTGGAACGCGCCGCCGAAATCATCACCCGCATGGGTGGCCGCGTGCTCAGCCCGGCAGAAGGCCGGGAAAAAATGAACCTCAAGCGCCGCTGAGCCATTCAACAATCTCAATTGCCGCAGTGAACCCTGTGGGAGCGGGCGCGCCCGCGAAGCAAGCGACACGGTGGATGGCACCGGCTATGCCGGTGTTCGCGGGCTCGCCCGCTCCCACAGGGATTGGCCCTCATCCGACGATTTCAATTTAGCCTGAGGAATCGATATGCCCTTCATCACCGAAATCAAGACCTTCGCCGCCCTGGGTAGCGGCGTGATCGGCAGCGGCTGGGTCGCCCGCGCCCTGGCCCATGGCCTGGACGTGGTCGCCTGGGACCCGGCGCCAGGTGCCGAGCAGGCCCTGCGCAAACGCATCGCCAACGCCTGGCCGGCACTGGAAAAGCAAGGTTTGGCCCCAGGTGCAGCACAAGACCGGCTGAAGTTCGTCGCCACCATCGAGGAATGTGTTCGCGACGCGGACTTCATCCAGGAAAGCGCGCCAGAACGCCTCGACCTGAAACTCGACCTGCACGCGAAAATCAGCGCTGCGGCCAAACCCGACGCGATCATCGGCTCCAGCACCTCAGGCCTGCTGCCCAGCGAGTTCTATGAGTCGGCCACCCACCCCGAGCGCTGCGTGGTCGGCCACCCGTTCAACCCGGTGTACCTGCTGCCGCTGGTGGAAATCGTCGGCGGCAAGCGCACCGCGCCCGAGGCCATCGAAGCGGCCAGAAGCATCTATACCGCCCTGGGCATGCGCCCGCTGCACGTGCGCAAGGAAGTGCCCGGGTTCATCGCCGACCGCCTGCTCGAAGCGCTGTGGCGCGAGGCCCTGCACTTGGTCAACGACGGCGTCGCCAGCACCGGCGAGATCGACGATGCGATCCGTTTCGGCGCCGGCCTGCGCTGGTCGTTCATGGGCACCTTCCTCACCTACACCCTGGCCGGGGGCGACGCCGGCATGCGCCACTTCATGGCGCAGTTCGGGCCGGCCCTGAAGCTGCCATGGACCTACCTGCCGGCGCCGGAACTGACCGAGCAGCTGATCGACGATGTGGTCGAAGGCACCTCGGAACAACTGGGCGAGCGCAGCATCGCCGCGCTGGAACGCTATCGTGATGACACCCTGCTGGCCGTGCTGGAAGCGGTGAAGACCAGCAAGGCCAAACACGGTATGGCTTTCGCCGACTGAGGAGACCGCGATGCCCGCACTGATCACCTACCGCACCCCGGTCCAGGAGGACTGGGTCGACTATAACGGGCATCTGCGCGATGCCTTCTACCTGTTGATTTTCAGCTACGCCACCGATGCGCTGATGGAGCGCATCGGCCTGGACGCCGACAGCCGTGGCCAGAGCGGTAATTCACTGTTCACCCTGGAAGCGCACATCAACTACCTGCACGAAGTGAAGCTGGGCACCGAGGTGTGGGTGCAGACGCAGATCATCGGCTTCGATCGCAAGCGCCTGCATGTGTATCACAGCTTGCACCGGGCGGGGTTCGACGAGGTATTGGCGGTCAGCGAACAGATGCTGCTGCATGTGGACCTGGCGGGGCCGAGATCAGCGCCGTTCGGTGAGCGCAGTGTCGGGTTGCTGCAGGGATTGGTAGATGAACAACAGGGCCTACCGCCAGCCGAGTATTTGGGCCGGGTGATATCCCTGCCTGCAGCAAAGTGCTAGAAAAAAAATAACCCCGGAAAGCCGTGAGCATCCGGGGCCAAGAGCGAGCAACATCCACTGTGCACGAATGAGGGTGACCAAACCCTCCGTTGCGGGTAGATGGCTTGAGTGTGCGCACTTCCCGGCAGGTCGATTTAGCCGGGAACGACCTGTTCTTAGCCAAAGCAGCCACGGCGCCATTCTGTTGTTGCGGGCATGTCGCCGGCGTCACAGAATCGGTCGTAAATCACAGCAGCACTCTCTTAGCGATAAAAGGGACAACAGCCATGATGCATGCGGATTTGATTGACCAGGACGATCTGGCAGGCCACCTGCGCGCGCGCGGGTTCGAGATTCCGGCCGGGGCCACTGCCGAGCAGGCCTGCGAAGCGGTGGTGCGCGGGCTGACCGAGCCCAATGCACGGGCGCTGAAGGGGATGGTGGAGCAGATGTACACCGGTAGCGCGACGATTCTGCCGGCGGTGCGCCAGGCTATCGACAAGCAGCTGCTGCCGGCGCTGGCGCAGTTCAACAAGCGCGCCTGATTCGTTTTCCTGAACTGGCCTCTTCGCGGGTGAACCCGCTCCCACAGGTACTGCACTGAACTCGAAAGCAGTGCAGTACCTGTGGGAGCGGGCAAGCCCGCGAAGGGGCCAGCGCCGTTTCAGAGCCTTACACTGGCAAAGGTCGACTCGTTGCGCGCCTGGCTCAGGGCCGCCATCGGGCCGCTGTGCGGCGACAGGGTCAAGGCCTGCGGGATCGGCATCATCGCCACCTGCTGCGCCGTGTTGGAGCCTACGCGCTCGTCACGCGGCGGAATGCCGAAGTACTCGCGGTAGCACTTGGAGAAGTGCGGGGTGGACACGAAACCGCACACCGACGCCACTTCGATGATCGACATCGGCGTCTGCTTCAGCAGCTGCCGCGCGCGGATCAGGCGCAGCTTCAGGTAGTAACGCGACGGCGAGCAATGCAGGTACTTCTGGAACAGGCGCTCGAGCTGGCGGCGCGACACCGAGACGTAGACCGCCAGTTCGTCGAGGTCGATCGGTTCTTCGAGGTTGGCCTCCATCAGCGCAACGATTTCCTGCAGTTTCGGCTGGTTGGTGCCGAGCATGTGCTTGAGCGGTACGCGCTGGTGGTCCTGCTCGTTGCGAATGCGCTCGTAGACGAA
Source organism: Pseudomonas sp. AFG_SD02_1510_Pfu_092 (assembly GCF_003331055.1). Lineage (GTDB taxonomy): Bacteria > Pseudomonadota > Gammaproteobacteria > Pseudomonadales > Pseudomonadaceae > Aquipseudomonas. The sequence continues at coordinate 6,137 of NZ_PUQD01000047.1, read as the reverse complement.
CATTTCCGAGATTGCCGCCGACAGTTCGCGGCCGTGGTCGCGGCTGATCAGGTGCAGCATCATGTCCAGCGGCGCGGTGCCGCCAGAGCTGGTGAAGCGGTTGCGGTCGAGGGTGAACAGGCGGGTGCTCATGTTCACGCGCGGATAGGCTTCCTGCATCGCCGCCAGGCACTCCCAGTGGACGCTGCAATCGAAGCCGTCGAGCAGGCCGGCGCAGGCCAGCGCCCAGCTGCCGGTGCACACTGCCCCCAGGCGACGCGACTGGCGCGCCTGGGCCTGCAGCCAGGTGACATGCTCACGGGTGACGGTGCGCTGGATGCCGACGCCGCCACAGACGATCACGGTGTCCATCGGCGGGGCGCTGTGCATGGCGGCGTCGGGGGTGATCTGCAAACCGTCGCTGGCCCACACCTGGCCGCCATCGACGGTGAGGGTATGCCAGCGGTACAGCTCACGGCCGGACAGCTGGTTGGCCATGCGCAGTGGCTCGACCGCCGACGCCAGGGAAATCAGGGTGAAATTGTCCAATAGAAGAAACCCGATGGACTGGGGTGCTGTGCGGTTCTGGGTTGGGTTCCCGGAGGTGTAGGACGTCATCGCGGTTTCTCCTCACACAAATGCAGGGTGTGCCTCAGGCAGGCACTGATTTCTTGTTATGACCCCCGTTTCGTGTGCGGGGGCTTGGTCGCAATCTCAACGCAAACGCCGTGCCTGAAATTGAACGGCTATCCGAAAAAACCTGAAAACGACGCCTTTATTCGGCAATTCAGGGGCTTCGATCGCGTTGGGACATCTTCGCAAACGCCCGTTCTAGGCGCCGTGCGTGTAACCGCTGAGCAGTTTGGTGACACGCTTGGTGCAGGTTGCCCAGAAACGACACTATTAAGTGTCACCGACAACCCCCTCTCCGATAGCGACAGCCGACAACCGGTATGGGTTGCCTGCACCATAAGCGAGCATTTGATGGCGGTATCGCACCGGCTTCAAACCTCAAGGGCCCCTTCGCGGGTGAACCCGCTCCCACAGGTACCGCATTGCTCTTGCAGGCAGCGCTGTACGGGTGGGAGCGGGTTCACCCGCGAAGAGGCCCCGGAGTCAACAGCAATCAGCACTCGATCGCACTGACCGCCAAACCACCACGCGAGGTTTCTTTGTACTTGTCGTGCATGTCGGCGCCGGTATCGCGCATGGTGCGGATCACCTGGTCGAGCGAGATGAAGTGCTCGCCATCACCGCGCAGGGCCATCTGCACGGCGTTGATAGCCTTGACTGCAGCAATGGCGTTGCGCTCGATGCACGGCACCTGCACCAGCCCACCGACCGGGTCGCAGGTCAGGCCGAGGTTGTGCTCCAGGGCGATCTCGGCAGCGTTTTCCACCTGCGGCGGCGTAGCGCCCAGCACCTCGGCCAGCCCGGCAGCCGCCATGGCACAGGCCGAGCCGACCTCACCCTGGCAGCCCACTTCGGCACCGGAAATCGACGCGTTCTTCTTGCACAGAATGCCCACGGCCGCCGCCGCGAGGAAGAAGTCGACCACGTTGGACTCGTTCACCGCATCGCTGAAACGCATGTAGTAGTGCAACACCGCCGGGATGATGCCCGCCGCGCCGTTGGTAGGCGCGGTGACCATGCGCCCGCCGGCGGCGTTCTCTTCGTTGACCGCCAGGGCAAACAGGTTGACCCACTCCATGGCGCTCATGGTCGAGCCGATCACGTTGGGTTTGCCGATTTCCTGCAGGCTGCGGTGCAGCTTGGCGGCACGGCGACGCACGTTCAGCCCGCCGGGCAGCGTGCCTTCGTATTTCAGGCCATTGTTGACGCATTCCTGCATGGCTTCCCAGAGCTTGTGCAGGCCAGCGTGGATCTCTTGCTCGCTGCGCCAGACCTTCTCGTTGGCCATCATCAATTGCGACACGCTGAGGTCGTTTTGTTTGCACAGGCGCAGCAGTTCATCGGCACTGTTGAAATCGTACGGCAGCACCGTCTGATCGGCATCCAGCACGCCGCTGGCGGCCTGTGCGGCATCGACCACGAAGCCGCCACCGACCGAGTAGTAGGTGTCGCGGTGCAGCTCGCCCTGCTCATCTTCGGCGATCAGGGTCATGGCATTGGGGTGGTAAGGCAGGTTCTCGTCCAGCAGCAGCATGTCGCGGGCCCAGACGAATTCGATCGGCAGGCGGTTGTCCAGCAGCAGCGTGCTGGTTTCGCGCAGGTCGGCGATACGCGGCACGATCTGGGTCGGGTCGATGGCGTCAGGCCATTCGCCCATCAGGCCCATGATGGTGGCGTTGTCGGTACCGTGGCCGATACCGGTGGCCGACAGCGAGCCATACAGGCGCACTTCGATGCGCTTCACACGCTGCAGCTCGCCGCGTTCCCGCAGGCCCTGGACGAACAGGGCGCCAGCCCGCATGGGGCCGACGGTGTGGGAGCTGGAGGGCCCGACACCGATCTTGAACAGGTCGAACACGCTGATGGCCATTGTCGAATCACCTCTTGCTGGGCTTGTCTCTGCGCGCCATGCGCAGGGCGGGGCAGCTGCTAGGCTGAAACAGCGGGCCGCCTTGAATGCACGCATCATCGGGCTTTTGTCGCCCCCCTCGCCGTCTGCAACCGACGTACTTTTGTCCAGCAGCGCCGTGCTGTTTTTAGCTGCGGCACTGCCCTCGCCGCGCCGCTTTCCGGTGGCCTGGTGACGCAAAAATGCGGCTGAAGGGGTGGAAAAACCCATAAGCGACATCGCCCATACTGGATACGACCCGTTCCGTACTGGATACGACCCTACCAGTAGGCGATTGCCCGGCGCTGGAGGATTATCGAAAGCGACTCGTAAAGCACGGCCACGCATCCTGCCCTCTGCAGGCCTGGTCGACCGGACCCTGAGAAAGCCCGGCGACCCACGCGAACCCGAAGACAAAATCACAGGAGTCCATCCATGAAAGGTTCACCCTCGCTGTTGCTGGTTGCGTTGCTGTCCGCGCCTTTGCTGGCCCAGGCCGCCGAACCCGAGCAATGCCAGACGGTACGGTTCTCGGATGTCGGCTGGACCGACATCACGGTCACTACCGCGACCACCAGCGTTGTGCTCGAAGCACTGGGTTACAAGACCCACACCACCATGATCTCGGTACCGGTGACCTACAAGTCGCTGGCCACCGGCAAGGACCTGGACGTGTTTCTCGGCAACTGGATGCCGACCATGGAGAACGACATCAAGCAGTACCGCGATGCAGGCACCGTGGAAACCGTGCGCGCCAACCTGGAGAACGCCAAGTACACCTTGGCCGTACCCCAGGCGCTGTATGACAAGGGTCTGAAGGATTTCGCCGACATTCCCAAGTTCAAGCAGGAGCTGGACGGCAAGATCTACGGCATCGAGCCCGGCAACGATGGCAACCGCACCATCCAGAGCATGATCGACAAGAACGCCTTCGGCCTGAAGGACGCCGGTTTCAAGATCGTCCAGTCCAGCGAGGCCGGCATGCTGTCGCAGGTCGACCGTGCGCAGAAACGCGGCGAGGCCATCGTGTTCCTCGGCTGGGAACCGCACCCGATGAACACGCGCTTCAAGATGCAGTACCTGACCGGCGGGGACGAGTTCTTCGGCCCCGAGTTCGGCAAGGCGACCGTATTGACCAACACCCGCAAGGGCTATGTGCAGGAATGCAGCAACGTTGGCCAGCTGTTGAAGAACCTGTCGTTCGAGCTCAAGGATGAAAGCACCATGATGGGCTATGTCCTGGACGACAAGATGAAACCCGATGCGGCTGCCAGGAAGTGGCTCAAGGACAACCCTGGCAAGCTGGATGCCTGGCTGGCCGGTGTCACCACCGTTGATGGCAAACCCGGCCTGGAGGCGGCCAAGGCCAAGCTGACGCAATAACGCAATACGCCATAGCGCTACCTCGGGGCAGGACCGTGCCTGCCCCGGGTTGATTTCAATCTATGCAGGTGGAAGCTCGCTATCATGCTTATCGATCAGAAAATACCCCTGGGTGAGTACATCGCGTCGTTCGTCGAGTGGCTGACCCAGAACGGCGCGAATTACTTCGACGCCATCGCGCAGGGCCTGGAGTTCATGATCCATGGCGTCACCAGTGCCCTGACCTTCTTCAATCCGTTCGTGCTCATCGCCCTGTTCGCCGCCCTGGCGCATTTCATCCAGCGCAAGTGGGCGCTAACCGCATTCGTCGCCCTGTCGTTCCTGTTGATCCTCAACCTGGGTTACTGGCAGGAAACCATGGAAACCCTGGCGCAGGTCACCTTCGCCACGGTGGTCTGCGTGGCCATCGGCGTGCCGCTGGGCATCGTCGCCGCGCACAAACCGATGTTCTATACCGGCATGCGCCCGGTACTCGACCTGATGCAGACGGTCCCCACCTTCGTCTACCTGATCCCCACCCTGACCCTGTTCGGCCTGGGTGTGGTGCCGGGGCTGATCTCGACCGTGGTGTTCGCCATCGCCGCGCCGATCCGCCTCACCTACCTGGGCATCTGCGACGTCCCGCAGGAGCTGCTGGACGCCGGCAAGGCGTTTGGCTGCTCGCGGCGCCAGCTGCTCACCCGTATCGAACTGCCGCACGCGATGCCCAGCATCGCCGCCGGCGTTACCCAGTGCATCATGCTGTCGCTGTCGATGGTGGTGATCGCCGCCCTGGTCGGCGCTGACGGCCTGGGCAAACCTGTGGTCAACGCACTGAACACCGCCGATATTTCCCTGGGCTTCGAAGCGGGCCTGGCGATCGTGCTGCTGGCGATCATGCTCGACCGTATCTGCAAGCAACCGGACCTTCCGGCAAGGGGTGAAGCATGAGCATCATTCGTTTCGAAGACGTCGACGTCATCTTCTCCAACAAGCCGCGCGAGGCGCTGTCGCTGCTCGACCAGGGCAAGACCCGCGAGCAGATCCTCAAGCAGACTGGCCTGGTGGTCGGCGTCGAGAAGGCCAACCTGGATATCCAGAAGGGCGAGATCTGCGTGCTGATGGGCCTGTCCGGTTCGGGCAAGTCGAGTTTGCTGCGCTGCATCAACGGCCTCAACACCGTCAGCCGCGGCAAGCTGTTCGTCGAGCACGAAGGCAAGCACATCGACATTGCCCACTGCACCCCGGCGGAACTGAAGATGATGCGCACCAAGCGCATCGCCATGGTGTTCCAGAAGTTCGCCCTGATGCCCTGGCTGACGGTGCGCGAGAACATCAGCTTTGGCCTGGAAATGCAGGGCCGCCCGGAAAAGGAACGGCGCAAGCTGGTCGACGAGAAGCTTGAGCTGGTGGGCCTGACCCAGTGGCGCAACAAGAAGCCCGACGAACTGTCTGGCGGCATGCAGCAGCGTGTGGGCCTGGCCCGGGCGCTGGCGATGGATGCCGACATCCTGTTGATGGACGAACCGTTCTCGGCACTCGACCCACTGATTCGCCAGGGCCTGCAAGACGAATTGCTGGGCCTGCAGGCCAAGCTCAGCAAGACCATCGTGTTCGTCAGCCACGACCTGGACGAGGCGCTGAAGCTGGGTAGCCGCATTGCCATCATGAAAGACGGGCGGATCATCCAGTACAGCAAGCCGGAAGAGATCGTGCTGAACCCGGCCGACGAATATGTACGTACTTTCGTCGCCCACACTAACCCACTGAACGTGCTGTGCGGGCGCAGCCTGATGCGTAGCCTGGACAACTGCAAGCGGGTTAACGGCTCGGTGTGCCTGGACCCGGGTGGCGATTCGTGGCTGGACCTGGGCGAAGGCAACTCGATCAAACGCGCGCGCCAGGGGCAGAACGGGCTGGAAATGCAGAACTGGGCACCGGGGCAGTCGGTCGAAGGGCTGGGCCGCAAGCCGACCCTGGTGCATGCGGATATCGGCATGCGTGAAGCGCTGCAGATTCGTTACCAGACCGGCAACAAGCTGGTGCTGCAGGAGAATGACAAGGTGGTGGGCATTCTTGGCGACAGCGAGCTGTATCACGCGCTGCTGGGCAAGAACCACGGTTGATGCAATTGGGGCCGCGTTGCGGCCCTTCGCGGGGGCCCCCCCCACCCCCCGGGGGGGGGGGGGGGCCCGGGGGGGGGGGGGGGGGGGCCGGCGGGGGGGCGCGGGGCCCCCCTGGGTGCAACCCGGGGGGTTGGCCCGCGGGCGGGGGG
>NZ_PUQD01000046.1 GCF_003331055.1 Pseudomonas sp. AFG_SD02_1510_Pfu_092 | reverse complement strand
ATCATGCTGGCCTCGGACTACGCGCTCTGTGCCGAAGCCGTAGCCCAGCAGGCAATGCTGATGCAGCCGCGATCGCCTGCGTCATTGTTGGTCATGGCGTCGATGCACGAGCTTGAGTCCCTTCGTAAACTTCTCGAGTCAGCGCTGGCACACATACACAAGCCAGCGGACCCGCAAGCCGTGCACTGATTCACTACCAGGGAGATCGATCAATGACCACCGAAGACACCCAATGCACCGTCGGTAAAACCATCTTCTACCAAGGCGAAAACCAGACTCATCCGCTATTCCGCATCGAGCCCGGCATTCCCTGCCAGAACGCCCGCGAGCAAGCTTCGGAACTGATGGGCTATGCGCGGGACCTGACCATCGACGGTTTGATGGAAGACAAGCCAAAGCTGATTTGGGCCGCACATTACCTGTGCGCCTTGGGCAAGGCGCTGCTGGATGATGCCGAGCTGGGGATGATGCGCTAGCCAGCGGACTTTGGGCTGCGCTGTCGCGCGGAGCACCGAGCTCACAAAGGGGGTTCGCTTATCCTGTGGGAGCGGCACAAGCCCGCGAAGAATGCAGCGCGGTGCATGGCACCGGCTCTGCCGGTGTTCGCGGGTGAACCCGCTCCCACAACGTGTGCGTCAATTAGTGCGTTATGTGCAGCTTCTGGAGAGTTGCCTTGCCGGAACAACGGGCCGGTCGGAAGGTGCGCCAGAACCGACAACCCGTCGCTGAAGAGGATGCCAGCCAGTAAATACAGGTACCAAAGGACGAATGGTCGAGAGCTGTCAGCCACGGTGGATTGCAGGAAGTTTTTTGCCACTACAGGCGACTCAGCGAAGCGCGTTCGTCGCGGTGGAATGAACTTCACTTTCTCATCGTGTCAGATCAAGTCCTTGTCAAGCGAACTTCATCAGAGGTACAGCCTTATGAGCATGGCCACCATTGTCAGTGCCGTGATTTCCAGTCTCGCACCCAGTGTCTTTGACCATAACAACCTGCAAGGACCCGGCGCGCATGTTGCTGCCGTTGAATATCACTACGGGATGAACATCGATGTGAAACGGGTATTGCAACGTACCGATACATCCGACAAGACCGGCGTGGTACCGGTGACCGTAGTTTATGAAGACAGCAAGGGCGAAATTCACAAGATCCGATTCCTCGAATGGGGTGGAAGCCCCGCCGCACCTACTGGTACGGCCTGATCCGCCTCCTATCGGAGACCTGAAATTTGCCTGCGCCTTAAGCGGGAAAGGAACTTCCTAGGCACGAAGCGAAGATAAACTTTTTGTAAGCATGACTTAAGCCCATCAGCGAATAGGCACACCTAATTCGCAAGGCAATGTCTTGCCTAGATAATCGCAAGATTGACAATCAAATACTGAAATCAGCCAGTCAACGGATAAGTATTATTCTGCCGGACTAGTTACTGTGCAGCGCCAGTTACATCGTTTCACTTGAGGATATGCAAATGAAATCCATGAAAGTACTTTTCGTCATTGCTACGTTGACCGCTTCTTCGTTGGTGATGGCGTCCGGAGGTGGTGATCGCACCTTCGCGCGCATGGAGTCAGCCCGCAAAGCTTCCATGCAGGCGTTTCAGCTTGCAGAGAAACAGAAAGCAGAAGCCGCTTTAGCAGAAAGCAAAGGCAAGGCAGCCGACGACGCTAAAAGCTGAGCGGTATAGCGAAGGGCGCCCATACTGCGGAACCCGGAACCAGTGCAGTACCCTGTGGGAGCGGGCAAGCCCGCGAAGAATGCAGCGCGGTGCATGGCACCGGCTGCGCCGGTGTTCGCGGCCATGGCCGCTCCCACAGGGACGGTGTGAGCCCGAAGCCAGCGCGGTACCTGTGGGAGCGGGTTCTGTGTGGGCGGGCCCTCAGCCTTACCAGCTGTAACTCAACTTGGCCGTCACCTCTCGCCCTGGGTTGTAGTAGTTCGCGGTTCCCGAGCCCACCACATGCTGCTCGTCAAACAGGTTGCTGACGTTGAGCGCCAGGTCAGTCCCCTTGGCAATCTGGTAATTCAGCGCCGCATCGAACAACGTAGTGCCATCGCTTTTCTTGGTGTTGGCCGCATCCATGTAATACGCCCCGACATACCGCGCGCCCAAGCCAACGCTCACGTCAGTACCGGGAATGCTGTAGTAACCCCACAACGAACCCGAGTGCTTCGGTGCCGTGGTGAACTCCTTGCCCTTGAGCGAAGAGCCATCATACAACGCCCCGCGCAGCACTTCCGATTCCATGTACGAATAAGCCGCGATCACGCTGATGTCCTGCGTCACCTGTGCCTTGGCTTCCAGGTCCAGGCCGCGCACGCGCGACTCGCCCACCGTCTGCTGCTCGATGATGCCGCTGGGCAGCACCACGGCGATGGTGACGTTTTCCTGGGTCAGGTCATACACCGCCGCCGAGAACAGCGCGTCCATCCCCAGCGGCGCATACTTCACGCCCACTTCGTACTGCTTGCCGGTCTGCGGTGTGACGCCAACCTGTGGCGGCGAGACGGACTCGACCATGCTCACGTAGGTGGACACCTCATCGTTGACGATATAGGTCAGCGCCGCGCGGTAGGAGGTTTCCGAGAAGTTGTCCTTTTCTTCCTGAACACCGCCGACGTACTCCTTGCTCGACAGGTCCATCGAGTCATTGCGCACGCCGGCGGTGGCGATCACGCGGTCGTAGAACGACAGGTTCTGCTGGAGGAAAACCGCCTGGGTGGTGGCGTCGTTCTTCTTGCGCGTGTAGGGCGTGAGCACGCCCGGCACCCCGGTGAATACCGGGTTGGCGATGTCGATGGAAGGCGCCAGGCCGTAGATCGAGCTTTGCGTGGTGGTGGAATCGAGGTATTCCACACCCACCAAGGTGCTGCTGTCGATGTGCTCGAACTGCGCGTCGTACTGCAGCATCAGGTTGCCGTTGAGCTGGTCGGCGTCGCTGTCGGTACCAAACACGTAACGGGGGATGACGGTGCCGACCCGCGAGGGGTTGTCGCTCAGGTAGGCATAGCCAAAGTCATCGCTCAACTCGCTGTAGCGCAAGTTGCTGCGCAGCACGAAGCCATTGTCGAAATCGTGGGTGATGTTGCCGCTGAGGCTGGTGCGCTCGACGTGGTGGAAGTTGTAGCTGGGCTCGCCAAAGAAATCGCTGCGGTCGTATTCCTTGTCCAGCGGGTAGCCACCGCTGTTCGGCGAGCTATCGGTCTTCAGGTAGTCCAGGATCATGGTCGCCGAGGTGTAGTCGCTAGGCGCCCAGGTGAGGCCGCCCATCACGAAGCGGTTGTCGTCCTGCGAGTGATCGTATTCGCGGTCGCTGTTCTGCATCTTGGCCGTGAAACGGCCGGCCAGGGTCTGTTCATCATTCAGCGCGTCGCCCACATCGATGCCGGTCTCGGCGTGGTCGTAGGAGCCATAGGTCACGTAGCCTTGCCCAAACTTCTCGAAGCGCGGCTGCTTGGTCACGAAGTTCACCGAGCCGCCCGGGTCTGCCGGGCCGAACAGGGTGGAGTTGGCGCCACGCAGAATCTCGATGCGTTCGTAGGCGAACGGGTCTTCGCGTACGCCGCGCATCGAACTCAGGGTCAAGCCGTCACGGTAAGTGGTGGCCTGAAAGCCGCGGATCTGGAAGTAGTCGTTGCGGTCGTCGGAGCCATAAAAGTCGCTGATCACCCCCGGGGTGTACTGCAGCGCCTCTTCCGTGGTGCTGACGCTGCGCTGCTCCATTTCCTTGCGGGTGACCACCGACACCGATGCCGGCGTGTTACGGATGCTGGTCGCCACCTTGCCGCCCACCCACAACTCCTGGGCAACCACCGAGTTCAGGTCGTCGTCGGCGCTGGCCTTGACCTTGGCGTTGATGATGACCGGCGCCAGCCGGTAGTCCTCGGTTGCGCCGAGCTCGAGCGGGCCGGCTGGCTTGGCTTGCGGGACCACCCGGTAGGCATTGGGGCCTTGCTGCTCGGGCGCCAGCTCGGTCCCCTGCAGCAATACCGCCAGCGCCGCCGGGGTTTCCATCGCACCGCTGACACCTTGGGTGGTGCGGTTGGCTACGCTTTGCGCATCGAAAGAAAGGCTGACACCCGCCTGGCGCGCAAAGCGGTCAAGCGCCGGGGCCAACGGGCCGGCAGGGATGCTCCATTGTTGCTGCGGGTTGCTGTGGTCAGCCGCCTGCGGCTGTGCAAGCGACGGCAGCGCGTAACTGCTGACAACCAGCCCCAGGAATGCGCCGTGCAAAGCGCGATTCAATGGATGGCGCTGGGGAACCGGGGTAGAACTCATTTTCTCGCTCCGTGGAGGGTCGGCAGACTGGCCTGTATTCCGGCCTTCCCTACATGCCGAACGAGAATGAGAAAACACCTCATTTATTTTCAACATCGTCTCACCGCCGGTGAGACTTTCTGCGTTGTGCTACAGCGGAAAAAACAAAGGGCACCCTCCAATGGTGCCCTTTGCCTTTACCGCCAGGTGAACCCAATCACCCCATCGAACGCGCCCCTACCGGTTGCGCATGGCCCCGCGTGGTGACGATCCCGAGGAACGAAATCACGATCGCCAGGCCCAGCGTGGAGCTCACTTCCGCCCGGTGTTCAGGCGTGTACATCATCACCGCCAGCGCGCCGGCAATGAACAGGATTACCGCCCAGGTCAGGTACGGGAACAGCCACATGCGGAACTTCAGTTCGGTGTTTTCCCGCTCCAGGCGGCGGCGCATGCGCAGCTGCGAGATGGCGATGACCATGTACACCAGCAAGGCGATGGCGCCAGAGCTGGCCAGCAGGAACTCGAACACACCCTTCGGTGCGAAGTAGTTGAGCACCGCAATGGCGGCGCCGATCAGGGTGCTGCCGAATACCGCAGCGCGCGGTACGCCGACCTTGGAGGTCTTGTTCAGCATGGCCGGGGCGTCACCGCGCTTGGCCAGCGAGTACATCATCCGCGAGGCGATGTAGATCGACGAGTTCATGCAGCTGGTCACTGCCACCAGCACCACCAGGTCGACCATGAAGGCCGCGTTGGGGATGTTCATGATCTCCAGCGCACGCTGGTACGAACCCACCACCGCCAGTTGCGGGTCGTTCCACGGCACCACCGAAATGATCACGAAGATCGACAGGATGTAGAAGGTGCTGATGCGCCAGATCACCGAGCGGGTGGCCTTGGCGATGTTGCGCGACGGGTCGCTGGACTCGGACGCGGCGATGGTCACCGCCTCGGTACCGATGAAGCTGAACATCACGGTGATGAACGCGCCGACCACGGCCGACCAGCCCTTCGGCGCGAAGCCGCCGTGCTCGGCCACCAGGCTGCTCAGGCCGCTGACTTCGCGGTTGGGCAGCCAGCCCATCAAGGCCGCAAAGCCCAGGCCGATGAAGCCGAGAATGGCGGTGACCTTGAGGATCGCGAACCAGAACTCGAACTCGCCGTACTTGGCCACGCTGAACAGGTTGGTACCGGCCAGCAACAGCACCGAGGCCAGGGCGAAGATCCAGCTGTCCACCTGCGGGAACCAGGCATTCAGCACATGCCCGGCGGCCAGCGCTTCGATCGGGATTACCAGCACCCAGAACCACCAGTACAGCCAGCCGATGGTGTAGCCGGCCCAGCGGCCGATGGCCTGGTCGGCGTAGGTGGAAAACGAACCGGTGTCGGGGTGCGCCACGGCCATTTCGCCGAGCATGCGCATGACCAGTACCACCAGGGTCCCGGCCACGAAATAGGAAATTATGGTAGCTGGCCCGGCCGCCGCGATGGCATGGCCCGAGCCGACGAAAAGTCCGGCGCCGATGATGCCGGCGATGGACAGCATCGTTACATGACGTGGCTTGAAACCTTGTGCAAGGTTGCCATCAGATCCCACGGTGTTCATTGATGTTGTTCTCTTTTTGCTGACACAAGGATGGACGGGCAGGTGTAGGCGAAAATATCTCCTTTGAAATCAATAAGTCGACACATTGCTCGCGCGCTGTTGTTGATATTTGGCACGCGTCACAGAGCAGGTGTCAGTGCGGGTCGGGGTTCATTTAAGCCCCGCAAGGCTGTGGGAAATTACACGAGAACGCCCCGGAACTGTTCGATCACGACAGGGCATTTCCGATGACGCCAGATGTCGTGAATGGCATGTCCGATTGCGACAGCGGTTCGTCTGGCGCTTTTGTTTTTCATATGGATGTGTGTTGCCTGGGGCGGCCTTCGCGGGCGCGCCCGCTCCCACAGCGGGCTGCGCATGGTTTGAAGAAGGCCCTGGCCTTTACCAGGTCAGGCAGATCTTGCCGAAATGCCGGTTGCTCTCCTGATAGCGGAACGCCTCGACGATCTGCTCCAGCTCGAAATGCTTGTCCACCACTGGCCGCAGGCCATTGCCATCGATCGCCCGCACCATCGCCTGCTGCTGGGCGCGGCTGCCCACCAGCACCCCTTGCAGGCGAATCTGCCGCACCAGCGCCTGCACCAGCGGCAACTGCCCGGCCACGCCGGTGAGAATGCCGATCAGTGACACATGCCCGCCAATGCGCGCGGCGATCATCGATTGTTCCAGTGTCGCCGGGCCACCGACTTCGATCACATGGTCGACGCCGCGGTTGCCGGTCAGCTCGCGCACTTTTTCACCCCAGGCCGGGGTGCTCTTGTAGTTGATCAGGTGGTCGGCCCCCAGAGCCTTCAGGCGCTCCAGCTTGGCATCGCTGGACGAGGTGGCGATCACCGTCGCGCCGGCCAGCTTGGCGAACTGCAGGGCAAAGATCGACACACCGCCGGTGCCCTGCACCAGCACCGTGTCGCCGGGTTTGAGGTGGTCGTCGCTCATCAGCGCACGCCAGGCGGTGAGCCCGGCCGTAGTCAAGGTGGCGGCTTCGGCGTGGCTGAAACCCTTTGGCGCCAGGGTAAAGGCGCTGGCGCGCGCGGTCACCTGTTCACGGGCGTAACCATCGATGCCGTCGCCGGGGACCCTGGCGAAGCCTTCGACATTGGCCTGGCCGTCGAGCCAGTCGGGGAAGAAGGTACTGACCACACTGTCACCGACCTGGAATTCGCTGACGCCGCTGCCAACCGCGACCACTTCGCCCGCGCCATCGGCCATGGGGATGCGCCGCTCGCTCGGGCCCCACATGCCGCTGACCACGGCAAAATCGTGGTAGTTGAGCGAGCTGGCATGCAAGCGCACGGTGATCTCGCCGGCCTCGGGTGCGGGGGCCTCGCAGGTGCCGACCTCGACCTTGTCGTAGCCGCCGCCGGGTTGTACGTAGATGGCTTTGCTGGTCATGGATAGGGTCTCCGTTCAGGAAAAGATTGGGGTTCAGCATAGACAGGTCCGGCCTCTTCGCGGGTGAACCCGCTCCCACAGGTTGAGTGCTGGACTTGAGCTCGGCGCGGTCCCTGTGGGAGCGGGTTTACCCGCGAAGAAGCCCGCACAGGCGACACAAAAACTCAGCCCAGCATCACCTTCAATGCCCGGCAATCGGCCGCATGCCAATCCACCAGCTCCGGCCACGGGTTGTCCGGCAGGTTCACCAGCACCGTGCGCGCCCCCGCAGCCCGCCCACAGTCCAGGTCAAAGCGGTAATCGCCCACCATCACCAGCTCACCCGGCGCTACACCCCAGGCCTCGGCAATCTTCAGCAACCCATCCGGGCTCGGCTTGGGCGCCGCTTCGTCACGCCCGAGAATGTGCTGCACCGGAAAACAATCCGCCAGGCCGATGGCCTGCAGCGTCACATGCGCCAACTCGCGGGCATTGCGGGTCAGAATACCCAGCCGGCAACCCCGCCCGGCCAGTTCGCGTACCAGCTCCACCGCCCCGGCAGCCGCTGTGGAGGCGATCGCCAGGTCGCGTTCGTGTTCCAGCAGCCAGGCATGCTTGGCCGCTGCTTCGTCCGCAGGCAAGGCCGCCAGGTGGGTGAGGATGTCGTGCTCGGCCGGGATGTCCAGCGCCACGCGAATGGCGGCGAAGTCGTGCACGGCCACGGTCAGGGTGCCGTCCATGTCGAACACCCAGTTGCGCACCTCGCCCAGGCTCATGCCCAGTCCTTGCGATGACGAATCAGGCCTTCCTGGCACGACGAGGCCACCAGCTGCCCAGCCTGGTTGTAGATCTTGCCGCGGCAGAAGCCACGGGCATTACCTGCCCAGGGGCTGTCGGTGGCGTACAGCAGCCACTCGTCGGCACGCAGGTTGCCGTGGAACCACAGCGAATGGTCGAGGCTGGCGATCTGCATGTCGCGCTGCCACACCGATTTGCCATGGGGCAGCAACGAGGTGGTCAGCAGGCCGAAGTCCGAGGCGTAGGCCAGCAGGTATTTGTGCAGCGCGGGCACATCGGGCAGGTTGCCGTCGGCGCGGAACCAGGCGTACTTCACCGGGTCGCCAGGCTTGGGGTTGAACGGGTCGCGCTCGGTGACCGGGCGGATCTCGATCGGTTTGGCGCACAGCACCTTGTCGCGAATGCGCTCGGGCAGTTTGTCGGCCATGGCCCGGGCCAGTTCGACCTCACTGGGCAGGTTTTCCGGGCCGACCACCTCGGGCATCTGCGCCTGGTGCTCGAAACCTTCCTCGTCGTACTGGAACGAAGCACTGCAGGTGAAGATCGGCTGGCCCTTCTGGATCGCCGTCACCCGCCGGGTGCTGAAGCTGCCGCCATCGCGCACGCGGTCCACCGAATACACCACCGGCAGGCTGGCATCGCCCGGGCGCAGGAAGTAGCCGTGCAACGAATGCACATGGCGTGCATCCTCGACCGTCTGGCTGGCCGCCGACAACGACTGGCCCAGCACTTGCCCGCCGTACAGCTGGCGGAAGCCCAGGTCCTGGCTGCGTCCACGGAACAGGTTCTCCTCGATGGACTCGAGGCTCAACAGGTCGACCAGGTCGTCCAACACATGACTCATCGGGGGTTCTCCTAGCAAGGCAAGACGTCTCTACAGCACACTGATGGAGACAAATAATACAGGGTTTGTCATTCGCACCGGGCATAGCCGTGCATTCAAGCGCGCAGGGTCTGCTCCCAGCGTGCACGGTCGATGCGGTACAGCACGTGCGGGCGCAGCGGATGGCCCACGGGCAGGCGCGGGTGTTCGAAGCTGCCGTTCAGGTCCTGCTGCATGCCGATGGCCTGCATGACCTTTTGCGAGGGCAGGTTGCTCTCACTGGTGAACGACACCACCTCTTCCAGGCGCAATTGCGCGAAAGCACAGCGCAGGCAGGTCCATGCCGCCTCGCTGGCGAAGCCCAGGCCCCAGTGGCGGCGTGCCAGGCGCCAGCCGATCTCCACTGCCGGCGTGAACCCGGCATCGAAGCCTACGTGCAACAACCCGGTCATGCCGATGAAGGCACCGCTGTCCTTGCGCTCCAGGGCCCACAGGCCGAACCCGTATTCGTTGAAATGCCCGCGCACGCGGCCGATCAGCGCGGCCGCCTCCAGGCGGGTCAGCGGCGCCGGAAAGTAACGCATCACGTGCGGGTCGGCGCACAGCGCGGCGAACTCGCGCAGGTCGTCGTCATGCCATTGGCGCAGCACCAGCCGTGCGCTTTCCAGTTGCAGGATAGGGGTCATGGGTGTGCTCCGGTTTTGCCGTCTTGCATGTTACAGCGTAGGCGCGGGCGCGTGTTTCACCTGCCCGGCGTGCCCGGAATGCAATTTTCACACGCCCTTCACCGCCCCCCGACAGGCCACTTGGCAGGATGCCGCCATCCACCGCCGCGCCAACCGCGGCCAAGCCGACGGAGCAACGCATGTTATTGCGGGTGACCCACAACGGCTGGCATCGACCACTTCGCCCGCCAGCAGCATGTCGTGGGTGGCGAGCGTGAAAGCGGTTACGCCAGTGCGCTGTTCGTTTCGGTGGATGGCAATGGCAAGGCGCGCATCCGCGGCCGCCTGAACGAGCCGGACTGGCAACGGGTGCTGGCCAGCACAGGCGAATAGAGTATCCCTGTGGGAGCGGCCTTGTGTCGCGAAAGGGCTGCACAGCAGCCCCAGCATTTTGTGCATCAATGCTGAAACCCGGGGGCTGCTGCGCAGCCCTTTCGCGACACAAGGCCGCTCCCACCAGAGCCACAGCGCTGGCCACAGGAGAGTGCTCCCACAGCCGTCTCCACCCATGGCAAGATCAGCACTGGCCCTGATTGCGACCCCTCCATGCCGTTGCCGCTGATCTACCACGAAGACTACAGCCCGGAGTTCCCCGCTGAACACCGCTTCCCGATGGACAAGTTCCGCCTGCTGCACGACCACCTGGTCGACAGCGGGCTGACCACTGACCAGGCCCTGCTGCGCCCGGACATCTGCCCTAACGACATCCTCGCCCTGGCCCACGACCGGGGCTACATCGAGCGCTACCTGAATGGCGACCTGTCGCGCGAAGACCAGCGCCGCCTCGGCCTGCCCTGGAGCGAAGCCCTGGCCCGGCGCACCGTGCGCGCCGTGGGCGGCTCGCTGCTGACCGCAGAAATGGCGCTGCAGCACGGCATCGCCTGCCACCTGGCCGGCGGCACTCACCACGCCCATTACGACCACCCTGCCGGCTTCTGTATCTTCAACGACCTGGCGGTAATCAGCCGCTACCTGCTGGAAGCCGGCCGGGTCCATCGCGTGCTGATCTTCGACTGCGACGTGCACCAGGGCGACGGTACCGCGCGCATCCTGCACGACACGGCAGACGCCATCACCGTATCGCTGCACTGCGAACAGAACTTCCCGGCGCGCAAGGCGCAAAGCGACTGGGACATCCCGCTGCCCCGCGGCATGGGTGACCACGCCTACCTGAAAGTGGTGGACGACGCGCTCAACTACCTGCTGCCGCTTTATCAGCCGGACCTGGTGCTGTATGACGCCGGGGTCGATGTGCACAAGGACGATGCCCTGGGCTACCTGCAACTCACCGACGCCGGCGTTGCCGCCCGTGACGAAGCGGTGCTGCGCCACTGCCTGGGGCGCGATATCCCGGTAATGGGGGTGATCGGTGGTGGCTACAGCAAGGACCGCGCCGCGCTGGCCAGGCGCCACGGCATCCTTCATCACAGCGCGGCTCGTGTCATGGGTTGTTCACAATGACTGTGGAGCTGCTTGTGGATAACCTGCGGGAAAGGCGCTGCAGCCCTTTGTCGGCAAGGGCTGCAGCAAGCTGATCGTTTTTTGATCAGTGCCTGATCGGGCCGTGCTGCGCTAGAATGCGCGTCTTTTCCACAGCCTGCTGCCCACCATGTCCAACTCGAACCCCAGTTCCCCTCCCCTCGCGGTCGTCATCGGCGGCGGCCCCGCCGGCCTGATGGCGGCTGAAGCACTGGCCCAGGCGGGCCTGGCGGTCGAGGTGTTCGATGCCATGCCGTCGGTGGGCCGCAAGTTCCTGCTGGCGGGCGTTGGCGGCATGAACATCACCCACTCCGAACCCTACCCGGCGTTCGTCAGCCGCTATGCCGAGCGCCAGGGCGAAATCGCTGCGCTGCTGCGCGACTTCGATGCCGACGCCTTGCGTGGGTGGATACACGGCCTGGGTATCGAAACCTTCGTCGGCACCTCGGGCCGGGTGTTCCCCAGCGACATGAAAGCCGCGCCACTGCTGCGCGCCTGGCTCAAGCGCCTGCGCGACAGCGGGGTAGTTATCCACACCCGGCACCGCTGGCTGGGCTGGAATGCCGACGGCGCCTTGCGGATCGCTTATCCACAGGGCGAACGGTTGGTGCAGGCCGCCGTGGTGGTGCTGGCGCTGGGTGGCGGCAGCTGGGCGCGACTGGGCTCCGACGGTAGCTGGCAAGCGCTGCTGGCCGAACGGGCTGTGGATATCTCGCCTTTGCAGCCCAGCAACTGTGGTTTTGAAGTGGCAGGCTGGAGCGCGTTGCTCAAGGACAAGTTCGCCGGCGCGCCGCTGAAGAACATTGCCCTCAGCGTGCCCGGCAGTGCTCCGCGCAAGGGTGAGTTCATCCTCACCGCGCAAGGCGTGGAAGGCAGCCTGGTGTATGCCTGGTCGGCGCGGGTACGCGAGGCCATCAACCGTGAGGGCTGCGGGGTGTTGTTGCTTGACCTGTTGCCGGACAAGCCTGTGGACAAGATTGCCCAGGCACTGGCCAGGCCACGGGGCTCGCGCTCCATGGCCAAGCACCTGCATAGCCAGTTGGGTATCGACGGGGTCAAGGCGGCGCTGCTGCGTGAACTGACCGATCAGGCGACCTTCGCCGACCCACAGGCGCTGGCGGAGGCGATCAAGGCGTTGCCGATCACCCTGGTGCGCACGCGGCCGCTGGATGAAGCGATCAGCAGCGCCGGTGGGGTGCGTTTCGAGGGGCTGGATGAGGGGCTGATGGTGAAGGGCTTGCCGGGGGTGTTCTGTGCCGGCGAGATGCTGGACTGGGAGGCGCCGACGGGTGGGTACCTGCTGACGGCCTGCTTCGCCAGTGGGTTGCGCGCCGGGCGGGCGGCGGCGGATTGGGTTATGCGGGTTTCCTGACAGATTGTCGGGGGCTGCTTTGCAGCCCATCGCCGGCAAGCCAGCTCCCACAAGTACAGCAGTGGCCTTGAGAGCATCGCAGTACCTGTGGGAGCGGGCATGCCCGCGAACACGGGCGAAGCCCGTGCCATGCACCGGGTAAAATTCTTCGCGGGTGAACCCGCTCCCACAGGGACCGCGCAGGTCCCGAATCTACGGCTTACGCTTACGCGGCCCACCATTGAAGCTAGGCACCTTGCGCACCGCCTTCACCGCCGGCTCGGCATTGCCCGCCTCGGTACTGTCCATCCAGCGCCCCAAGCCACGCTTGGCGCTGTTTTCCTTGGGCTTCTTGGGCTTCTTCGGCTTCTTGATCACCTGGCCACTGGCATCGGTCAGCGGCACGCGGTGATCGGGGATGAAATCCGGCTCTTCATGACGCGCCAAGGTCTGCCGGGTCAGCACTTCGATAGCCGCCAGCAGCTGCACTTCATCCGCACACACCAGCGAAATCGCCTCGCCCTTGTTGCCCGCCCGCCCGGTACGCCCGATGCGGTGCACGTAATCCTCGGCCACGATCGGCAGGTCGAGGTTGACCACCAGGGGCAGGTCATCGATGTCCAGGCCACGGGCCGCCACATCGGTGGCTACCAGCACCTGGATCTCACGAGCCTTGAAACTGTCCAGGGCGCGCTGGCGGGTGGCTTGCGGGCGGTCACCGTGGATGCCGTCGGCATTCACCCCCTCGGCCAGCAAGCGCTCCACCAGCTGGTCGACACCGTTGCGGGTCTTGGCGAACACCAGCACCTGCTTCCAGCGCTGCTTGCGCAACAGGTGGCAGAACAGATCGACCTTGCGCTTCTTGTCCACCGGCACCAGCCACTGCTTGACGCTGGCCGCTGCAGCATTGCGCGGGCTGACTTCGATGCTCAGCGGGTCATTCAGGGCCAACCCCGCGAGCATGCGGATCTGCTCGGAGAAGGTGGCAGAGAACAGCAGCGTCTGGCGTTTGCGGGGCAGCGCGGCGTACACCGACTGCAGCTCTTCGGCAAAGCCCAGGTCGAGCATGCGGTCGGCTTCGTCCAGCACCAGGGTCTGCACCTGGTTGAACTTCACCGCGTTCTGGCGGAACAGGTCGAGCAGACGGCCCGGGGTGGCCACCAACAGGTCGACCCCTCGGCGCAGGCGCATCATCTGCGGGTTGATGCTGACCCCGCCATACACCGCGTAGGTGCTCAGCGGCAGGTTTTCGGCGTATTCGCGCACATTGTTGTGCACCTGCTCGGCCAGTTCACGGGTAGGCACCAGCACCAACGCGCGGATCGAGTTGCTGGCCACCTTCTCGCCTTCCAGCGCCAGGCGCTGCAGCACGGGCAGGGCAAAGCCGGCAGTCTTGCCGGTGCCGGTCTGGGCTGCGGCCATCAGGTCGCGACCTGCCAGCACGGCGGGGATGGCCTTGGCCTGCACCGGGGTCGGGGTGGTGTAGTCCAGCTGCTGCAGGGTACGCAGCAGCGGTTCGATCAGGCCGAGTTTGGCGAAAGTCATGGCAATACCGTCAGGGGTTCAGCGAAGCCGGCAAGTTTACCGCATCGTCCCTGTCTACTTGCAGATTTCGCCTTTCAGCGGCTGCGCGGGCTGGGGCGGCTTGCGCCACTGCGGCAGGCCGATCAACACCACCGCGCCAATGATCACCGCCATCGCCACGCACTCTTCGGCGCCAATCTGCTCGCCGGCGAAGACGATACCCAGCAGCACGGCCACCGCCGGGTTGACGTAGGCGTAGCTGGTGGCCGCCGCCGGGCGCACATGCTTGAGCAGGTACATGTAGGCACTGAATGCCAGAATCGAACCGAAGAACACCAGATAGGCCAGCGCGCCCCAGCCGGCAGCGGTCGGCATCTGCGTCATGCGCTCACCCGAGAGCACGCTGCCGAGCAACAGCACGGCACCACCGACCAGCATTTCCGCCGCGCTGGCCATGGGCCCCGCCGGCAGCGGCAAGGTCTTGCTCCACACCGAGCCGAATGCCCACGACGCTGCGGCAAAAATGATCAGCGCCGCGCCAATCGGGCTGGCCTGCAGGTTGGAACCCAGGTTCAGCAGGCCGATGCCCACCAGGCCAAGGGCGATGCCCGCCCACTCCAGCCGGGAATTGCGATGCCCGAACAGCAGGCCGAACAGCAAGGTGAACAGTGGCACCGTCGCCACCGCCAATGCCGCCACGCCCGAGGCGACGCCAGCGTGCTCGGCCACGGTCACCCCGCCGTTGCCACAGCTGAGCAGCAGAAACCCGATCGCCCCGGCCGCCCGCCACTGCGGCCAGGTCGGTGCCGGCACCCCGCGCCAGCGCAAGAAGCCGTACAGCAAGCCACCGGCAATCAGGAAGCGCACCCCGGCCATGAGCATCGGCGGCCAGCTCTCGACGCCAATGCGAATGAACAGGTAGGTGGAGCCCCAGACCAGGTACAAGGCCAGAAAAGCGCCGACGAGCAGCAACGGGAAGCGACGGGAGGCAGGCATGGGAAACACTCGAAATCCGTTTACGGTGGTTAAGTTTAAGGGCCTGTCCGGGTGGCGATAAGTTACAAAACCCATGCAAATGAGCAGCACAATTTTCGCGCGCCGGTTTGCCGGTGGTGTCGTCGGCGCAATCCGCCGCCGTCAACAGTACCTGGCCAGGGCTTCGCGAACCTTTGCGGCCGGGGTTTTCTGCAAGCGGCACAACAGGTCGTGCGAGAGCTGCTGAACCCCATGGCTCTGGCGCAGCACGCCAGCCAGGTGTTGCAGCAGGTTGGCGGCCATTTCGGCATCGGCCATGGCGCGGTGCGCGGTGCCGGTGTCTGGCAGCCCGGCCCAGCGGGTCAGGGTGCCCAGCTTGTGGTTCGGTGCCGCCGGCAGCAGGCGCCGCGACAACAACAGCGAACAGGCGAACGACTGGCTGCGGCTGCGGCCGATGCGGCCCAGCTCGTAGTCCCAGAACTTCTGGTCGAACGCGGCGTTGTGCGCCAGCAGCGGGGTGCCGCCGACAAACTCGGCCACTTCGTGCATTACCTGGTCCACCGGCGGCGCGCTGCGCAGCATCGCGGTGGTGATGCCGGTCAGCCCGGCGACGAAAGCCGGTACCGGCACGCCGGCGTTCATCAGGCTCTGGTAACGCTCGACCATGCGCCCGCCCTCCAGCATTACCACTGCCACCTCAGTGGCACGGCAGCCGGCGCCGGGGCTGATGCCGGTGGTTTCAAAGTCGATGACAGCGATACGTTCCATGCAGAAATCTCAGTGCTTGAGCAACAGCGTACCCTCGATGGGCACATAACGGCTGGCGGCGCGGATCAGCGACAACGCCGTCAGCCCGGGCACACCATACACCACGGCTTCGGTGCCGTGGCGCTGGATCACCCGCTCCAGCAGCAGGTCGAAATCACCGTCGCCGGAGGCCAGCACCACCTGATCGACCCGGCTGGCCGCATCGATCACATCCAGGGTAATGCCGACATCCCAGTCACCTTTGGCCGAGCCGTCGCTGCGCTGGATGAACGGTTTCAAGCGCACATCGAAACCGAGGTTGCGCAAAATCTGCTGGAACTGCTGCTGTTTGCTGTCGCCACGGTCGATGGCATAGGCCACCGCCTCGACGATCTGCCCTTCGCGGCTGACATCGGCCCACAGCGCGGTGTAGTTGAAATGGCAGCCATGGGCCTGGCGCACGGTGTAGTAGAGGTTCTGCACGTCGGCGAACAGCGCGATCTTTTTCACCTGGGAACCCCTTGGTCGGGCTGGAATGCTGGGGCTGCCTTGCAGCCCTTCGCGGGCGCGCCCGCTCCCACAGCGATTCAGCGCATGCCCGCGAAGGGCGCACAGCGCCCCCACGTTTGCCGGCCAGTATGCCAGACCTGTCAGACGTACGAATCGTCGTCGGCGAAGAACCCGCCATCATCGTTGCCATAATCGCTGTCGGCGTAGTCCCCCTGATCACTGCCCCAGCCACCGCTGTCACTGGCCGGTGCCGGCTCTTCCTTGATCACCTCGACCACCTCCTCCGGCTGCGAGTTGTGGTTGAACAGGCTGCTGATGCCCTGCGCCAGCAACACACCACCCGCCACACCGGCCGCAGTCTGCATGGCGCCGCCGAGGAAGCTGCTGCCACCACTGCGTGCCGGCGCAGCGCCAAAGCCAGGCTGCTGCGCTGGCGGCTGGGAAAAGCCCGGCGCCGACGGTTCACGCCAGCCACCACCGGTTGCTACCGGTGCCACCGCCGGGCGCTGCGGCTGCACGGCCGGGGCAGCACTGCGCCCCGAACCAAAGATGCTGGACAGGAAACCACCGCCGCCATTGCTCGGCGCGCTGTTGCCGGCCCGCGCCGCCTCGGCCTGCGCCCGGGCCTGCTTCAGTTCGGCTTCCAGTTGCTTGTTCTGCTCGTCGAGGCGCTTGATCGCGGCCTCCTGCACCAAAATAGCCTGGGCCATGTAGTAAGGCGCCGCCGGCTGCTGACGCACGTGTTGGTCGATGCACGCCTGGGCCTGGGCATCACGTGGCTGGCTTGGGTCCTCGGCTTGCCTGATGCGGCTGAACAGGCCGTCGATCAAGGTTTGTTCTTCAGTATTCATGGGGCGACCTCGTGGGGTAGCGGGACATCGGACAGCGTCAAAGATGGGGGGTACAGGCGGGGGATTCAATCACTGCGGCGTGAAACTTTTTTCAGCAAATGACAGCCGCAAGCCCGCTTTGGGCTAAAGTTAGGCCCCTGTTTTTACTGCCATGCGATGTTGACCGATGAATCCGCTGAGCGTCCTGCGCGACTCCCTGTACTTCTTCCGCCGCCACCTGCCGAACATCCTCCCGCTGTGCCTGCCGCTGGTGGTGCTGGAAGCCCTGCTGACCCAGCTGCTGTACCGGCAGATGGGCGACCAGGCATCGCCGGCCTACGGCATGCTGGTCAGCCTGCTGTTGTACCCGTTGTACAGCGCCGCGCTGATCCTGTACCTCGACACCCGCAGCAATGGCCAGGAAACCCGCAAGCGCGACCTGTTCGCCCGCGCCGTGCAGCTTTGGCCACAACTGGCCCTGCTGATCCTGATCAGCTCGCTGCTGATCATGGCGGGCCTTGCGCTGTTCATCTTCCCGGGCGTGTGGATCATGATCAACCTGGTGTTCGCCGAATACTTGCTGGTACTGCGTGGCCGGCCGGTGGTGCAGGCGATGCGCGAAAGCGCCAGCATGACCACCGGGCATTTTCTGCGCATCATGGTTTGCGTGGTCGGCGTGCTGGCTCCGATCTGGCTGATCGACGGGCTGCTGCTGATGGCCTTGCCCGAACCATCGCCCGCCATGGAGCTGGCCATGGACAGCCTCAGCGGCTTCCTTCAGCTGTTCAGCACCGTGGTGCTGTATCGCCTGTTCATGTTGCTGGAAGGTGAAGCCAACGCCTGAGGCGATGATGGTCAGGTACCTCTTGGCTTGGCGCGCGCGGTCGCCTGCGCGACCAGGGGGTCATCCGGCCAGAAATGCTTCGGGTACCTCCCTTTCAGGTCTTTCTTCACCTCGCTGTAGGTCGACTTCCAGAAGTTCGCCAGGTCCTGGGTCACCTGCACCGGGCGGCGCGCGGGTGATAACAGATGCAGCTTGAGCACCTGGCGACCATTGGCGATGCGTGGTGTATCCGCTTGCCCGAACAGTTCCTGCAGCCGTACGGCCAGCACAGGCGGGCGCTCGCTGTAGTCCACGCGGATATTCGAGCCTGAGGGTACCGAAACCGTCTGCGGCGCCTGAATGTCCAGTTGCTGTGGCAAAGGCCAGGGCAGCAGGTTGCGGAGGATGCCGGCCAGGTCGAGCTGGGCAAAATGACCGAGCCGGGTCACCTTGCCGACGTAGGGCCCCAACCACGCCTCCAGCGACTGCAGCAATGCTTCGTCTCGCAAGTCGGGCCACTCGCTGTGGTTGCCGGCTTCTTCATCAAGCAGGCGCAGCAGCGCTATCCTGGCTTGCCACTGACGCAGTTCGGGCGTCCACGGCAGCAGCTCCAGGCCCTTGCGCCGAACGTAGTTCACAAGCGCCTGTACCCGCGCCTCAGCGCTCAAGTCAGCCAACGGCGCACGCGCAAGCGTGAGCGCCCCTACCCTCACCTGCCGCTCTGCCCGAAGCCCCCCTTCGCGCTCGTCCCAGTCAAGCTCGTCCACCTGGCTGACCTGTTCTTTGAGGACGTCATCGAACAGGCTTTCATCGAGGTCGGCCGCCAGGTAGATCCGTTCTTCCCGCTGCCCCTGCCGGCTGCCGAGGTCGGCAATGACCAGCCATGAATGCTTCATCAGCGCATCGGCTTCGGTGAACATCGCTGCACGGCCATTGGCCAGGCGATACTCGGCGCCGCCAGCACGGCGCTGTTGGGCAACGCGATCCGGGTAGGCCAAGGCAAGTAGGCAGCCGACCCAGCGCGGATGTTGCGGATCAGCGACAGCGGCAGATACCGGGCCTTTCAGGAAAGAGCGGTATTGCCTGGCCAATTGCTTCGCCCGCTGAGCGCCACCTTGCTCGCCCCGTTGGGCGCGGTGTTCGCCGGACAGGATGGCCAGCCGGCTGTGCAGATCTGCCCCGCCGCCACGCTGAATATCCCGCTCGCCCAGCAAGGCGGCGATATCGCAAGCGGTCTCGGTCAGCCCCAGCTCGTGCCCTCGCAGCAGCAGGTGAGCGATGCGAGGATGGCTTGGTAATTCGGCCATCGCCTGTCCGTGCTTTGTCAGCTGGCCATCCTGCTGGAGCGCGCCAAGCCGACGCAGCAGGTCACATGCCTGGGCGTACGCAGCCGCAGGCGGTGCATCCAGCCATGCCAGATCGCCAGGCTGAACGCCCCACTTGGCCAGTTGCAGCGCCAGCCCTGTCAGGTCCGCTTGTTGAATTTCAGGCGCGCTGAAACCCGCCATCTGCTCGTGCTGGCTTTCAGACCACAAGCGATAGCAGACCCCGGGTTCAAGCCGCCCGGCACGGCCGGCGCGTTGGGTGGCGCTGGCCCTGGAGATCCGCTGGGTATCCAGCCGGGTCATGCCGCTGCGCGGATCAAAGCGCGGAACACGCTCGAGCCCTGCGTCAATCACCACGCGGACACCGTCGATGGTGACACTGGTCTCGGCAATGTTGGTAGCCAACACTACCTTGCGCTTTCCGGCTGGCGCGGGGTCGATGGCCGCACGCTGCTGGTTCAGGTCGAGCTCACCATGAAGCGGACACAGAAGCGTGTCCTGGCGCAGCGACGGCGAAGCGTCGAAGGCCTCTTCAAGCCCCGCCAGGACGCGACGGATTTCGGCCTGGCCCGGCAGAAATACCAGCAAGCTGCCCGCCTGCTCGGCAAGCGCATCCAGGCATGCACTGACCACTCGCGGCTCGATGTACTCGCCGGGTTGCTGTGGCTTGCCCCAGACTGTCGTGACCGGGAACATCCGGCCTTCACTGGTCACGATCGGCGCGTCGTCCAGCAGGCGCGACAGCCGCTCTCCCTCCAGCGTTGCAGACATCAGCAATACTTTCAGCGCAGCCTCGTCGCGGAACAGCTCGCGCCCGTTGAGGGCGAGCGCCAACGCCAGATCGGCATCCAGATTGCGCAGGTGGAACTCGTCGAAGATCACCAGGCCGACACCTTCGAGTGCCGGGTCGCTCTGCAGCCGGCGCGTCAGGATGCCTTCGGTCACCACTTCGATGCGGGTTTTCGGGCCAACCTTGCTGTCCAGGCGGATGCGGTAGCCCACGGTTTCGCCGACCTTTTCGCCCAGCTCGCTGGCCATGCGTTCCGCTGCTGCCCGGGCGGCAAGCCGGCGTGGTTCCAGCATGATGATGCTCTGCCCTTGCAACCAGGGCTCTTCCAGCAAGGCGAGTGGAACGCGCGTGGTCTTGCCGGCGCCAGGCGGCGCCTCGAGCACCGCTTCGTCACGGTTTTCCAGCGCCTGGCGCAAGGCAGGCAAGACAGCATCGATCGGTAATGAAATCATGGTGGCCCTCGAACAGTCTGGCGAGTATAACGGCGAACCCAGCCTGCCCTGTCATGGTCTTAGCTTCAGGTGCAGGCGTTTCGCTTGCCCTTGCTGAATACCTTTTCGGAGTCTTTACATGCGCATCCCATCCCGCGTCATCGGTGGCGCCCTCATCGTCACCTTGCTGACCCAACTGACGGCCTGCGGCACCATTCTGTACCCGGAACGTCGTGGCCAGATCGGCGGCAAGATCGACCCAGTGGTTGCCGCAATGGATGCCATCGGCATCCTGTTCTACGTAATCCCCGGGCTGATCGCCTTCGGCATCGACTTCGCCACCGGCGCCATCTATTACCCGGGCGGGCGCTCTGCCCAGGTCGACCCGGTCAAGCTGCGCGAAGCCGTCAGCCCCGATGGCAAGGTCGACAACATCAAGTTGCAGGCCATTCTGGAAAGCGAACTGGGCCAGCGCCTGCCGCTGAACGACCCACGGCTGATCCAGCAACGCGGCAGCATCGAGCAGCTGGCCAGCCTGGGCCTGGTGCCGGCAGCCTGATCGACAAGGACACTGACCACGGATGACCACCACCCCGGCTGAACACCAGCGCCTGTTGCGCCTGGCCACTCGCGCATCACTGGCGGTGGCCAGCATCCTGGTCCTGAGCAAGGCGCTGGCCTGGTGGCTGAGCGGCTCGGTCAGCCTGCTGGCGGGGCTGACCGACTCGGCGCTGGATGCGGTCGCCTCGTTCCTCAACCTGCTGGCAGTGCACTACGCGCTGCGCCCGGCCGACAGCGACCACCGCTTCGGCCACGGCAAGGCCGAGGCCTTGGCCGGCATGGCGCAGGCGCTGTTCATCGGGGTCAGTGCAGTGCTGATCGGAGTGCAGGCGGTCGAACGCCTGCACAGCCCGCAACCCTTGGGCGATACCGCCATCGGCATCGCGGTGATGGTGCTGTCGCTGGTGCTCACCCTTGGCTTGCTGGCCCTGCAGCGCAAGGTCATCCGCCTGACCGGTTCTACCGCGGTGCGGGCCGACTCGCTGCACTACCGCTCGGACCTGCTGCTCAACGGCAGCATCCTGCTGGCGCTGCTGCTGGCCCGCGTTGGCTGGCCGCAGCTGGATGCGCTGTTCGGCCTGGGCATAGCCGTCTACATCCTCTGGAGCGCGCTACAGATCGCCCGCGAGAGCACGGCCATCCTGATGGACCAGGAGCTGCCCGGCGACGTTGGCGAGAACATGGCCGCGCTGGTGCTGGCCATCCCCGGCGTGAAAGGCGTGCATGACTTGCGTACCCGGGTGTCGGGCAACCAGTGGTTCGTCCAGCTGCATCTGGAAATGCCGGGGCAGTTACCGCTGCATGAAGCGCATGGGCTGTGCGTGGAGGCATCGAAGGTGATCCGCCAGCGTTATCCACAGGCAGATGTAATGGTGCATGCCGACCCGGTGTGAGCCTGCCTAGGCACATCACTTCAGTTGATGCTGTAGCCGCGACCACTGAAGCAGGCACCCAGCGCCCGCCGGTAGTTTTCAGCCACGTTGGCAGGTGGTGCATAAGGCGCTGTCGCCGGGTCGAAGCCTGACTGGCCGACTGCCCAGCGGTGGCACTGGTAGCGGTCCTGCTCCTGCTGCTCCTGGCCCTGTCCATGCATCGGGTAGGCCACCACATCGTAGCCATCGCTTGCAGGTGCCGGCGCTGCAACCGGCGGGTTGACCACCACGTACTCGCGGCTGTCGGGCCGGTACTGGTAATAGTTATCGGCCACCTCGAAGAACAGCGCCCCGCCCAGCCAGACCTCCCGCGCATAGGGCGGCAGGTACTCGACCCGCATGCCATAGGGCGGGGTCACCAGCACATAACGGCCACCCTGCGGGCGATACCAGTAGCCACCCGAATAGAAGTACTCATCGCCACGGTAGGGCACTTTCCAGTAGCGCTCGGGGAACTGATCGATGCGGTGCCCGGGCCGATACTGCGGCCCCGGCCCCCAGCCATCGCCACGGCCGTCCGGGCGCCCCTGCCAGTCACCGCCGGGCCGTTGCCCCGGGCCACCGGCCTGCCAGTAGCGGTTGTCGCCATGACGGCGGGGAATGTCCTGGTAGTAACCCTGGCGTGGCGGCTGGGTCTGCTGTACTTCGTCACGCGAATTGAGCGAGCGCCCCGGCGCGCCCTCGCCCTGCCCCTCGGCCACGGCCCCGAGGCTGATGCCCAACCCCAACACACCAACACCTGCCAACTGCCAGATGCGCGACTTCATGTTGTCCCTCTCGGTAGAAATACGGCAATTGCGGCCAGTCTACCGCGCCCGCCGCACAGGCCAATTAAAATTCGGGACATGAAAAAAGGGAGGCCGCAGGGCCTCCCTTCAGGAATTGTCGTCCGTGCTCGGCACTTGTGGCGCCGGCTCACCTCACACCGTCTTCTGGAAGGTGTGTAGCCCGGGGGCCTGCAGATCCTGTTGGATGGCTGGCCGCGACCGCCCGCCTAGGGCGCGTCGCCGTGGACTGATGTCCGGGCAGTGATTCTGTGGATAAAGATACCGAAGCCGATGCGGCAGATGATTGCGAAGATTGCTCGGATAAATAGCACTTGCGCAATTTTTCACCTCGGATCGATAATTCGACGCAACCCGAACAGAAAAGGCAAACCTCATGAGCAAACTTGACCGCTACGACCTGAGCATCCTCGCCGAATTGCAGCGCGATGCGCGCATTTCCAACCAGGAACTGGCCGAACGCATCGGCCTGTCGCCTTCGCCATGCTCGCGTCGGGTCAAGCAACTGGAAGACGACGGCTACATCTCGCGCCAGGTGGCCCTGCTCGACCGCAAGAAGCTGGGGCTGAGCCTGACCGCCTATGTGCTGATCGGCATGGACCGCCACACCCCGGAACGCTTCGAAACCTTCGAGGCGGCCATCCGCAACCTGCCGCAGGTGCTCGAATGCAGCCTGGTCACCGGCATGGATGCCGACTACCAGCTGAAAGTGGTGGTGCCGGACATGGACCACTATCAGAAACTGCTGCTAGGCAGCCTGACCCGTATCGAAGGCGTCACCAGCGTACGTTCGAGCTTCGTGCTCAACCAGGTGCTGGCCAGCACCGAGCTGCCATTGACCCACCTGCGTTAAACCCTTGCGCCAGCAGGCGTATACTCGGTTGCTCGGACTGCCTGGAGAACACTGATGGATCCCGTCGTATTCGAAGAGTGGATGATGATCGTGCTGGTCACCGTGTTGATCGGTTTCATGGGTTTCATCGTCTGGGACCTGGCAAAAAAGTCCAAGGCAGGGAAGTTCGGGACGCTGATCCTGTTCTTCGTGCTGGGGCTGGGGGTACTGGCCTTCATCATCAAGAGCGTGGTGGTGGGGTTTCTGGAAGGGGTGTAAGGCTCTACAAAGCCGGGAGCGCTTTGCGCTCCATCGCGACACAAGGCCGCTCCCACAGGTACGGTGCCATCCACCGCGTCGCCTGCTTCGCGGGCGTGCCCGCTCCCACAGGGAATCGCGCAGGCCTATGGCTCGCGCAGTACCTGTGGGAGCGGCTTTAGCCGCGAACACCGGCGCAGCCGGTGCCATCCACCGCGTTACCTGCTTCGCGGGCTTGCCCGCTCCCACAGGGAATCGCGCAGGCCTATGGCTCGCGCAGTACCTGTGGGAGCGGCTTTAGCCGCGAACACCGGCGCAGCCGGTGCCATCCACCGCGTTACCTGCTTCGCGGGCTTGCCCGCTCCCACAGGGAATCGCGCAGGCCTATGGCTCACGCAGTACCTGTGGTAGCGGCTTTAGCCGCGAACACCGGCGCAGCCGGTGCCATCCACCGCGTTACCTGCTTCGCGGGCTTGCCCGCTCCCACAGGGAATCGCGCAGGCCTATGGCTCACGCATACCTGTGGGAGCGGCTTTAGCCGCGAACACCGGCGCAGCCGGTGCCATCCACCGCGTTACCTGCTTCGCGGGCTTGCACGCTCCCACATGGAATCGCGCAGGCCTATGGCTCACGCAGTACCTGTGGGAGCGGCCTTGTGTCGCGAAAGGGCCGCAAAGCGGCCCCTGCTAGCGCTGCAGCTTAGCCGGGACCTCGCGCCAGCACCCCTGCTGCAACCCGTCCAGCGCCCAGTCACCAATGCGCACCCGCACCAGGCGCAAGGTCGGCAACCCCACTGCTGCCGTCATCCGCCTTACCTGGCGGTTACGCCCTTCGCGAATCACCAGCTCCAGCCAACTGGTCGGCACACTCTTGCGAAAGCGGACCGGCGGGTTGCGTGGCCACAGCTCGGGTTCTTCCAGGCGTCGCGCTTCGGCCGGCAGGGTCGGCCCGTCATTCAGTTGCACGCCATCACGCAAGCGCTGCAGCTGCTCGTCGCTCGGCTCGCCCTCCACCTGCACCCAGTAAGTCTTGGCCAGTTTGTGCTTGGGGTCGGCGATGCGCGCCTGCAGGCCGCCATCGTTGGTCAGCAGCAGCAGGCCTTCACTGTCGCGGTCCAGCCGCCCGGCCGGGTACACGCCCGGGATGTCGATAAAATCCTTGAGCGTCGCGCGCCCTTCGCCGTCGCTGAACTGGGTCAGCACGTCGAACGGTTTGTTGAACAGGATCAGGCGCGGCTCGGCCGGTGGCGCCTTGGCCTGGCGACGCGGGCCGGCGGCAGGCCGCGCCTGCGGGCGGCGCGGCTTGGAACGGGGTGGCAGTGACATGGACCCTCAGCGGAACGGCGGCTCATCGAAACTGCGCAGTTTACGCGAGTGCAGCGAGTTCAGCTCGGTACGCAGCAGGTCGAGAGCGGCAATGCCGATCTTCAGATGCTGGCTCACCGCCCGGTTATAGAAGGCGTTGGCCGAGCCCGGCAGCTTGATCTCGCTGTGCAGCGGCTTGTCGGACACGCACAGCAAGGTGCCGTACGGCACCCGCAAGCGGTAACCCTGGGCGGCAATGGTGCCGCTTTCCATGTCGACCGCCACCGCCCGCGACAGGTTGATCAGCGGCCGTTCCTGGGCCCAGCGCAGCTCCCAGTTGCGGTCGTCGTAGGTCAGCACGGTGCCGGTGCGCAGGCGCTTCTT
Source organism: Pseudomonas sp. AFG_SD02_1510_Pfu_092 (assembly GCF_003331055.1). Taxonomy (GTDB): domain Bacteria; phylum Pseudomonadota; class Gammaproteobacteria; order Pseudomonadales; family Pseudomonadaceae; genus Aquipseudomonas. The sequence continues at coordinate 19,310 of NZ_PUQD01000046.1, read as the reverse complement.
CAATTGTTCGCCACGCTCGCCGGTGACCTGCGCGGCCGCTTCCTGCAAGGCCAGCTGCACCTCGGCCAGCGCCGGAATCGGGATGTTCGGCGGCACCACGCGGTCGAGAATGCCGTCGCGGCGCATGTAGGCGTGCGCCAGCACATAGTCGCCGATGGTCTGCGACTGGCGCAGGCCGCCACAGTGGCCGATCATCAGCCAGCAGTGCGGGCGCAGCACGGCCAGGTGGTCGGTGATGTTCTTCGCGTTGGACGGGCCGACGCCAATGTTGACCAGCGTCACGCCGTCGCCGTCGGCGGCGATCAGGTGATACGCCGGCATCTGGTAGCGGTGCCAGACCACGCTGGCCACCAGGGCCTGGGTTTCGCCGTGGTCCATGCCCTTCTCGATCACCACGTTGCCCGGCAGCACCATGCGCACGAAGCGCGGGTCGTCACGCAGCTGGTCCAGGCCGTGGCTGATGAACTGGTCGACGTAGCGGTGGTAGTTGGTCAGCAGGATCCACGGCTGCACATGGCGCCAGTCGCTGCCGGTGTAGTGCACCAGGCGGCGCAGCGAGAAGTCGACCCGCGCGGCATCGAACAGCGCCAGCGGCAGGGTTTCGGTGCTGTCCCAGTCATACAGGCCATCGGCGATGTTGTCGGTGGCAGCCGACAGGTCGGTGCTGGGGAACACCCGCGCCAGTTGCGCGGCGGTGATGCCGCTGCCGGCCAGTTCGTCGCCCTGGTCGACTACGTAGGGGTAAGGGATGTTCTGCTCGCTGACGCCGACTTCGACCGTGACGGTGTAGTCGTGCATCAACGGGCGCAGCTGCTCCAGCAGGTAGCCACGGAACGCGGCAGGCTGGGTGACGGTGACGCTGTAGGTGCCGGCAACCTGGACCTTGGCGTAGGCGCGCGTGGTGGCGGCGACTTCACCGTGGCTGTAGTAGGTCAGGCGCAGCGCCGGGTAGCGGAACAGGGCACGCGCTTCGGCATCGGGCTCGGTACGGTCCTTCAGGTAACGCTTGAGGGCCTGGCTGAGGGCCCCGGTGGCCTGGTCATGCAGGGCCGCCAGACGGTCGACGGCCTGTTCGGGGGTATCAACGACTACAAAAGCTTGGCTCACTCTGTGCTTCCTGTCTGGACATGCTTGTGGACCATCTTGCCTGCCTTCTTGGGTAAATACATCCCCATTGATCGGTGTCAGGTCCATTCGCGGGCGCGCCCGCTCCCACAGGTCATTCGCAACCTTTTGTAGGCGCGGGCATGCCCGCGAACAAGGCGACTCAATTCGCCCAGGCTGGCGTCGCCCTGGCGACCAATGCCTGCACATCCACACCCCGCGGCAACGCTCCATACACCCGCCCACCGCCGCTCAACCGGCTGCCGATGAACGCATCACTGACCAGCGTATTGCCCGCCTCCAGCAACAGCTTGGCCTGCAACGCCAAGGCAATATCCTCGGTCAGTTGCCGCGCGCGGTACTGCATGTCACCGGTGTCGGCGAATGCACCTTTGAGGTTACCGATGTGCGCCGCCAGGCGCGGGTCGCCGTGGCCGTCGCCCAGTTCGGTGAACAGGGCATCGAGCACCCCCGGCTCTTTGGACAGGGCGCGCAGTACATCCAGGCACTGCACATTGCCCGAACCTTCCCAGGTCGAGTTCACCGGCGCTTCGCGATACAGCCGTGGCAGGATGCTGTCTTCCACGTAACCCGCGCCGCCCAGGCACTCGGCGGCCTCGTTGATCATGGCCGGCGCGCGCTTGCAGATCCAGTACTTGCCCACCGCCGTGACCAGCCTGGCGAAATGCGCCTGCTGCGGGTCGTCCAGCTGCTCCAGCGCCTGCCCCATGCGCAGGCTCAGGGCCAGCGCCGCCTCGCTTTCCAGGGCCAGGTCGGCCAGTACGTTCTGCATCAACGGCTGTTCGTTCAGCAGCCGCCCGCCAACCTTGCGGTGTGCGCAGTGGTGGGCCGCCTGGGTCAAGGCCTGGCGCATCAGGGCGCTGGAGCCGACCATGCAGTCGAAGCGGGTCATGGCAACCATCTCGATGATGGTTGGCACCCCACGCCCTTCTTCGCCAATCATCCACGCCAGGGCACCGCGGAACTCCACCTCACTGGAGGCATTGGAACTGTTGCCCAGCTTGTTCTTCAGGCGCTGGATATAGAACTGGTTGCGGCTGTCGTCAGGGCGATGGCGCGGCAACAGAAAACAGCTCAGACCCTTCTCGGTCTGCGCCAGGGTCAGGAAGGCATCACACATGGGCGCCGAGCAGAACCACTTGTGCCCGACCAGCTCATAGGCCTGGCCCGGGCCTGCGGCGCCGACCGGGTAAGCCCGGGTGGTGTTGGCGCGGACATCGGTACCGCCCTGCTTCTCGGTCATGGCCATGCCCAGGGTGACCCCGGCCTTGTGCCGGTCGCCGACGTTGCGCGGGTCGTACTCGCAGGCGAGGATCTTCGGCAGCCAGTATTCGGCCAGCTCGGGTTGCAGGCGCAGCGCCGGGACTGCGGCAAAGGTCATGGTCAGCGGGCAGCCGGTGCCGGCCTCGGCCTGGCTGTGCAGGTAGGTCATCGAAGCCCGCGCCACATGGGCGCCGGGGCGCGGTTCGGCCCACGGCAGCGAAGGCAGGCCATGCTCGACGGCGGTGCGCATCAGCTCGTGGTAGGCCGGGTGAAACTCGACCAGGTCGATGCGATGGCCGTAGCGGTCATGGCTGCTGAATTCGGGTTTGTGTGCATTGGCCAGGAAGCCGGCCTGCATCAGTGGGCCGCCGGCCAGGGCGCCGTAGGCATCGATCCGCGACTCGGCCCAGCCCGCGCCGAAACGCCGCGACCATTCTTGCAGCGGCAGGTCGAGGCGATACAGGTTGGCGCCCTCGAGCGGCGGTGGCTGGTTGGTGACTTCGTGGGTTTCAGCGTACTGGTGCAGGTTCATCGGCGGCTCCTGGATCCGGGTAGGCTTGAGAGCCCCAGTGAAGCACTCCCTGCGGGTCAGTCAAAGTGACATTAATGACTAAAGCGCGTGAAACGCGGTCAGCTGCGGCTACAACGACTGCCGTGCCTGAAGCATGTTCGGGGTCATCTGCATTTGCGAGACCGCCATGTTCAAGCTCAGCTCGAACCGGCTCCCCAACCCCCGCGTCGACTCATGCGCCAACCGCGCCCCCAGCAACTCGCCCATCTGCCGGCAGATCGACAAGCCGATCCCCAGCCCGCCATAGCGCCGGGTCATCGAGCCATCGACCTGGAAGAAGCGCTGGTACAAGGTCGCCTGGTCCAGGTCATCGAAACCGATCCCGCTGTCACTGACAATGAACGTCAGCGCCAGGTCATCCGGCGCCACCCAGCGGCCCCGCACCTGGATCACCACGCCGCCCTGGTGGGTGAACTTCAACCCGTTATCCACCAGGCACGCCAGGCAGCGGGCCAGCTTCTGGCCGTCGCCGAACAGCCCGTCCGGCACATCGGCCGGGATATCCAGGCTCAGGTACAAGCCCTTGCCCAAGGCCTGCCCGGCATAGGCGGCGCGCAGGCTCTGCAGCAAGGTACGCAGGCTGAACGGCGCCGGCTGCGCGCGCAGGCGGCCGGCCTGCAGTTCAGACAGGGTAAGAATCGCATCGACCATGTCCATCATGCCCTGCGCCGAGCCCACCGCCGTGCGATGGTACTGGGCCATCTCGGCCTCCATCGGCAAGGTGTGCATCAATTCCAGCGAGCCGATCACCCCATTCATCGGGGTGCGCAGCTCGTGGGTGACGCTGGCCAGAAATTCGTCCTTCAGCCGGTTGCTCCGGGCCAGTTGCAGGTTCAGCTGCTCCAGCGTGCGCCCGGTCTCGCGCAGGGCCTGCGCCTGCTGCTCACGCAGGCTGTTGATGCGGTCGGCCAGCGCCAGCGACAACAACGCCACTTCCAGCGCCGAACCCAGCTGGCTGGCATACATGGTGATGAACAGGTTCGGCAGGTAACCCAGCACCATCAGGGTGTTGACCAGGCCGCCGAGCAAGAACGCCGTCCAGGCGATGATGAACCAGCGCGCCACGCGCAAGCCGCGCCACCAGGCGTACAGCCCGGCACTGAAGATGCTCACGGTGAACAGCAGCGCCAGCACCGTGGCCATGCGCAGGGCGACGCCGTAGGGCATGCTCACCGCCAGCACCATGACCAGCGCGCCCCCCAGCATCAGCAGTTGCAGCAGCCGGTCGAAGCCGCGGCTGGTGCTGCCCAGCTGCAGGAAATGCCGGGCGAACTGGCAACCAAACAGCCCGGCAGCACCGATGAACAGGGGCGTCGAGGCATTCGCCCACCACGGGCTGTCCGGCCAGAAGTAGGCCACCCCGGCGCCATTCACCGACACCTGATACAGGCCGAACGAGGCGATATAGAGGATGTAGTAGAGGTAGCTGACGTCACGCACGCTGAGGTAGATGAACAGGTTGTACACCAGCATTACCAGCAGCACGCCGTAGATCATCCCCAGCACATACAGGCGCGTCGGCTGTTGTTCCATGTAGGCCTCGGCAGACCACAGCGCCAGCGGCGCCTGCACCGAGCCCTGGCTGTGCAGGCGCAGGTACACGGTGGTCACCTGGCCTGGCGGCAATGGCAGTGCGAACAGGTAGTTGTTCTGCCGGATCTGCCGGCTGTCGTAGGGCAAGGCATCCCCCGTACGCCCGGCCAGGCGGTAGCCGCCATTGTCTTCGGGCAGGTACAGCTCGAGGTGGTCCAACGGTGGATAGGCCAGCTCCAGCAGCCATTGCCGAGGGGCAGCACCCGGCGTGGCCAGGGGGTGCAGTTCGACCTTGAGCCAGAATACCGAGGTGGAATAACCGGCGTTCAGCACCTCTTCCTGATGAGGGCGAAAGCGCTTGGCGAACGCTGGGGCAGAGACCTGGGCGATGCTGGCATTGCCATCGCGGTCCTCATAAACCTGCATGACCTTGCCCAGCGGAAGATACCGGGTAGCGTCGTCGAAATCGACCGCCCCGGCCAGCACGGGCAGCACGCCCAGAAGCACAATCAGCAAATAGCGCATACAGCCCCAGCATGGCCTGTCCGGTCGAGTCGCGGTTGCCTCCCATCCGTTTGAGACGACTTGATCCGGCAGAACCCGTTTGTAGAGTTATCCGAGCACTCTAGCATAGCGTCGCAACCTGGCAATCGGCCATATCAAATGGCAAAGAAAAGGCTCTAAATCAATGCTTTCAGAAACAAAGCCAATAAGAATCTGACCATATGATCAGCAAAACTCGTTTGTAGGACGATCCGCCCAAACAGGATTGGTGGTAAGCTCGCCGACCATGAATACCTACAGCTCCCGCCCCGTTGTCCTCTGTCTCTCCGGCCACGACCCCAGTGGCGGCGCCGGCCTGCAGGCAGACATCGAAGCCCTGCTCGCCCAAGGCTGCCACGCCGCACCTGCGGTGACCGCCCTGACCGTGCAGGATACCGTCAACGTTTCCGACTTCCGCGTGCTCGATCGCGAGTGGGTACTGGCCCAGGCCAATGCCGTGCTGGCCGACTCCACCGTGGCCGCGGTCAAGCTGGGCATGCTCGGCTCGATCGAGATGGTCGACACCGTCGCCGAACTGCTGGCCGCCCACCCGCACCTGCCGCTGGTCTGCGACCCGGTACTGCGTGCCGGTGGTGGTGGCCGCCTGGGCAAGGACGAAGTGGGCTACGCCCTGCGCGAACGCCTGTTGCCGCTGGCGACCATCGCCACACCGAACCTGCCCGAAGCCCGTATCCTGGCCGAACTGCCCGACGGCAGCGCCGACGAGTGTGCCGAGAAACTGTTGCCGTTCTGTAGACACCTGCTGATCACCGGCGGTCACGGCGACGAAGACGAAATTCACAACCGCCTGTACAGCCGCGACGGCCAGCGCCACACCTGGACCTGCCAACGTCTGCCGGGCAGCTACCATGGCTCGGGCTGCAGCCTGGCCAGCGCCCTGGCCGGGCGCCTGGCCCTGGGCGAGCAACTGGACAGCGCCGTACGCAGCGCCCTGGACTACACCTGGCGCACGCTGCGTGACGCCGAACAGCTGGGCAAGGGCCAGTTCGTGCCACGCCGCCTGCCGCTGGATTTCTGCTCCTGACACGAGGCCTTGCCATGAAGCTACGCGGTCTGTACGCCATCACCGACAGCCAGCTGCTCGCCGGCCGTTTCCTGTCCCATGTCGAAGCGGCGCTGGAAGGCGGCGTATGCCTGCTGCAGTACCGCGACAAGAGTGACGATGCGGCACGGCGCCTGCGCGAAGCCGAAGGGCTGATGAAGCTCTGCGAGCGCTACGGCACCCAGCTGCTCATCAACGACGACGCCGAACTGGCTGCGCGCCTGGGCGTCGGCGTGCACCTGGGCCAGACCGACGGCCCGCTGACCCCGGCCCGCGCCCTGCTCGGCCGCCAGGCGATCATCGGTTCCACCTGCCATGCCAGCCTCGAACTGGCCGCGCAGGCCGCCAGCGAAGGCGCCAGCTACGTGGCCTTCGGCCGCTTCTTCAATTCCGTCACCAAGCCGGGCGCCCCGGCCGCCAACAGCGAACTGCTGGAGCAGGCCCGCGCCCAGGTGAAACTGCCGATCGCGGTGATCGGCGGCATTACCCTCGACAACGCCGCCCCGCTGGTTGCCCATGGTGCCGACCTGCTGGCGGTGATCCACGGCCTGTTCGGTGCCGACAGCGCGCAGGAAGTCACCCGCCGCGCCCGCGCCTTCAACGCCTTGTTCGCATCCTGATTCGAGAGAACCTCCCATGTCCCGTTCCGAAGCCCTGTTCGCCCAAGCCCAGAAGCACATCCCCGGCGGCGTCAACTCGCCGGTCCGCGCTTTCAAGAGCGTTGGCGGCACGCCGCTGTTCTTCAAGCATGCCGAAGGCGCCTACGTCGTTGACGAGGACGACAAGCGCTACGTCGACTACGTCGGTTCCTGGGGCCCGATGATCCTCGGCCACGGTCACCCGCAGGTACTGGACTCGGTACGCAAGCAGCTGGAGCACGGCCTGTCCTACGGCGCGCCGACGGCCATGGAAACCGAGATGGCCGACCTGGTCTGCTCGATCGTGCCGTCGATGGAAATGGTGCGCATGGTCAGCTCGGGCACCGAAGCCACCATGAGCGCCATCCGCCTGGCGCGTGGCTACACCGGCCGTGACGCCATCATCAAGTTCGAAGGCTGCTACCACGGCCACTCCGACAGCCTGCTGGTAAAAGCCGGCTCCGGCCTGCTGACCCAGGGCGTGCCGAGCTCGGCCGGGGTACCGGCGGACTTCGCCAAACACACCCTGACCCTGCCGTTCAACGACATCGCCGCAGTCGAGAAGACCCTGGCCGAAGTGGGCCAGAGCGTCGCCTGCATCATCGTCGAGCCGGTGGCCGGCAACATGAACTGCGTACCGCCGGCGCCGGGCTTCCTCGAAGGCTTGCGCGAGCAGTGCGACAAGCATGGCGTGGTGCTGATCTTCGACGAAGTGATGACCGGTTTCCGCGTTTCGCTCGGCGGCGCCCAGGGCCATTACGGCATCAAGCCGGACCTGTCGACCTTCGGCAAGATCGTCGGCGGCGGCATGCCGGTCGGCTGCTTTGGCGGCAAGCGCGAGATCATGGGCTGCATCGCCCCGCTCGGCCCGGTGTACCAGGCCGGCACCCTGTCGGGTAACCCGCTGGCCATGGCCGCCGGCCTCACCACCCTCAAGCTGATCAGCCGCCCGGGCTTCCACGCCGAGCTGACCGACTACACCAGCCGCATGCTCGACGGCCTGCAACAGCGCGCCGATGCCGCTGGCGTGCCGTTCGTCACCACCCAGGCTGGCGCCATGTTCGGCCTGTACTTCAGCGGTGCCGACGACATCGTCACCTTCGAAGACGTCATGGCCAGCGATGCCGAGCGCTTCAAGCGCTTCTTCCACCTGATGCTCGACGGCGGCGTGTACCTGGCGCCGAGCGCGTTCGAGGCCGGTTTCACCTCCATCGCGCATGGTGACAAGGAGCTGCAGATCACCCTGGATGCGGCGGAAAAGGCCTTTGCTGCCCTGAAGTAACACGCTGCCCCGCGCTTTTGTGGGAGCGGCCTTGTGTCGCGAAAGGGCCGCAAAGCGGCCCCAGGACTTCAGCAGTAATGCACAGATCGCTGGGGCTGCTTCGCAGCCCTTTCGCGACACAAGGCCGCTCCCACAGAGCCCGGGACAGGCAACAAAAGACCCTGCACAATCAGCTGACTTCCCCAACCAAGCAGAAAATCGAGTAAAACTTTGTAAGGTTGGCGCTGCTTATCCCATAATGTGCCACCAGAGACATTGGCCGCAGCTTTGCAGAGGTAAGTCGATCCCCATGAACCGCACCGGCCGCGCCCTGACCCTGGGCTGCCTGTTGCTTCTTCAGCCCCTGCTGGCCCTGGCGGAGGGCGGTAACTCGTTGCTGATTCCGGCAGCGGGCCGCTGCACCTTGAACGTTCAGCCGGAAGACCTGGCGAATGCCCTCAAGGCCTGCGAGCAGACGGCGACCGCGGGGGATGCCCAGGCGCAATTCGAACTGGGCGAGTACTACTACACACAAACCCCAAAAAACCTGAACAAGGCCTTGGACTGGTTCCAGAAGGCCTCGCTGCAAGGCCACGCCGACGCCCAGTACCGCCTCGGTGCCATGTTCTTCCGTGGCGAAGGGGTCAAGGCCAATAACGTGCAGGCCTACATCCTGCTGAAGATGGCCGCGGTCAACGGCGCCGAAGATGCGCTGGACATGGCCGACGAAGTGACCGAGCAAATGCCCCGCGACGAGCTGGAGCATGCAACCCAGGTGCTCGGCCAGATCTTCCGCAAGTACCTACTCGAACTGCAGAACGCCGAAGGCCGCACGCCGTTCTCGCCACTTCCCTGACGGCTACTTTTCCGGCATCGGCATGGGGAACGGCATCACGTTGCCGCCGCCCTTGGCTTCGCTGATCTTGGCCGTGCCCAGGCGCTCGACCTCGTCGATGCGCACGATCGAGTGCATCGGCACGAAGCTGCGGATCACCCCTTCGAACTGGCTCTTGAGCTTCTCCTCGCTCGGGTCCACCACCAGCTGCGAGCGCTCGCCGAAAACGAACTCCTCGATTTCCAGAAAGCCCCACAGGTCGCTCTGGTAGATCTGCTTGGCATACATCTCGAAGACCTGCCCCTGGTTGAGGAAGATCACTTTATAAATGGCAGGTTCGCGCTTGCTCATGTCCGGTGAAATAACACATGCGTAAGAAAAGGGGTGCATCATACCTGTACCGGCCCCTTCGCGGGCACGCCCGCTCCCACAGGTCTTGCACCCATCTTCGAAGCGGTGCGGTACCTGTGGGAGCGGGCGTGCCCGCGAAGGGGCCAGAACAGGCCACACATACCCTTGATCGTTTCAGTGCTTTCGCCACTGCCATTCAAGGGTTATTCTTGGGTTCACCTCCATTGCCGTCGAGCGGCCAAAAACGACCTTGAACGCACCCATACAACCCCATCGCTTCATCCTCGAACCTTTCGAGGCCCATCGTTTCGCCAACTTGTGCGGCCAGTTCGACGAGCACCTGCGCCTGATCGAACAGCGCCTGGCCATCGAGATCCGCAACCGCGGAAATCAGTTCGAACTGATCGGCGAACCCAAGACCACCTCCGCTGCCGAACAGCTGCTGCGCCGTCTCTATCGCGAGACCAAGGCCAACGAGCTGTCGCCGGAAACCGTGCACCTGTACCTGCAGGAGTCGACCGTCGAGAACATCGACAACCCGGCCGTCAACGAGGTCAGCGTGTCGCTGCGCACGCGCAAGGGCAACATTCGCCCGCGCGGTGTCAACCAGCAACGCTACGTGAAGGAAATCCTCGCCAACGACATCAACTTCGGCATCGGCCCGGCCGGTACCGGCAAGACCTACCTGGCCGTGGCGTGTGCCGTCGACGCGCTGGAGCGTGAACAGGTGCGCCGCATCCTGCTGGTGCGCCCGGCGGTCGAAGCGGGCGAAAAGCTCGGCTTCCTGCCCGGCGACTTGGCGCAGAAGATCGACCCGTACCTGCGCCCGCTGTACGACGCCCTGTACGAAATGCTCGGCTTCGAACACGTGGCCAAGCTGATCGAGCGCCAGGTGATCGAGATCGCCCCGCTGGCCTACATGCGTGGTCGCACCCTGAACAACAGCTTCATCATTCTCGACGAGAGCCAGAACACCACGCTGGAACAGATGAAAATGTTCCTAACCCGCATCGGTTTCGGCTCTACCGCGGTCATCACCGGTGACATCACCCAGGTCGACCTGCCGCGTGGCACCAAGTCGGGCCTGGCGCACGTCATCGAGGTGCTGAAGGACGTGCCGGGGATCAGCTTCACCCACTTCCAACCCAAAGATGTGGTTCGTCACCCACTGGTGCAGCGCATCGTCGAAGCCTACGACCGCTTCGATGCCCGCCAGGCCAAGCCCGAGGCGCCCGGCAAAGATGCTTGAACTCGACATTCAACGGGCCACGGACGCTGCCGCCCCGGATGACACTGCCTTCCGCCGCTGGTGCGAACTGGCCCTGCGCCAGCGCAGCGCCGATTCGGAAATGACCATTCGCCTGGTCGACGAAACCGAAGGCCGCGAGCTGAACCACACCTACCGGCACAAGGACTACGCCACCAACGTGCTGTCGTTCCCGGCCGATGTACCGGATGAGCTGCTGGATATCCCGCTGCTGGGCGACCTGGTGATCTGCGTGCCGGTGGTCGAACGCGAAGCCGCCGAACAAGGCAAATCGCTGGAAGCGCACTGGGCGCACCTGGTCATCCACGGCTGCCTGCACCTGCTCGGCTACGACCACATCGAAGATGACGAAGCCGAGGAAATGGAAAGCCTGGAACGGGAATTGCTGGCGGAACTGGGTCACCCCGACCCGTACGCCGACGATGAAACCGACACCCTCACACACTGATACACGAAGGATCACGAGAACCGCCATGAGCGAAGATCGATCGAGCAACGGGCAGAAGTCCTGGCTGGGTAAACTGACCCAGGCTTTTGCCCATGAGCCGAAAAACCGCCAGGAGCTCCTCGAGCTGCTGCGCGAAGCCCATCAGAACAAATTGCTGGACAGCGAAGCGCTGACCATCGTCGAAGGCGCCATCCAGGTAGCCGACCTGCAGGTGCGCGACATCATGGTCCCGCGTTCGCAGATGATCAGCATCAAGGCCAGCCAGTCGCCGCGCGAGTTCCTGCCGGCGGTGATCGACGCAGCGCACTCGCGCTACCCGGTAATCGGCGAAAGCCACGACGATGTGCTCGGCATCCTGCTCGCCAAGGACCTGCTGCCGTTGATCCTCAAGGAGAACGGCGACAGCTTCAACATCAAGGACCTGCTGCGCCCGGCCACCTTCGTGCCCGAGTCCAAGCGCCTGAACGTGCTGCTGCGCGAGTTTCGCGCCAACCACAACCACATGGCCATCGTCATCGACGAATACGGCGGCGTGGCCGGCCTGGTGACCATCGAGGACGTGCTGGAGCAGATCGTCGGCGACATCGAGGACGAGCACGATGTCGAGGAAGACAGCTACATCAAGCCGCTGCCCAGCGGTGATTTCCTGGTCAAGGCGCTTACCCCGATCGAGAACTTCAACGAGTTCTTCGACAGCGAATTCTCCGATGACGAATTCGACACGGTTGGCGGCCTGGTGATGAGCGCCTTCGGCCACCTGCCCAAGCGCAACGAAACCACCGAGATCGGGCCTTACAAGTTCCGTATTCTCAACGCCGACAGCCGGCGGATACACTTGCTGCGCCTGACACCGATCACCCGTTAAGGACAAACATGCGTTGGATCACCCGCCCCGGCTGGCCCGGTAACCTGCTGGCCCTGGCGGCCGGTGCCTCCACCCTCCTGGCCCTGGCGCCGTTCGACATCTGGCCGCTGGCCATCCTGTCCATCGCCCTGCTCTACCTTGGCCTGCGCGAGCTCAGCCCGCGCCAGGCCATGTGGCGTGGCTGGTGGTTCGGCTTTGGCCTGTATGGCGCCGGCACCTGGTGGATCTACGTCAGCATGAATACCTACGGCGGCGCTTCGCCGCTGTTGGCGATCCTGTTGCTGCTGGCGTTCTTCGCCGCGCTGGCGTGGTTCTTCGCCCTGCCCACCTGGCTGTGGGCGCGCTGGCTGCGGCGCAGCGAGGCGCCACTGGCCGATGCCCTGTGCTTCGCTGCCCTTTGGCTGGTGCAAGAAGCCTTCCGCGGTTGGTTCCTGACCGGGTTCCCCTGGCTGTATGCCGGCTACAGCCAGCTGGACGGCCCGCTGGCCGGGCTGGCACCGCTGGGCGGCGTGTGGCTGGTCTCCTTTGCCCTGGCCCTGACCGCCGCCCTGCTGTGCAACCTGCACCGCCTGCGCGCGCGCCCGTCGTTCCTGGCGGTCGCCTGCCTGCTGTTGCTGGCGCCGTGGGGGCTGGGCCTGGCGCTGAAGGGCCATGCCTGGACCACGCCGGCCGGTGAGCCGCTGAAAGTGGCGGCGATCCAGGGCAACGTCGAGCAGGACCTGAAATGGGACCCGGCACACATCGACGCGCAACTGGCGCTGTACCGGGACCTGAGTTTCAGCTCGCGGCCGGTAGACCTGCTGGTCTGGCCGGAAACCGCAGTACCGGTGCTCAAGGACCAGGCCCAGGGCTACATCGATGTGATGGGGCGCTTCGCCGCCGAGCGGCATTCGGCGCTGATCACCGGGGTGCCAGTACGTGAAGTGGTGCATCATCAGCGTCGCTACTACAACGGCATCACCGTCACCGGCGAAGGCGATGGCACCTACCTCAAGCAGAAGCTGGTGCCGTTTGGCGAGTACGTCCCACTGCAGGACATGCTGCGTGGCGCCATCGAGTTCTTCAACCTGCCCATGTCGGACTTCGCCCGCGGGCCGGAAGACCAGCCGCTGCTGCAGGCCAAGGGCTACCAGATCGCACCGTACATTTGCTACGAGGTGGTCTACCCCGAGTTCGCCGCCGGCCTGGCGGCGCGCAGCGACCTGCTGCTGACCATCAGCAACGACACCTGGTTCGGCACCTCGATCGGCCCGCTGCAGCACCTGCAGATGGCACAGATGCGGGCGCTGGAAGCCGGGCGCTGGATGATCCGCGCCACCAACAACGGCGTCACCGCACTGATCGACCCGTTTGGCCGCATTACCACGCAGATTCCCCAGTTCCAGCAGGCGGTGCTGTATGGCGAGGTGGTGCCGATGCAGCAACTGACGCCGTACCTGCAATGGCGGTCGTGGCCGCTGGCGATTGTCTGCGCGCTGCTGCTGGGCTGGGCGTTGCTGGCGGGGCGCATTGCCAAAACTGTCTGATGATGCCGCCTGTACCGGCCTCTTCGCGGGTAAACCCGCTCCCACAGGTGCTCCACCGCTCTCGAAGCTTGTGGAAATCCTGTGGGAGCGGGTTCACCCGCGAAGAGGTCGGTACAGGCAGTAGCAGGCTCAGTAGAACAGCCGATACCCCACCAACCCCACCACTTCATTGAACAACTGCCCGCTCTGCCACATGGCCCGGCTCTCCGGCAGCAACCCGCCAAACGGCCGCGCATGCTCACGGCCGAGGAACCCCACCGGCGCCGGTACCACCTCGAACCCCGCCCGCTCGAAGCTCCAGCGCGAGCGCTGCATGTGCCAGGCCTGAGTCACCACCACCACCCGGCGAATGCCCAACGGCTGCAGCACCTTCGCGCTCAGCTGGGCGTTTTCCCAAGTGGTGCGGCTGGCTTCTTCGCGCCACTTCACCGCAACCGCGAAGTCTTCCTGCAAGCGATCAGCCATCAAGCGCGCCTCGCTCGGTGGCGTGCCGTAGTGCAGCCCGCCACTGGTCAGCACCGGCAAACCCGACGCCTTGGCCAGCCGCGCAGCAAAGCGCATGCGCTCCAGCGCCGTGGCCGTCGGCTGGTCGCTGCCGCCCCAGGCCGGGTCGCCACGTTCTCGCCCCGCGCCCAGCACCACGATGGCATCTGCCCGGCTGGCAAGGCCCGGCCAGTCATTCACCGCCAGCGGCGGCTCGGTCTCCAGCAGCCGAGCGGTTTCCTGCACCACCAGCGGCAGGCTCATCAGCCACAGGCCGCCCAGCCCTGCGGCAAAACACAGCGCCGCCAGCCGCGGCCGCCGGCTGCGCAACCACCACGCCAGAAGCAGTAGCAGAAAGAGCACGCCCGGCGGCATCAGCCATTGTTTGATGAAAAATCGGATCGGCATCGGCTACACCTCCTTGGCAGGCGTGCAGCCTAAGTGGATCGACGCCGGTCAACAAGGGGATGGCCGGCGTCGATCCTGAGCTGTGATGATATTGAAGAACCGGCGCGCGATAGCCTGCGCCTGGCGTCCTGAACGGCTAGCGATGTGGCAGCGTCCTGGATCTCGCCGTACTGGCGGGGCGTTTCTTGTCCTTCAGCCAGATGATCTTGGCCGATGTCGGCTCCGCTTGTGGGTAACTGCCGACAGCAGCATCGTGGCGCTCCGGAAGGGATTCCAGGTAGGCCTTGATCACTTCGAACTCTGCGTGGCTCAGGCCACGCAACTCCAGCTCGGCTGGCATCTCGTCGCGCAATCGTACCGAGGTCCTGGCCACTTCCAGTGCCAGGCCAAGCCGGTCGATCAGGCGTTCGTATAGCTCCGGTCTGATTGCGGGTAGCTGCGTATCTCCCATCCGTTCACCTCATTGAAGATAAGAATATCTCCCCCCACACCTGAGCTTAGCGTCGTTGCAAAAAGCAGCCGTGTGCCGCGACCAGCGGGCATTCGCAACGAAGGTTTCCCACGATGCGCGGCGCTGCTGTATGCTACGGCGTTCACTCTAAACGACACCGGAGTGCCGGACGCAGCGAGGTTCCGCTGCCTGGAACAAGGTCTCTTCCCTCTCAGCAAAAAGTAGCCATGCACGAACAATACACGCCCCGTGATATCGAAGCCGCCGCCCAGAAATTCTGGGACGAGCAACAATCGTTCGCTGTTACCGAACAGCCAGGCAAGGACACCTACTACTGCCTGTCGATGTTCCCGTACCCGAGCGGCAAGCTACACATGGGCCACGTGCGCAACTACACCATCGGTGATGTGATTGCCCGCTACCAGCGCATGCTGGGCAAGAACGTCCTGCAGCCAATGGGCTGGGACGCTTTCGGCATGCCTGCGGAAAACGCGGCGATGAAGAACAACGTCGCCCCGGCCAAGTGGACGTACGAAAACATCGATTACATGAAGACCCAGCTCAAGAGCCTGGGCCTGGCCATCGACTGGGCGCGTGAAGTCACCACCTGCAAGCCCGACTACTACCGTTGGGAGCAGTGGCTGTTCACCCGCCTGTTCGAGAAAGGCATCATCTACCGCAAGAACGGCACCGTGAACTGGGACCCGGCGGACCAGACCGTACTGGCCAACGAGCAGGTCATCGACGGCCGTGGCTGGCGTTCGGGCGCGCTGATCGAGAAGCGCGAAATCCCGATGTACTACTTCCGCATCACCGACTACGCCGACGAGCTGCTGGAAAGCCTCGACGAGCTGCCGGGCTGGCCTGAACAGGTCAAGACCATGCAGCGCAACTGGATCGGCAAGTCGCGCGGCATGGAAGTGCAGTTCCCGTACGACCAGGCCAGCATCGGTCATGCCGGCACCCTCAAGGTCTTCACCACCCGTCCCGACACGCTGATGGGCGCCACCTACGTGGCGGTCGCCGCCGAGCACCCGCTGGCCACCCAGGCCGCCCAGGGCAACCCGGCGCTGCAGGCCTTCATCGACGAGTGCAAGAGCGGCAGCGTCGCCGAAGCCGACATGGCCACCCAGGAGAAGAAGGGCATGGCCACTTCCCTGCTGGTCGAGCACCCGCTGACCGGCGAGAAGCTGCCGGTCTGGGTCGCCAACTACGTGCTGATGCACTACGGCGATGGCGCCGTGATGGCCGTACCGGCCCACGACGAGCGCGACTTCGAGTTCGCCCACAAGTACAACCTGCCGGTCAAGGCCGTGGTACGCACCAGCGCTGGCGATGAAGTCGGCAGCGAGTGGCTGGCCGCCTATGGCGAACATGGCCAACTGATCAACTCCGGCGAATTCGACGGCCTGGACTTTGCCGGTGCCTTCGACGCCATCGAAGCCGCCCTGATCCGCAAGGAACTGGGCAAGTCGCGTACCCAGTTCCGCCTGCGCGACTGGGGCATCAGCCGCCAGCGCTACTGGGGCTGCCCGATCCCGATCATTCACTGCCCGTCCTGCGGCGACGTACCGGTGCCGGAAGACCAGCTGCCGGTCACCCTGCCGGAGAACGTGGTGCCGGACGGTGCCGGTTCGCCACTGGCGCGCATGCCCGAGTTCTACGCGTGCAGCTGCCCGAAATGCGGCACTGCGGCCAAGCGCGAAACCGACACCATGGACACTTTCGTCGAGTCGTCCTGGTACTTCGCCCGCTACGCCTCGCCGAACTACCAAGGTGGCATGGTCGACCCGAAAGCGGCCAACCACTGGTTGCCGGTCGACCAGTACATCGGCGGTATCGAGCACGCCATTCTGCACCTGCTGTACGCGCGCTTCTTCCACAAATTGATGCGTGACGAAGGCCTGGTCACCTCGAACGAGCCGTTCAAGAACCTGCTGACCCAGGGCATGGTGGTGGCCGATACCTACTACCGCGTCGCCAGCAACGGCGGCAAGGACTGGTTCAACCCGGCCGACGTCGAAATCGAACGCGATGCCAAGGCCAAGATCATTGGCGCCCGCCTGAAGACCGACGGCCTGCCGGTGGAAATCGGTGGCACCGAGAAGATGTCGAAGTCGAAGAACAACGGCGTCGACCCACAGTCGATGATCGACCAGTACGGCGCCGACACCTGCCGCCTGTTCATGATGTTCGCCTCGCCACCTGACGCGAGCCTGGAATGGTCCGACTCCGGCGTCGAAGGCGCCAGCCGCTTCCTGCGCCGCGTCTGGCGCCTGGCCCAGGCTCACGTCAGCCAGGGCCTGCCGGGCAAGCTGGATGTCGCCGCCCTGGACGACGCGCAGAAGGTGATTCGCCGCGCCATCCACGCCGCCATCAAGCAGGCCAGCACCGACGTCGGCCAGTTCCACAAGTTCAACACCGCCATCGCCCAGGTGATGACCGTGATGAACGTGCTGGAAAAGGCCCCGCAAGCCACCGCACAGGACCGCGCCCTGCTGCAGGAGGGCCTCGAGGCCGTGACCCTGCTGCTGGCACCGATCACCCCGCACATCTCCCACGAACTGTGGAAGCAGCTGGGCCATGATCAGGCCGTGATCGACGCCGGCTGGCCAGCCGTCGACGAGACAGCGCTGGTGCAGGACACCGTCACCCTGGTGGTGCAGGTCAACGGCAAGCTGCGTGGCCAGGTCGAAATGCCGGCCGCCGCCAGCCGCGAAGAAGTCGAAGCCGCCGCGCGCAGCAACGAGAACGTCCTGCGCTTCATCGACGGCCTGGCCATCCGCAAGGTCATCGTGGTACCGGGCAAACTGGTCAACATCGTCGCCAACTGATGGCAACGCCCGCCCGCAGCCACCGCGGGCGGGCGGAACAGGCCCACAAGGGAGCAACAACATGATCAAACGCAATTTGCTGGTAATCGGCCTGGCGGTCATGCTCAGCGCCTGCGGTTTCCAGCTGCGCGGCACCGGCTCTACCGAGCTGAGCGTCAAGGAAATGGACGTCAGCGCACGCAACGCCTACGGCCCGACCGTGGTTCAGCTGCGTGAAGTACTGGAGCGCAGCGGCGTCAACGTGCATGCCGGCGCACCGTACCGCCTGGTGCTGACCAACGAGCAGGAGCGCGAGCGCTCGGCCACCTACAACAGTGGCAACCGTACCGCCGAGTACGAGCTGACCACCGTGCTGAACTACAGCATCCAGGGCCTGAACAACCTGGAGCTGATGAGCGACAAGCTGGAAGTGCGCAAGATCTACCTGCGTGACGGCTCGAACATCACCGGTTCCGAGCAGGAAGCCAACCGCGCCCGCGAAGAAATGCGTCGCGACCTGGTCAACGCCATGATCGTTCGCCTGCAGATGCTGACCCCGTCCCAGCTGGACGAACTGCAGCGTCAAGCCGACGAACGCGCCAAGGCCGAAGCCGCCGCACTGGAGGCCGCGCGCCGCCAGCAGGCCGAAACGCCTCAGCAGTCGCCACTGGAAGTACCGGGCAACTAAGCCCGAGCGGGGTACCTTCGGGTACCCTGCCTGCTCGCCATGAAGCTCGCCGCCGCCCAACTCAACAAGCACCTGCAAGGCGCCCTGGCACCGGTCTATGTGGTCAGCGGCGACGACCCGCTGCTGTGCCAGGAAGCCGCCGACGCCATCCGCAATGCCGCGCGTCAGCAAGGCTTCGACGAGCGCCAGGTGTTCAGTGCCGACGCCAACTTCGACTGGGGCACGCTGCTGCAGGCCGGCGCCAGCCTGTCGCTGTTCGCTCAGCGCCGCCTGCTGGAACTGCGCCTGCCCTCGGGCAAGCCCGGTGACAAGGGCGCCGCGGCACTGATGGAATACTGCGCCAGGCCCGCCGAAGACACCTTGTTGCTGGTCAGCCTGCCCAAGCTCGACGGCAGCGCGCAGAAAACCAAGTGGGGCAAGGCCCTGATCGAAGGCGCCCATTGCCAGTTCATTCAGATCTGGCCGGTGGATGTGCATCAGCTGCCCCAGTGGATCAACCAGCGCCTGCAGCAGGCCGGCCTGTCGGCACAGCGCGACGCCGTCGACCTGATCGCGGCGCGGGTGGAAGGCAACCTGCTGGCTGCCGCGCAGGAGATCGAAAAGCTCAAGCTGCTCGCCGAAGGCAACCAGGTCACCGTAGACACCGTACAGGCCGCCGTCGCCGACAGCGCCCGCTTCGATGTCTTCGGCCTGGTCGATGCCATTCTCAACGGCGAAGCCGCGCATGCCCTGCGCATGCTCGAAGGCTTGCGTGGCGAAGGCGTGGAACCACCGGTCATTCTCTGGGCCCTGGCCCGCGAGCTGCGCCAGCTGGCCGGGCTGGCCCAGCAGTTCAGCCAGGGCGTTCCGCTGGACAAGGCCTTCAGCCAGGCCCGCCCGCCGATCTGGGACAAACGCCGACCACTGGTCAGCAAGGCCCTGCAGCGCCTGTCGGCGCAACGCTGGGCGCAGTTGCTGCAGGATGCTCAGCGTATCGATGCGCAGATCAAGGGGCAGGCCGAGGGCTCGCCCTGGACTGGCCTGGCACGGTTGGCGCTGTTGATGGCGGGTCAGCGGTTGGCGCTTCCCCCTGAGTAATCGGGGCCGCGTGGCCCCCCCCCCCCGGGGCCCCCCCCCCCCCCCCCCGGGGGCGGGGGACACGGGGGGGGCCGCGAGGTGTCGGCCAGCGGCGGCCCGGC
>NZ_PUQD01000045.1 GCF_003331055.1 Pseudomonas sp. AFG_SD02_1510_Pfu_092 | reverse complement strand
CCTGTGGGAGCGGCCGTGGCCGCGAACACCGGCGCAGCCGGTGCCATCCACCGCGTCGCCTGCTTCGCGGGCTTGCCCGCTCCCACAGGTACAGCGCTGACTTCGCGTTCACACGGTACCTGTGGGAGCGGCTTTAGCCGCGAACACCGGCGCAGCCGGTGCCATCCACCGCGCCGCCTGCTTCGCGGGCTTGCCCGCTCCCACAGGGCCGGCGCAGGCTTCGGGCTTACGCGGCACCTGTGGGAGCGGCCGTGGCCGCGAACACCGGCGCAGCCGGTGCCATCCAGCGCGCCGCCTGCTTCGCGGGCTTGCCCACAACGACTGCGCGCTAATGCGCCATAGTCTACTGGCTGTCATACGCGTCCTACGGCATCATTGCAGCATTTGTCCGGCAGCCCCAAAGGACCGCCCATGAATCTGCCCCCCCGCCAACAACAAATCCTCGAACTGGTGCGCGAGCGCGGTTATGTCAGTATCGAAGAAATGGCGCAGCTGTTCGTCGTCACTCCGCAGACGATCCGCCGTGATATCAACCAGCTGGCCGAGCTCAACCTGTTGCGCCGCTACCACGGTGGCGCGGCCTATGACTCAAGCGTCGAAAACACCGCCTACGCCATGCGCGCCGACCAGATGCGCGACGAAAAGCAACGCATCGCCGACGCAGTGGCACGGCAGATCCCTGACCATGCCTCGCTGTTCATCAACATCGGCACCACCACCGAATCCATCGCCCGGGCGCTGCTCAACCACAACCACTTGAAAGTCATCACCAACAACCTGCACGTCGCTGCGATCCTCGCCGCCAAGGATGATTTCGAAGTGCTGGTGGCGGGTGGCACGGTGCGCCGCGATGGCGGCGTGGTCGGCCAGGCCAGTGTCGACTTCATCAACCAGTTCAAGGTCGATTTCGCCCTGGTGGGCATCAGCGGCATCGACGAAGACGGCAGCCTGCTCGATTTCGACTACCAGGAGGTGCGGGTGTCGCAGGCGATCATCGCCAACGCCCGGCAAGTGATCCTCGCCGCCGACTCCAGCAAGTTCGGGCGCAACGCCATGGTGCGCATGGGCTCGATCAGCCTGGTCGACTGCCTGGTGACCGACCAGGCACCGACGCCCGCCCTTACCCAGCTGCTCAACCAGTACAAGATTCGCCTCGAAGTGGTCTGAACCTCAGCGGGCTGCCAGCCAGCCCGCCATTTTCGTAAATGTTCATTTCATTGTCATCTGATCAGTTTTTTCTATAAAGACGGACTGGCGACCGGCTTTCTGTTGCGCTAGTATTTTCGAAAACGAACATCAATGTTCATATTCGATGTGAACAGCCTCAGGAGGCCTTGCCCGTGTCCCAGCCCGTTTCGTCTCAGCCACCAGTCGCCGACTGCTATGACCTCGCCGTGATCGGCGGTGGCATCAATGGCGTGGGCATCGCTGCCGACGCCGCCGGGCGTGGCCTGAAGGTATTGCTCTGCGAAAAGGACGACCTGGCCCAGCACACCTCGTCGGCCAGCAGCAAGCTGATCCACGGCGGCCTGCGCTACCTGGAGCACTATGAATTCCGCCTGGTGCGCGAAGCGCTGGCCGAACGCGAGGTACTGCTGGCCAAGGCCCCGCACATCGTCAAGCCGATGCGCTTCGTGCTGCCGCACCGCCCGCACCTGCGCCCGGCGTGGATGATCCGCGCAGGCCTGTTCCTGTACGACCACCTGGGCAAGCGCAAGCGCCTGGGCGCCTCGCGCAGCCTGCGCTTCGGCCCGGGCTACCCGCTGAAACCGATGATCACGCGTGGCTTCGAATACGCCGACTGCGCCGTGGACGATGCCCGCCTGGTGGTCCTCAACGCCATGGCCGCGCGCGAGCACGGCGCGCATATCCACACCCACACCCGCTGCCTGCGCGCCGAGCGCGTCGATGGGCTGTGGCAAGTGGAACTGCAGCATGCCGACGGCACCCTGCAGAGCATTCGTGCCCGCGCCCTGGTCAACGCTGCCGGCCCTTGGGTCGCCAGTTTCATCAAGAATGACCTCAAGCTCGATGCGCCCTACGGCATCCGCCTGATCCAGGGCAGCCACCTCATCGTGCCGCGCCTGTACGAAGGCGAACACGCCTACATCCTGCAGAACGAAGACCAGCGCATCGTTTTCTGCATCCCATATCTGGAACGCTTCACCCTGATCGGCACCACCGACCGCGAGTACAGCGGTGACCCGGGCAAGGTGGCAATCACCGAACAGGAGACCGACTACCTGCTGAAAGTGGTCAACGAGCACTTCAATCATCAGCTCGGTCGGAGCGACATCGTGCACACCTACTCCGGGGTTCGCCCGCTGTGCAACGACGAGTCCGACAACCCCTCGGCGGTCACCCGTGATTACACCCTGGCGTTGTCCGCCAGCGCAGGCCAGGCACCGCTGCTGTCGGTGTTTGGCGGCAAGCTGACCACCTAC
Source organism: Pseudomonas sp. AFG_SD02_1510_Pfu_092 (assembly GCF_003331055.1). Taxonomy (GTDB): domain Bacteria; phylum Pseudomonadota; class Gammaproteobacteria; order Pseudomonadales; family Pseudomonadaceae; genus Aquipseudomonas. The sequence continues at coordinate 42,337 of NZ_PUQD01000045.1, read as the reverse complement.
CGCAAGCTGGCCGAATCGGCCATGACCGAACTCAGGCCGTACTTCTCGCAGATGCGTGGCAGCTGGACGGCCAGTGCACCGCTGCCGGGCGGAGAAAACATGACCACCGTGCAGGCGCTGGTGGATGCAGTGCTGGCGCGCTGCGGCTGGTTGCCGGTGGATATCGCCAAACGCTGGGCAATTACCTACGGTTATCGCCTGTGGCAGTTGCTCGATGGCGTGCACGGGCCAGATGACCTGGGCCAGGCATTTGGCGCCGGGTTGTTCAGCCGCGAGGTGGATTACCTGTGCAGCCAGGAATGGGCGTGCGACGCCGAGGATATTCTCTGGCGCCGCACCAAGCTGGGCTTGTTCATGCGTGCAGGTGAACAGCAATTGCTGAAGGATTACCTACAACAGCGTGCGCAAGATCAGGCCCGCGAGCGGGCAGCCTGACACGGCACGCCGGGTGGTGTTCAGCCAGGAGGCTGCTGGTCATCGGTAGCCCGACGCGCCCAGGCCTCGGTGGTCAGGTTGCGCATCAAGGCCAGCTCGTCAGCCTCGTGCTCGTGCATCAACACTTGGGCACGTCTGGCGTAGTCCCTTTCCTGGCCGGTCCTGGCCTGCTGCTCAAGCGACTCCAGGCGCTCGTGAAAAGGCGCAGCCAGCGCCTCGAAACGCTCCGGATAGGCTTCGCGCAGGTAATTTTGCCAGTACGGGCGCCCAGCCAGAGCATCGAGCATGGCCACTGGTGTGCTTGCGGCCAGCACTTCAAGTTCTGCATGGCTCAGGTCAGCGATGCGCACGTTGGCAAACGAAGCGAAATGCATCGGATCAGGGGATACAGGCAGATCAAGGGCGCCTGCCAGGCGTGAACGGTAGTACAGCCGCGTTTCGATCTCGTCAACCTCGACGACGCCCTCCGCACGCATTCGTTGCACATGGCGTGCTGCGAGCTCATCGACCAGGTCCAGGCGGTGCAACTGCCGCCCCAGACGCAGCAAGCGGGCTTCCCGCGCAGCGACAGGGACACCTTCGATACCTTGGTAGGCAAGGATGCCCACTTCCATCTGGTTGAGCATCAACAGCAAGCGGTCATCACAACTGCGCGGCGCGTCAGCCTCACGGAACAATTGCTCACGCAACGCTTGGTTTTGCTCGCAGGCGTCGAGAATGTGCCAGACACGCCGACGATAATGCCGCGGGTGCTCGGCGAAATCCTCGCTTTCGGCAAAATCAGCGAGGAAACGAAACAACCCAGCCGAACCGGGCTCCTCCTGCAAGCGGTCCCACGCTGCTTCGCGACTGGCCCGCAGCGTTGCGTCCCGGCTGGCCACCCATTCGGCGCGCGTCTCGGCATCCACCGCCGCATGGCTGTACCCGCTCCCGCTGGCCCGGGAACCACTAGCCCCTCGGGCTTCGTCGAGCAACTGTACGCTGCGTTCATTCAGCGGGTTTTCATGCAGATCGAGCCGGCGCAGACGCAGACGCAAGCCGCGCATTTCCCGCTGCAGGTCACTTATCCGGTTGTCTCGAAGGTCAATGTGCGCACGCAACGCGACATGCTGATGGATCAGGCTCATGTCAACCTGGCCGGTCGCCCGCAGGCGCACATCACGCACGTGCGGCAGGGCCGAAAGGTCAGGTACGCCGTTGAGCGGGTTATAGCTGAGAATCAACGTATCGAGTCGCTGCAGCCGCCCCAGGCGGCGGCTGCCGGCATCATCCAGGGCAATCTGGTTACTGCCCAGGTCAACCCTTCTCAGCTGGGTAAGCCCCTCGATACCTTCCGGCACACGGGTCAGCCGATTGCCGCTGAGGTCGAGATCGACAACATTCGGAAATAGCCTGAGGAACGACGCATCAATGCTCTGCAACTGCATGTTGCGCAACGTCAACCTGCGGACATGGATGAAGTCGACACCCTCGGGCAGGCTGGGCAAGGTGTCGACAGACTCACCGTCTATCGCCAGCTCATACTGGTCGTTGCCGTCCACCAGCTTGCGCCGCCAGCTTCGGCGCAACGTTTCAGCGACACGGCGGCGGCGGATGGCGTCGATCGGGTTCTGCCAGTCGGCCTGCCATTGCCGCAGTACGTCCCGTAGCGCGGTGAGCTGGCGCTGGAGCATTTGGTAATGGTCCCACAGGTTTTCGCCACGCTGGCGGACTGCGTTCATATAGGCTTCAAGCTGCATTTCGCTCAGCGTCGGAAATATCTGGTGAATACCCCGCCGTATCGCCTGCTGGCTGCTTTCACCTCCCCCGCTAAGCCGGTACGCCAGGCGGCCGTCGCCAAAGCGCCTGGGTGGCCGTACGCCCGCCCCCACCGGGGCCAGGCCGATCAGCCTGGCGGCCTGTTCGCGCTCCTGTGCAGCGGTTTCGAGCAGCTTGTCCCGCAATTGGGCCACTTGCAGGTCGGCACTGCCCAACGCCACCTTCTGTTCATCGCCCAGGCACTGCAGCACAGCATGAAGCAACGAGCCAGCACCGCCATCAGGCGTGCCGTCCAGCGCATACCCCTGCGCCCCCTTGATGAGCGTACGGACCTCAACGGCGTCGCTACCCTGGCTGGCGAACAACACGCGGCCTTCCCGGTTGCCTGCACGCAGTTCGACACGCACCGATGCCGGCCAAGGTGCTATGCGTTCAACCAAGCCCATCAGCAACTGCTCGCCATCGGCATTGAGCAGTTCCGGCAGGCGAATTCCCAGGCACGCCACATCCATGCGGCTGTCACGCACGTACCAGCGAGCGCGCTCCGCCATGCCCAGCGGCACACGATCGCCCATCGTCAGCAATTGCTGCTGGGAGGAGTGGCTCTGCTCGATGATTTCCTGCGCCCCCCTGGACGATAACCCGCCGAAAGCAGTCATCAGTCTGGCCTGCCCGTCGCTAGCAGGCGGATGTAGCGCTTGCAACGCGTGCTCCAGCGCCGGACCACGCAGGCCAGGGTGCGCGGTGCAGAACTCCAGACGCTCCTGCAGATCGATCAGCCTGGCGGGGGGCGCGCCCCGCTCGAGGTGCAAACGTCGCAACTGGTCAGGGTGCAGGCCGGTCGCCTCAAGCAGCACGTTGGCCCTGGACGAAACAACGTTGGAAAAATGACCGCCCGGCAACCCCTGCAACAATACCAGCGGGTTGCTTTCCACAGCCGGGTAATGCTGGTTTCGCAGCAGCCTCACCCCGCCTGCTGGCACGACCCTCGGCTCCAGTGCGTCCACCCACGGCACCCGCTTCAGCAAATGCAGCGCTCCTGCGGTCGCCCCGGCCAGAACCACCGCCTGGGCAACGTTGAGCACGTGCTCCAACGCCCCTTGGCGATCGCCCAGTCGCCAGCTCTCATAGCCCTCGTACACCTCGTCCAGCAGCTGCGCAGCGCTCACCACCAACAGTAACTCGCCCAGAACAGGCACGACGAACGCGGCCAGGCTCAGCAGGTCCAGTCCGGCGTAGAGCATCCCCTGCAAGCGTTGGTGCCTACTCAGACGGTCCTCGTCATCGGTGGGAACAGCAATGAAGCGAGCATCATCATGAAACCTTGCCAGCAACTGAGTACGCACGTGGACGAACACCGCAGCCTCGATCGGCAGGTTGCGCCCATCCAGTTCCAGCGGCTGGCCAGCCGCTGCGGATGCCAGCAATCGGGAAAGGGCCTGCTCGAAGCGGCTGCGCTCTTCGGCCTTGACGAAACGACGCATGAAGCTACGAAACGCCTGGCTTTTGAGGCGTGTCCCCAGGTCGCGATACAGCTGGCCCCAGGAGTCGTAAAAACGCAGGCTTTTCTCGGGGTCGCCAGGTATCCAGACGATGACTTCATCGACTGCGGCATTCGCCGCTGGCCGCCATTCCAGCGCGATGATGCCGACCATGCACTTGCCCAGCAGGTACAGCTGGCGTGGCGTCAACGTACCGCCTGCATGAGCGGGCAGCGGCGGCCACTCGAGGATTGGCAGCAGGCGTTGCAGGTCACGCTCGTCCAGCGCGCCCTCGATCCGGCCTTGATACAGGTCGGCCTTCATCTGCGCGCGCAAACTCTCTTGAAACAGTTGCTCGATGGCCTGGCGCGCCTGGCCCTCAGGCTGGCCTCGGCCCGACCTGGGCTGCAGCACCGTCTTGAGCAGCGACTGGTACCGGCCGCCGATGTCCAGCGCGCGACACAGGCCGGCGAAGCGCTCGAACGTCATGGGCAGGCGCACGCCCGTGGCGTCTATCAGGTAGGCCTTGCGCAACAGCCAGGGCTCGGTTTCCTGCGCTTCGAAATTATGCAGGGCGGCAGCGAGCAAAGATTGCCGGGTGGTGTATGTAACCATCGGCTTGTGTAGCTTTGCTGCGGCCGAAGGCAGGACGAACTCCTCGCTGACCACCGCAAACGCCTGGCGAGGGTCGATGTGACCCAGCCCCGCCTCGGCCAAGGCCCTTTCCAGCAATGGCGTAGCGAAATCATCGATGGCCGGGATGCGGCTCAGCAGTTGCCGCAGTTGGTCGGCAATCCGTTGCTGAGCGATCAACGCCTTTTGATAAGGCTCGATATGTCGCGCATCGGTATTGCTCAGCCAAGCGGGCAGTTGCCGGGCGATCAGATGATCGACCGACGCGGACAGAGGTATATCGGCAGCGGGCATGATTGTGTCTCCTGGTCTGAAACGACGCAGGACACCACAGGCAATATCGACGGCGGCGGTACTTATAGCGGGGCTGGCTGCCTCAGCCATTCATTCGGGTTTCCGAACACGGGCAATGCACTCGTTCGGAATTCCGGTAATTTTCAGTTACCTCGAAACTGTCACGAAAGATTGATGCCGCGTATTTCCAAGGGGTTATGATCAGTATCAGAGCTTGGCACGACTCATGCTCTACACTTGGTAGCCGAATGCACTCGTTTCCTGTTGTATTCGTTGAACGAAGAGTCCGCCAACGGCTCCATAAAAAAAACAAACACGTCGAGGAAAATTTGATGCGTATCGTTCGTCATCTGTTGGGCGCCACCATCGCCGCCGCGATCATCGCTTCGCCAGCCATGGCCGAAGAACTGACCGGCACCCTGAAGAAGATCAAGGACTCGGGCACCATCACCCTGGGCCACCGCGACTCCTCCATCCCGTTTTCCTACCTGGCCGGCAAACCCGAGCCCGTGGGCTACTCGCATGACATCCAGCTGGCTGTCGTCGACGCCCTGAAGAAGCAACTGGGTACGGACATCAAGGTCCGTTACAACCTGGTCACCTCGCAGACCCGTATCCCGCTGGTGCAGAACGGCACCGTCGACCTCGAATGCGGCTCCACCACCAACAACGTCGAGCGCCAGCAGCAGGTCGGCTTCTCGGTCGGCATCTTCGAAGTCGGTACCCGCCTGCTGACCAAGGTCAAGGACGGTCAGCCGGCCTACAAGGACTTCCCGGACCTGGCCGGCAAGAACGTGGTGACCACCGCCGGTACCACCTCTGAGCGCATCCTCAAGGCGATGAACGCCGACAAGCAGATGAAGATGAACGTGATTTCCGCCAAGGACCACGGTGAAGCCTTCAACATGCTCGAAAGCGGCCGCGCCGTGGCCTTCATGATGGACGACGCCCTGCTCGCCGGTGAAATGGCCAAGGCCCGCAAACCAGCGGACTGGGTCATCACCGGTACCCCACAGTCGTACGAAATCTACGGCTGCATGGTGCGCAAGGATGACGCGGCGTTCAAGAAAGCGGTCGACGACGCGATTGTCGGCTACTTCAAGTCCGGCGAAGTCAACAAGAGCTACGACAAGTGGTTCCAGCAGCCGATTCCGCCAAAGGGCCTGAACCTGCAGTTCCCGATGAGCGAAGAGCTGAAAAAACTGATCGCCGAGCCGACCGACAAAGCGGCGGACGAGAAGAAGTCCTGATCCTCAGCCTGGGGCCTGCTGCGCTGCATAGCGCGAATTAAACCTGCAGGCCACCCGTTAGTGTCTAACCTTTCATCCGAGGGCCCTGTGCCCTCGGATGTTGGAAGGTGCCCGTGAAACAACCGTCTGAGGGGAAATCCCGATGAATTACAACTGGGACTGGGGCGTGTTCTTCAAGTCCACCGGCGTGGGCAGCGAGACCTATCTGGACTGGTACGTCACCGGTCTGGGCTGGACCATCGCCATCGCCATTTCCGCCTGGATCATCGCCTTGCTGCTGGGTTCGCTGCTGGGTGTCATGCGCACCGTGCCGAACCGTGTGGTATCCGGCATTGCCACCGCCTACGTGGAGCTGTTCCGCAACGTGCCGCTGCTGGTGCAGCTGTTCATCTGGTACTTCCTGGTACCGGACCTGTTGCCCGAAGGCCTGCAGGAATGGTTCAAGCAAGACCTCAACCCGACCACCTCGGCGCTGATCAGCGTGGTCGTGTGCCTTGGCCTGTTCACCGCCGCACGCGTCTGCGAGCAGGTGCGCACCGGTATCCAGGCGCTGCCCCGCGGCCAGGAAGCCGCCGCCCGGGCCATGGGCTTCAGCCTGCCGCAGATCTACAACAACGTGCTGCTGCCGCAAGCCTACCGGATCATCATTCCGCCGCTTACCTCGGAATTCCTGAACGTGTTCAAGAACTCCTCGGTAGCCTCGCTGATCGGCCTGATGGAACTGCTGGCGCAGACCAAGCAGACCGCCGAGTTCTCGGCCAACCTGTTCGAGGCCTTCACCCTGGCCACGCTGATCTACTTCACCCTGAACATGGGCCTGATGCTGCTGATGCGCATGGTCGAGAAAAAAGTCTCGGTGCCCGGCCTGATTTCCGTAGGGGGCAAATAAATGGAAATGGATTTCAGCGAAATCATCCCGGCCCTGCCCGCCCTGTGGGAAGGCATGGCCATGACCCTGCAGCTGATGATCATGGGCGTGGTCGGCGGCATCGTGCTGGGCACCCTCCTGGCGCTGATGCGCCTGTCGTCGAGCAAGTTGATGTCGAACCTGGCCGGTGCCTACGTCAACTACTTCCGCTCGATCCCGCTGCTGCTGGTGATCACCTGGTTCTACCTGGCGGTACCGTTCGTGCTGCGCTGGATCACCGGCGAGGACACCCCGGTGGGTGCCTTCACCTCCTGCGTGGTGGCGTTCATGATGTTCGAAGCGGCGTATTTCTGCGAAATCGTCCGCGCCGGCGTGCAGTCGATCTCCAAGGGCCAGATGGGCGCCGCACAGGCCCTGGGCATGACCTACGGGCAGACCATGCGCCTGATCATCCTGCCCCAGGCCTTCCGCAAGATGACCCCGCTGCTGCTGCAACAGAGCATCATCCTGTTCCAGGACACCTCGCTGGTGTACACCGTGGGCCTGGTCGACTTCCTCAACTCGGCACGTTCCAACGGCGACATCATCGGGCGCTCCCATGAGTTCCTGATCTTCGCCGGTGTCGTGTATTTCCTCATCAGCTTCTCCGCTTCGTGGCTGGTCAAGCGCCTGCAAAAAAGGATCACCGTATGATTTCCATCAAGAACGTCAACAAGTGGTACGGGGACTTCCAGGTACTGACCGACTGCAGCACCGAGGTCAAGAAGGGTGAAGTGGTGGTGGTGTGTGGCCCGTCGGGTTCGGGCAAGTCCACCCTGATCAAATGCGTCAACGCCCTGGAGCCGTTCCAGAAAGGTGACATCGTGGTCGACGGCACCTCGATCGCCGACCCCAAGACCAACCTGCCCAAGCTGCGTTCGCGCGTTGGCATGGTGTTCCAGCACTTCGAGCTGTTCCCGCACCTGACCATCACCGAAAACCTGACCATCGCCCAGCGCAAGGTGCTTGGCCGCAGCGAAGCGGAAGCGACCAAGAAGGGCCTGGCCCTGCTCGATCGCGTCGGCCTCGGTGCCCACGCCAAGAAGCACCCCGGCCAGCTGTCCGGTGGCCAGCAGCAGCGCGTGGCCATCGCCCGCGCGCTGTCGATGGACCCGATCGTCATGCTGTTCGACGAACCGACCTCGGCGCTGGACCCGGAAATGGTCAACGAAGTACTGGACGTGATGGTCGAGCTGGCCCACGAAGGCATGACCATGATGTGCGTGACCCACGAAATGGGCTTCGCCCGCAAAGTGGCGAACCGGGTGATCTTCATGGACAAGGGCAACATCATCGAGGACTGCCAGAAGGAAGACTTCTTCGGCAACCCGAGCGCCCGCCACGAGCGTACCCAGCACTTCCTCAGCAAGATCCTGCAACACTGATTTTGCTTCACTGAACCGGTCGGCGCCGCTGCCCTTTCCGGCAGCAGGCGCTGGTCGTGACAAGGCCACTGTGATGAAATGCGACCCTTCGCTTCTTCTTCCTGCCAAGCCTGCCGTGAAATCCCGCCTGCTCCGCCAATTGCTGTTGCCACCACTGATCATCCTGCTGATGGTCGGCCTGGGGACGGTTGGCTACCTGATCAGCGAGAGCAACGGCATCCGCACCCTCAGCGAAAACGGCGAGCGCCAGCTGGAGCTGCACGCGCGCACGGTCGAAAGCGAAATCAGCAAGTACACCTACCTGCCGAGCCTGCTCGAGCTGGAAGACAGCGTCTCGCAGCTGCTCACCGACCCTGACGGTGGCTCACGGCAAACCGTCAACGAATACCTCGAAGGCCTCAACCGGCGCAGCCGCAGCCGGGCCATCTTCGTGCTCGACACCAATGGCCGGGTCCAGGCCACCAGCAACTGGCGCGACGCCGACTCGTTCCTTGGTGAGGACCTGTCGTTCCGGGCCTACTTCCAGACCGCCGTGCGCGGCGAGCCCGGGCGTTTCTACGGCATCGGCAGCACCACCGGCGAGGCCGGCTACTACCTGGCCCATGGCCTGGAGGAGCACGGCAAGATCATTGGCGTAGCGGTGATCAAGGTGCGTCTGGATACCCTCGAAGAACGTTGGCAGCGGGCCCGCCTGGAGGCATTCGTCAGCGACGAGAACGGCATCATCATCCTTTCCAGCGACCCCGCCCGGCGCCTGAAGTCGGTGCGCCCGCTGACCCCGCAAACCAAGGAACGCCTGGCGCGCAGCCTGCAGTACTATTGGTGGCCGCTGAACGAGCTGCAGCCACTGGCCCGGGAAACCCTGGCCGATGGCGTAGAAAAACTGACCTTCCCGGCCAACAGCGAAACCGCGCAGGGCAAACCGCACGAAGTGGCCTACCTGGCCCAGACCCGCCGCCTGGTCGACACCCCCTGGCATTTCACCTTGCTGACGCCGCTGCAGGACCTGCGCCGCGAGTCCATGGTGCAGGGCATCCTGGTGGGGGTGGCATTCGCCTTGCTGGCAATCCTCGGGATCGCCTGGAACGAGCGGCGCAAGGTCATCGCCACCCGCCTGGCGGCCCGCGAGGCGCTGCAGCAGGCCAACAGCCAGCTGGAGCGACGGATTGCCGAACGCACGGCCGACCTGCGCGCCAGCAACGAACGCCTGAAAGGCCAGATTCGCGAGCGCCGGCATGCCGAGCAAACCTTGCGCCACGCCCAGGATGAGCTGGTACAGGCCGGCAAACTGGCCGCCATCGGGCAGATGTCGACCAGCATTGCCCACGAACTGAACCAGCCGCTGGCCGCGCTGCGCACCTTGTCCGGCAACACCGTGCGCTTCCTCGAACGGGGCGCGCTGGAAACCGCCAGCACCAATTTGCGCACCATGAACGACCTGATCGACCGCATGGGCCGCATCACCGCCAGCCTGCGCTCGTTCGCCCGGCGCGGCGACGACAGTGGCCAGGCCTCGCTGGCCAAGGCGGTGGACGCGACCCTGCAAGTGCTGGGCAACCGCATCAGTGCCTGCCAGCTGCAGGTGCATCACCAGTTCGAGGACCAGCAACTGGCCATTGACCAGACCCGCCTCGAACAGATTCTGGTCAACCTGATCGGTAATGCCCTGGATGCCATGGCGGCGCAGTCGCTGCCGCAATTGTGGCTGGAGGGCGAGCTGCAGGGCGACAAGTACCGTCTGCAGGTGCGCGACAATGGCCACGGCATCGACGCCGAGGCGCGCAAGCACCTGTTCGAACCTTTCTTCACCACCAAACCGGGCGAACACGGCCTGGGCCTGGGCCTGACCCTGTCGGCGAGCCTTGCAGCCGCCGCCAAGGGCAGCCTCAACGTCGAGCACCCCGCCAGCGGCGGCACGGCCTTCGTCCTGGCCCTGCCGCTGGTATCACCCCCTAGCGAATCGGCAGAGCACCCATGAACCAAGCGCCTCTTACTGTCCTGATCGTCGAAGACGACCCGCATGTGCTGCTCGGCTGCCAGCAGGCGCTGGCCCTGGAGGATATCGCCTGCGAGGGTGTGGGCAGCGCCGAGCAGGCGCTGGAACGCATCGGCGACGACTTCGCCGGCATCGTCGTCAGCGACATCCGCCTGCCGGGCATTGATGGCCTGGAGCTGCTCAACCGCCTCAAGGCGCGCGACCGCAGCCTGCCGGTGGTGCTGATCACCGGCCACGGCGATATCGACATGGCGGTCGGCGCCATGCGCAATGGCGCCTACGACTTCATGGAAAAGCCGTTCTCCCCCGAGCGCCTGGTCGATGTGGTACGCCGCGCCCTCGAACAGCGCGGGCTTTCCCGCGAAGTGGTGGCCCTGCGCCGGCAGTTGGCCGGGCAAAGCAGCCTGGAGGGCCGCATCATCGGGCGCTCGCCGGCCATGGAACACCTGCGCGAACTGATCGCCAACGTCGCCGACACCTCGGCCAACGTGCTGATCGAAGGCGAGACCGGTACCGGCAAGGAGCTGGTCGCCCGTTGCCTGCACGACTTCAGCCGCCGCCAGGGCCAACCCTTCGTCGCACTGAACTGCGGTGGCCTGCCGGAAAACCTGTTCGAAAGCGAGATTTTCGGCCATGAGGCAAACGCCTTCACCGGCGCGGGCAAACGGCGTATCGGCAAGATCGAACACGCCAACGGCGGCACGCTGTTCCTCGACGAAGTGGAGAGCATGCCGCTCAACCTGCAAATCAAGCTGCTGCGCGTACTGCAGGAGCGCACCCTGGAGCGGCTGGGTTCGAACCAGAGCATCCCGGTGGACTGCCGGGTGATCGCCGCGACCAAGTCGGACCTGGATGCCCTGGGCCAGAGCGGCCAGTTCCGCAGCGACCTGTATTACCGGCTGAACGTGGTCACCCTGGAGCTGCCAGCACTGCGCGAGCGCCGGGAAGACATCCTGCAATTGTTCGAGCACTTCCTGCAGCAATCGGCCCTGCGCTTCGACCGGGAAACACCGACGCTGGACAGCCAGACCCTGTCGCGCCTCATGGCGCACGACTGGCCGGGCAATGTGCGTGAACTGCGCAACGTGGCCGAACGCTATGCCCTCGGCCTGCCGGCGTTCAAGAAGGGCCCCAGCGGTGGTGCCAGCCAGGGCCTGGGCTTTGCCGAAGCGGTGGAGGCGTTCGAGCGCAACCTGCTCAGCGACGCCCTGCAACGCACGGGCGGCAACCTGAGCCAGGCCAGCCAGGAGCTGGGCATGGCCAAGACCACGCTGTTCGACAAAGTGAAGAAATACGGCCTCGGCTGACCTCAACCGCAACCTGGAAAGACACCGTGGACCTGGTATTCAAAGCTGCCCTGGGCGCCGGCGTAGTCGTGCTGCTGGCAGTGCTGTCGAAGACGCGCAACTACTACATCGCCGGGCTGGTGCCGCTGTTCCCTACCTTCGCCCTGATTGCCCACTATATCGTCGGCAAGGGGCGCAGCATCGCCGACCTGAAGACCACCATCCTGTTCGGCATGTGGTCGATCATTCCGTACTTCGTGTACCTGGCGACGTTGTATGTGCTGGTTGAACGCATGCGCCTGGAGGCATCGCTGGCATTGGCCACGGTGGCCTGGCTGGTGGCCGCGACCGTGCTGGTGAGCGTTTGGGTGCGGATGCACTGACCCAGGTTGGCTGACGCCGGTACTTGTGGGAGCGGGTTCACCCGCGAAGAATTCAACACGGTGTATGGCACCGGCATCGCCGGTGTTCGCGGCTAAAGCCGCTCCCACAGGTACCGCACAAGCCTGAAAACTGTACTGCACCTGTGGGATCAGGCGCCCCGAATCAAAGCCCTGCGATATGCGTGACATCCTGCCGATGTGCCTGCAAGTAAGGCAACACCGCCCCCAGCAACGGCGCCTTGAATTCTTCCTGAAAGCGGTGCGCCAACCCGGGGATCAGGCGCAACTGGCTGCCCTGGATATGCGCCGCCAGGTGCACGCCGTGCATCACCGGCAACAACGGGTCGGCCGTGCCATGCACCACCAGCGTCGGCACCCGCAACTGGTTGAGCAACTCGACCCTGCTCGGCTCGGCCAGTATCGCCATGATCTGGCGCTTGGCCCCGTCTGGCTTGAACGCCCGGTCATAGGCCTCGGCGGCCTGCCGCAGCAAAGCCGCACGGTCTTCCTGCAGCGCAGGGCTGCCCAGCGCCGCCAGCAGGTCAGCCTGTTGCTCGATGGCCACTTCGCGGTTCGGCGCACTGCGCCGCGCCAGCAGCTGGACCAGCGCCGGGTCCGGTGCTGGCAGCCCCGCCGCCCCGGAACTGGACATGACCAGCGTCAGGCTGCGCACGCGCTCGGGCGCCATGGCCGCCAGGTGCTGGGCAATCATGCCGCCCATGCTCACCCCCAGCACGTGAAACTGACGCACGCCCAGCGCATCCATCAGGCGCAAGCCATCGTCCGCCATGTCTGTCAACGTATAGGGTGCCGCTACCGGCAGCCCCAGCTTGTAGCGCAGCAATTCCAGCGTCAGGTTGGCCGACGGTGGCATCTGGTTCCAACGTGACAGGCCGACGTCGCGGTTGTCATAGCGGATCACCCGAAAACCCTGACGGCACAATGCCTCGACGACATCGTCCGGCCAGTGGATCAGTTGCCCGCCCAGGCCCATGACCAGCAGCAAGGCCGGGTCGCGCGGCGCGCCGACGCTCTGGTAAACCAGGCTGACCGCACCCAGTTCGGCACGCTGCACCGGCACGCGGGCGTCACAACGCTGTTCGGCGAAACTCGCAGGTACGCTGAATATAAAGAAAAGAAATAGCCAAAAAGCCCGCATGAAAGAAACACCAGAATGCAGATCCCCAGTAGAGCGCGAGTCTGATGAATTCTGTGCGGGCGCGCTGCCACAGTTCAGTGACAGTTTGATGACGCCCGCCAGACGGTGCGGCCGAACGCCCCGTCGACAGGCGCGACAACATGAGGGAAACTCAACTCATCGCCCATTTCCTCAAATCGCCACCCCGGAGTCAGCTGTGCTGGAGATCCGTCACCTGAAAACCCTTCATGCCCTGCGCGAGGCCGACAGCCTGGTCGAGGCCGCCGAGCGCCTGCACCTGACCCAGTCGGCGCTATCACACCAGTTCAAAGAGCTGGAAGAGCGCCTGGGCCTGCCGTTGTTCGCGCGCAAGACCAAGCCGATCCGCTTCACCAGCGCCGGGCTGCGCCTGTTGCAACTGGCCGATGCCACCCTGCCGCTGCTGCGCGGCGCCGAACGCGACATCGCGCGCCTGGCCGGCGGCACCGCCGGGCGCCTGCACATGGCCATCGAGTGCCACAGCTGCTTCCAGTGGCTGATGCCGACCATTGACCAGTTCCGCGATGCCTGGCCGGAAGTGGAGCTGGACCTGGCTTCCGGCTTTGCCTTCGCCCCGCTGCCGGCGCTGGCCCGTGGCGACCTCGACCTGGTGGTGACCTCCGACCCGCTGGACCTGGCCGGCATCACGTACGTACCGTTGTTCACCTACGAGGCGATGCTGGCGGTGGCCAACCAGCATCCGTTGGCCAGCAAGCCCTACATCGTGCCGCAGGACCTGCTCGACCAGACCCTGATCACCTACCCGGTGGAGCGCGACCGCCTGGATATCTTCACCCGCTTCCTGGAGCCCGCCGACATCGAGCCAGCCGCCGTGCGCACTTCAGAACTGACGGTGATGATGATGCAGTTGGTCGCCAGCGGCCGTGGCGTGTGCGGCATGCCGCACTGGGCGCTGCACGAGTACAGCTCGCGCGGGTATGTGAAGGGCAAGCGCCTGGGTGAAAAAGGCCTGTTCGCCACGCTTTATGCCGCCGTGCGCACCGACATGCTCGATGCGCCGTACATGCGCGACTTCCTGCTGACCGCCAAGGACACCTCGTTCGCCACCCTCGATGGTGTCAGCGCGGTGCGCTGACGGTCTGGCGGTACAACGGCAGGATCAGGTCGCGGGTCAGCGGCGCCAGCGCCAGCGCGGGCGACTGATCGGCGGCCAGCCACACGATCTCTTCGATTTCCGCCGCCGGGACCACGCTGGCAGCGCTATCGACGCGGAACAACTCGGCCTGCACCTGGAAGCCCGGCTCGTTGGCAGCCGGGGCACTGAACTGGCCCAGGGGCACGGCCTGGTCCGGGTCGATGCGCAGGCCCAGTTCCTCGTGCAGCTCACGCACCAGCGCCTGCACCGGGGTTTCACCGGCATCGATCTTGCCACCGGGCTGCATGAAGGCCTGGGTGCCGCGCTTGCGCACCAGCAGGGTGCGGCCCTGGGGGTCGATCAGCAGGGCGGCGGCGATGCGGATGGTGTTGGGCATGGGTTCGGCTCGCTTGATTCAATGGCCGCGAAGGATCCCATGGGGTCATTGGCCTGACAAGGCCAGTGCTTTCTGTGCCCGCTCCCACAGGTGCACCATAGGGCCAGAGGGCGGCGCTGTACCTGTGGGAGCGGGCAAGCCCGCGAAGCGGCCAGCACAGGTCACCGCTGATTTCACAGACGAACGGCCCCTTGCCAAAGCGCCCACTCCCCTCCATAACCAACCCATGAACCTGCCTGCCAAACAGCACCCGGTGCTCGAGCTGTTCCACCCTGCCGTGCGCGACTGGTTCCGTCGCCAGTTCGCCACGGTCACCGATGCCCAGGCCCGTGCCTGGCCGCTGATCCATGCCGGCCAGTCGATGCTGCTGGCGGCACCGACCGGCTCGGGCAAGACCCTCAGCGCATTCCTGGCGGTGCTCGACGAGCTGTTTCGCGAGGGCCTGGCGCGTGGCGGTGAGCTGCCTGCGCAAACCCGGGTCGTCTATGTCTCGCCGCTGAAGGCGCTGTCCAATGACATCCGCCTCAACCTGCAGGCCCCGCTCGACGGCATCAGCCAGGCCCTGCAAGCGCAGGGCCTGCAAGCGCCGCGCATTACCAGCGCCGTGCGTACCGGCGATACGCCGCAGAAAGAACGAGCGGCAATGCGCAAGCTGGCCCCGAACATTCTGGTGACCACACCCGAGTCGCTGTACGTGCTGATGGGTTCGGCCTCCGGCCGCGAAGGCCTGGCCAGCGTGCACACGGTAATCGTCGATGAAATTCACGCCCTGGCCGGCAACAAGCGCGGCGCCCACCTGGCATTGACCCTGGAACGCATGCAGGCATTGTGCGGCCGCCCGCTGCGGCGGATCGGCCTGTCCGCCACGCAGCGCCCGGTCGAACGAGTGGCGCAATTTCTGGTCGGGCATGGCCGGCCCTGCGCCATTGTCGACGTCGGCCATGTGCGCCAGCGCGACCTCGCCATCGAAGTGCCGCCCGTAGCGCTCGGCGCGGTAATGGCCACCGACGTCTGGGGCCTGGTCTACGACCGCCTGGCGGCCTTGGCCCGGGCCCACCGCACCACGCTGATATTCGTCAATACCCGGCGCCTTGCCGAACGCATCACCCGCCACCTGAGTGAGCGCCTGAGCAAGCAGGCGGTCGCCGCCCACCACGGCAGCCTGGCCAAGGAATTGCGCCTGGACGCCGAGCAACGCCTGAAAAACGGCCAGTTACAGGTCCTGGTGGCCACCGCCTCGCTGGAGCTGGGCATCGATATCGGCGATGTCGACCTGGTCTGCCAGATCGAATCGCCCGGCTCGATCGCGGCGTTCCTGCAACGCGTCGGGCGCTCCGGGCACCAGGTCGAAGGCATTCCGAAAGGCCGCCTGTTCCCGACTTCGCGGGATGACCTGATCGAATGCGTAGCCTTGCTCGACTGCGTGCGCGGGGGCGAACTCGATGAACTGCACATTCCCAAGGCGCCGCTGGATGTGTTGGCTCAGCAGATCGTCGCCGAAGCCAGCAACCAGGCCTGGCAGGAGCAGGCCTTGTTCGACTGCCTGCGCCAGGCCACGCCATATGCCCAGCTCGACGCCAGGCATTACCAGGCGCTACTGCGCATGCTCGCCGAAGGTTACAACGGCCGCCAAGGTGTCCGCAGCGCCTACCTGCATCGCGATGCCGTCAGCGGCACCCTGCGCGGCCGGCGGGGCAGCCAGCTGACGGCCCTGACCAGCGGCGGCACCATCCCTGAAACCGCCGACTACGCGGTACTGCTTGAGCCGCAGGCGCTGAACATCGGCAGCGTCAACGAAGACTTTGCCGTGGAAAGCATCGCCGGCGACATCTTCCAGCTGGGCAATGCCTCCTATCGCATCCTGCGCGTCGAGCCGGGTCGGGTGCGGGTGGAAGATGCCCATGGCCTGCCGCCGACCATACCCTTCTGGCTGGGCGAGGCACCGGGGCGCAGCGACGAGCTGTCGGCTGCGGTGGCCCGGCTGCAGGCGCAGATCGACCAGCAGCTGGCGCTGGCGGGCGCCGACCAGGGCAAGGTGCTGGCGTGGTTGCAGCACACCTTCGCACTGGACGAAGCCGCCGCCAGCCAGTTGCTCGACTACCTGGCCCGCACCCGCGAGGTGCTCGGCGCCCTGCCCTCGCAGCAGACGCTGGTGATGGAGCGGTTTTTCGATGAGTCCGGCGGTACCCAGCTGATCATCCATTCGCCCTACGGCAGCCGCATCAACCGCGCCTGGGGGCTGGCCCTCCGCAAACGCTTCTGCCGTACCTTCAACTTCGAGTTGCAGGCGGCGGCCAGCGAAGACGCCATCGTGCTGTCGCTGTCCACCAGCCACAGTTTCGAGCTGGACGAAGTATGGCGTTACCTGAATAGCCGCAGTGCCGAACCGATCCTCGTCCAGGCCTTGCTCGATGCGCCGCTGTTCGGCGTGCGCTGGCGCTGGAACGCCGGTGTGGCCATGGCCCTGCCGCGCGTGGTCGGCGGGCGCAAGGTAGCGCCACAAATCCAGCGAATGAAAAGCGAAGACCTGATTGCCGCAGTATTTCCGGACCAGATCGCCTGCCTGAAGAACATCGTCGGCGAGCGGCAGGTGCCCGATCACCCGCTGGTCGAACAAACCCTCGACGACTGCCTGCACGAGGCGCTGGACAGCGAAGGCTGGCTGGCGCTGCTACGGCGGATCGAAAGCGGCGCGGTGCGCCTGTTGTGCCGTGACCTGCCGGCGCCTTCGCCGCTGGCTGCTGCCATTCTCAATGCCCGGCCCTATGCTTTTCTGGATGATGCGCCGCTGGAAGAGCGACGCACCCAGGCCGTGCTCAACCGGCGCTGGAATGAAGTGCGCAGTGGCGACGACCTGGGCGCGCTGGACGCCGATGCCATTGCCGCCGTCGCTGCCGAAGCCTGGCCGCAGCCGGGCAATGCCGACGAAATGCATGAGGCACTGATGAGTCTGGGTGCCGTCAGCCAGGACGAAGTGCAGGGCAATGCCAGCTGGGGCCTGCTGCTGCAGGCGTTGGCCGAGGCCGGCCGGGCGTTGCGCCTGGTGGATGAAAACCTATGGCTGGCGCGCGAGCGGTTGAGCCTGCTGCAGGCGCTGTACCCCGGTGCGCGGCTGGACCCTGCATTGCCGCCACTGCCAGGCTTCGACCAGCGCATCGAGCCGGACCTGGCGCTGGTCGAACTGCTGCGTGCCCGCCTGAGTGGCCATGGCCCGTTGACCCGGGCACAGATCGCGGCCCCGCTCGGCAAGCCGCTGCCGGCCATCGAACAGGCCCTGGCCCGCCTGGAAGCGGAAGGCTATGTGCTACGCGGGCATTTCAGCCCCGGCGTCACCGAACTGCAGTGGTGCGAGCGGCATTTGCTGGCGCGCATCCACCGCTACACGGTCAAACGCCTGCGCCGTGAAATCGAGCCGGTCAGCCTGCAGGACTTCATGCGTTTTCTGTTCGACTGGCAGCACCTGGCACCCGAAGAACGCCTGCGCGGTCCGCAGGCGGTGGCCGAAGTGCTGGGCCAGTTGCAAGGTTTCCCCAGCGCCGCCGGCGCCTGGGAGGCCGAACTGCTGCCGGCGCGCATCAAGGATTACAGCCCGCAGTGGCTCGACGATGCCTGCCGCAGCGGGCAGTTCGCCTGGAGCCGAATGGCTGCGACAGTGTCGAGCAACACCTTGTCGAGCACACCGCTGGTGCTGCTGCCACGTGAACACCTGAGCCTGTGGCGCAGCCTGGCCCCTGTGCCCGCCCTGGAAAGCCTTGGTGCGCGGGCGCAACGTGTCCACGAAGTGCTGCAGATGCACGGCGCGCTGTTCTTTGACGAACTGAAGAACGATGCCCACCTGCTGCCCAGCGAACTGGAAACCGCCTTGCAGGAGCTGGTAGGTGCGGGGCTGGTGGGGGCCGACAGCTTCACCGGCCTGCGCA
The DNA here is from genome assembly GCF_003331055.1 of Pseudomonas sp. AFG_SD02_1510_Pfu_092. GTDB lineage: Bacteria > Pseudomonadota > Gammaproteobacteria > Pseudomonadales > Pseudomonadaceae > Aquipseudomonas. Next base: position 23,939 of record NZ_PUQD01000045.1, on the reverse strand, counting down.
GCCTGATCACCCCGGCGGCGAAACGCACCTCACGCAACAGCCGACGCGGCCACCCGCCGCTGTCCAGCAGCATGTCGCAGGCCGGGCGCTGGGCCTTGTTGCGCAGGGGCACGGTGGACGACAGCGAGCGCCTGGAGCACATCGCGCGCACCCTGCTACGGCGCTATGGCGTGATCTGCTGGCGGCTGTTGGAACGCGAAAGCGATGTGCTACCGCCCTGGCGCGAGCTGCTGCGCTGCTATCACCGGCTGGAGGCGCGTGGCGAGATTCGCGGCGGGCGCTTCATTGCCGGGCTGGCCGGTGAACAGTTCGCCCTGCCGGAGGCGGTCGGGCTGTTACGGCAGGTGCGCCGCTGTGCCACGGACGGGACGCTGCTGGTGGTCAGTGCCAATGACCCGCTGAACCTCATCGGCTCGTTGCTACCGGGGGCGAAAGTGCCAGCGGTCAGCGGCAACCGCGTGCTGTATCGCGACGGTGTGCCGGTGGCGGTGCGCGTAGCCGGGCGCCACACGGTGCTGGTCGAGGCGCCTGCACAGGAACAGGAAAGCTGGCGGCAGAAGCTGCTGCGCGACACGCTCTGACAAGCACTTGCGCGCGCCCACAGAAGGCTGCGCAATGCCCACAAAACTTGCATCAGCTCGAGAATGATTTTCGCTACCGCGATTTAATTTTGCACAGCCGTGCAACTTGGCTATGGTCGGGGTTTGCCCAGGCCCTGAGCCTGACCGCGCCATCGCAAGGACCCTGTATGAGCCTGTCACTTCTCAGCCGTTATGCCTTCCTCGCCGCCTGTGTGCTGTTCAGCCTGGCGAGCCTGCCTTTCATCCACCACGAATGGTTGTGGCCGTTCACCCTGACCACCGCCACGCTCAGCCTGATCGGCCTGTTCGACCTGCTGCAGCAGCGCCACGCAGTGCGCCGCAACTACCCGATCCTCGGCAACATCCGCTATCTGGTCGAGGCCATTCGCCCGGAAATCCGCCAGTACCTGCTGGAGGCCGACAGCGACGCCCTGCCGTTCTCCCGCGCGCAGCGCTCGCTGGTGTATGCGCGGGCGAAGAACGAAGCCTCGGACAAACCCTTCGGCACCCTGATCGATGTGTACGAGTCCGGCTTCGAGTTCATCGGCCATTCCATGCGCCCGGCGCCACTGGCCGACCCGGCCAGCTTCCGGGTGATTGTCGGCGGGCCGCAGTGCAGCCAGCCGTATTCGGCGTCGATCTTCAACATTTCGGCGATGAGCTTCGGCTCGCTCAGCGCCAATGCCATCCGTGCCCTCAACCACGGCGCCAAGCTGGGCAATTTCCACCATGACACCGGCGAAGGCAGCATCAGCCCCTATCACCGCGAGCACGGTGGCGACCTGGTATGGGAACTGGGCAGCGGCTACTTCGGTTGCCGCACGCCAGATGGCCGCTTCGACCCCGAGCGCTTCGCGGCCCAGGCGCGCAGCCCGCAGGTGCGGATGATCGAGATCAAGATGAGCCAGGGCGCCAAGCCCGGCCACGGCGGTATCCTGCCCAAACACAAGGTGACCCGGGAAATCGCCGAAACCCGTGGCGTGCTGATGGGCGAGGACTGCATCTCGCCGTCGCGCCACAGTGCCTTCTCTACCCCGATCGAGATGATGCAGTTCATAGCCCAGCTGCGGGAACTGTCTGGCGGTAAACCGGTAGGCTTCAAGTTCTGCCTGGGCCACCCTTGGGAGTTCATGGGCATCGCCAAGGCCATGCTGGAAACCGGCATCCTGCCCGACTTCATCGTTGTCGACGGCAAGGAAGGCGGCACTGGCGCAGCGCCGGTGGAGTTCACCGACCATATCGGCGTGCCGCTACGCGAAGGCCTGCTGTTCGTGCACAACACCCTGGTCGGGCTGAACCTGCGCGACAAGATCAAGCTGGGGGCCAGCGGCAAGATCGTCAGCGCCTTCGACATCGCCAGCGTGCTGGCGATCGGGGCCGACTGGGCCAACTCGGCGCGCGGCTTCATGTTCGCCATTGGCTGCATCCAGTCGCAGAGCTGCCACACCAACAAGTGCCCGACCGGTGTGGCCACGCAAGACCCGCTGCGCCAGCGTGCGCTGGTGGTACCGGACAAAGCCCAACGGGTGCTGAACTTCCACCACAATACCCTGCGAGCCCTGGCCGAAATGCTGGCTGCTGCGGGGCTGGAACACCCGGCGCAGCTGGAAGCCAAGCACTTGGTGCGACGCATCTCGGCCACCGAGATCAAGCTGTTCTCGCAGATGCATGTGTTTCTCAAGCCGGGGGAGCTGCTGACCGGCGAGGTGAATGGCCAGTTCTATTCGCGCATGTGGCAACTGGCACGGGCCGACAGCTTCGAGCCGCACAGCGAGGTGGCAGCCTGATAGGACCTGGGGCTGCTCCCACAGGAGTACGCGATCTCTTATGGGAGCGGCCTTGTGTCGCGATGGGCCGCGCAGCGGCCCCGTCCATTTCAGATCAGGAAGCTGTACTGGCCACACCATGCGCGTCTTTCGGCGCCAGGCGGAACACGTGGTACAGCACCGTCAGCAGCACCAGGAACGCCGGGCCGATGTACAGCGCCACGCGGGTATCCTCGAAGTACGCCATCAGCCCGACCACCAGCACCAGGAACGCCAGTGCCAGGTACGAGCTGAGCGGCCACAGCCACATACGGTACTTCAGGCCCTTGCGCTCGGCGGTGCTGAGGCCGGCGCGGAACTTCAGCTGCGCCAGCAGGATCATCACCCAGGTCCAGATCGCGCCGAAGGTGGCGATCGAAGTCACCCAGACGAAGACCTTTTCCGGCACCAGGTAGTTGGCCAGCACGCCCAGCAGCAGCGCACCGATCGACAGCAGCAGCGCATTGCGCGGCACGCCGTTGTTCGAGGTACGGGCAAAGGCCGCCGGGGCCTGGCCGTTCTGCGCCAGGCTGTAGAGCATGCGCCCGGTGCTGAAGATGCCACCGTTGCACGAGGACAGCGCGGCCGTGATGACCACGAAGTTGATGATGCCGGCGGCAGTCTTGATGCCGAGGCGTTCGAAGGTCATGACGAACGGGCTGCCCTGGCTGCCGATCTCGTTCCACGGATAGATCGACAGGATCACGAACAGCGCGCCCACGTAGAACAGCAGAATGCGCCAGAACACCGAGCCGATGGCCTGCGGGATGGTCTTTTGCGGGTTGCGTGCTTCACCGGCGGTCAGGCCGATCATTTCCACGCCCAGGTAGGCGAACATCACCATCTGCAGCGACATCAGCACGCCAGTCACGCCGTTGGGCATGAAGCCGCCGTTGCTCCACAGGTTGGAAATACCCAGCGCCACACCGTCATTGCCGAAGCCAAAGGCAATGATGCCGATACCGCCGAGCACCATGGCGATGATGGTGACGATCTTGATCAGGGCGAACCAGAACTCGAATTCACCAAACGCCTTCACCGCCACCAGGTTGACCGCGCCCATGCTGCCCAGCGCCGCCAGGGCCCAGATCCAGCGTGGCACGTCGGGGAACCAGATGCCCATATAGATGGCCACTGCGGTAATCTCGGCAACGCAGGTCACCAGCCACAGGAACCAGTAGTTCCAGCCGGTAAGAAAGCCCGCCAGTGGGCCGAGGTAGTCTTGGGCATAGCGGCTGAACGAGCCGGCCACAGGGTTGTGCACGGCCATTTCGCCAAGGGCGCGCATGATCACCAGAATGGCCAGGCCGCCGATGATGTAGGAGAGCATGATGGCCGGGCCGGCCATTTCGATGGCCTTGGCCGAACCGAGGAACAGACCGACACCGATACAGGCGCCAAGCGCCATCAGGCGGATGTGTCGTTCGCCCAGTTCACGCTTGAGCGGGCCGCCTTCAGTGGCCTGGCCGTGGGCAGGGTGGTTGCCGACTGGCATAGCAATACAACCTCATTTTGTTATTGGATTGACCTTCGCGCAACACCCGCCAGGCCGATAGGCGTGACATTGGCTAGCCGGGCTGGCCTCGTGGGCCGGCCCGTGTGCCGGCGCTAGAGCGGCCGGCAGGGCAAAGGGGCCGAGCAGTATAGGAAGACCGTTGTAGGGGTTTTCACTATATATATGCAGAAATTTGGCGAGAACTCTTGGGCCTTTTCACCCGGTTACCCTAGCAATATCGCCTGAAGAAGAAACCCACACCAAAGCCGCATAGCCTTACGGCAGTTTTCTCCGGGTCTTACAAATTTTTCACCTGACCCGCTCAACGTCTAAGCTTCAGACAAGCAAGACGAAAATACCTGGCCGGATAGAAGATTATGGGCGCACTGTGGCAATCGGAACCAAGCAGAACGGAAGCACCCGAATTACCTCCGGCCGAGACGCCACAGCCCAAGTCCCCCCGTCAGCGCCGGCTATGGTGGCGGCTGATCATCCTCATCCTGCTGGTGGCGCTGGTCGCCATCGGCTTCGCCGCGTATGACGAATTCCGCACCTCCAACCTGCAATCGCGGGAATTCAGCAAGCTGGCGACCACCCTTACCTACTCGCTGCAAGCTGGCCCCAGCGATGCCATCGTCTACCCCGGTGAAGGGCCATTCGACAAACGCCTGGGCTACAGCGCCCTGGGCGAATTCCTGCCGCGCCTGCTCAAGCGCGACTACCTGATCAGCGAACAGGTGAAATTCTCGCCGGCGTTGATGAACTACGTCGATCATGGGCTGTTCGCCCCGTATATCGAGAAGATTCAGGCGGGCTTGTCGATCACCGACTGCCGCGGCGATGTGCTGTACCAGTACAAGTACCCGCAGCACCTGTACCCGAACTTTGCGGCGATCCCGCCGGTAATGGTCAACAGCTTGCTGTTCATCGAGAACCGCGACCTGCTCGACACCAAGGACCCGCGCAACAACCCGGCCGTGGACTGGCCGCGCTTCGCCAAAGCCGCCTACAGCCAGGTGGCCAAGTACCTGGCCCTGCCTGGCCAGTCCGCTGGCGGCAGTACCCTGGCTACGCAGCTGGAAAAATACCGCCATTCACCGGACGGCCTGACGGTGTCGGGCGCCGAAAAGATCCGCCAGATGATTTCTGCCAGCGTGCGCGCCTACCAGGGCGGCCCCGACACCACCGAGGCGCGCCAGCGCATCGTGCGTGACTACCTCAACAGCGTGCCGCTTTCGGCGGTGCCCGGGCACGGCGAAGTGCATGGCATGGCCGAAGGGCTGCGGGTGTGGTACGGCGCCGACTTCGACCAGGTCAACCAGGCCCTCACCGCTACCGCCAGCGACCCCGAGAGCATGGCCGCGCGCGGCCTGGCCCTGCGCCAGGTGCTGTCGCTGATGATTGCCCAGCGCCGGCCTTCGCACTACCTGTCCAAAGGCCGGATCGAGCTGGCCGAGCTGACCGATGCGCACATTCGCGTGCTGGCCGCCAACCAGGTCATCGACCAACCACTGGCCGACGCCGCGCTGGCCAGCAAGGCGGTGTACCGCGACTGGGTGGCGCAACCGACCATCGTGCCGATCGTCACCAACAAGGGCATCAGCCTGGCACGCAACCGCCTGGCGGCGATGCTCAACCGCCCGCTGTACGACCTCGACCGGCTTGACCTGTCGGCCACCAGCACCCTGCAGTCCGACCTGCAGCTGCAAGTCAGCCAGTACCTGAAGAACCTTGCCGACCCGGAGTTTGCCGCGCAGATCGGCCTGATCGGCGAACGCTTGCTTACTGCCAAGACCACCGACCAGGTGAGCTACAGCTTCACCTTGTTCGAGCGCACCGCCGACGGCTCGCGGGTACGGGTGCAGACCGACAGCACCGACCAGCCCTTCGACATCAACGAAGGTAGCAAGCTGGAGCTGGGCTCCACCGCCAAGCTGCGGGTACTCACCACCTACCTGGAGATCATCGCCGAACTGCACGACAAGTACGCCGGCAAGCCCGCCGCCGAGCTGAAGAAAGTCGAAGTCGCCGAACTCGACCGTATCAGCCAGTGGTCGCTGGAATGGCTGGCGCAGAACAGCAAGAACCAGAGCCTGGACGCCATGCTCGACGCTGCGCTTGAACGCAAGTATTCGGCCAACACCGGCGAAGCCTTCTTCACCGGCGGCGGCATGCACGTGTTCAACAACTTCCGTAAGGAAGACAACAGCCGCAACCCCACCCTCAAGGATGCGTTGCGCGAGTCGATCAACCTGCCGTTCATCCGCCTGATGCGTGACCTGGTGCGCTACGTGACCTACCAGCAGCCGTACAACCGGGTGCCGTTGCTCAAGGACGACGCCGACCCGCGTCGCCAGGAATACCTGGCCCGTTTCGCCGACAAGGAAGGCACCAACTACCTGATGCGTTTCTGGAAGAAATACCAGCGCAAGACTTCGCAACAGCGCCTGGATACCTTCCTCGATGGCATGCGCGTGACCCCGCAACGGTTGGCGGCGGTGCACCGCTATCTGTTCCCAGAGGCCGGCCAGGAAACCTTCAACGCCTTCGTCCGCGCCCATCTGAAGGGTGACAAGGTCGTGCTGGGCAAACTCACCGACGGCCGCCTGTCAGAAATGTACGACGCCTATGGCCCAGGCAAGTACGACCTGCCCGACCAAGGCTACATCGCCAAGGTCCACCCGCTGGACTTGTGGTTGCTCGGCTACTTGCTGAAGAACCCCGGTTCGACCCTTACCGAAATGGTCAATGCCAGCCGCTTCGAGCGCCAGGAGGTGTACGGCTGGTTGTTCAAGAGCCGCCATCAGGGAGCCCGTGACAGCCGCATACGCACCATGGTCGAGATCGAAGCGTTCCTCGACATTCACCAGCGCTGGAAGCGCGTGGGCTATCCATTCGACCACCTGGTGCCGTCGCTGGCCACCGCCATCGGCAGCTCGGGCGACCGCCCCGCCGCGCTCTCGGAACTGGTCGGCATCATTCAGAACGACGGCGTGCGCCTGCCGACCCTGCGCATCGACACCCTGCACTTCGCGGCCAACACGCCTTACGAAACCAAACTGGTCAGCGACCCGGACCGGGGTGTGCGGATCTTGCCGGTCGAGGTGGCACGCGCCCTCAAAGGTGCCATGTCGCAGGTGGTGGATGCGGGCACCGCGCGGCGCATTTCCGGCAGTTTCAAGCTGCAGGACGGCACGCCGCTGGTGATGGGCGGCAAGACCGGTACCGGTGACAACCGCATCGAGAGCTTTGGTGCTGGCGGCCGGCTGATCGGCTCACGCTCACTGAACCGTACCGCCACCTTCGTGTTCTTCCTCGGCGACAACCACTTCGGCACCTTGACCGCGTTCGTACCGGGGCGCTCGGCCGAGGCATTCAAGTTCACCTCGGCGCTGCCGGTGCAGGTGCTAAAAGGCATGGCCCCGATCCTCATGCCGTACCTTCAGCCGGGCAATCCGAATGCGTGCAAAGCGCCGCAGGTGGCAGCGCAGCAAGGGGACACATCGAGCAACTAGATGAGAATCATCTGCAATTAAAGGCTTGTCTTTAGATATATCTTGAGTAATATCTCACGATATATCGCAAACGACGGAGCCCTGTTCCCATGCGTGAACATACCCCCCATGATCCCTTCGAGCGGCGCCCTGGCCGTGGTGAACGCGGCCCCCGCGTGTTCGCCCCCGGCGACCTCAAGTTGCTGATGCTGGCCATGCTCGCCGAGCAGCCCGGCCACGGCTACGACCTGATCCGCCAGATCGAAAACCTGTTCGACGGCAGCTACAGCCCGAGCCCCGGGGTGGTCTACCCCACCCTCAACTTCCTCGAGGAGGCCGAGCTGATCAGCGGCCAGGTGCAGGGCAGCAAACGCCTGTATGCCATCACCGCAGCCGGCCGCACCGCGCTGGCCGAACAGGCCGTTGCGCTGGATGGCGTACGCATGCGCATCGAAGTCAGCAAGCGTGCGTTGCGCGGCCACGACCGCCCGCCAGAGATTCATGAGGCGGTCGGTAACCTGCGTCATGCACTGCACATGCACAGCGGCCGCTGGACGGCGGACGAAATCGAGCGGGTCCGTGACCTGCTCAACCATACCGCCAAGGCCATCGCCTCCGGGCCGGCCGAACCTGTCAGGGAGACACCCCATGAGTGACACCATTCACCGCGTCAACCACGAGATCCGCCAGCGCCGCCTGCAGGTGCTGCGGGTTACCCAGCTGACCCCACGCATGCGCCGCATCACCCTCGGGGGTGAAGAGCTGCAAGGCTTCACCAGCGTAGGCAGCGACGACCATATCAAGCTGCTGTTCGCTGAAACGCCGGAGCAGCAGCAGGCCATCGACGCCCGTAACCTGGGGCGGGACGCTGGTGTGCGACCGACCATGCGCGAATACACGCCACGGCGCATCGATCTGGCGGCCAACGAGCTGGATATCGACTTCGTTTTGCACGGCGACGGCCCTGCTTCTACCTGGGCTGCCCAGGCTGCGCCCGGGCAAACCCTGGACATCGCCGGGCCGCGAGCATCGACGGTGGTGCCGGATATTTTCGACAGTTACCTGCTGATTGGTGACGAGACGGCTATTCCCGCGATTGGCCGCCGGCTGGAGGAATTGCCCGCTGGCCGCCAGGTGTTGGCGGTGATCCAGATCGAGGACGAACAGGAGCGGCAGCCGCTGCCGAGCAAGGCACAGGTAGAAGTGATCTGGGTACGTCGTCAACGGGAAGACTTGTTGGCATGGGTGAAGAACCTGACCTTGCCGCAAGGCCGGGTGTACGGCTGGGTGGCGCTGGAAAAAGCCCTCTCCCGCCAGGCCAAGGCGCTGTTGCTGGAGAAAGGCGTGCCTGAGGATGCGCTGAAGGCCGTGGCCTACTGGCGTGCCGACGGAACTGCGGACGACGAATGATTGTTTTTGCTGCCCGGGGCCTCTTCGCGGGTAAACCCGCTCCCACAAGGACGGCGCTGTTCCTGAGGGCAGCGCAGTCCCTGCGGGAGCGGGCTTACCCGCGAATGAGGCGCCACCGATCCAGCCCCAGCAGCACCAGCCCGATTCCCCAGAACCCCGCCAGCACCCCCAGGGCATTGAGCAACACCTGTTCATACCCCAGGCTCGCCACATCAATGAACGGGTAGGCATACACGCCGATCTCGTTCCCCCGCCACAGCGCGTAGGCAAAGTACACCGCCGGGTACAACGCCCAGGCCAGCAAGTGCCGTAGCCGCAACCTGCCCTTGGGCACCTCGCACCACCAATACACGGCGAACAGCACGGGCATCACATCGTGCAGCAACTCGTCCGCCAGCCATTGCCAGCCCTGCGGTTGCCACAGGTGGCGCAGTAACACGCTGTAAGCCAGCGCCACCAGCACGATGCTGGTAGCCACCGCCGAGCTGACCGAGGGCGAAAGGAAAAAGCGTTTGCCAGCCCCGTCCCGACCAAACGCCGCATAACTCAGCACCGTCGCCACCAAGGTATTGGTCAGCACGGTGAAATAGCCGAATACGTTGATCAGGCCGCCGATCAGGCTGGCCTGTTCCTGCCAGCGCGCCAGCAGCACCAGGTACACCTGCACGGTCAGGCCGAACCAGCCCAGCACGGCCATGCCGGTCAGCCAGGGGCGGCGCGGCATGTCAGGCCTGGCGCTGCAATTTCACGTACAGCTGCTCGACTTTCTCCCGTGCCCACGGCGTCTTGCGCAGGAAGGTCAGGCTCGACTTGATGGTCGGGTTGCTTTTGAAGCAGCGCACATCGATGCGCTCGGCCAGGCCCTGCCATTGGTAGTGCGCCACCAGCTCGGTAAGGATCTGTTCGAGGGTCTTGCCGTGCAGCGCATTGTGTTGGGCCGTGCTCATGCCAGTGCTCCGTGGGAAAGATGCGCACCTTACACGAGTGTAGTGCCGGGTGGGATCAGGCGTGTCGACAGAAAAACCGCTGGCCAGGCGCAAAACCTCTGTGCTGAAATAGCGATGTTATATTGTAACAATACAAATGCCTCTGCCAAGGAACGCCCCACTCCCATGCTGTACGCACCGCTTCGCCTTTCTCCTCTCGCCGTCGCGCTCTGCCTGGCTGCCTCACCCAGCAACGCCGTGGAACTCGAACCCCAGGTCATCACCGCCAACCCTTTGGGCAGCCGCCAGCTGGCAACGCCCAGCAGCGTGCTCGAAGGCGATAACCTGTTGCACCAGCAGCATGGCAGCCTGGGTGAAACCCTGAACAAACAACCCGGCGTCGCCTCCACCTGGTTCGGCCCTGGCGCCAGCCGGCCGGTCATCCGGGGCCTGGACGGCGACCGCATTCGCATCCTGCGCAATGGCGTGGGCGCCCTCGACGCGTCGTCGCTGTCCTACGACCATGCCGTGCCGCTGGACCCGGTCACCGTCGAGCGCATCGAGATCGTCCGTGGCCCGGCGGCCCTGCTCTATGGTGGCAACGCCATTGGCGGCGTGGTCAATACGTTCGATAACCGCATCCCCGACGCCCCGATCGAGGGTATCCAGGGCGCCGGTGAACTGCGCTACGGCGGCGCCGACACCACCCGCAGCAGCGCTGGCAAACTGGAGGCCGGCAACGGTGCGTTCGCGCTGCACCTGGACGCCAACAGCCGCCAGTTCAATGACCTGCACATCCCCGGTTATGCCCGCAGCGCCAAGGTGCGTGATGCCGACGAACCCGGCAGCAAACATCGCCTGGAAAACAGCGACGGCCGTCAGGACGGTGGCGCGGTGGGCGCTGCCTACCATTGGGACCAGGGTTACGCCGGCCTTTCGTACAGCCGCTACGACAGCAACTATGGTTCGGTGGCCGAGCCCGGTGTGCGCCTGGACATGCAGCAGGACCACTACGCCTTCGCCTCCGAACTACGCGACCTGGACGGCCCGTTCAGCTCGGTCAAGGTCGATGCCGGCTACACCGACTATGAACACCGTGAAATCGAGGGAGGCGAGGTCCACACCACCTTCCGCAACAAAGGCTATGAGGCGCGCATCGAAGCCCGCCACCAACCGCTCGGGCCGCTGCAAGGGGTGATCGGCGCGCAGGTCAGTCGCAACGCGTTTTCTGCGCTGGGCGAGGAAGCCTTCGTGCCGCACACCAACAGCGACAGCCTGGCGCTGTTCATGCTGGAGCAGTGGCAGGCCACCGAGCGCCTGAACCTGAGCCTGGGCGCACGCCTGGAACACACCCGCGTCGACCCGGATGCCAAGGGCAACGAAAACTTCGCCGACGCCGACAGCGCCAGCAGCTTCAACGTCTTCAGTCTGTCGTCGGGGGCGGTGTACCAACTCGACCCGATCTGGTCGCTGGCCGCCAACCTCGGTTACACCGAGCGCGCGCCGACCTTCTACGAGCTGTACGCCAACGGCGCGCATGTGGCTACCGGGGCCTTTGAGGTCGGCGACGCCAGCCTGAACAAGGAAAAGGCGATTTCCACCGATTTGGCGCTGCGCTTCGACAACGGCACGCACAAAGGCAGTGTCGGGGTGTTTTACAGCCACTTTCGCAACTACATCGGCCTGATCGGCACGGGCAACGTGCGCGAGGGCGGGCATGATCACGGCCATGACGAGGATGACCACGAGCACGACCACGATCATGATCATGATCACGGCGGCCTGCCGGAGTACCAGTACCAGGGCGTGCGGGCGCGCTTCTATGGCATCGAGGCCCAGGACCGCTGGCAACTGGTCGAGAACCGCTACGGCAGCTTTGCGCTGGAACTGTCCGCCGACTACACTCGGGCGAAAAACCTCGACAGTGGCGAGCCGCTGCCACGCATCGCCCCGCTGCGCCTGAACAGCGGCCTGGTCTGGGAGCGCGACCGCTGGCAGGCGCGGGTCGATGTGCAGCACGCCGCATCGCAGCGGCGCACGCCGGCCAACGAGACCGGCACCGATGGCTACACCACCTTGGGGGCGAGCGTTGGCTACCGCTTCGACATCGGCCAGAGCCAGTGGCTGGCGTTCGTGCGAGGCGAGAACCTGACGGACCAGACGGTACGCTATGCCAGCTCGATCCTGCGCGATGTTGCACCGGCGCCAGGGCGAAGTGTGGAAGTGGGGCTGCGTACCACCTTCTGATCTGACGCGATCCCTGTGGGAGCGGGTTTACCCGCGAATGCGATGCTAGGGCCGACGCCCCATTCGCGGGTGAACCCGCTCCCACATTCCTCTTCTGTCCTCCCGATACCTGTACTGTTACCGGAAAAGCAACAATCCACTGCGACAATTTGTCTTTTTTTCTTACAACTTCCCCTATATCCTCCCCGCCGCAAGCTGAATCGCTTCACTGCAACCCTATCGTCGCCATATCCATTGAAGGCCCAGCCCTTCGATGCGCTTGCCGTTTATTCAACAATCAAAAGATAGCGCTATCTCATGTTCCAACTGCCCAAAACCTGTTACATCGGTCTTGCCCTCAGTGCCCTGGCGACTTCGGCCAGCGCCAGCGAAATGTTCGCCAGCGACTCCCCGTGGATGCTCGGCGACTGGGGTGGCACCCGCAGCGAACTGCTGGAAAAAGGCTACGACTTCACCTTCGGTTACACCGGCGAGATGGGCAGCAACCTGCACGGTGGCTACGACCACGACCGCACCGCGCGCTACAGCGACCAGTTCACCTTCGGCAGCCACCTGGATCTGCAGAAGATCCTCGGCTGGCACGACACCGAACTGCAACTGACCATTACCGAGCGCCACGGCGACAACATCAGCAACGACCGCATCAACGACCCGCGTGTCGGCGGCTTCACCTCAGCCCAGGAGGTGTGGGGCCGTGGCGAAACCTGGCGGCTGACCCAGCTGTGGATCAAACAGAAGTACTTCGACGGCGCGCTGGATGTGAAATTCGGCCGTTTCGGCGAAGGCGAGGACTTCAACAGCTTCCCCTGCGACTTCCAGAACCTGGCCTTCTGCGGCTCGCAGGTGGGTAACTGGGTGGGGGGCATCTGGTACAACTGGCCGGTCAGCCAGTGGGCCCTGCGCGTGCGCTACAACCTCAGCGACACGCTGTATGCCCAGGTCGGGGTGTTCGAGCAGAACCCCTCCAACCTGGAATCGGGCAATGGCTTCAAGCTCAGCGGCAGCGGTACCCAGGGCGCGGTAATGCCGATCGAACTGGTATGGAGCCCGCGCATCCAACAGCTGAAAGGGGAATATCGCCTCGGCTACTACTACAGTAATGCCAAAGCGCAGGATGTTCTCAAGGACAGCAACGGGCAGCCGGCAGCCCTCAGCGGCGCCGCCTACCGCAGTAGCTCGAGCAAGCACGGCATGTGGTTTGGCGCCCAGCAGCAGGTGACTTCGCTGGCCTCTGACCAGTCGCGTGGCCTGAGCCTGTTCGCCAACGCCACGGTGCACGACAAGAAGACCAATGCCATCGACAACTATGTGCAGGCAGGACTGGTATACAAGGGGCTCTTCGACGCCCGCGCCAAGGACGACATCGGTTTCGCCCTGGCCCGTGTGCACGTCAACCCTGGCTACCGCAAGAACGCCCGCCTGGCCAACCAGGCCGCCGGCCTCGACGACTATGACAACCCCGGTTTCCTGCCGGTGCAGGACACCGAATACAGCGCCGAGCTGTACTACGGCATCCACCTGGCCGACTGGCTCACGGTACGCCCCAACCTGCAGTACATCCGCCACCCGGGCGGGGTGTCGCAGGTCGATGGCGCCCTGATCGGCGGCCTGAAGATCCAGAGCAGTTTCTAAACCCCTTTTTGACCTGACGGAGAACCTACGATGAGCACTGAAGGTGCCAACAATGGAAGCCGCTGGCTACCGCGCCTGATCGGCGCGCTGCTGTTGCTGATGGGCCTGGCCCTGCTGGCTGGCGGCATCAAGCTGAGCCAGCTGGGCGGATCGCTGTACTACCTGATCGCCGGCATCGGCTTTGCCCTGTCGGGCATCCTGCTGCTGGCCCAGCGCCGCATCGCTCTGGGCCTGTACGGCCTGGTACTGCTGGGCAGCACCGTGTGGGCGCTGCTCGAAGTGGGCCTGGACTGGTGGCAACTGGTACCACGCCTGGCCATCTGGTTCGCCATCGGCGTGGTGCTGCTGCTGCCCTGGGCACGCCGCCCGCTGATTGGCCCGGCCAGCAAGGCCAACACTGCGCTGCTCGGCGTTGCAGTGGTCGCTTCCGGCGCCTGCGCCCTGGGCAGCCAGTTCACCCACCCCGGTGAAGTGTTCGGCGAACTGGGCCGCGAAAGCAGCGAAATGGCCAGTGCCGCGCCCGCCATGCCGGACGGCGAATGGCAGGCCTACGGCCGTACCGAGCATGGCGACCGCTATTCGCCGCTGCGCCAGATCACCCCGCAGAATGCCTACCGCCTGGAAGAGGCCTGGCGTATTCGCACCGGTGACCTGCCGACCGAAAACGACCCGGTGGAGCTGACCAACCAGAACACCCCGCTGAAGGTCAACGGCATGCTCTATGCCTGCACAGCGCACAGCCGCCTGCTGGCCCTGGACCCGGACACCGGCGCCGAAATCTGGCGCTTCGACCCGCAGGTCAAGAGCCCGGTCGGCACCTTCAAAGGCTTCGCCCACATGACCTGCCGTGGTGTTTCGTACTACGACGAAAACCGCTACGTCAGCCGCGACGGCAGCCCGGCGCCGAAAATCACCGACGCCGGCCAGGCCGTGGCCCAGGCGTGCCCACGTCGCCTTTACCTGCCCACCGCTGACGCCCGCCTGATCGCCATCAACGCCGACAACGGCAAGGTCTGCGAAGGCTTCGCCAACCAGGGCGTGATCGACCTGACCACCGGCATCGGCCCGTTCACCGCTGGCGGCTATTACTCCACCTCGCCTGCGGCGATCACCCGTGACCTGGTGATCATCGGCGGCCATGTCACCGACAACGAGTCGACCAACGAGCCATCCGGCGTGATCCGCGCCTATGACGTGCACGATGGCCACCTGGTGTGGAACTGGGACAGCAACAACCCGGACGACACCAAACCACTGGCCGCCGGCAAGCTGTACAGCCGCAATTCGGCCAACATGTGGTCGATCGCCAGCGTCGATGAAGACCTCGGCATGATCTACCTGCCACTGGGCAACCAGACCCCCGACCAGTGGGGCGCCGACCGCACCCCAGGCGCCGAGAAGTACAGCGCCGGCGTGGTCGCCCTGGACCTGGCTACCGGCAAGGCGCGCTGGAACTACCAGTTCACCCACCACGACCTGTGGGACATGGACGTTGGTAGCCAGCCGACCCTGGTCCACCTGAAGACCGACGACGGTGTGAAACCGGCGATCATCGTGCCGACCAAGCAAGGCAGCCTGTACGTGCTCGACCGCCGCGACGGTACGCCGATCGTGCCGATCCGCGAAATCCCCACCCCGCAAGGCGCAGTGAAGGGTGATCGCACCTCGCCGACCCAGGCTCGCTCCGACCTCAACCTGCTCGGCCCTGAACTGACCGAACAAGCCATGTGGGGCG
Source organism: Pseudomonas sp. AFG_SD02_1510_Pfu_092 (assembly GCF_003331055.1). Classification (GTDB taxonomy): domain Bacteria; phylum Pseudomonadota; class Gammaproteobacteria; order Pseudomonadales; family Pseudomonadaceae; genus Aquipseudomonas. The sequence continues at coordinate 8,614 of NZ_PUQD01000045.1, read as the reverse complement.
CCACGCCGTTCGACCAGATGCTGTGCCGCATCCAGTTCCGCGAGCTGCGTTACGAAGGCCAGTACACCCCGCCGTCCGAGCAAGGCTCGCTGGTCTACCCGGGTAACGTCGGGGTGTTCAACTGGGGCAGCGTGTCGGTCGACCCGGTACGCCAGCTGCTGTTCACCTCGCCCAACTACATGGCCTTTGTGTCGAAGATGGTCCCGCGTGAACAGGTTGCCGAAGGCAGCAAGCGCGAAAGCGAGACCAGCGGTGTGCAGCCGAACACCGGTGCCCCGTATGCAGTGACCATGCACCCGTTCATGTCGCCGCTGGGCGTACCGTGCCAGGCGCCGGCCTGGGGTTATGTCGCGGCCATCGACCTATTCACCAACAAAGTGGTGTGGAAGCACAAGAACGGCACTACCCGCGACAGCACGCCGGTACCGATCGGCCTGCCGGTCGGCGTGCCGAGCATGGGCGGCTCGATCGTCACCGCCGGTGGCGTCGGCTTCCTCAGCGGCACTCTGGACCAGTACCTGCGCGCCTATGACGTGAACAACGGCAAGGAACTGTGGAAAGCCCGCCTGCCAGCGGGTGGCCAGGCCACGCCAATGACCTACACCGGCAAGGACGGCAAGCAGTACGTGCTGGTGACTGCTGGCGGGCATGGCTCGCTGGGTACCCGGATGGGTGACTACATCATCGCGTACAAGCTGGCTGAGTAAAGCTGCCGAGCCCCTTCAGCGGGGCTCATTTACCTGTACCGGCCTCATCGCCGGCAAGCCAGCTCCCACAGGTACTCCACTGGCCTTGAAGTCAGTGGGTTACTTGTGGGAGCTGGCTTGCCGGCGATAGGGCCGGTACAGGCAACCGAAGATAACCCCCTTCCCCTGCTGCCTTCATCTACCATTGAAACCCATCCCCCTCCGCCCCATCTAAGCACCATAGTCATTCACGCAGGTGCCCCATGAGCGACCAGCAGGATTTCCCGGAACATCCCGACGAACACAGCGAAGTCGAACACACCACCCCCCAGGCCGAAACCGGCCACGCCCTCGCCCTGCCCGGCCAGCAACTGCCGGACAAGGTCTATGTGATCCCGATTCACAACCGCCCGTTCTTCCCGGCCCAGGTACTGCCGGTGATCGTCAATGAAGAGCCCTGGGCAGAAACCCTCGACCTCGTAGCCAAGTCGCCGGACCACTGCCTGGCGCTGTTCTTCATGGACACCCCGCCTGAAGACCACCGCCACTTCGACACCACGGCGCTGCCGCAATACGGCACGCTGGTGAAGGTGCACCACGCCAGCCGCGAAAACGGCAAGCTGCAGTTCGTTGCCCAGGGCCTGACCCGGGTACGCATCCGCACCTGGCTCAAGCACCATCGCCCGCCATACCTGGTCGAAGTCGAATACCCGCGCCAGCCGGCCGAGCCGACCGACGAGGTCAAGGCCTACGGCATGGCCCTGATCAATGCGATCAAGGAGCTGTTGCCGCTCAACCCGCTGTACAGCGAAGAACTGAAGAACTACCTCAACCGCTTCAGCCCCAACGACCCGTCGCCGCTCACCGACTTCGCCGCCGCCCTCACCTCGGCCACCGGCAGCCAGTTGCAGGAAGTGCTGGACTGCGTGCCCATGCTCAAACGCATGGAGAAAGTTCTGCCGATGCTGCGCAAGGAAGTCGAGGTCGCGCGCCTGCAAAACGAGATCTCGGCCGAGGTCAACCGGCAGATCGGCGAACACCAGCGCGAGTTCTTCCTCAAGGAACAACTCAAGGTCATCCAGCAGGAGCTGGGCCTGACCAAGGACGACCGCAGCGCCGACCTCGAGCAGTTCGAACAGCGCCTCGAAGGCAAGACCCTGCCGGACCAGGCGCGCAAGCGCATCGACGAGGAAATGGGCAAACTCGCCATCCTCGAAACCGGTTCGCCCGAATACGCCGTCACCCGCAACTACCTGGACTGGGCCACCGCCCTGCCCTGGGGCGTGTACGGCAAGGACAAGCTCGACCTCAAGCATGCGCGCAAGGTGCTCGACCAGCACCACGCCGGCCTCGACGACATCAAGGAGCGCATCCTCGAGTTCCTCGCCGTGGGCGCCTGGAAAGGCGAGATCAGCGGCTCGATCGTGCTGCTGGTGGGCCCGCCCGGGGTCGGCAAGACCAGCATCGGCAAGTCCATCGCCGAATCGCTCGGCCGGCCGTTCTACCGCTTCAGCGTCGGCGGCATGCGTGACGAAGCCGAGATCAAGGGCCACCGCCGCACCTACATCGGCGCCCAGCCCGGCAAGCTGGTGCAGGCGCTGAAGGACGTCGAAGTGATGAACCCGGTGATCATGCTCGACGAGATCGACAAGATGGGCCAGAGCTACCAGGGTGACCCGGCTTCGGCGCTGCTGGAAACCCTCGACCCGGAGCAGAACGTCGACTTCCTCGACCACTACCTCGACCTGCGCCTGGACCTGTCCAAGGTGCTGTTCGTCTGCACCGCCAACACCCTCGACTCGATCCCCGGGCCGTTGCTCGACCGCATGGAAGTGATCCGCCTGTCCGGCTACATCACCGAAGAGAAACTGGCCATCGCCAAGCGCCACCTGTGGCCCAAGCAGCTGGAAAAAGCCGGCGTGGCCAAGGCCAGCCTCGGCATCAGCGACAGCGCCCTGCGCACGGTGATCGAAGGCTATGCCCGCGAGGCCGGGGTGCGCCAACTGGAGAAGCAGTTGGGCAAGCTGGTGCGCAAGGCCGTGGTCAAACTGCTGGAAAACCCCGATGCCAAACTGAAGATCGGGCCCCGCGACCTGGAGGCCGCGCTCGGCATGCCGGTGTTCCGCAGCGAGCAGGTGCTGTCTGGCAAAGGCGTAATCACCGGGCTGGCCTGGACCAGCATGGGCGGCGCCACGTTACCGATCGAAGCCACCCGCATCCACACCCTCAACCGCGGCTTCAAGCTGACCGGCAAGCTGGGCGATGTGATGAAGGAGTCGGCCGAGATCGCCTACAGCTACGTCAGCTCCAACCTCAAGCAGTTTGGCGGTGACCCGGGCTTCTTCAACGAAGCCTTCATCCACTTGCATGTGCCCGAAGGCGCCACGCCCAAGGACGGCCCGAGTGCCGGCATCACCATGGCCAGCGCCCTGCTGTCGCTGGCCCGTGACCAGGCGCCGAAGAAGGGCGTGGCCATGACCGGCGAGCTGACCCTGACCGGCCAGGTACTGCCGATTGGCGGTGTGCGCGAGAAGGTGATTGCGGCGCGCCGGCAGAAAATCTTCGAACTGATCTTGCCGGAGCCTAACCGTGGCGATTACGAAGAACTGCCGGACTACTTGCGCGAAGGCCTGACCGTGCACTTTGCCAAACGCTTTGCCGACGTGGCGAAAGTGCTGTTCTAGCCAGCACTGGCCTCTTCGCGGGTAAACCCGCTCCCACAGGGATAGCGCAGGGCTTGAGCCCGGTGAGGTCCCTGTGGGAGCGGGTTTACCCGCGAAAGGGCCGTTACAGACAACACAAATCTCCCCGATCATCGGTTATCCTCAGGCCATCGCCAGCCTACGGAGCCAACATGACCGCCCCTCGTCTGCTCGTTCCCCTGAGCTTCGCCCTGCTTTCTGCCTGCGCCCAGCAGCCCACCCAGCCGGTTGCACTCGATGCCGAAAGCGAATGCCCGACGCACCTGCAGGTTGGCCAGACGCTGACCCTGACCCTGCCCAGCAACCCGTCCACCGGTTACCGCTGGCGGGTCGAAAACCCAGCCGCGAACGTGCTGCAAAGCCTCGGCCCGGAGGTGTACAGCGCCCCGGAAGAAGAAGATATGGTCGGCAGCGCCGGTGTCTCGACCTGGCGCTACCAGGCCAGTAGCAGCGGCGCTGGCCAGTTGGTGCTGGTCTACCAGCAGCCGTGGGCTGCAGATGTCGCCCCGGTACAGACGTTCGATTGCAAGATCATCGTCCGCTGAGCGCAGCGGCTGCGCCATGAACGCCCTGAGGCTGAAGCGCTGCCATGGCAAGAATCGTGGCCATTGGCTAAAATGCGCCTCCGTTTCACCCCGTATCGAGCCCGCCGTGAGCAAACAACCCGACCGCCTCTTCGCCCAGCCCCTGGAGCAGGTGCCCGACTTCGTCTTCAACGAGGACGTGGTGCGTGTGTTCCCGGACATGATCAAGCGCTCGGTGCCGGGCTACCCGACCATTGTCGAGAACCTCGGCGTGCTGGCCGCACGCTTCGCCCAGCCGCACACCGCGCTCTACGACCTGGGCGCATCACTGGGTGCCGTCAGCCAGTCGCTGCGCCGGCATGTACGCCGCGACGGCTGCAAGGTGGTGGCCGTGGACAACTCGGCGGCCATGGTCGAGCGTTGCCGTCAGTACCTCACTGCCCAGGACTCGATGTTCGAGGAATTGCTGCCGGTCCAGGTGCTGGAAGCCGACATCCTCGCCCTGCCCTTCGAGCCCGCCTCGGTAGTGGCGATGAACTTCACCCTGCAGTTCATCGCCCCCGACCAGCGCCTGGAGCTGCTCGGCCGCATCCGTCAGGCACTGTTGCCCGGTGGTGCGCTGATCCTCTCGGAAAAACTGCGCTTCACCGATGAGCAACAGCAGGTCCTGCTCAATGAACTGCACCTGGACTTCAAGCGGGCCAATGGCTACAGCGAACTGGAAATCGCCCAGAAGCGCAGCGCCATCGAAAACGTCATGCGGCCCGACACCCTCGAAGCCCACCAGGCGCGCCTGCGCGCTGCCGGTTTCTCGAAGGTGGTGCCCTGGTTCCAATGCCTTAACTTCGCCTCGTTGATAGCCCTGCCATGATCGATCTGTCCCCCCTCGTCCGCCGCTTGGCGGGCACGCCCCTGGCTTCCTGGTCGCAAGGCCTGCAAGCACAACTGGAAGCCAAGCTGGAGAAGGGCCACGGAGACCTCGACCGCTGGCGCGGTGCGCTGGAGGCGTTGCCCGCCTTGCAGCCAAGCGAAGTCGACCTGGTCAACGGGCTGCGCCTGGACTGCGATTGCGACGACGCGGTCCGCGCGCAGATGCGCCAGGCGCTGATGGGCTTGTCGCCCTGGCGCAAAGGGCCGTTCGACCTGTTTGGCGTGCATGTGGACACCGAATGGCGTTCGGACTGGAAATGGTCCCGGGTCGCCCCGCACCTGGACCTCAAGGGCAAGCGCGTGCTCGACGTCGGCTGCGGCAATGGCTACTACCAGTGGCGCATGCTCGGTGCCGGCGCCGACATGGTCATTGGCGTGGACCCGAACTGGTTGTTCTTCTGCCAGTTCCAGGCCGTGCAGCAGTACCTGCCCGAGCTGCCCGCCTGGCACCTGCCGTTCGCCCTGGAGGAGCTGCCTGCCAACCTCGAAGGCTTCGACACGGTGTTTTCGATGGGGGTTTTCTACCATCGGCGCTCACCCATCGAGCACCTGCTGGCGCTCAAGGACTGCCTGGTCAAAGGCGGTGAACTGGTGCTGGAAACCCTGGTGATCGAGGGCGACGCAAACCAGGTGCTGGTACCGGAGGACCGCTACGCGCAAATGCGCAACGTCTGGTTCCTGCCGTCGGTGCCGGCGTTGGAGCGCTGGTTGCGGCGTGCCGGTTTCAGCGATGTGCGTTGCGTCGATGTCAGCGTGACCAGTGTCGAGGAACAGCGCAGCACCGAGTGGATGCGCTACCAGTCACTGGGCGACTTCCTCGACCCGAACGACCACAGCAAGACCGTCGAAGGCCTGCCAGCCCCGCGCCGCGCCACCCTGTTGGCGCGCAAATAAAAAAGGCGCCCGGCTGGGCGCCCGAATACACCGGCGGCGAGGAGCTGACGCGCCACCGGTGCTGTACCCGTCAATCCTTGGCCAGTTCGCGGGCCTTTTCCTGCGCTTTGCGCTCGCGCTCGGCTACAGCCTGTTGCTTGTGCTCCTGCAGGCGCTGCTGGTCTTCGCGAAATGCTTGCCAGAACTGCCGGGAGCGCTCCGCACCGCCCTCGGCGTAAACACTGGCGCTGCCCAGGGCAAGGCTTGCCAACAGCAGGTATTTGCTCAGGTTCATCGTGGTTGCCTCGTGATAGCCGATCAGATGGCGCCATCCTAACGAGGGCTGGCTAACGGCAAGGTGAGGCGCAGATTACAGTCTTGCAATGTGGCCTTGTTTGGCCTGTTCGGGCCCTATCGCCGGCAAGCCAGCTCCCACACTGCACAGCTTTCAAACCCTGTGGTGATCCTGTGGGAGCTGGCTTGCCGGCGATAGGGCCCGAACAGACAGCCAGATAACGCCAGCATTACAAATCCGTTATCTGCGCCGCGCGCCCTTACTCATGCCGTAACATCCCGCCCCTTGACCCTGATGTCACTACAGGGTCGAGAATCACCCCCTTTCATTACACGAGCCCTCCAATGCGCCTACTGATCATCGAGGACGAACTGCGGACTGCCGATTACCTGCAACAGGGCCTGCGCGAAAACGGCTACGTGGTCGACTGCGCCCACACCGGCACCGACGGCCTGCACCTGGCCCGGCAACAGCCCTACGACCTGGTCATCCTCGACGTCAACCTGCCCGAACTCGATGGCTGGGCCGTGCTGCAGCGACTACGCGCCGAATCCGCCACGCGCATCATGATGCTCACCGCCCACGGCCGCCTGGCGGACCGGGTCAAGGGGCTGGACCTGGGCGCTGACGATTACCTGCTCAAACCGTTCGAGTTCCCTGAACTGCTGGCGCGCATCCGCACCCTGTTGCGCCGCAACGACCAGCAACTGCAGCCCAGCACCCTGCGCGTGGCCGACCTTGAGCTGGACCCCGGCCGCCACCGCGCCTACCGCGCCGGGCAGCGTATCGACCTGACCGCCAAGGAATTCGCCTTGCTGCACCTGCTGATGCGCCAGACCGGCGAAGTGCTGTCACGCACACAGATCATCTCGCTGGTGTGGGACATGAACTTCGACTGCGACACCAACGTGGTCGAGGTCTCGATCCGCCGCTTGCGGGCGAAGATCGACGACCCGTTCGACAACAAGCTGATCCACACCCTGCGTGGCGTCGGCTATGTGCTCGAGGCACGCTTTTGAACAACGCCAGCCTGTCGCTACGCCTGGGCCTGAGCGTGACGCTGATGGGTGCGGCGCTGGTGCTGCTGCTGGCCTGCCTGGCCGTGTTCGCCCTTGATCACGAACTGGACAACCGCGCACGCAAGGACCTTGCTCGCAAGATGCTGCAGGTCGAGCACAACCTGCGCGTCGACCTGCGTAGCGAAGACCTGGGGAGCCGCGCCCATCCCTTGCTCGACCTGGTGATGGGGCACGACAACCTCAGCCTCAGCGTGCTGGCCCTCGAGGCCCGTCACCCGCACCTGCTGAGCCTGGGGCCAGCGCTGGATGCGAGCGTCGGCGCGCTGCGCAGCGACGCTCGCCTGGCCTTTCATGCCTGGCGCGATAGCAAAGGCAACCAGATCCTTACCGCGACCCGGTTGATGCGCCTGCGCGACGACACCCCGGTCAGGGTGATGATGTCGCTCAACCGCGCCGACGACAACGCCCTGCTACAGGCCTACCTGCACTCCACATTGCTGGCGTTACCGCTGCTGTTGCTGTTGATCGGCGCTGGCGCCAGGTGGCTGACGCGGCGCGGCCTGAAGCCGTTGCGCCACTTCCGGCGCATTGCCGGGCAGGTGTCGGCGCAAGACCTGCAACATCGCCTGCCGGCAAGCGGCCTGCCGCTGGAACTGGCAGAGCTGGCCAGCAGCATCAACGTGATGCTCGATCGGCTCGATCAAGGGGTCAGCCAGCTGTCGCAGTTTTCCGACGACCTCGCCCACGAGCTGCGCACGCCCTTGAGCAACCTGATGGGCAAGGCGCAAGTGACCCTGGCCCGTGAACGGGACAATGCCAATTACCGCGAAGTGCTGGAAGACAGTATCGAAGAGCTGACCCGGCTCAACCGCATCATCAACGACATGCTGTTTCTTGCCCAGGTCAGCCAGCCGCAGACCCAGATCACGCTCAAGCCCCTGGCACTGGCCGACGAAACGGCGCGGGTGGTGGAACTGTTCGCCTGCAGCGCCGAGTTGAAAGCGGTTGCGCTGTGCGTTCAGGGCTGGGGCACGGCGGCGGCAGACCGGCTGATGTTTCAGCGGGCGCTGTCGAACCTGTTGAGCAATGCCATTCGGCACTGCCCTGAAGGCAAAACGGTGAATTTGCGTATCGAGCGCGTGGGCAACGAAGTTCGGCTTGCGGTGGAAAACCCGGGGCCTGGCATCGGCAAAGAGCACCAGCCGTACCTGTTCGAGCGCTTTTACCGGGTAGGCTCAGGGCGCTCGCGGCTGGAGGGCGGGACCGGGTTGGGGCTGGCGATCGTCAAGTCGATCATGCAGCTGCATGGCGGGCGGGTCGAAGTCAGCAGCAGCCCGTTGGGGCCTACCCGGTTTACCTTGGTGTTTGTTGCCGAATGATCCTTCGCCTGTGCCGGGGGGGGGGGGGGGGGGGGGGGGGGGGGGGGGCCCGCCGGGGCGGGCCCGGGGGGGGGGGGGGGGGGGGGGGGGGGGCGCCGGGGGGGGGGAGCGGGGGGGGGGGGGGGGGGGGGGGGGGGGGGGGGGGGGGGGCGGCGGGGGGGGGGGGGGGGGGGGGGGGGGGGGGGGGGGGGGGGGGGGGGGGGGGG
>NZ_PUQD01000044.1 GCF_003331055.1 Pseudomonas sp. AFG_SD02_1510_Pfu_092 | reverse complement strand
CCCCCCGGGGGGTTGCCCCCCCCCCCCTTCTTCCCCCGCCCCCCCCCCCCCCGCGCCGCCCCCCCCCCCCCCCCCCCCCCCACACCCGGGGGGGGGGGGGGGGGCCCCGCGAAGAGGCCAGAACAGAAGAACTAAGCAGTCCGAACCCGCCGCCGATCGATCCATATGAGCATGCCACTGGCATACACCGACACCGCCAGAAACAGCGCCATACGCACGGCAAAGGCGCGGTACACGTCCTGCCCGCCGGCGCTGTCCTGCACCGACTGCCCCAGCAAGATCAGCATCGTGGTCAGGCAACTCACCCAGTACGCCGGGCTTTGCCTGGTTGCCACCGCACGGTAGAGCCTGCGCCCCTGCCAAAGGGCCAACAGCAACACCCACAGAAAGAACATCCACAGGTGCACGAACAGGCTCAGCGCCCCCCATACCAGTATCGCCAGCAACCCGGCCAGCAAGGTCGAGCCGATCAGTTCGCGGCTGGCATGCCGTGCGCGGGTTTCGCCGGCCTGCTGCCCCAGGCTCACCGCCTTCATGATCAGCGGCATGTACTGGTCCGGTGCGATCAGCGCCAGCAGAAAGGCCGGCATCACGATCAGCGTGGCCCGCAAGGCGACCCAGCTCACCTCGCCACTGTCGAGCAGCGGTGGCGGCGGTTGCGCCGGCGCATCGCAGGGCTCCGGAAACAGCACATGCGCCACCGCCGTGCCCAGCACCGCCAGCAACATGCCCTTGGCCAAGGCTTCGACCACCGACAGTGCCAGGGTGAAATCGCTGGTGCCGGCGGCGGCGATCATGGTCAGGCCGATCACCAGCAGGTTGGCCAGCAGGCCGTTGCCGCCCTTCAGCGCGTAACGCAAGGTCAGGAACACCCCTACCCCGACCAGCAACACCCCGCTCAGCGGGGCGTGCCGCAGCAACGGAATCAGCAGCAGGCCGGTACCACACGCCAGCAGCACCAGCACTGCCAGGGCCGGCGCCGCCCGCAGGGGCAAGGGCTGGCTGCGCATGGCCAGCAACAGCACCGCGAACACCGGGGCCAGAATCGGCACCGGCAGGCCGATGGCGAAACTCACCGCCAGGCACAGCGCCACGCCCCAGGCCAGGCGCAGCGCACGCAGGCGGCGCAGCTCAATAGGCATACGACAACCAGCTCATCAGCCACATGAACACCCGGCCCAGCAGGTTCAACGGGTTGCCCTCGCTGGGCAGCGCCATGACCTCGGCCTGGCCGCCAACGCGCAACCCGCGCTTGTCCCGCAACTGCTCACGCTGCAGTTCGATGATCACCGGGAAGCGCTGCGCCGAGCGCAGCCACTCGCGGCTGTTCTGCACCGTCGGCAGCGTGCCCGGCGGGGTACTCTGGCCCACGCTGACGCCGTAGCCGATGCTGCGGATGTGGCCCTTCAACACCGTACCGGGCAACGCATCGAGCACCACCAGCACCGGGGTGTCGGGGCGCAGCCGGCCGAGGTTGTTCTCGGTCATGTCGGCGCTTATCCACACGTCATGGATGGCGATCAGGGTCATCATCGGGCTGCCAGCCCCGACATAGTGGCCAACGTCGGTACGCAGGTCGGTGATCAGGCCGTTGGCATCGGCGCGAACCACAGTGCGCGCCAGGTCCAGGCGGGCCTTTTCCACGTTGGCCGCAGCGCTGCGCAACTGGGCGTTATCGTCCTGCGCCCCGCCCTGCTGCTCACGGGCCCGTTCCACTTCGGCACGGGCTGCCGCGACCTGGCTGATGGCCTGGTCGCGGGTGGCCTGGGCGCCTTCCAGCCGGCGCACCGAGACCGTGCCGGGGTCTTCGTCGATCAGCCGCTTGAGCCGCTCGGCGTCCTGGCGCGCCTTGCGCTCGTTGGCCTGGGCGGCCAGCAGCGCCGCCTGGGCAGAATCGATGCCAGCGGTGTGGGCACCGATCTGTCGGCGCACCGTGTCCAGTTCGGCCTCGGCGCGGGCCAGGGCGATGCGGTACTGGTCCTGGTCCAGCTCGAACAGCACATCGCCCTTGCGTACTTCCTGGTTGTTGCCCACCGCCACGCGCCTGACCTGCCCGGCCACTTCGGCGCTCACCGGCACCACGTAGGCCTGCAGACGGGCCTGCTGGGTGTAGGGCGTGAAGCGGTCGGCCAGCAGGTACCAGAGCAGGCTCACGGCAATCAGCAGCAGCACCCAGCGCATACCGCGATCAGGTGCTGGTGGGGATGGGCGCGCGGGTGGGGGTGGCGTGGCATCTCTCATTTCGTTTCACCTTGGGCATGTGCGCCGGTGGCTGGCTCGTCGAGCAGCTCGCCCCAGTCGGTTCGTTGCTGCATGTGCTGGCGCGTGGCCGGGTCGATTGCAGGGCGGGTGGCGTCCCAGCCGCCGCCCAGGGCCTTGTACAAGGTCACCAGGCTGCTGACGGCATTGCCGCGGCTGACCAGGTAGCCGTCCTGTTGCTGCAACAGCAGCTGCTGGGCGTCGAGCACGCGCTGAAAATCGGCGAAGCCTTCGCGGTACTGCGAGCTGGCCAGGTTCAGCGAACGCTGCGCGGCCTGCGAGGCCTGGTCGCGGATATTCGCACTCTGCAGCGAGCGCACCAGCCCACTGGCGGCATCATCGGCCTCGCGAGCGGCTTCGCGCACGCCCTGGTGATACAGCTCGATCAGTTGCTGCAGGCGGGCATCCTCCACGCGCACGGCATTCTTGCGCCGGCCGTAGTCGAACGGGTTCCAGATCAGGCTGGGCCCGGCGGCGATGTCGAAGGTATCGGGCAGGTGGTTGGCCGTGACCAGGCTCCAGCCAATGCTGCCCAACAGGCTCAGCTGTGGATAAAGGTCGGCCTCGGCCACCCCGACCAGCGCCGACTGCGCCGCCACCGCCTGCTCGGCGGCGCGGATGTCCGGGCGGCGCTGCAGCAGCTTGGCCGGCACATCCTGCAGCACGGCCCGGTTCGGCAACGGCAGTTGCCCGTGGCCGACAGCCAGCTGCGGCAACGGCCCGGGCGGCCGGCCCAGCAGCGAGCAGAGCACGTTGCGCAGGGCATTGAGCTGGTTCTGGAATTCGGGGATGGTGGCCTGGGTGGCCAGGTACTGGGTGCGTGCCTGTTGCCAGTCCAGTTCGTCGTTTTCGCCATGGCGGAACAACCGCTCGGTGATCTCCAGGCTGCGCGCCTGGCGGCGGGCGTTCTCTTCGGCGATATCCAGCCGCGCCTCGGCGGTGCGCAGGGCAAAGTAGGTGTCGGCGACCTGCGCGCGTAACAACAGCATGGCATCGGCGTAGTTGGCCTGCGAGGCGAAGTAGACGGCATCGGCACTTTCGATGGCACGGCTGAAGCGCCCCCAGAAGTCGATTTCCCAGCCGATGTCGAAGCCCGCGCTGGATTGCCAGAACACCGAGTCGCGGGCGCTGGCAGTACCGGACTGGTCCTGCTTGAGGTACAGGCTCTGCGCGCGCAGCTGCTGCAGCTGTGGATAACGCCCGGTCTGCACGATGGCCAGCTGGGCGCGAGCTTCGGCGACGCGCAAGCCGGCCACCCGCAGGTTGCTGTTGTTGGCATCGGCTTCGGCGATCAGGGCTTCCAGGGCGGGGTCGGCGAACACGCGCCACCAGCGCTGCAGGTCGGGCGTTGCGGCCTGCTGCCCGGCCTGCTCCAGCAGCGGGGTATTCCAGGTACCCAGCCATGGGTCCTGCGGGGCCTGGAAGTCCGGGCCGACCTGGGTACAGGCCGTCAACAGCGCGACCAGGCTCAGGGTACATCCAGGCAAGCGTGCGGGCATGTCAGTCCTGGCTCACGCCGCCGGGTCGGCGGGGACTTCCGGCACTTGCAGCGCCACCCATTGCCAGAACAGCACATAGGTCACGCCGAGGATCACGGGGCCGATGAACAGGCCGATGATGCCTTTGACCACCATGCCGCCCAGCGCCCCGATCAGCACCACCGGCATCGGCACGTCGACCCCGCGCCCCAGCAGCAGCGGTTTGAGCACGTTGTCGGCAAGCCCGGCGACGAAGGTGTAGATGGCGAAAATGATAGTCGCCGCAGTGAAGCCTTCAACGTTGAACACATAGATGATCACCGGCAGCGTGACCAGCGTCGCCGGGGCCTGGGCAATCCCCAGCATGAGCACGACGATGGCCAGCATCCCGGCCCCCGGCACGCCTTTGATGACGAAGCCGACACCAATCAGCAGCATCTGGATGAAAGCGATACCGATCACGCCCTGGGCCACCGCGCGAATGGTGGCGGTGCACAGTTTGGCCAGCGGCTTGCCGCGCTCTTCGCCCGACACCCGCATGGCGATGCGCTGCGCTGCGATTTCGCCGCGCTTGCCAAAGGCCATGATGATGCCCGAGATGATGATGGACGCGATGAACAGCAGGAACGCACCGCCAGCGCTGGCCGCCGCCCCCAGCACCGTGCGCCCGGCGCCCTTGAGCTGAGGCATCCACTGGTTCAGCACATTGGCCATGTTTTCCGAGGCGGCCAGCCACAGGGCGTACACCTTGGGCCCGATCAGCGGCCAGGCCGCCACCGACTCAGGTGGCACCGGTACGCTCCAGGCACCGCTCTTGAGCAAGCTCACCAGGCTGTCCACGGATTCGCCGATGGACATCACCACCAGGTAGATCGGCACCAGCAGCACCACCAGGACCAGCAACACCACCAGCGTCGCTGCATAGCCGTCCTTCAGCCCGGTGCGGCGCTGAAGGCGGCAATGCAACGGATACAACGTCACTGCCAGGATCACCGACCACAGCATCAGCTCGAGGAATGGCTGGAAGGTCTGGAAGGCAAATATCACCAGCGCAGCCACCAGGCCGGCCTTGATGAGCACATCGAGCAGACCTCGCGACAGGCTGCTGTCCAGCTTAAGACCCGGTTGCATGCTTACCTCCAGTTGGGTGCGCCGTGCGGGGCGGTTCAATGGTCCGTTTCAGCGCTTGCCTGGGCGGGGCTGTCGTCACGCAACTGCCGCGCCAGGGCCATCATTACCAGGGGCACCACCGCCATCGACAAGGTGATCGCCAACACCAGCAGGTCATGCACCTGCTGCGCCAGCACCTGATGCTCGAGCGCCAGCTTGAACACCACGAAGGCAAACTCGCCGCCAGACGCAAGCACCACGCCCAGGCACAGCGCCTGGGCCTGGCCGAGCCCGCCGGCGGTACGCCCCAGGCCATACAGCAGCGGCAGCTTCACCAGCACCAGCAGCAGGGTCAGCCCCAGCACCAGCAGCGGCATGCCGAACAGCAGGCGCAGGTCGGCACTCATCCCCACCCCGACGAAGAACAGCCCGAGCAGCAGGCCCTTGAGCGGTTCGATCTGGGTTTCCAGTTCATGGCGAAACGGCGATTCGGCCATCAGCACGCCGGCCAGAAATGCCCCCAGCGCCATGGACACGCCCACGTGCTCCATCACCCAGGCGGTGCCCAGCACCACCAGCAAGGCAGTGGCGGTGGACAGTTCGGGCAGGCCCGAGCCGACGGTCCATTTGAAAACCGGGGTCAGCAGATAGCGGCCAAAGACGATCAGCACACCGATACCCACCACCACCGCCAGCACCGGCCAGGCGCCTTCGTCAGCGGTCGTGACGCCGCCGCCGAGCAGCGGCACCACGGCAATCAGCGGGATCGCGGCAATGTCCTGGAACAGCAGGATGGCCACGGCCAGGCGGCCGTGCGGCTTGCCCAGGTCCTTGCGCTCGGCCAGCACCTGCAGGCCAAACGCAGTGGACGACAGCGCCAGGCCCAGGCCCAGCACGATGGCGGCGGGCTTCGACTGGTCGAACAGCCAGTACGCCAGCAGGCCAAGCACCAGGGCGCTCAGGCCCACTTGCAGCGAGCCGACGCCAAACAGTGCCCGGCGCATGGTCCACAGGCGCCGCGGCGAAAGCTCCAGGCCGATGACGAACAGCAGCATCACCACGCCCATCTCCGACAGGCGGGCAACGTTGTCCGGGTTGTTCAGCAGGCCGAACACCGAAGGCCCGATGAGGATGCCCGCCAGCAGGTAACCGGGCACCGCGCCCATTTTCAAGCGCTGCGCCAGCGGTACCAAAAGTACCACCGCCAGCAGGAACACCACCGTCGCCTGCAACAGGCTGCCGTCATGTGGCATAGGACTTCACCTTCGCTGCTGGACGGGTCAGAAACGCGCTTCGATCACTTTGAACGGGTAGTTCGCGGCCTGGTACTTGCCGATCTTGCCACGCTTGGGCAACTTCACCGCTTGGTCGCGGGTGATGTCTTTGTAGGGAATACGCGTCAGCAGGTGGCTGATGATGTTCAGCCGGGCGCGACGCTTGTCGTTGGAATCGGCCATGAACCAGGGTGCCCAGGACGAATCGGAGGCGGCGAACATGTCATCGCGGGCCCGGGTGTATTCGTCCCAGCGGGTATACGACTTGAGGTCCATCGGCGACAGCTTCCACAGCTTGCGACCATCGTTGATGCGGTCCTGCAGGCGGCGGGTCTGCTCTTCGGCGCTGACTTCCAGCCAGTACTTGATGAGGATGATGCCCGACTCGACCATCATCTTTTCGAACAGTGGCACGACGGTAAGGAACTTGCTGCTCTGCTCTTCGCTACAGAAACCCATCACCCGCTCGACGCCGGCGCGGTTGTACCAGCTGCGGTCGAAGATCACCACCTCGCCGGCGGCAGGCAGGTGGCCGAGGTAGCGCTGCACGTACATCTGGGATTTTTCCCGCTCGGTCGGTGCCGGCAGCGCCACCACGCGGAAAACGCGCGGGCTGACGCGCTCGGTAATGGCCTTGATGGTGCCGCCCTTGCCAGCCCCGTCGCGGCCCTCGAAGACAATGCACACCTTCAGGCCCTTGGCGACCACCCACTCCTGCAACTTCACCAGCTCCACGTGCAGTTGCTTCAGTTGCTTTTCGTAGGCCTTGCCGCCCAGTTTTTCCAGCGGTTGATGGGTGGGCTTCTTCCCGGACGGCTTCGACATGGCACTCTCCTGAGGCGATTGAAGAGTGAGTATGGTCGATCCATGGCAGTTTGCCGCTTCGCTTGGGGTTTTCGCAGATTTTGCCTTTATCTCTTTGATACTGCGGCGTCTTGGCGGGTTTTCAGCAGGGGTGTGGGAGCGGGTTCAGCCGCTCCCACAGGGTTTTTGCCGCGCCCTCGACGGCGGGTTACTTGGCCAGCTTGTCGTAGCTGGTCATCAGGTTGCGGTAATCCGGAATATGGTTGGAGAACAGCGTGCCCAGCCCTTCGATGTCGTTGCGCCAGTCACGGTGCAGCTCGCAGGCCACGCCGAACCAGGTCATCAGCTGCGCCCCGGCCGCTTCCATGCGCCGCCAGGCGGAGTCACGGGTCAGTTCGTTGAAGGTGCCGGAGGCGTCGGTGACGACGAACACCTCGAAGCCCTCCTCCAGCGCCGACAACGCCGGGAAGGCCACGCACACTTCGGTGACCACACCGGCGATCAGCAGCTGCTTCTTGCCGGTGGCCTTGACGGCTTTGACGAAGTCCTCGTTGTCCCAGGCGTTGATGTTGCCGGGGCGGGCAATGTACGGCGCATCGGGGAACTGCTCTTTCAGTTCGGGTACCAGCGGGCCGTTGGGGCCGGTCTCGAAACTGGTGGTGAGAATGGTCGGCAGCTTGAAATACCTGGCCAGGTCCGACAGGGCCAGGACGTTGTTCTTGAAGCGGTCGGGGTCGATGTCCCTCACCAGCGAGAGCAGGCCGGTCTGGTGATCGACCAGCAGCACGGCGGCATCGTTCTTGTCCAGACGCTTGTATTGGAAGGCCATGACGGTTCTCCTTGCTTCAGCGGGTTGGGAATTTCAGCGTAGGCAAGGATCGGGAATGGAGGGGACCGTCAGTCGGTTCGCTTGTGCGGCAGGTGATGGGCGCGCGGCGCACATCCCAGGTACTCGGCAGGCAACCTACTTGGCAACGCGTCGATATTGCTGTTTGGGACTACGAGGAGATTCAGGGTCGGTCATTTCGATTACCCCGGCAGCAAGGGCCGGGTGCAAATAACTCTTGCGGAACGTGGCGCGGTGCGAAAGACCTAATTGCTGCATCAGTTCGCTGCTCTTCAAAGCAACGCCCGCAGGCAGTACCTTCAAGAGACTCGCTACTTGGTCGGTTACTTGGTCGCTCGCTTCAGCTTCGACAAGCGCCCGCAATAAAGCATGCCGTGCGCAGCCAGCAAATCACCTTGGGACTCCGCGCACCAACCAGGCATAGCGTCGTAGGTCGCGAATGCGTTACGGACTTCCTGAATTTCGCGCGGCAAGCCCAGAACCCGTTTGCCATCCAGCAAGGCCGTTACCTGTTCCACACTCAGGGTATTGTTTTCTATGGCAAGTGATGCCTGGATGGTACGGATACGATTGCCCCTGCGCAGTTGCGGCGTGAGCGTTGCATCGCGGTAGGCAGTCAGCAACCCGACGTGCTCACTGATTTCGGCAACCAGAGCCAGAATGCGAGGTGTCACCGTCAGCGGTGGGTGGTAATTGCTCATTGCTCGCAGCCCGTAAGAATCAGCCGCCACCTTAATCCACTGATCGCGCAGGGGTAAAGAACGCCCAGCCATCACTTCACGAATTCCTGAAGTGATTATTTACCCGCAGCGATTTTTCCCCTCGCCAGGCGCCACCAGAATCGCTTCACCACAATCACAAAAAACCGTGAGGCCACTCCCGTGGACCAGACACTCCAGGTACGGCAAGCCGCCGCCGACCTCGTTGCGGCGTTCGCCAGCAACGACACCGCCCGCTATTTCGCCTGCTTCAGCGAAGACGCCAGCTTCCTCTTCCACACCCTGCCGCAACCGCTGCTGTCGCGCCGTGCCTATGAGCAACTCTGGGCGCAATGGCAGGCAGACGGCTTTGCCGTGCTCGCTTGCGAGTCGGCCAACGCCCAGGTGAGCCTGCAAGGTGATGTGGCGATCTTCATGCACGATGTGGCCACGCACATCCGCATTGCCGGCGAACAACAGCAACTGCGCGAGCGCGAGACCATCGTGTTCCGCCGCCACGGTGAACGCTGGCTGGCCTGTCACGAACACCTGTCGGTGCTGTCACCGGCCTGATCGCCCCTTTACGCGGCCCTGCCGCCCTGCCATCGCACCCACAACAAGGCCCGCGCACTGCGCCGGCCCACAACAACCGCGCTGGAGCATCACCATGAGCCACTCGACCGGTATCGAGACCAACGGCGTCGAACAGATCCCCGACGATCAACGCGACGCCTCCCCGCTGGACCTGTTCCGCCTGATCTTCGGCGGCGCCAACACTTTCGCCACAGCGGTGCTGGGCAGCTTCCCGGTGCTGTTCGGGTTGTCGTTCCAGGCCGGCGTGTGGGCGATCCTGCTCGGCGTCGGCGTGGGCGCGCTGATCCTCGCCCCCATGGGCCTGTTCGGCGCGCTCAACGGCACCAACAATGCGGTGTCGTCAGGCGCACATTTTGGCGTGCACGGGCGCATCGTCGGCTCGTTCCTGTCGCTGCTGACGGCGGTGGCGTTCTTCTCGCTGTCGGTGTGGAGTTCCGGCGACGCCCTGGTCGGCGGCGCCAAGCGCCTGGCCGGCCTGCCGGAAACCGACCTGACCCTGGGCCTGGCCTACGGCCTGTTCGCGGTGCTGGTACTGGTGGTGTGCATCTTCGGCTTCCGCTTCATGCTGTGGGTCAACAAGATTGCCGTGTGGGCCTCGAGCCTGCTGTTCCTGCTGGGCATCGTTGCCTTTGCCGGGCCGTTCGATGCCGGCTACGCGGGCAGCATCAACCTGGGCCAGGCCGGTTTCTGGGCGGCATTCGTCGGCGCGGCGATCCTGGCCATGAGCAACCCGGTGTCGTTCGGCGCCTTTCTCGGCGACTGGTCGCGCTACATCCCGCGTGAAACGCCCAAGGCGCGCATCATGCTGGCGGTGATCGCGGCCCAGGGCGCGACGCTGATCCCGTTCCTGTTCGGCCTGTGCACCGCCACCCTGGTGGCCACCCAGGCACCGGACTACATCGCCGCCAATAATTACGTCGGCGGCCTGCTGGCGGTGGCGCCAAGCTGGTTCTTCCTGCCGGTGTGCCTGATTGCCGTGATCGGCGGCATGTCCACCGGTACCACCGCGCTGTATGGCACCGGCCTGGACATGTCCAGCGTGTTCCCGCGCTTGCTCAGCCGTGCCGGCGCCACGCTGCTGATCGGCGTGCTGGCGATCGGCTTCATCTTCGTCGGCCGCTTCACCTTCAACCTGGTGCAAAGCGTGTCGACCTTCGCCGTGCTGATCATCACCTGCACCAGCCCGTGGATGGTGATCATGATTCTCGGCCTGGTTACCCGCCGTGGCTTCTACCACGCCGACGACCTGCAGGTGTTCACCCGCGGCCAGCGGGGCGGCCATTACTGGTTCCTGCATGGCTGGAACTGGCGCGGCATGGGGGCGTGGCTCCCCAGCGCGGCGGTCGGCCTGTGCTTCGTCAACCTGCCCGGGCAGTTCGTCGGCCCCCTGGGCGACCTGGCCGGCGGCATCGACCTGAGCCTGCCGGTCACCCTGGGGCTGGCCGGCGTGCTGTACCTGTTGCTGCTCAACCTGTTCCCCGAACCCGCTGGTGTGTATGGCCCCCAGGGCCCGCGTTGGGTGCGTTGCAAACGCACTGCGCACACGCCGGTCACCACTGCCGAAATGGCCTGACTGGAAACCGACCATGACCACTTCCCACTACATCGCCGGCCGCTGGGTCGAAGGCCAGGGCAGCGACTGCATCAGCGTCAACGACCCTGCGCTGGGGCAACCCTTCGCCGAATTGATGGCAGCCAGCGCAGCCCAGGTCGACCAGGCCGTGGCTGCCGCGCGTGGCGCCCTGCCCGCCTGGAAAGCCACCAGCGCCAGCGAACGCGCCGGCTACTTGCGCGGCTTTGCCGAGCAACTGGGCCAGCGCCGCGAAGCGCTGATCGGCTTGCAGATGCGCAACAACGGCAAGCCGCGTCACGAGGCGGAAATCGACCTGGACGATGCCATTGCCACGTTCAGCTACTACGCCGAGCTGGCCGAGCAACTGCCGGCGAAAAACCGTGAGGTGCCCTTGGCTGCCCCAGGTTTCACTGCGCGCACGCGCCTGGAGCCAGTGGGTGTGGTCGGCCTGATCGTGCCGTGGAACTTCCCGCTGGTGACCAGTGCCTGGAAGCTCGCCCCGGCTTTGGCGGCCGGCTGTACCGTGGTCCTCAAGCCCTCGGAAGTCACCCCGCTGGTGGAACAGGCCTACGCCCAGATCGCCGACGCCCTGGGCCTGCCGGCCGGGGTGTTGAACATCGTCAACGGCAAGGCCGAAACCGGTGCCGCACTGAGCAACCACAACGGCCTGGACAAGCTGTCGTTCACCGGCAGCAACAACGTCGGCAGCCAGGTGATGCGCAGCGCGGCGGCGCAATGTCGGCCGGTGACGCTGGAGCTGGGCGGCAAGTCGGCGATCGTGGTGTTCGATGATTGCGATGTCGAGCAGGCGGTGGAATGGATCGTCGCCGGCATTACCTGGAACGCCGGGCAGATGTGCTCGGCCACCTCGCGGCTGCTGGTGCAGGAGGGCATCGCCGATGCGTTGCTGCCGCGCTTGCAGACGGCGCTGGAAAACCTGCGAGTGGGTAACCCGCTGAGCGAAGAGGTCGACATGGGCCCGCTGACCAGCCAGGCACAATGGCTGAAGGTGGCCAGCTACTTCGCCACCGCGCGGGAAGAAGGCTTGCAGTGCCTGGCAGGAGGCAAGGCGCTGGACCGTGATGGCTGGTTCGTCAGCCCGACGCTGTATGCCGATGTGCCGCAGGACAGCCGCCTGTGGACCGAAGAAATCTTTGGCCCGGTACTGTGCGCGCGACGCTTTGCGACCGAGCGACAGGCGATTGCCGAAGCCAACGACAGCCGATTCGGCCTGGTGGCCACGGTGTGCACTGCCGACCTGCAACGCGCCGAGCGCGTGGCCGATGCGCTGGAGGTTGGCCATGTGTGGATCAACTCGGTGCAGGCGGTGTTTGTCGAGACGTCGTGGGGCGGAACGAAAGGCAGCGGGATCGGGCGTGAGCTGGGGCCTTGGGGCTTGTCGGGGTATCAGTCGGTGAAGCATGTGACGCGGTGTCTGGGCGAGGCTTCCTGACAACGGAAAGCTCGAAGTCAGGTGCTGGCTGCTCTGGCCTCTTCGCGGGCTTGCCCGCCCCCACAGGTACAGCACAGTGCCTGAGGGAGCGGGCAAGCCCGCGAAGAGGCCGGCGCTGGCGAAAACAAGCAAGCCAGCCACCTCGACAGCGCTGCTATAACAGCGCTTCGTCCGCCGGTCGCGCGCCCTCTTGCACCAGCACCATGCTCTGCGGCGACGACAGGGCAATGCCTTCATCACGCAACCGCCCAAGAATGGTGAACAGCAGGTCGCTGCGGGTACCCGACACCTGCCGTGGCCCGGCCACGTAACCACTCACGCCAATCACCATGCCGCTGCTGGTCAGGTCCTTGAACGACACCGAAGTGGTCGGCGCATCCAGAATGGCCTCATGCTCCTGGTAGGCGGCCAGCAGCAAGTCGCGCACGCGGTTGGCATCGGTCTCCAGCGGCAAGGTCAGGGTAATGCCGACCACCCCCAGCGCATTGCCCATGGTCACGTTGCGCACGTTCTGGGAAATGAACTGCGAATTCGGCACGATCACCGTCGAGCGGTCGGACATCTGGATTTCCGTGGCGCGGACGTTGATCCGGCGAATATCGCCCTCGACACCCGCCAGGCTGACCCAGTCGCCCACCTTCACCGGGCGCTCGGTGAGCAGGATCAGGCCGGAGATGAAGTTCTGCACGATCTGCTGCAAGCCGAAACCGATACCCACCGACAGGGCACTGACCACCCAGGTGAGGCTGGTGAGGTTGATGCGCAGGGTCGACATCACCAGCATGGCCAGGAAGATGAAGCCCAGGTAACCCACCAGGGTTACCAGCGAGGCGCGCATGCCGGCGTCCATGTCTGTTTCCGGCAGCAGGCGATCGCTCAGCCAGCGCTTGACCACGCGAATGGCGAACAGGCCGCCGAAGAACATCACCACTGCCAGCAGGATGTCCTGCGGGACGATGTTCATGTTGCCAAGCAACTTGCCGCCGGTACCGTCCCAATCGCCCAGGCTCAGCAGCAGTTCGCTGGGGCTGGTGCCCGACGGCATCAGTGCCAGCAACAGCGCCAGGAACAGCACCACGGTGCGGCCGATACCGGCCAGGATGGTGCTGGCCTGCGCCTGGTGACGTGGCGCCAGGCCAAGGGTCGAGGCCAGCGCCAGGCCGCCGGGCTGACGGGGTGACAGCAGGGTTTCGCAGAGGTCGCCAAGGAAGGTGGTCAGCAGGTAGGCACAGGTGACCACCAGGCTTACCCACAGCAGCTTGCCGGTGAGGAAGTAGGCCAGGGTCAGGTAGCCGGCGAGCAGCGCCAGCAGGATCAGCGTCAGCCAGATGACCATCACGAACGGGATCAGCCCGGCCAGGCCGGTGGGGCGCTCCAGGTCATGTTTGCGCAAGGTGCGCCGGTAGCGCAGCAACGCACCGGCGAAGGTGGTCGCCACCACCAGCGCGGTCAGGCCGTTGACCGCCACGGTCAGCGCCAGGCTGGCACCGATCACGCTGTTGATGCGCTCCATGGTCATCATGACCATCAGCGCCAGCGCCAGTACCTTGGGGAACCAGCCCAGCGCGCTGGCAACTTCGTCGTGGATCGGCGGCAGGCGCCAGGACGGGCGTTGCAGCATCAGCATGGCGCGGCCCAGGCCGGTGATGAAGGCGCTGAACACAACCAGGGCCAGCACATGGTTGGCCAGGCTGGCGATATCGGAGCCCAGCTCGGCGCTGCTCTCCAGCCCCCAGCGCATCAGCGAGACCGAGCCGGCGATGGTACCCAGGGTCGCCAGGCTCACACCCAACGCCAGGGCACTGCGACGCAGGCGGCCTTCGGGCAGCCAGCTGACCATGGCGTTGGCCAGCACGCGCTCGAACATGCGCCGCACCAGGGTCCAGACCAGAATGGCCGCGACCAGGCTGGCAATGAACAGCCAGCGGTGTTCGGCGCTGAAGGCGCTGGCAATGGCATCTGCGGTTTCGCCACGCAGGTCACGCAGGCGCGCCACGTCGTCCTGGGTGGGGCGGATGATGCTCTGCCAGAACGCCGGGGTCAGCGGCGAGGCCGCGCGGCTGGTGATCTGCGAGTTGAACTGGCTGCGGCGCAGGTTGACGATCTGCGTGGACAGGTCGCGGGCCGACTGGGTCAGCTTGGCGGCCTGGCCCTGCTGGGCCACCAAGGCCTTTTTCTCGGCCTCCAGCGCTTTGCGCTGCTGGGTCAGGGTGGCGGCCTCGTCCGGCTGGACCGGGCCGAGAACCTTGAGCTGGTCGTCGAGCTTTTCCACATCGGCGGTGCGCAGGGCGGTCAGCGCATCGGCCTGGCGCTGAACCTGCACTGCCGCCAGGCGCAGTTGCGACAGCAGGTCGTCGTTGGCCTCGCTGGTGACGCCCTGGCGGATTTGGTCCAGGCGCTCGCTCAGTTGCTCGATGCTGGCGTTTTCGTCGAGCTGTGGCGCTTCGGCAACCGCCAGGTTGGACAAGGGCGTGGCCGGGGCCGACCAGGCCGGGCTGGCGAACGCCAGCAACAGGGCCATCAGGACCATCAGGCCTGGGCAATAACGGGCAAGGCTGACACGCCTCATCGAATATTCCTCTTTACAATTCGATTTGGCGGGGGATTCTACGCGGCTTCAGGCGATCAGGAGAGTGCCGTTTCTCGCTTGAGCAGCTGTTGTTTACGTTCGACGCCCCAGCGGTAGCCACTGAGGTCACCGTCCCGGCGCACCACCCGGTGACAGGGGATGGCCACGGCGATGTGGTTGGCCGCGCAGGCCATGGCCACCGCGCGCACTGCCTTGGGTGCGCCGATGCGCTCGGCGATGTCGGTGTAGCTGACCCGGCTGCCGGCCGGCACCTCGCGCAGGGCCTGCCACACCCGCTCCTGAAAGGCCGTGCCTTGCACATCCAGCGGCAAGGCCAGGCCCAGCGCCGGGGCTTCGACGAAGCCCACCACTTCGGCCACCAGCCGTTCGTAGGCGCTGTCGCCGCCGATCAGCCGGGCCTTGGGGAACTGGTCCTGCAGGTCGTGCAGCAGGGCCTCGGGGTCATCGCCCAGCAGGATCGCGCAAATGCCCTTCTCGCTCTGGGCCACCAGAATCGCGCCCAGCGAACACTGGCCGAGGGCGAAGTGGATGGTCGCCCCGGCGCCGCCGGCGCGGTATTGCCTTGGGCGCATCCCCAGGCGCTGATCGGCGCTCTCGTAGAAACGGCTGTTGGAGTTGTAACCGGCATCGTAGATGGCCTCGGTGACCGAGCGCTGGCCGCTTTCCAGGTGCGCGCGCAGGCGTTGGGCGCGGAAGGCGCTGGCGTACGCCTTGGGGGTAAGGCCGGTTTCAGCCTTGAACAGGCGGTGCAGGTGGAACGGGCTGATGGCCAGCTGGGCGCCGAGTTGATCGAGGCTGGGGGCCGGGTCGCTGGCTTCGATCAGGCGGCAGGCGCGGGTGATCAGCTGGCTGTGGCGGGCAGCACTGGCCTGGGGGGCGGCGGTGCAGCGTTTGCAGGCGCGGTAACCGGCGGCTTCGGCGGCGGCCGGGGTGGCGTAGAAGTCGACGTTGCTGCGTTTGGCCAGGCGAGCCTTGCAGCCGGGGTGGCAATAGATGCCGGTGGTGCGCACGGCATAGACGAAGTGGCCGGTGGCGGCGCTGTCGCGGGTTTCCACGGCTTGCCAGCGTTGCTCGGGGGTGGTGTAGGGGGTCATTGGTAAGTGTCCAGGTTGGTTGTTGCCGGGGCCGGCCTCTTCGCGGGTAAACCCGCTCCCACAGGTGTGTGCAGACGTTCAGGGCTGTGCAAATCCCTGTGGGAGCGGGTTCACCCGCGAAAGGGCCGGTACAGGCACTGCAAGCACCTCAGGCCCGCCACAGGTACCAGGCCGCCACGGTGCGGTACGGCCGCCAGCCGCCACCCAGCGAGCGCATCTGCGCCGGCGTCGGCGCCTTGTCCAGCCCCTTCAGCCGCCGGTACCCCTCGCGCACGCCAAAGTCGTCCACCGGCAGCACATCCGCACGCGCCAGGCTGTAGATCAGCAGCATCTCCACGGTCCACCGCCCTACCCCGCGCAGCGCCACCAGGCGTTCGATCAATGCCTCGTCGGCCATCGCCAGCGCCTCTTCCCGGGTCGGCACCAGGCCGTCGAGCCGGGCCTGGGCAATGCCTTGAACAGTTGCCAGCTTGCTCGCGGAAAAACCACAGGCACGCATCGTTTCCGGTGCAACCGCCAGCAACTGCTCCGGCGCCGGGAACGCCGCCTGCGGAAACAGCGCCAGCAGCCGCCCGAGAATGGCCTCGGCGGCCCGCGCATGCAGCTGCTGGTAGGCAATCGCCCGCACCAGCACTTCGTAAGGCTCGCGCCCCGGCGTGGCCTGGTGCAGGCAAGGGCCGGTCGCCGCGATGTGCCGCGACCAGTCCGGGTCGAGCTTCGCCAAGTATTCGGTGGCTTCGTGGTACGCGTCAGGCGCAAGGTCGGCCAGCATCATGGCACCTCCATCAAGTCGATTGCAGAACGAGCTTAGCGCAGCCGTTCATCGGGCAAACGCCGGTTCTTGCGCGGCTAATTCCTGGCATACCGTTGCTCCGCGCCAGCGTCCCCGCATAGAATTGAGAACAATTCACAATCGCAACCAATCACCGCAGCGGGCCTTCGCCAAGATGCCGATCAACGATACGCTCAAGCCGACCGAGGTCGCTCTGCTCTACCAGGCCCACCACAGCTGGCTTCGCGGCTGGCTGCGCAGCCGGGTCGGCTGCAGCGAGCACGCCGCCGACCTGGCTCAGGATACCTTCGTGCGGCTGTTGCGAGCCCACCCGTTGTCGCCGCTGAAAGAGCCACGCGCCTACCTTAGCAGCATCGCCCGGGGCTTGATGATCGACCAGTTCCGCCGCCGTGCGCTGGAGCGGGCCTATCTGGAAAGCCTGGCTCACCTGCCCGAAAGCGAAGTGCCCAGCGAGGAAGATCGGCTGGTCATCCTCGACACCCTGGAGCGCCTCGACCGCGCCCTGCAGCAGCTGAAACCGCGCGCCCGGCAGGCCTTCCTGCTGGCCCAGCTCGACGGTGCGAGCATCGTCCAGATCGCCCGCCACCTGGGGGTGTCGCGGGCCACCGTCGAGCGCGACCTGGCCAAGGCGCTGGGCGTCTGCTACCGGTTGCGCTATGCCGACGCCTGACAGCGCGCCCGCGCAGGCGCAGGTCGATCAGGCCATCGACTGGCTGGTAAAGCTGCGCTTTGACCGCCCCGGCCCGCACACCGAACAACAGTTCCAGCAGTGGCTGGCCAGCCACCCGCACAATGCCTTGGCCTGGCAGCGGGTCAGCCAGCTCAGTGACGAACTGGCCGGGCTACCCAAAGGCCTGAGCCGACGCACCCTGGATGGCAGCCAGCGCCAGCGCAGCAGCCGTCGCGACCACCTCAAGCTGCTGGCCGTGCTGGCTGCCGGCGGCAGCCTGGGCTGGGCCGCGCGTGAGCCGTTGGGCCTGCCGCAACTGCTGGCCGACAGCCGTACCGCCGTTGGCGAGCGCCGCCAGTGGCAAGGCAGCGATGGCAGCCGCATCCAGCTCAATACCGCCAGCGCCATCGACCTCGGCTACAGCGCCGGGCAGCGCCGCCTGCAATTGCTGCGCGGCGAGGTGAGCCTGGACAGCAACGCCAACGACAACCGCCCGTTCCACATCGGCACGCGGGTCGGCACGCTGGCCACGGTCAATGGCCAGTTGCTGCTGCGCGAGAACGACCAGGGCCTGTTGTTGGCGGTGCGCCGTGGCGAGGTTTCGTTGTTCCCCGAGTCGGCTTCGCCACGCCAGGTGCTGCCCGGCGAGATCCTGCAGGTAGCGGCCAGCGGCAGTGCCCGGGCGGTGACCTTGCACAGTGATCCCTGGGGCTGGACCGAGGGCGTGCTCAGCGTACAGCAGATGCCGCTGGGCGAGTTCGTTGCCGAGCTGGCGCGCTACCGTCCCGGCCTGCTGCGCTGTGCACCGGCAGTGGCGAACCTGCGGGTGTCCGGCACTTACCAGCTGGCCGACACCGGGCAGATCCTGCACCTGCTCGGCCGTAGCTTGCCGGTGCGGGTCGAGTACCGCACGCGCTACTGGGTCAGCATCGGCGCGGCCTGAAAGGCTCAGTCGGCCAACGCTCGCAAACGCCCGGCAGCCCGATACGACTGCCGGGCAAAGCACACGAACAACCCGGCCATCAGCGCCAGTGCCATGGGCAGGCCATGCGGCGCGACATTCATCGCCGCACCGCTCAGCAGCGGCCCGATCAGGCTGCCTACGCCCCACAGCAAGCCCACGCTGGCGTTGGCGGTGACCAGGTCCTGGCCCTTGAAACGCTGCCCGATCAGCACCAGCGCCAAGGTGTAGATGCCGCCGGCCACGGCCCCCAGCAGCACCAGCAGTGGCCACAACAACCAGGTCATGTTCAGCAGCCAGGGCAGGCCGATACCGATCGACATGGCCACCAGCCCACACACCAGGTGCAGCCCGGTACGTTCCACCCGGTCGGCCAACCAGCCCAGCGGCAACTGGAACAGCATGTCGCCGGCAAACACCACGGTCACCATCAGCGCCGCCACGCCCACGGCAAAACCATGGCTGGTGGCATACACCGGCAGCAGCGACAGCACCACGGCATCGAAGAACGAGAAGAACAGCACCGCCACGCACAACGCCGGCGCCACGCGGAAGAACCCGGCCAGGCCGAAGCTCTTCTCGCCCTCCGCATGCTCGACATGGTCGTTGGGCACGGTCAGCACGATGCACAGCAGTGCCAGGCCATAGCAGCCGGTGACCACGCCGGTGATCCACGGGCTGTCGGCCCCCAGCAGCGCCAGCATGGCCGGGCCAAGCACCTGGAAGCCGGTGAAGCTGGTGGCGTACAGGGCCATGATCTTGCCACGGTTGTGCTCCGGGCACAGTTCGTTGACCCACGACTCGCCAAGAATGATGGCGATGCCCATGCCCAGCCCCAGGCCCAGGCGCAACAGGGCCAACAGCCACAGCGAGCCGAACGCCGACTCGAGCAAGGCGATGCTGAGCGTGCACAGGCTGAAGCACAGCAGGTAGATGGTGCGCCGGGTGAGGTGGCGGCAACACGCTTCGACCAGGAATGCCGAAAGCATCATGCCCGCCGCCGGAATAGCCGAGATGATGCCGATTTCCAGGGTGCCGGCCCCGGCTTCATGCAGACGCAACGACACCAGCGGCAGGCTGGCGCCCAGGCTGAAACCCACGACCGAAACGGCGAACAACAGGCCCGCCAGCAAACGCATGTTCATGTACCACTCCTTGCAAACCGAAAAGACGTGCAAACACAGGCGCGCACGCCAGGGCGGCGCGCGACGCAAAAGCGCAGATCAGTTCAGGCGAGGTGTGGCGAGAAGGTGAAGGCGAACAGCACGCTGCGCCGGCGCTTGAGCACCGTGTCGCTCGGCCACGCACGGCGCAGGGCCTGCAAGGCAGGCTGGCGGGCGTGTGGCAGGGACTGGTTACGGCGCATTGCTTTGGCTACTACGCAGGTGGTCGGGAAAGAGGCGGCACTCTAGGCCAAGGGTGTCAGGGCGTCAATCGTGGGGGCCGCTGCTGTGCAGCCCCCGGCACGCTCAGCGCTTGCCGGTACTCGGCAAGAACACCGCCAGCAACCCGAACAGTGGCAGGAACGAACACACCCCATACACATACTCGATGCCGCGCAGGTCCGCCACATACCCCAGCAGTGCCGCGCCGATGCCGCCGAAGCCGAACATCAGGCCGAAGAAGATCCCGGCGATCATGCCCACACTGCCCGGCACCAGTTCCTGCGCATAGACCACGATCGCGGAAAACGCCGAGGCCAGGATAAAGC
This sequence comes from Pseudomonas sp. AFG_SD02_1510_Pfu_092, assembly GCF_003331055.1. GTDB lineage: Bacteria > Pseudomonadota > Gammaproteobacteria > Pseudomonadales > Pseudomonadaceae > Aquipseudomonas. The sequence continues at coordinate 26,030 of NZ_PUQD01000044.1, read as the reverse complement.
CGATCACCACGCTCAATACCGTGGTCCAGAACAGGTCGGCATACGGCAGCGCCAGGGTGAACGGCGCCACGCCGAGGATCGAGAACCAGATGACTGCCTTGCGCCCGATGCGGTCACCGATCGGCCCGCCAAAGAAGGTACCCGCCGCCACCGCACCGAGGAACAGGAACAGGTGCAACTGCGAGCTGGCCACCGACACCTCGAACTTCTCGATCAGGTAGAAGGTGAAGTAACTGGTGAAGCTGGCCATGTAGAAATACTTGGAGAACACCAGCAGGCCCAGCACGATCAGCGCCGCGATCACCCGCCCGCGGGAAATACCATGGGTCGCCTGCACCGCCTTGCGCGCCTTGGCCTGGTTGAGGTGCTCCTTGTACCAAGCGCGCAGCATCAAGGTGACGCCGAGGAAAAACAGTGCGGCCAGGCCGAACCAGGCCACGTGGCCCTGGCCGAACGGAATGACGATGGCCGCCGCCAGCAGTGGCCCAAGGGCGGAACCGGTGTTGCCGCCGACCTGGAACGTGGACTGGGCCAGGCCGAAACGCCCGCCCGAGGCCAGGCGCGCGATACGTGAGGTCTCCGGGTGGAAGGTCGACGAGCCGATCCCCACCAGCGCCGAGGCCAGCAGGATCATCGGGAAACTGCCGACGAAGGCCAGCATCACGATGCCCAGCAATGTGCACAGGGTGCCCAGCGGCAGCAGGTTCGGTGCCGGCCGGCGGTCGGTGAAGAAACCAACCCAAGGCTGCAGCAGCGAAGCGGTGATCTGGTAGGTCAGGGTGATCATGCCGATCTGGGTGAAACTCAGGTCGTAGTTGGCCTTGAGCATCGGGTAGATCGCCGGCAGCACCGACTGGATCAGGTCATTGATCAGGTGCGCCAGGGCGCAGAAGCCGATGATACGCATCACCAGCGGCGTGGCTTGGCTGGCCGCCGTGCCGGTGGACGCCTCGGAGGCGCTACTACTGATAGCCATGAGCCAGAATCTCCGTCCTCGGTTCGGGATCCGATTATCGGAAAAGAAATAGATACATAGCTACCTTTTTTATTGGCCGGCTCAACCCCGTCGCAACAGCCTGCAGTGCGCTGAAACCGGGCCTGGCCGCTAAGTTTTTGAAAGCGTGCAAATTTTTTTTGAAATGAGTGTTGACAGGGGGGCCGTTCAAGAGAATAATGCGCGCCATCGGCTACATAGCTCAGTTGGTTAGAGCATAGCATTCATAATGCTGGGGTCCGGGGTTCAAGTCCCTGTGTAGCCACCAAACAAGACGAAGGGCTTACCGCAAGGTAAGCCCTTTTTCTTTGCCTGCAGAAAACCCCTCCTCCTCATTTCACCCCGGCGAGCGCTACAGCCACACCCAGGCCAATCAGTGCCACACCGATCACCCGGTCGACCATCTGCTGCCTTGCCAGCATCGCCTTGCGCAGCGCCGCGCTGGAAAAGAACACCGCTACCAGGCTGAACCAGGCCCAGTGGGCAAACGACATGAACCCGCCATAGGCGAAGTCCCGCGCCAGCGCGCTGCCAGGCTGAACGACCTGGGTGTAGGCGCTGATCACGAACAGCATGGTCTTGGGGTTGAGGGCATTGCTCAGAAAGCCGCTGCGCAGGGCTTGCGTCACGCTGATAGCGCCGCTGCCGCCTTCGTCCAGGCTGAAGCGCCGGGTGTTGGTCAGTGACTGGTAGCCGAGGTAGATCAGGTAACCCGCGCCCAGCACTTTCATACTCAGGAACAGGGTCGGGCTCTTGCTGATGATCAGCGCGATCCCCAGCACCGTGTACAGGACATGCACCTGCACCCCCAGGGCAATGCCTGCGGCGGCGGCCAAGCCGGCCTTGCGACCCTGTGCATAACTGCTGCGGGTGACCATGGCGAAATCGGCACCCGGGCTGATGACGGCGAGCAGGGTGAACACGGCGACGGCGATGAGTTCGGTCATGGTGGGATTTCTCGATAGGCGATGGAAATGCACGGATGCGCTGATTATCGAGAGCTTACAAACGAGGATAAATCGATTTATTGTGAGATATATCTGCTAGCTTTTCTCACTGATCATTCACGCCTGCACCGGCCCTTTAACCCGCTGCCACAGGTACAGCACCGCTTTCAGGGTCGATGGGGGCCTTGTGGGAGCGGGTTTACCCGCGAAGAGGCCAGTACAGGCAAACAGGAACACCATGAAGCTGCCCCCACTCAACGCCTTCCGCTACTTCGACATCGCCGCCACAACCGAGAGCTTCGTGCGCGCCGCCGAGCACCTGCATGTCACCCATGGCGCCGTCAGCCGCCAGGTCCGCCTGCTTGAAGAAAGCCTTGGCATAGAGCTGTTTGAGCGGCGCAACCGGGCCATTTTCCTCACTCCCGCCGGGCGTGCCCTGCAGGGCACCACCCAGGCAATCTTCGAGCAGCTCGAAGGCGCCGTACAGCGCTTGCAGCAACAGGCCCGCGACAATGTGCTGGTGCTGTCGTGCGAACCGACCATCGCCATGCGCTGGCTGATCCCGCGCCTGCCCGGCTTCCATGCCGCCCACCCCGACTTGCAGCTGCACCTGGTTGCCGCAGGCGGGCCACTGGACTTCACCCGCAGCGGGGTCGACCTGGCAATTCGCCGCGACGACTTCCATTGGGACCAACAGCTGTACAGCCAACTGATCTGTGACGAGTGGATCGGCCCGGTGTGCCACCCCGCCTCGCTGCCCCTTATCGAAGGCCAACGCCTGCTGCACAGCACCACCCGCCCCAGCGCCTGGCCGACCTGGTTGCGCCTGCGCGGCGAGCAGCTTCGGCACACCGAGCGCAGCGACTATGAGCATTTCTACCTGTCGATCCAGGCTGCCAGCGCCGGCCTGGGCCTGGCCATGGCCTCAGCCCTGATGGTGCGTGACGAACTCGACAGCGGGCAGCTGCAGGCGCCGTTCGGCTTTCTGCGCGACGGCTCGGCCTACCACCTGCTCAGCCCGCAGCCGCTGGAAGACGGCGGCAAGCGCCAGCGCTTCGCCGCCTGGGTAATCGACCAATGCCAAGGCTGTCTGGCTCAGCTGGGCCTGGTACAGAACGACGAAGCCGAACGGCCGTCGCCACCCCAGGTGCGATAACCCGCGGTATCGATGTGGATGCGCCCGCTCGGGTAGCGCCCCAGGCCCATGTTCCAGGCCTGGCCGGACTGCTGCCAGAAACGGCACAACGGGTTGGGGTCGGCCCACGCCGGCAGGAGGATGTCCACCGCAAAAGCGCGGGTGTGCGCACTGCCCACGGCGCCGCCCGCGCAACGGTTCAGGCTTGGGTCACGGTAGGCCGACACCACCTCGTATTGGCGCAGAAGGCCTTGCTCGTCGAGGACCTTGAGCAGCGACAGCGTGGAACGCACCGCTGGCCAGTTGCTCGCCGGCGGCACTGCGAAAGGCGCGGCCCGGCACAGCCGCCAGTCCGACGCCGAACGCAGCAACTGATGGATTGGCACCACGCCGTACAGGCGGGCGTCCACCAGCATCTGGCGAAACGGCCGGGTCTGATGGTCCCCGGCCCACTGCGCGAACAGCCACAGGTCACGCTCGTCAGCCTGGGCCGCCGCCCCCGACAGGCCCAGCGCCAGCAACAGCCATCCAGCCCTTCCCATCGCCGCTCTCCCTGCCCCAGTATGTGCAACGCTGCCAAACACAGCGGCGCCTGACAAGGAGTTAAGCATGCGCAAGATTGCCTTACCGAGCCTCATCGCCCTCGCCTTCAGCGGCCTTGCCGCCGCTGACGCGCAGATTGACCTGGGCGACGCCCAGCGCGTTACCCGCCTGTTCGCCTTCCCCAACAACTGCCACGTGATCTGCTATCGCGACTGGACCCTGGAGCAGACCGTCGAGCACTACCTGACCCAGAGCGTACGCCGCGACGGCCATGCCGATGCCCAGGTGCAGGTGCGCCGCGAAAACGACCGCCTGCACGCGACCATCAGTGGCGTGCCCGCCAGCTATGCCAAGCCCCTGCGCAAGCTGCTCGACAGCGGCGAACTGGCCTATCAGGGCGCTAGCCAGCTGAACAAGGACGGCAAATGGTCCTACGACTGGTACCTGTTCCTGCCCCTGGGCATGGCCCTGCAGAACCGCCGCAGCATCGAGCTGCTGCACTTCCCGCCGGACTACTCGCTGACCCAGGCTCAGGACTACCTGCGCTCCAACACCACCGACCGCTGGGCCGAGCTGCTGACCTTCAACGGCGTCGAGGCCAGCCAGACCCCTGCCTACCAGACCATCATCGACATCGCCCCGATCGCCGCACCGGCCAGCGCCGGCGAAACGCTGAAGGACACCTACAGCTACTTCAAGGACTACCAGCTGCGCATGGTCAGCGAGATGACCTTGCAGAACCCCGCCAGGCCACTGCCGATGGTCGCCTTCGGCGCGCCGGTGCGCAGCTGGATCCAGCAGCAGTACGGGCCGCAGGTGAACGTGCTGGGCCTGGTCAGCATCAGCCCGCAGCCCGGCACCAAAGTGCCGGTGCTGGGTGCCAACCACCCCAGCGCCATCTGGTATGCAGCGAACAAGGACAGCCACGGCGGTGACCAGGATGCCGCCGATGCCGCCGGCCTGAAGATGATGGCGCAGGACCTGACCGCGGCCTGCTGGCAGGCGGGGATGGGGCGCAATCAACGGGCCGATGCGAAGCTGACGCTAGAGGCCTGCGCGAGCAAGTGGCAGGTGACGCAGAAAAAGCAGACCTGCGAGCTGTTCTTCCGCACCGTGCGCAAGTACACGCCTGAGCAGGCGGCAGCAAAATGCAATACCGGCAGCGTGACAAGAAGCCTGCGCGAGCTGGACAAACCGGCCGAGGTTCAGCCGCAGGCGTTGTGATCGACACCGGCCCTTCGCGGGGTTCAGGCATTGCGCGCCACCTGTGGGCGCCGGCGCGTCCGCGAAGAGGCCGGTGCAGGCCGGCTCAGTCTTCGAGCAACGTGCAGGCCATCACCAGCGCATCCTCACGGCCGCCGGCAATCGGGTAATAGTCGCGACGGCGGCCGATTTCGTTGAAACCGTAGCGCTCGTACAGGCGATAGGCCGACTGGTTGCTGGCCCGCACTTCCAGAAAACACTCGCGGCCATTGAGCTGATAGGCCCGGGCCATCAGATGCTCCAGCAGGCGCAGGCCAAGGCCACGGCCCTGGTTTTCCGGCTTGATGGTGATGTTGAGCAGGTGTGCCTCGTCGATGATCACGTTGATCACGCCATGCCCCACTTGCTGCTGGCCGTCGAACATCAGCCAGACTTCGTACGATTTGAGCGCATCCTGGAAGATCCCACGGGTCCAGGGATGACTGAACGCGGCATATTCGATTTTAAGTACGGCATCCAGATCCGCCTCGGTCATCGGGCGGAAACTGATCGAGTCACTCATTCAACGCTCTTCCAGCGCGCCATCAGCTGGCGCATGGCTTGCCAGACGTCCGCCTTGCGCTGCGGCTCGTCCATCAACAGTTCAAGGCCCGGCAAGGCCCAGGCATCACCCAGGCCTTCGAGCTTCAGGGTTTGGTAATAGGCTTCGCCTTCGGCATTGGCGGCAAAGCGCAGTGCCGGCAGGCCGATCAGCCACAGGCAGCTGCACGGGGCCTCTTCCAGGCGCGCCTGGACGAAGCCCTGGACGAAATCGCGCGCGGCCTCCGGGCCCTGGTCCATGTTGCCGCGCACCAGCAGCGGCCAGCGCACCGGCTCGCCGATGATCTGCGGGGCGTCGGGCAGCCCGGCGGCGCGCAGCATGTCCTTGAGCAGCAGGTAGGACGGGTCGCGGCTCTGGAACGGTTGGCCGGTGGCCAGCTCCACCAGCAGCAGGCAGCTGCCGGCGCGCAGCAGCTGCAGCGCAAAGCGCGGGGGCGGCACGGGGGCCGGGCGTGGCGGCGCGGCGGGTTCTTCGGCTTCGACAGGCTTCGCGGCCGGCTTGGCCACATTGCCTGGGCGCGGCACCTCGATTTTCGGCCGCTCAGCCGAGCGGGCCTGGGGCGTGGCCGGCGCTTCGCTGGCTGCGGCTGCGGGCCTGACAGCGAATTCGATGTCCTCGACCGGCGCCAGCGGCAGCAGCAGCTCGGGCCGCGACGGGGCGGCGAACGGCAGTTCGGCGCGCGGCAGCCAGTGCACCACTTGCATGGCGGAAAGGTAGGCGCGGCGACGGGGTTCGGTGAGCAAGAGCGGGTATCCGAGGGGTGAAGACAGTGGGGCATTCTAACGCTGTTGGCTTTCGAGTGCCGCAACTGGTCGGCGGATTTTTATTGCCTGTGCCGGCGTTGTGGGAGCGGGTTCACCCGCGAAGAGGCCAGTGAATCCCCTACAACAGCAAAGGTTATCTCTCATTACAGACCAAGGGGTGAAAACCTCCCCCCCGGATGCAGTACAATCGCCCCCTTTTTCTTGGCAACGAGTCGCAGCCAATGATCGAACCCAAGCGCGTCCTGCGCGCCCTAGCCGAACACTGGGCCCTGATCGAGCCGCTGTGCGAGCGTTTCGACCAGGGCACCCTGAGCCTGGTCGAGTTGCGCCAGCATGTGGCCCGCCAGCAGGTCGAGAGCACCCCGCAGGACATCACCCAACTGCTCGATGTGTGGATCCGCCTGGATATCCTCGTCCCGGTGGCCAAGAGCCCGAACCGTTTCGAGCTCAACGCGCAGATCCACGACTTCCTCGCCTACCTGCGCCGCGAACACCGGCTGGGCCTGTGCCTGGAGATCGAAGCCTACCTGCGCCACCTGGAACGTCTGGCCGGGCATATCCAGGACGCCTTCGACAACCGTGACAGCGACGACCTGGCGCGCCAGCTGCGCCTGCTCGACATGCGCGTGCGCGATGTGCTGAAAAAGCTCGACAACGACGAGCAGGCCCTGGTGGCAGTGGCCGAGCGGGCCAAGACCAGCAACCGCCAGATCCCGCTGCGCCAGCGTTATGCCGAAGTACTGGCGACCTGGGACGAGTACGTCGAGCCGATGATCCAGCTGGTCAACGCCGACGGTGCCTTCGAACAGGGCGTGCGCAAGGTCGAGACCGTGCTGCTGAAACTGCTGGGTGAACAGGCGCGCCTGGGCCACCTGGTCGACGACGACATGCTGCTGCGTACCCACGCGCGCATTCTGGAAATGCAGACCAACGCCCAGCTGACCCTGCGTCACGCCCGCGAACTGCTGCTGCCGCTGCGCGAAGAAGCGCGCCGGCACAACGCCGTGACCCGGGGCGCCGCACTGGCCCTGTCGGTCATCCGGCGCAAGGGCATCGACGCCGTGCCGCAAGCGGCCATGCCGCTGTTCACCCGCCCGCAAAGCACCTTCCTCGGCAGTGCCAGCCAGGTCGAGGCCTATGTCTACGCCCTGGCCCGCTTCGAGCCCAAGCCGGCGCGCTTCCCCAAGGCCCACAAGACCCAGTCCGGCGCCCTGCCCCGTGCACCGCGCACGGTCAAGGAAATGGCCGAACGCTGCGAACAGGCCCTGCCGCTGCCCGACCTGATGGTCTGGCTGCTGGAGCAGGAACCTGAAGGCGCCACCGACGAGCTGCTGTACTGGTTCTCGCGCTTGTCGCGGGAAAAACGCTTCAAGCGCGAACGCCTCGACCGTCGCGAGTACACCACCCAGGAACACTTGGTCAGCCTGCGCTCGTTCGCCCTGGCCTCCAGCCGCGAAGACGCCGCCAGCGCGCCTACCGAACCTACCGCGAGCCCAGCCCATGCATCTTGATCTTTCCGAACTGTCCCAGCTCGCGCCGATCTTCCGCGAGCTGTTCAAAGGCTTCCATGTCAGCCGCCGCGACCCCGAGCTGTACGCCCAGCTGTCGAACTTCCAGGACCAGTACCGCACCCTGTTCAAGGCCCTGGGCTTCGAACTGGTGTGCGACACCCGTGGCTTCTACTACTTCGTACCGGACCTGGCCGCCGCGCAGGTCAACAAGACCGCGCAGCGCCTGTCGCTGTTCACCTTCATCCTGGTCGAGCACCTGGCCGATCAGGGCCGTGACCCAATGGCCGTGCTCGACGGCGGCAGCATCGGCCGCGACGAACTGCCCTCGCTGCTGGACAAGTACCGCGACCTATTCATACAGGCCGAAGTGCAGACCGTGGACGAGCTGGAAGAAAAGATCCTGCGGCGCATGACCCAGCTCGGCTTCGCCTTCGAGGAAGGCGGCATCTACCGCTTCCTGCCGCCCATGCACCGTTTCCTCGATGTGTGCCTGGCCGTGCAGCAGGACCGCGACCTGGCCGCCACGCTGCACAGCGACCTGCCGCTGCCGACGCCGGTGCTGGTCGAGGAAGAAAGCCCCGAAGCACTCAACCGCACCGACGACCCGCTCGACCTCAGCCCCTTCGAGGGCGAGGAAAGCGAAGAGCAGGCCCTGGCACGGGCCATCCGCGAAGAGCAACAGGAGATTGACGCATGAGCCAGGAACGCTACGGCATCCGCCGCTTCGCACTGCTCAACACCGCAGGCTACAGCCTTGGCCTGTTCCCGCTGGAACAGCCGCTGTCGGTCTACGGTGCCAACAACCTGGGTAAATCGGCGTCGATCAACGCCCTGCAGTTCCCGATCCTGGCGCGCATGTCGGACATGAGTTTCGGCAAGTACAGCCTCGAACAGTCACGCCGCTTCTACTTCGCCAGCGACACGTCGTACATTCTCTGCGAACTGAGCCTGCCCCACGGCCCGCACGTGATCGGCGTGGTCGGGCGTGGCCCGGGCGGCGGTTTCGGCCACCAGTTCTTCGCCTACAAGGGCGAACTGGACCTGGCGCACTACCAGAAGAACGACACCTGCCTGCGCCAGAAAGAGCTGTTCACCAACCTCGAGCGCCTGGGTATCAAGGCCTACGAGGTGAAGCCGGACGAGCTGCGCCGGCTGCTGGTCGGCGGCCACACCTCGGTGCCGCTGGACCTGACCATGATCCCGCTGCGCTCGACCAGCGAGCAAAGCCTGAAAACCTTCCGCGCCCTGTTCATCAACCTGCTGCACATGCGCGAAATCACCGCCGCCAAGCTCAAGCAGCTGTTCCTCGACGCCTTCGAGCACAGCCTGCGTTCGGGCAGCGTCGATTACATCGCCGCCTGTGAAGAAGCCTTCCGCGATGTGCGCCGCATGGAACAGGACTACAACGCCCTGGTCGCCGCCGGCCCGCTGGTCGAGGCCCTGGCCGGTGGCGTGGCCCAGCGCGACATCCTGCGCGGCAAGCTGCACCGCATTTCCCCTGTGCTCGACACCCTGCTGGGGACCTGGCAGGAATACGCCATGGCCCGCAAGGAAGAGCTGGTGATCCAGGCCGAGCACTACCGTGGCGAGCAGGACCGCCTGCAGAACGACCAGCGCGGCGGCACCCAGGAGCTGATGCGCCTGGAGCGTGAAATCACCGGCATCCAGCGCTGGCTGGGCGAGCTGTCGGTGCTCAAGCACCGCTTTGCCCTGGTCGATGACGTCAAGGTCCTGGAGCAACAACTGCTGGCGGCCAAGGACGCCCACGACGAACTGGCCGGCGCCCTCGCGCAGTCACGCCAGTTCAGCGCCGAAGACCTCGACGAACGCGTGCGCGACCTGGAAAAGCGCCTCAAGCAGGTCAGGCAGCAGCTCGACCACGCCGACAACAACAGCTACGCCCGCCTGCGCGAAGAGTTCTCGCAACAGGACGTTGACCGCCTGATGCGCCTGTTCAACGGTGCGCTGTTCAGCCTGCCGCTGGGCGAGCGTGGCATCGAGCTGGACGACAGCGACCTGTGGGTCAAATCGCTGGAAGCGGTGCTCGACAGCTTCAAGGGCGAGCGCTTCGAAGCCCCGGGCCTGTCCATCGACCTGTCGCACATCGACCCACCGGCGCTGCAGGCCCTGGCCGACCGTGCCGCGCTGCGCGACCAGAAAGAGCGCCTGGAAAAAGAGCTGAAGCAGCTCAAGACCCAGCAGGCCGTGGCCGCCGACCGCTCCGCCTCCAAGGCACAGACTGAAACCCTGTACCAGGAAGTGCTGGACGCGCAAAAAGCGCTGGAAGACTTCCGCCGCAGCGAAACCCTGGCCGCCGAAGAGCCCGAGAAGCTGGAGCAGCTGGCGCAACTGGAAGCCGCCCAGGACGAACTCAAGCGCTCCAGCGACGCCTTCACCGAGCGCGTCCAGCAACTGTCGGCCAAGCTGCAGCTGGTCGGTCGCCAGATCGGCGACCTCGAAGCCAAGCAACGCACCCTGGAAGATGCCCTGCGCCGTCGCCAGCTGCTGCCGGCCGACCTGCCTTTCGGCACGCCATACATGGAAGCCATCGACGACTCGATGGACAACCTGCTGCCGTTGCTCAACGACTACCAGGACAGCTGGCAGAGCCTGCAGCGGGTGGATAACCAGATCGAGGCGCTGTACGCCCAGGTGCGCCTGAAAGGCGTGGCCAAGTTCGACAGCGAAGACGACATGGAGCGCCGCCTGCAACTGCTGGTGAACGCCTATGCGCACCGCACCGACGAGGCGCTGACCCTGGCCAAGGCGCGCCGCGCCGCGGTCACCGACATCGCCCGGACCCTGCGCAACATCCGCAGCGACTACGATAGCCTCGAGCACCAGTTGGCCCTGTTCAACCGCGAGATCAACCGGCGCCAGGTGTCCAACCTGGAAAGCTTCCGGGTGGTGCTGGCGCCGAACAAGGAAGCGCTCAAGCACATCGACCAGATCATCCACAGTGCCGGCCAGTACGAAGAAGGCGAAACCCTGTCGGTGTTCGACCTGACCCAGAGCGCCGAGCAGGACAACAAGAACGAAGAGGCCAAGGAGTACCTGGCACGGCTGGTGGCGGCCAACCACAACCAGCTGGGCCTCAAGGACCTGTTCGAGCTGGCGTTCGAGATCACCAAGGTCAATGGCCAGCCAGTGATCCATGCCGACATCGACGGCGCGGCATCCAACGGCACCACCATGACCATCAAGGCGCTGACCAACATGTACCTGTTGCTGCACCTGATGGACCGCGACCTGGCCGGGCGCATTCGCCTGCCCTACTACCTGGACGAAGCGGCGGACATCGACGAACGCAACCAGGCCGCACTGCTGGAGACCAGCCTGCAGCTGGGCTTCGTACCGATTCTGGCGAGCGTGAAGCCGCAGGTGTCGGCACGCGTGGCAATCGACCTGGAGGGCGGCAGCGGGCCGAATGGCATCTACATCGACGAGGCTGACTGGAAGTTCATCAGCCGTCGGGATGAGGTGAAAGCGGTTGTGCGCGAGGATCAGGCCGAAGAGTTGGCCTGAGGAATCTGGGGCCGCTTTGCGGCCCATTCGCGACACAAGGCCGCTCCCACATTGATCTGCATACGCAGGACCTTTGTGGGAGCGGCCTTGTGTCGCGATAGGAGGCCAAAGGCCTCCCGACAAGCTGTCAGGCTATCAATGAGCCAGCTCCCACAAGACTGCACAAGCCTAAAGGTCTGTGATGCACCTGTGGGAGCTGGCTTGCCGGCGATGGAGGCCAAAGGCCTCCCGGCGATCTACCAGGCTATCAGTGAGCCCAAGGCAGGATTGGAATCGCCGTTACCGCATTCTGCGGGCTGCCTTCGACGATCCGGTCGCTATACACCAGGTACACCAGGGTATTGCGCTTCTTGTCGAGGAAGCGCACCACCTGCATGGTCTTGAACACCAGCGAGGTGCGTTCCTTGAACACTTCCTCGCCGTCCTTAAGCTCACCCTTGAAATTGATCGGCCCGACCTGGCGGCAGGCAATCGACGCCTCCGCGCGGTCCTCCGCCAGCCCCAGCCCACCCTTCACACCGCCGGTCTTGGCCCGCGACAGGTAGCAGGTCACGCCCTCGACCTTGGGGTCGTCGAACGCCTCGACCACAATACGGTCATTCGGCCCGAGGAACTTGAACACGGTCGATACCTGGCCGATTTCCTCGGCCCCGGCCAGCATCGGCACAGCCAGTGCCGCCACGGCAATCATCCTTTTCAGCACGTACACGCCCCTCACACCAAAACCAGGTTATCGCGGTGCACCAGCTCAGGCTCGGCGATATAGCCGAGGATGCTTTCAATGGCATCCGACGGCTGGCCAATGATCTTCTGCGCTTCCAGGGCGCTGTAGTTGGCCAGGCCGCGCGCCACTTCATGGCCGTCCGGGCCGACGCAGACCACCATCTCGCCGCGACGGAAGCTGCCCTGCACGGTCTTCACGCCAACCGGCAGCAGGCTTTTGCTGGCCTGGCGCAGCGCCTGTACCGCACCGGCATCCAGCACCAGCGTGCCACGGGTTTGCAGGTGCCCAGCCAGCCACTGCTTGCGCGCGGCGAGCATGCCGCGCTCGGGCGACAGCAGGGTACCCAGGCGTTCGCCCGCCTTGAGGCGGTCGAGCACGCGCTCGATGCGGCCACCGATGATGATGGTGTGGGCACCGGAACGGGCCGCCAGGCGCGCTGCACGCAGCTTGGTCTGCATGCCGCCACGGCCCAGGGCACCGCCAGTACCGCCCGCCACGGCATCCAGTGCCGGGTCGTCGGCGCGGGCTTCGTAGATCAGCTGGGCATCGGGGTTGTTGCGCGGGTCGGCGTCGAACATGCCATCGCGGTCGGTGAGGATCACCAGCAGGTCGGCCTCGACCAGGTTGGCCACCAGTGCCGCCAGCGTGTCGTTGTCGCCGAAGCGGATCTCGTCGGTGACCACGGTGTCGTTTTCGTTGATCACCGGCACCACGCCCAGGTCGACCAGCGTACGCAGGGTGCTGCGGGCGTTGAGGTAACGCTTGCGGTCGGACAGGTCGTCATGGGTCAGCAGAATTTGCGCAGTGTGCTTGCCATGCTCGCCGAAGCTCGACTCCCAGGCCTGTACCAGGCGCATCTGGCCGATCGAGGCGGCGGCCTGCAGCTCGTTCATCGCGCTCGGTCGCGACGTCCAGCCCAGCTGGCTCATGCCGGCAGCCACGGCCCCGGAGGAGACCAGAACCAACTCCACGCCTGCCTCACGCAGCGCGACCATCTGCTCGACCCAAACGGCCATGGCCCCGCGGTCGAGGCCTTTGCCATCGGCGGTCAGCAGAGCACTGCCAATCTTCACGACCCAGCGCCTGGCGCCCGTCACCTTGCTTCGCATCTTCTTCCAACCTATGTCGAATCTGTAGATACCGTGGATACAAAAACGCCGCTCCAGAGAGCGGCGTTTAGTGTACTGCAACCGGTCAGTCGCGCACGTAAATGATTTCCGGGCCGTCTTCGTCGTCCTCGAAATCATCATCCCAACCGTCATCGTCGCCAATGTCGTGCACGCTCTTGACGCCGGTACGGCGCAGGGTGCGCGCGTCGTCCAGGGCCTGCAGCTGGGCACGGGCTTCGTCTTCGATGCGCTGGTCGAGGTCAGCCAGTTCTTCGGCGTAGGCCGGGTCATTGGCCAGGCGGTCGGCGCGGTCTTCGAGGTAGCGCATCAGGTCGTGGCTGAGCTTTTCGGTGCCCTGCTTGGAGATCGCCGAAATCACGTAGACCGGGCCTTCCCACTGCAAGCGCTCGACCACTTCCTTGACCCGCTCGTCGCGCTCGTCTTCCATGACCATGTCGGCCTTGTTCAGCACCAGCCAGCGCTCACGCTCGGCCAACGAGGGGCTGAACTGGGTCAGCTCGTTGACGATGACTTCGGCAGCATCGGCCGGGCTGCTTTCGTCCAGCGGCGCCATGTCGACCAGGTGCAGCAGCACGCGGGTACGCGCCAGGTGCTTGAGGAAGCGGATACCCAGGCCGGCACCTTCGGAAGCGCCTTCGATCAGGCCAGGGATGTCGGCGATGACGAAGCTCTTCCAGCGGTCGACGCTGACCACGCCCAGGTTCGGCACCAGGGTGGTGAACGGGTAGTCGGCGACCTTCGGCTTGGCAGCCGAAACCGAGCGGATGAAGGTGCTCTTGCCAGCGTTCGGCAGGCCCAGCAGGCCGACGTCGGCCAGCACTTTCATTTCCATCTTCAGGTCGCGTTGCTCACCCGGTTTGCCCGGGGTGGTCTGGCGCGGGGCACGGTTGGTGCTGGACTTGAAACGGGTGTTACCCAGGCCGTGCCAGCCGCCTTGGGCGACCATCAGCTTCTGCCCGGGGGTAACCAGGTCGCCGATCACTTCCTGGGTGGAAGCGTCGATCACGGTGGTGCCGACCGGCACGCGCAGGAACAGGTCCTCGCCTTTCTTGCCGGTGCAGTCGGTGCTGCCGCCGTTGGCGCCACGCTGGGCCTCGTGGTGACGGGTGTAGCGGTAGTCGACCAGGGTGTTGAGGTTTTCGTCGGCGACCATGTACACCGAACCGCCGTCGCCACCATCACCGCCGTTGGGGCCACCGTTCTCGATGAATTTCTCGCGCCGGAAGCTCATGCAACCGTTGCCGCCGTCGCCGGCCTTGACCCGAATGGATACTTCGTCAACAAACTTCATTCAAAAACCGCCTCTCGCCTTCCGGCGAGCTGAATACTGATAAACCTGAGGCTCTTGCAAAAATGAGCGCGGCGGCCCCGTACGACCGTAGAAACCAACGCCGGCAGCCCATACAAACAGCTTTGCAAGAGGCTCACCACAAACGAAAAAGCCCCGTCGCATGACGGGGCTTCTGGAGCGACGTCGCGATTAAGCTGCGACGATGCTCACGTAACGGCGGTTGAACTCGCCTTTCTTCTCGAACTTGATCACGCCTTCGATCTTGGCGAACAGGGTGTGATCTTTACCGATGCCCACGCCGTAGCCCGGGTGGAATTCGGTGCCGCGCTGGCGGACGATGATGTTGCCTGGCTTGATAACCTGGCCGCCATACATCTTCACGCCAAGGCGTTTCGATTCTGAGTCGCGACCGTTACGAGTACTACCACCAGCCTTTTTGTGAGCCATGGTTCAATTCTCCAAATAAATTCAGGGGATCTAGGGGATTAAGCCTGGATGCCGGTGATTTTGATCTCGGTGAACCACTGGCGGTGGCCCATGCGCTTCATGTGGTGCTTACGACGACGGAACTTGATGATGCGAACCTTGTCGTGGCGGCCTTGCGAAACGACTTCGGCCACTACTTTAGCGCCAGCAACAACTGGAGCACCGATGGTGACTTCTTCACCGTTGGCGACCAGCAGAACGCGATCGAAGGTCACGGATTCGCCAGTGGCGACTTCCAGTTTTTCGATCTTGAGGAATTCACCTTCAGCGACTTTGTACTGCTTGCCGCCGGTAACGATTACTGCGTAAGACATGGTATTTCTCCGATAATCCTGCTCACCCAGCGCTTTATATGATGAGTATTGGCTGGCATGGCTGCACAGGGCTGGAACGGCCCGGCGCAATTGCGTAAGGCAGGTGCTGCCCAGGAAGTTAGGGTGCGCGATTGTACGCAACCGCGGTTTTGCTTGCAAGTGCCACCCCTGTGGCGCTGGCACCGCGCCTTGACACACCGGGACCCGCGACCTAGCATGCCGCGCAACCTCACTGGAGCAGCCGATGCAACCCCAATCCTTCTACCGCGCGGTAGCTGATGATTTCAGCGCCGTCGACGAGATCATCAAGAAGCAGCTGACCTCGCGCGTGCCGCTGGTATCGAAGATCGGCGACTATATCACGTCCGCCGGTGGCAAGCGCCTGCGCCCCCTGCTGGTGCTGCTGTGTGGCAAGGCCCTGGGCCGCGAAGGCGACGACCTGCGCCTGCTGGCTGCCACCATCGAGTTCCTGCACACCGCCACCCTGCTGCACGACGATGTGGTCGACATGTCCGGCATGCGCCGTGGCCGCTCCACCGCCAATGCCCTGTGGGGCAACGCGCCGAGCGTACTGGTGGGCGACTTCCTCTATTCGCGCTCGTTCGAAATGATGGTAGAGCTGGGCTCGATGCCGGTCATGCAGATCCTGTCCAAGGCCACCCGCGTGATTGCCGAAGGTGAAGTGCTGCAGCTGTCGCGGGTACGCGACGCCAGCACCACCGAGGAAGTCTACATGGAGGTCATCCGCGGCAAGACCGCGATGCTGTTCGAAGCGTCCACCCATAGCGCCGCCGCGCTGGCCGCAGCCAGCGACGAACAGCGCGAAGCCCTGCGCACCTTTGGCGACCACCTGGGCGTGGCCTTCCAGCTGGTCGACGACCTGCTGGACTACAAGGGCGACTCGCAGACCCTGGGCAAGAACGTCGGTGACGACCTGGCCGAAGGCAAGCCTACCCTGCCGCTGATCTACACCATGCGCGAAGGCACTGCCGAACAGGCTGCGCTGGTGCGCCAGGCCATTCAGAAAGGTGGCCTGGAAGACCTGGAGCAGATTCGCGTGGCGGTCGAGGAGTCGGGTGCGCTGAAGTACACCGCCGAGCTGGCGCGTGACTACGTCAAGCGTGCCATCGCCTGCCTGGAAGTGCTGCCGGCCAGCGAATACCGCGATGCACTGGTCGAGCTGAGCGAGTTTGCTGTAGCGCGTACTCACTGATAGACCGAGTCGCCTTCATTCGAGGGTAAACCCGCTCCCACAGGGATATCACAGGCCTCTAGGCCTATGTTGTACCTGTGGGAGCGGGTTTACCCGCGAATGCTTTTGTCCGGACATAATCCCTTCTGCAGAAATACCTTTTACAATGCGGGCCTTTAACCGTCCGTCTGTTTGTTTGAGGAACCGAAGTGAGCACTCTGCCACCCTGCCCAAAATGCAACTCCGAATACACCTACGAGGATGGCACTCAGCTGATCTGCCCTGAGTGCGCCCACGAGTGGTCGGCCAGCGGCGACGCCGAAGCGGCGAGCGACGCGGTGGTGAAGAAGGATTCGGTCGGCAACGTTCTGCAGGACGGCGACACCGTCACCGTGATCAAGGACCTGAAGGTCAAAGGCTCGTCCCTGGTGGTCAAGGTCGGCACCAAGGTCAAGAACATCCGCCTGTGCGACGGCGACCACGACATCGATTGCAAGATCGACGGCATCGGCGCCATGAAGCTGAAGTCCGAGTTCGTACGCAAGGTCTGATCAGCCCCATCTGCCAATTGGCGCTTGCTATTTAGATAATAAGAATTATTCTCATTGGAACCGCTATCCAAGGAGAATAGCCATGACTTATCTGATCGACGCCTGGCTGGACCGCCCTCACCCCTACCTGCGCATTCTTCATCGGGAAACCGGCGAAGTGTGCGCGGTGCTTGAAGCCGAAGCACTCGACGAGCTGCGTGACCAGGGCGACCTGGACATGAGCGGGCTGAATTCGAGTGAGCCGGGGGTGCTCAAGGAGCTGGTGCGCAACCTGTTTCTGTTCTGCTATGCGCGGGCATTGCGCCCTGGGGGAACAGACTGGAATTGAGGCTGGCAGGGCCGGCCTCTTCGCGGGTAAACCCGCTCCTACAGGGACCGCACAAGTGTTTAAGCCTGTGCAGTACCTGTGGGAGCGGGTTCACCCGCGAATGGGCCGCGAAGCGGCCCCGAGGGCATTACAAAACGTCGAGCAGCTCGACGTCGAACACCAGCACGCTGTGCGGCGGGATGCTGCCAACGCCTTGGGCGCCGTAGGCCAGCTCGCTCGGCACGTACAGGCGCCATTTGCTGCCAGCGTTCATCAGCTGCAGGGCTTCGGTCCAGCCAGCGATCACGCCACCCACCGGGAATTCAGCCGGCTGACCACGGTCGTAGGAGCTGTCGAACACAGTGCCGTCGATCAGGGTACCGTGGTAGTGCGTGCGCACGTTGTCTTCGCGGGTCGGCTTGGCGCCTTCGCCAGCGGTCAGCACTTCGAACTGCAGGCCCGAGGCCAGGGTGGTGATGCCGTCGCGCTTGGCGTTCTCGACCAGGAAGGCCTTGCCAGCAGCGGCAGCAGCTTCTGCCTTGGCAGCTGCTTCGGCCTGCATCACATCACGGATGACCTTGAAGCTGGCCGACAGGTCGGCTTCGCTGACGCGGCTGTCGGCGCCGTTGAAGGCGTCGGTCAGGCCGGCCAGGATGGCTTCCAGGCTGACGCCTGGTGGCGGGTTGTCGCGCAGCTGGCCGCCCAGCTGACGGCCGATGCCGTAGCTGACGCGGGTTTCGTCGGTGGACAGGTTGAGTTCGGACATTGTCGTGCTCCACTGCAGGGCGCAGTGAAGCCGCGCCCTTGATGAAAAGGGCGAGCAGCCTAGCACACTGGGGCGCTGCGAGCAGCTACCAGGCCGAGCGCTGGGAAATCGGCACCTTCAGGTCTTCTTCCGGGTGCGTGCCCATGCCGCACATTTCGTCCTGCACCGACCAGTGCACCAGGTTCATCGAGACCATGGGGATGGTTTGCAGCAACTTGCGCGCATCCTCCACCGAATGCACGCGCAAGCGTTCACCACGGGTGTCGGACAGCGGGTGAGCGTGGCCTTTGACCCGGGCCTCGAGCAGGTAGTCGCCGCCTTCGATGGCGATCAGGTTCAGTTCGTCGACATGGCCAGCCCTGGCCTCGCTGTTGAGCTGATGCAGGTTCATGGAGCACCTCGCGTTGGGACCCACGCATGAGAGCTCATTTTTTGTACAGAACAGGGGAATGCACAAGGCATGACCGACGCCGCTCGTCGGTTGGACTGCGCCGGCCCCTCCGCGGGCATGCCCGCTCCCACGGGATGGCGAAGGGGCCAGGCCGGGCTCAGTGCTTGGTGACCTTGTCCAGGTAGCCCATGCAGAACGCCGAAATGACGAAGGTCATGTGAATGATCACGTACCACATCAGGTAGTCGGTGGAGATGTTCTGCGCGTCCATGAACACCCGCAGCAGGTGAATGGAGGAAATCGCCACGATCGACGCGGCAACCTTCATCTTCAACGACGAAGAGTCCATCTTGCCCAGCCAGTTGAGCTTTTCCTTGCTCTCATCGATGTCCAGCTGCGAGACGAAGTTCTCATAGCCGGAGATCATCACCATCACCAGCAGGCCGCCCACCAGCGACATGTCGATCAGCGACAGGATCACCAGGATCAGGTCGGCTTCGCTCAGGGCGAAGACATTGGGCAAGACGTGGACCACTTCCTGGAAGAATTTCAGCGCCAGGGCCAGCAGGCCGAGGGACAGGCCGAAGTAGATAGGGGCGAGCAGCCAGCGCGAGGCATACATCGCGTTTTCGAGGATACGTTCCATGAAGTTAAGGACTCATCAGGTGACTAAAAGCGACGGCGAGTATAGCCAGCCACCTGTTACAGCAAAAGCCCGGGACTGCTGTGCAGCCCATCGCCGGCAAGCCTTGCGCCCGTCCCTGTGGGAGCTGGCTTGCCGGCGATGAGGCCAGTGAAGGTGTTCAGGTCTCCGGATGAAACTGGAAATCCCCCAGGTTGCGGCAGCGCTCGCCATTGATCCGCCGTAACTGCGCCTGCAGATGCAGGCACCAGATCTGCGGGTCCTCGGCCACCTGGTAACCGTGCAGGGTCAGGCTGTCGACAATCGCATGGAGCACCGATTCGGCCACCAGCGGCCCATGAAACGGCCCTTGGGCCTTGATCGCAGACGGTTGTTCTCCGGCCATGCCGGCGGCGAACAGCAAGGTCCACATGCCAGTGTCGCCGGCCAGCGGACGGATGCTGCATTCGATGCGGGTCACCAGGCCCAGGCACTGGCGCGTGAGGCTGAGATTGCGCATGGCCGCGCCCCCTCCAATAAGCCTTGTTCAGCCTGAACCTCAGGCTGTTTCCATCCTGAACGCTGATACCGTCCTTAAGTTCCAGCATAGAGGAACAGTACCAGAAGATGGAAAACCGGCGCTGAACGGTAGCACATGGCCGTCAGCGCCGGTTTATTGACTCAGGCTGGTTTGGCCTGGGCAATCACCTCTTCCAGGCGCTCCTTCTCGGCCTTCTCGATTTCCTCTTCGCCGATCATCTCGGCGATCTCGCGCAGGCGTTCCACCACCCGGGCGTTGACGCTGCCTTCAGTGAACTGGCCCTTGTCATCCAGCACCCCGGCCTCCTCGCCCACCAGCAGGCTCAGCGCTTCGTCGGCCTGGCTGACCGCGTAAACGTGGAACATGCCGTTCTCCACCGCTTGCAGCACACGCTCGTCGAGCATCAGCGTGGCGACGTTGGCGCGCGGGATGATCACCCCCTGCTCGCCGGTCAGGCCACGCGCTTCGCACAGGCGGAAGAAGCCTTCGATCTTCTCGTTCACTCCGCCCACCGCCTGCACTTCACCGAACTGGTTGATCGAGCCGGTAATGGCGAAGCATTGCTTGAGCGGTGTGCGCGACAACGCCGAGATCAGCGTGCAGGCTTCGCCCAGCGAGGCGCTGTCGCCGTCCACGTAGCCGTAGGACTGTTCCAGGGCGATGCTGGCCGAGATCGCCAGCGGGAACTCCTGGGCATAGCGGCTGCCGAGGTAGCCGGTAAGGATCATCACCCCCTTGGAGTGGATCGGCTGACCAAGGTTGACCTCCCGCTCGATGTCGACGATGCCGCTGCCGCCCGGGTATACCGTGGCGGAGATGCGCGCCGGCATGCCGAACGCCGAATCGCCCACCTCCAGTACGGTCAGGCCGTTGCACTTGCCGATGGCCGCGCCTTCGGTGTCGATCAGGATGATGCCGGCGAGCATGTCGTCCAGCACCCGCTGCGAAACACGCCCGGTACGGGTGGCCTTGGCCTTGAGCGCGCGCTCGATATGCCCGGCGTCGGTCATTTCGTCACTGGCCAGCTGGCGGATGAAATCGGCTTCGCTGACCAGCTGGAACAGGTCGCCGATGCGTGCCGACAGGCGCGACTGGTTTTCGGCGAGGCGGGCGCTGTAAGTGGCCAGGCGCGCCACCGCGTCACTGGTCAGCGGCGCCATGCCTTCTTCGTTGGTGCGGGTGCGCAACAGCTGGGCGAACTGCTCCAGGTTCTCATCGACCATGGGCATGTCTTCGTCGAAGTCCACCAGCACCCGGAACATCTCCTGGAAGTCCGGGTCGTGGTCCTGCAGCGCGTAGTACAGCTGCCGCGAGCCGATGATGACCAGCTTGATGTTCAGCGGAATCATCTGCGGCGTCAGGCTGACGGTGGCGACCCGGCCCAGCTCGCCGAGCGGCGATTCCATCTTCAGCTTGCGCGACTGCAACGCGCGCTTGAGCGCGTCCCAGACGAACGGCTCGCCCAGCATCTTCTCCGCTTCGAGGATCAGGAAGCCACCATTGGCGCGGTGCAGCGCGCCCGGGCGCAGCTGGCGGTACGAGGTGTACAGCGCGCCCTGGTCGGTGCTGTATTCGATACGGCCGAACAGGTTGTCATAGGTCGGGTGCGGCTCGAACACCACCGGTGCCCCGCCATCGGCATGGTGGCCGACCACCAGGCTTGGGGCGTACTGCTCTTCCAGCAGCTTGCGCGCGGCGGCGTCGGTCTTGCTGTCTTCGACCAGTTGCTCGACCACGGTACGCAGCAGGTTCAACTGCACCGACTGCAGGTAGGCGCAGACAGCCGCGTTCTCGGCGTACTTTTCCGACAGCGGCGCCAGCAGCGGTTGCAGCGCCAGGGTGATGGTTTCTTCGTTCAGCTGGCGCAGCTGGTTGTTCGACTCGCGTTTCCATTGCGGCAGGCTGGCCAGCTCTTCGTTCAGGCGCTCCTCGAGCAGGGCGATGTCTTCGTGGAACTGCTCGCGCACCTCTTCCGGCAACTGGGCGAACTCGGCTTCATCCAGCGCCTTGCCGTCGGCCATCGGGGTGAAGGCGACGTTGCTGGCGTCGCGGTACAGGGCCACATCCTTTTCCAGCGAGGCGCGCTCGATCACATCCAGGGCGCGGTCGTAGCGCTGGTTGAAGGCGCGGTCGATGGCGCCTTTCTTCTGCTGGTAGGACGGGTGCTCGAACACCGCCGGGAAAGTCGACAGCAGGTTGTCGATCAGCCCGCTCATGTCGGCAATGAACGCCCCGGCGCTACCGGACGGCAACTCCAGCGCTCGCGGCTCGCGGGTGTCATCGAAGTGGTTGACGTAGACCCAGTCGGCCGGGGTCTGCTGGCGCTTGCCCTCGGCCTTGAGGTAGCGCTTGACGAACGAGAAGCGCCCGGTGCCGGGCTCGCCCATCACGTACACGTTGTAACCAGGGCGCGGCATGGCCACGCCGAACTGCAGGGCCTCGACAGCACGTTCCTGGCCCAGGACTCCGCGAAACGGCTCCAGATCGTCGGTATGGGTAAAGGCAAACTGCTCGGGGGAGAAACGCCGGGTCAGGGCTTCGGGCGCGAGACGCAGGCGCGCAGCGACAGGATCGGGCATTGGGTTTCCTTACTTCGGCGGGGCAGATACGCAGCATTCTGGCGCTGCCAGCGCGCGCGTTGCAAGGCTCCACAGGACTTTATGTCGCAGCCGCAGCGGGTCATGGAACAGCAAATTTTTCGCAATCAACAACGCAACCTTTAGATCGTGCCTAAACTCCAAACTGCGCGGGTGGGTGAAATGCTTCCCCGACCTGGCAACCGAGTTGCCAGAAACCCTGACCCTTGGTTAAGACAAATAGAGAACAAATGCTATGAAACGGATTCTTCTGGGTACTCTGTTCACCGTAGTCTCGCTCAATGCCATGGCCGAGGCGCCAGGCGGCCCGAACTGCGGCTGGGGCAACATGCTGTTCGAAGGCCAGCGCGGCACTCCGGCACACTTCCTGGCCTCCACCACCAACGGCACCTCCGGTAACGCCACCTTCGGCATGACCTCCGGCACCAACGGCTGTTCGACCAGGGCTTCGCTGACCTACGGTGGCAAGTCCTGGTTCGCCATGAACGGCATGATGAACGAGCTGTCCGAAGACATGGCCATGGGCCAGGGCGAAGCGCTGACCACCTATGCCGTGGTTCTCGGCGTGGCCCCGGAAGACCGTGGCTACTTCAACTCGGTCACCCACCAGCACTTCAACCAGATCTTCAGCAGCGCCGACGTCACTGCCGAAACGGTCCACAGCAACACCCTGGCCGTGCTGAAGAACGACCCACGCCTGGCCAAATACGCTACCGAGGCCTAAGTGCAGCTGCTCCCGCCCCGACCCCGGGGCGGGTTTCGCCTTTTTTCGGCATCATCAAGAAGTAGTTGCCCGATATGCTCAAACGCTTCGCTGCCCTGGCGCTGTGTGTCTGCGCCCCTGTTCATGCCGCGCCGGTGCTGGACCACGGCCGTCTTCAGCAACTGGCCAACACCCCCTACTGGATTGCCCTGGGTCATTACGAAACCGCCAAGCTCGGTGGCTGGCGCAGCTACGTGGACGATGATGCGTTCTTCCTCGCCGAGGACGGCGCGCACCACCCCGACCAGGAGCTGCAAGCCACGGTCGAAGCGCTGTATGCGCCGGCCAGCCTCGGCGACAAGCACGCCCAGTGCGTATTCCCGGCGCGCACCCGCTGGCTGCGCGAACAGCTGAACCTGCAAGGCTTGCCGCAACCGAACTGCCAGGAATTCCGCACCTGGTACCAGTCGATCGACCCGCACAGCGCCGCGTTGATCTTCCCGGCGGCCTACCTGAACAGCCCGTCATCGATGTTCGGCCACACCCTGCTGCGCATCGACCAGTCCAACACTCGCAGCGACGACACCACGCTGCTGAGCTACGCGATCAACTTCGGCGCCTACATCGAGGGCAGCGACAACAGCATCCTGTATGCCTGGAAAGGCCTGATGGGCGGCTACCCGGGCTTGTTCGCGCTGATGCCCTACCAGGAAAAACTGTCCGAATACCGCAGCCTGGAAAACCGCGACCTGTGGGAATACCAGCTGGACCTGACCCCGGAAGAAACCGGGCGCATGGTCGAACATGTGTGGGAACTGAAGCAGGTCCAGTTCGACTATTTCTTCTTCGATGAAAACTGCTCGTACCGCCTGCTGGAACTGTTGCAGGTAGCCCGCCCGAGCCTGGACCTGACCTCGCAGTTCCCGCTGACCGCCATCCCGACCGACACGGTAAAGGCGGTGAAGCAGTCCGGCCTGGTCGCCAGCGAGACCTACCGGCCCTCGCGCGAACGTGAACTGCTGGCCCGCGCAGAGCCGCTCGACCACGATGAGAAACGCCAGGTGCTGGCCGTCAGCGCCGACACTGCCCAACTGCAAAGCCCCGAATTCAAAGCCCTGCCCCGGCAGCGCCAGGCGTTGGTGCAGGATGCCGCCTACCGCCTGGAGCGTTACCGCGCCAATGGCCAGGAGCGCGACCCTGGGCAGGCAAAGCGCAGCTTCGAGCTGCTGCGGGCAATCAACAGCAACCCACCGCCGCCGCTGCAGATCGAACGCCCGGGCCTGCCCGAGGACGGCCATGATTCACGTACCTGGCAGCTGGGCGTGGGCACCCGCGACGACCGCGCCTACGCCGAGTACGGCCTGCGCATGGCCTATCACGACCTGAACGACAACGCCTATGGCTTCCCGCTGGGCGCGCAGATCGAGATCCTGCAATTGAAGCTGCGCCAGTACGAAGGCAACGACTGGCAGGTGCAACGCCTGGACCTGGCCACTATCCGCTCGCTGACCCCGCGCAACGAGCTGCTCAAGCCGTGGTCGTGGCAGGTAGCCGGCGGCCTGGAGCGGGTGCCGGGCAAGCATGATGACGAGGTACTGGTGAGCCATGTGAACGGCGGCGCCGGCGGTACCTGGCAGTTGGCCGATGGCTTGCTGGGCTTTGCCCTGGGCACGGTGCGGGTCGAGCACCACAATGACTTTGCCCAGTTCATCGCACCGGCGGCCGGGTTCAACGGCGGGCTGCTGTGGCGCAACGGGCTGGGCAACCTGACCCTGGAAGCCAAGGGCGACTACTTCACCAATGGCGAGGTGCGCCGCAGCGTGAGCCTGAACCAGCAATGGGAGCTGAGCCAGAACCTGGGGGTGCGCTTGAGTGCCTCGCGCGAGTTCAGCCACCTGGCCACGGCGCAGAACGAGGTGATGCTGGAGTTGAAGTGGTATCACTACTGAGACCGCATTGCGGCCATTCGCGGGCGTGCCCGCTCCCACATCGAAGGCTGTTTTGCACCTGTGGGAGCGGGCACGCCCGCGAATGGCCACTGAAGCCAGCATAGCACTGTGACCCAACCGACTCTTTGACACTGTTTTGACAGCCCCCCGACAAATCGCCACCTAGACTTGCCCCTATCAACTGAAGGGTGTGCTGGTCATGTCGCGGTACTGGTTCGGCGTGTGCGTTGCGTTGTTGCTGTCAGGTTGCGAGACCACCCACGAGCAGATGGTCGATCAGGGTTATCCCCCCGCTTATGCCGATGGTTTCCAGGATGGCTGCAGCAGCGGCCGTCAGGCGGCGGGGCTGATGGTGGGCGGTTTTCACAAGGACGTACCGCGCTACCTGCACGAGCGCCAGTACGAAAGCGGCTGGGACGACGGCTTCCGCCAATGCCAGGCCATGCAGAACAGCGAACAACAGCGCCAGTACCATGAGCGCTTCTGGGACGAGCGCGAGCGCGACTGGCAACAGGAAAAGGACCGCGACGCCGCCCGCGCCTATCGCCACAACTGAGTCGCAAGCGGACATCCCTTGAAACCGTCGGCCTGCGATGATGGTCTCTTGCACAAGGAGGCCACGCATGAGCCGAGCATTCGTCAACGAAGACCAGGCCGCCGCCCAGGCCGACCAGCCGGTCGAGCGTCGGGTCAGCGAACAACCCAACTACGTCACCGCCAGCGGCCTGCGCCAGTTGCAGGCACGCGTGGCCGAGCTGAACGCCCTGCGCAGCGAACTGCTGGCGCAAGGCGAGCGAGGCGACAAGCAGCGGCTGGCGGATACCGAACGGGACCTGCGCTACTTCAGCGCGCGAGTGCAGAGTGCCCAGGTGGTGCCGGCGGCGACTTCCCGCAGCAAGGTACAGATTGGTAGCCGGGTGCGGTTTGTCGATACGCAGGATCAGGAACATGTGGTGCGGCTGGTGGGCGAGGACGAAGCTGATGCGGGCCGCGGGCTGGTGAACTGGGGGTCGCCGCTGGGGCGGGCGTTACTGGGTGCGGGGCCGGGGGATGAAGTGGCCTGGCGGCGGCCGGTGGGGGAGCAGGTGATTGAGATTATCGAGATCGAGGGTGAAACCTGAGGGGGCCGCTGTGCGGCCCATCGCCGGGGGGCCCCCCCCCCCCCCCCCACCCCCCCCGCCGCCCGACGGGGGGGGAGGGGGGGGGGGGGGGGGGGGGGGCGGGGCGGGGCGCCACCCCCCCA
>NZ_PUQD01000043.1 GCF_003331055.1 Pseudomonas sp. AFG_SD02_1510_Pfu_092 | reverse complement strand
TGGGAGCGGCCGCGGCCGCGAACACCGGCGCAGCCGGTGCCAGCCACCGCGTCGCCTGCTTCGCGGGCTTGCCCGCTCCCACAGGTACTGCGCTGGTTTCGGGTTCAAACGGTACCTGTGGGAGCGGCCGCGGCCGCGAACACCGGCGTAGCCGGTGCCATCCACCGCGTCGCCTGCTTCGCGGGCTTGCCCGCTTCCACAGGTACTGCGCTGGCTTCGGGTTCAAACGGTACCTGTGGGAGCGGCCGCGGCCGCGAACACCGGCGCAGCCGGTGCCATCCACCGCGTCGCCTGCTTCGCGGGCTTGCCCGCTCCCACAGGCTGCGCGGGCTTCGGGTTCAAATGGTACCTGTGGGAGCGGCTTTAGCCGCGAACACCGGCGTAGCCGGTGCTATCAACCCTGCATCGCGGCCACGAATTGCCTGACCATCTGCCCCGCATCCCGCCGGCAAGCCAGCGCCACGGTACTCTCGCAGCCCCCTTCCAGCGCCACGAAGCTGACCGAGGGCGGGGCAAGCTCACGCATGCACTGCGGCAACAGCGCCACCCCGAACCCCGCCTGAATCAGCTGCAGCTGGGTAGTCTTGCGCGACAGCACTTGCGCCGCCTGCGGGAAAAAGCCCGCGTCCATGCACAGCGACGCCGACAGGTAACTGAGCCCGCCACGGTCACGGTGCGGGATCGAAATGAAGCGCTCTTCGCGCAATTGCTCCAGTTTCACCTGTGCCGCGCCGGCCAGGCGATGGCCGGCGGCGACCGCCAGCAACAAGGGCTCGCTGAACAGCGTATGCAGCACCACACCTTCGTGCTGGCGCAGCACCGGCAAGCGCAACAGGCCGATATCCAGCCGCCCGCCGGCAATATCCTCCAGCTGCGCTTCCGACGACTGCTGGGCAATCTCCAGCGAAACCCCTGGGTTGTCGCGCAAGTAGCCGCCCAGGCGGGCCAGCAGTGGGCCGATCAGTGGTACGGTACTGGAATGGTTCAGGCGCAGGCTGCCCTGCAACCCTTCGCCGATATCGCGGGTCAGCCGCTCCGCCTGCACCAGGTCGGCCAGCAAGCGCCGCGCCCGTTCCAGAAAAGCCTGGCCGGCCAGGGTCAGGCGTGGCAGGCGCGCGGTGCGCTCGAACAGTGGCGTACCCAGTTGCTGCTCCAGCTCCTTGATCTGCCGGCTCAGCGCCGACTGGGCGACGAACAGCCGCTCGGCGGCAGCGCTGAAGCTGCCGCATTCAGCGATTTCCACGAAGTAACGCAACTGGCGAATCGACGTCATGTCATGCCTTTTCAAGATGGCTGTGGCGATAAAGGCATATTAGTCGGCATGGCTCATGGCTGGCTAACCTTTGCCTGTCTTCCGAGGAATTGTTGCCATGCTCGCCCAATTGTCGTTTTCCGGCCTCGACTGGCTGCCCATCCTGTTCGGTGTCGGCGCTGCCTACATCGTTTTCGGCATTGCCGGCTTTGGCACTGCGCTGGTGGCCGGCCCGGTGCTGATCCACTTCATGCCGCTGTCGCGGATCATTCCGCTGCTGGTGCTGCTGGACTTCGTCGCCGCCTTCGGCAACCTGCTGCCGTCACGCCGCGATGTCGTACGCGGCGAGTTGCTGCGCCTGCTGCCGTTCATGGCCGTTGGCTGCACCCTGGGCGTGGTTTTCCTGCTGCAGCTGAAATCCGACCTGTTGCTGTTGTTGATGGGCGTGTTCGTGACCGCCTATGCGTTGTACGGCTTGGCGGTGAAAGTGCGGCCGGCCAGCCTGTCGCCCTTCTGGGCGGTGCCGATGGGCACGGCAGGCGGGCTGTTCGGCGCCTTGTTCGGCAGTGGTGGTTTTCTCTACGCGCTGTACCTGAGCGCGCGGCTGCAGGCAAAGGAGCAGGTGCGTGCCACCCAGAGCGCGCTGATCAGTTGCAGTACAGTGGTGCGCCTGTCGCTGTTCCTGATCGCCGGCGTATATGCCGACCAGAGCCTGTTGCTGCTCGCGGCCTGTCTGTTGCCGGTCATGCTGGTCGGCCTGTGGCTTGGGCGCCGGCTGACCCACCGCTTGTCCCGCGAGGCCTTCGTGCGCCTGGTCACCTGGCTGGTGCTGGCCAGCGGCCTGGCGCTGATCGGTCGCTACCTGAGCGCCTGAGCGGTAGAATTGCGCGATTACCGCAGTTTTGCAGGCTTGTCCCGTTCATGAACACCCAGAGCATCATCGTTCCCAAGCTGTCTACCGTCCCGGTGCATGAAGCCCGTGCCCGCGCCATCCTGCGCTGGCTGGTGCGCGAGAAAGTGGTCGAAGAGCAGCTCACCACCTGTGGCCGCACCGGCAACCGCATGGGCCATGCCCTGGCCGCAGGGGCACGTAAAGTCGCCCTGCAGCCGGAAAAACTGCCCTTCGGCGAGCCGGTCAATGGCCTGGAAGTGATGCTCAAGCGCTGCATCTATACCCCCACCGAAGGCTTCCTCGAAGAAGCCGGCTGCCCGCAGTGCCGGCGCGAGGTGGGCGAGCCACTGTTCGAGAGCCTGGAAGAATGGATGCCGGCGGTCAGCGACAACTTCACCTGCCCGCTGTGCGGCTTCGAAGATGACATCAATGGCTTCATTTACCTGCAGCCATGTGCCTTTTCCAACCTGGGGTTCATCTTCAACAACTGGGGCGAGGCCGGGTTCACCCAGGCCTTTCTCGACAGCTTTGCCGACTGGCTCGACCAGCCGGTGGCCGTGGTCCAGGTGAAACTGCCACGAGGCTGACCGAAGGCCCTTATTTTGCATTGAGCGGCGCGCCGTGCATGAGTATAATGGCGCGCTTCCATTTTTCCCGCCCGGGAGCCCCCGCGATGCTGCGTATCAGCCAAGAAGCCCTGACCTTCGACGATATCCTCCTTGTACCTGGCTATTCCGAGGTACTGCCCAATGAAGTCAGTCTCAAGACCCGTTTGACCCGTGGCATCGAGCTGAACATTCCGCTGGTTTCCGCCGCCATGGATACCGTGACCGAAGCGCGCCTGGCCATTGCCATGGCCCAGGAAGGCGGCATCGGCATCATCCACAAGAACATGACCATCGAACAGCAGGCCAGCGAAGTGCGCAAGGTCAAGAAGTTCGAGGCTGGCGTGGTCAAGGACCCGATCACCATCGACGCCGACGCCACCGTGCGCGACCTGTTCGACCTGACCCGCCTGAACAACATCTCCGGCGTTCCGGTGCTGGCCAACGGCGACCTGGTCGGTATCGTCACCTCCCGTGACGTGCGCTTCGAAAGCCGTCTGGATGCCAAGGTCCGCGACGTGATGACGCCGAAAGAGCGTCTGGTCACCGTCCGCGAAGGCGCCGACAAGAACGAAGTGCGCGAGCTGCTGCACAAGCACCGTCTGGAAAAAGTGCTGATCGTCGACGACAAGTTCAACCTCAAGGGCATGATGACCGTCAAGGACATCGAGAAGGCCAAGGCCTACCCGCTGGCCAGCAAGGACGACCAGGGTCGCCTGCGCGTCGGCGCTGCGGTCGGCACCGGCAAGGACACCGGCGAGCGCGTTGCTGCCCTGGTCGCTGCCGGCGTTGATGTGGTGGTGGTCGACACCGCCCACGGTCACTCCAAAGGCGTGATCGACCGCGTTCGCTGGGTCAAGCAAACCTACCCGCAAGTGCAGGTGATCGGCGGCAACATCGCCACCGGCGCTGCCGCCAAGGCCCTGGCCGAAGCTGGCGCCGACGCGGTCAAGGTCGGTATCGGCCCAGGCTCGATCTGCACCACCCGTATCGTTGCCGGTGTCGGCGTGCCGCAGATCAGCGCCATCGCCAACGTCGCGGCGGCACTGGAAGGCACTGGCGTGCCGCTGATCGCCGACGGCGGTATCCGCTTCTCCGGTGACCTGTCCAAGGCCATCGTCGCCGGTGCTTCCTGCGTGATGATGGGTTCGATGTTCGCCGGTACCGAAGAAGCCCCGGGTGAAGTCGAACTGTTCCAGGGCCGTTCCTACAAGGCCTACCGCGGCATGGGCTCGCTGGGTGCCATGGCACAGGCGCAAGGCTCCTCCGACCGCTACTTCCAGGACTCCTCGGCCGGCGCCGAGAAGCTGGTACCGGAAGGCATCGAAGGCCGCGTACCTTACAAGGGCGCGCTGGCCGCGATCATCCACCAGCTGATGGGCGGCCTGCGTTCGTCCATGGGCTACACCGGCAGCGCAACCATCGAAGAGATGCGCACCAAGCCGGAATTCGTGCGCATCACCGGTGCCGGCATGGCCGAGTCCCACGTGCACGATGTGCAGATCACCAAAGAAGCCCCTAACTACCGCGTAGGCTGAGGCTTCCGGCACTACCTGTTAGCGGGGCTGTCACGACAGCCCCGCGTCGTTTCCGATTTCCACTGACGAGATTGAGTCATGGCCCTCGACATTCACGCTCACCGCATCCTGATCCTCGATTTCGGTTCCCAGTACACCCAGCTGATCGCCCGCCGCGTGCGCGAGATCGGCGTGTACTGCGAGCTGCACCCGTTCGACATGGACGATGAAGCGATCCGCGAATTCAACCCGCGCGGCATCATCCTCGCCGGCGGCCCCGAGTCGGTCCACGAAGCCAACAGCCCGCGCGCGCCACAGGCCGTGTTCGACCTGAACGTGCCGGTACTGGGCATCTGCTACGGCATGCAGACCATGGCCGAGCAAATGGGCGGCAAGGTCGAGGGTTCCGACCTGCGTGAGTTCGGTTATGCCCGCGTCGACGTAGTCGGCAAGAGCCGCCTGCTCGATGGCATCGAAGACCACATCGACGCCGACGGCGTACTGGGCCTGGACGTGTGGATGAGCCACGGCGACAAGGTCACCCAGATGCCGGGCGACTTCCACGTGCTGGCCAGCACCCCGAGCTGCCCGATCGCCGGCATGTTCGACGACGCCCGCGGCTACTACGGCGTGCAGTTCCACCCGGAAGTGACCCACACCAAGCAAGGCGGTCGTATCCTGTCCCGCTTCGTGCAGGACATCTGCGGCTGCGAAGCGCTGTGGACCCCGTCCAACATCGTCGAAGACGCCATCGCCCAGGTGCGTGAGCAAGTCGGTTCGGCCAACGTCCTGCTGGGCCTGTCCGGCGGCGTTGACAGCTCGGTGGTTGCCGCGCTGCTGCACCGCGCCATCGGCGACCAGCTGACCTGCGTGTTCGTCGACAACGGCCTGCTGCGCCTGCACGAAGGCGACCAGGTGATGGCCATGTTCAAGGAGAACATGGGCGTCAAGGTCATCCGCGCCGACGCTGAAAAGCAGTTCCTCGACAACCTGGAAGGCGAAGCCGACCCGGAGAAGAAGCGCAAGATCATCGGCCGTACCTTCATCGACGTGTTCGACGCCGAAGCCAGCAAGCTGGACAACATCCAGTTCCTCGCCCAGGGCACCATCTACCCGGACGTGATCGAGTCGGCTGGCGCCAAGAGCGGCAAGGCCCACGTGATCAAGTCGCACCACAACGTCGGTGGTCTGCCGGAGGAAATGAACCTCAAGCTGGTCGAGCCGCTGCGTGAACTGTTCAAGGACGAAGTGCGCAAGATCGGCCTGGAACTGGGCCTGCCGTACGACATGGTCTACCGCCACCCGTTCCCGGGCCCAGGCCTGGGCGTGCGTATCCTCGGTGAAGTGAAGAAAGAGTACGCCGACATCCTGCGTCGCGCTGACCACATCTTCATCGAAGAACTGCGCAAGGCCGACTGGTACCACAAGACCAGCCAGGCCTTCGTAGTGTTCCAGCCGGTCAAGTCGGTCGGCGTCGTGGGCGACGGCCGTCGCTACGCCTGGGTCGTGGCCCTGCGCGCCGTCGAGACCGTGGACTTCATGACTGCACGCTGGGCGCACCTGCCGTACGAGCTGCTGGAAACCGTCAGCGGCCGTATCATCAACGAAATCGACGGCATTTCGCGCGTTACCTACGACGTGTCGAGCAAGCCGCCGGCGACCATCGAGTGGGAATGATCCCGCGTCTGGCATAAGCCGGCAGCAAGCCCAGGAAGCCCGCGTAATCGCGGGCTTTTTGCGTTTTGTGTTTGGCACGTGCAACGATGCATCAGAACCAGCTGGCAGCTGGCGCTTGTAACCTCAATCCGTCATGGACGGCCCCGACGGGCCAACAAATGCCGGACAACCTTCTCGGCGCTGGGAGGTTATGGCTCGGTGCGTGTTGTCTCTTTGTGTGCTACCTTGCGGGTAGTAATTGATCAAGCTGTTCGGGATACTGAAGCTATGAATCACAAGCTGAGCACCTATGGCGTATCCATCGTCGACAGGCCAAAAATCAAAGCCACCAAGAAGCTGGACCTGAGTGGCGAACAGGGTAAGCAGATTGTTTTTTCCGAAACCAAGCTCGCTCTCAGAACTCATAAAAAGACCTTCCAGAAGTTGGCTGACATGTAATGGAATTGATTTTCTTTCCATTTGAGCGTGTCATTGAGATAAATAGATACTGACTACTGAGCCGGGCATGAAGGGGGCAGTAAGCATTTCGATGCTGCAAGACGCATTGGCCCGAATCGACAATGCGATCGTTTATGACGGCCTCGACGATGTATTTGAAATTGCCGCTAAGTACACTGCTAGTATCGCACGAGCTCACGCACTCCCTGACGCTAACAAGCGCACCGGGCTTGCGGTTGGATTGGAGTACCTCTCGCTCAATGATTATGAAATTACCTTGGATAATGATTTGCTAGCGGATGCCGTTAGGGATTTTGTTATCGGGGATATTAACGAGCATGATTTCGCCGATATTCTCTACTCGTGTTTCATCGCATCAGAAAATCAGCCTTGGTGTCAGGACGACTTATGCG
The DNA here is from genome assembly GCF_003331055.1 of Pseudomonas sp. AFG_SD02_1510_Pfu_092. Taxonomy (GTDB): domain Bacteria; phylum Pseudomonadota; class Gammaproteobacteria; order Pseudomonadales; family Pseudomonadaceae; genus Aquipseudomonas. The sequence goes on along the minus strand of NZ_PUQD01000043.1, from coordinate 39,565 downwards.
TTCTGAACCCCAGCCAGGCGGCGGTCGGTAGTAGGCGAAAAAAGCTGCGCAACACCTTTCCAGTGAAACGCGTCGGGAGATTGATCGCTCAAGCTAAACGGGCCTGCATTGCAGGCCCGTTTTTTTATCCGGTAAAAACCCTACTCAGCCCCGGGAGAGTGCCCGAAATACGCCTTGTACGCATTGCAGAAGTTGGCAGCGTTGGCGTAGCCGACCTGATAAGCAACCTGCGACACCTGCCAGCGGCGTTCCAGCAGCAGGGCACGGGCCAGCTCCAGGCGCTGTTGCCGCACGTATTGCAGCAGCGACTGGCCGAACTCGTGGCTGAATGCACGGCGCAAGGTGGTCTCGCTCACGCCCAGTTGACGGGCGAGGGTGGCGGCGGTCGGCGGCGCCTGCAGCTGGGTATCGAGCTGGCGGCGCGTTTCCATGGCCAGGTCGCGGCGCCCGCGGTCCTGGGTTTTGTCGGCAAGCTTGTGGCCAGTGAGGTGGGTGGCCAGCTCCAGCACGATGGCCAGGCTCAGGCTTTCGCAATGCAGGCGCCTGAGCGCGCCCGTGTAAGGCGATAGATACAGCTGCTGGAACAGGCGGCTTACCGTTGGCCACTGCGGCAACTGGTCGAAGCGCATGCCATCGGCGGCCAGGGCCAGCAACGGCATCAGCTGCGCGTCATCCCTGGCCAACTCGTGCAGGTAATCACCGGCAATGCGCACCCCGGCCATGCGGGCGTGGCTGTTGGCCGGCAGCTGGTCCTGCGCTTCCAGGCTTTCGCCCAGGCCCAGCAGGTGCAGTTGACCCGGGGCATAGCTGTTGAGCGTGCCGTCGACCTTGTGCTGCCAGGCGCCATCGAACACCTGCACGATGCACAGGCTTTGCGGCAACACCTTGTCGATCCGCAGTGGCTCCGGGAATTGCAGGTTGCAATCGAAGTACTGCAACCCGCCATGTACCGTCTGCGCCCGGTAGTGGCCGGTGGCGCTGCCCATCACCCGCGCGCTGCTCGCGTCCAGTACACCGGCCTCGGCGAGCGAGCCGGGGCTGTCGAAGGAAAAGGCGGTGTCGAGGTAAGGGCTGATCGATCGCATGGGCGCTAGGCATCCTTGGCTGAGGGCGGCATGGCCAGAAATGGTAACGCGTGCACATTTCCGGCGACAGCCATTGTGCGCACGGCGCTGTCTGTTGTGCGAACCGGTCAATGGGGTTGGCAGCGCGGGCCTGGCTTATTTCAATGGGCGTTTGTTCCGCTTCAGGATGGAAAAGACATGCTCGCTTATCGCAAATGGACAGCCCTGCTGGTGGCTGCGCTCAGCCTGTGGCTGGGCCAGGTTCACGCTGAACAACGGCCGGAGGTAGCCGACCAGGTAGTTGCCTACATGGGCACGCAAGGGGCCAAGGTATGGACGCTGCGCATCGGTGAACGTGCCGCCAACGAAGCGCTGGTGCAGATCGAAGGCGTCGATCACGACTGGAACATGCGCATCCAGAAAATGCAGGTGGAGAAGACCAGCCGCGATACCCGTTACTCCACCACCGTGGACGGCAAGAAGTACGTGGTGCTGATCATCCAGGGCAGCTGGGGCGGCGAACTGTATCTGCCGGGTGAGGCGCAGCCACTGCAGGTTGGCTATTCGGAAGGGCTGTCGCATCAGGGCAATGCCCAGGCATTCCTCACCGATTACCTGGCGACGCAGGAGGCGCAATGACCATGAGCGAGTTCAACGACCCGCTGTCCGAGCTGTCCGGTTCGCTCGGCCAGGACTATGAGCAGACCCGTGCCGCCCAGCGCGACCGGGTGATCGCCGAACTCAAGCAAGTGATCGAGCGCGTGCCCGAGCAGAGCGAGTTCACCAACTCCCGGCGGTACCGGTTCTGGGGGCCGGTCATGTTGCTGGGCTCGCTGATTCTCACGGCGGTCTGCTTCAACCTGGAACGCATGGGCGCGGTCGCCGCCTGTGCCTTCACGGTGTTAATCGCCGCAGCGGTGACCTGGCAACATCGCAATGCCGGTACCCAGGTGTTCATGCGCCTGACCCGCCGCCAGCTGTTCGTCGATACGCTGGACGCCCCGGTAGACCTGGCCGAGGTGGAGGATGTCGCGGTCAAGGATGAAGGGCTGGTCATGGTGCAGACGCTGGAAATGAGCAGCGAAGCCGTGCTGCCCAAGCATCATGTGGTGAAACTGCAGTTCTTCGGCAACCAGGCCATGGTGCTGAAAAAGCCGCGCCCGCAGGTGCGCATCATGTCCGCAGGCCTGGCCAGCAACGGGCGCAAGCTGGGCAACGAGGAAGTGCTTGCGATACTGGCAGCCTACCGCGATGCGGCCCATGCGCAACGGCAACTGGACCTGTTGCAGGCTGATGGATAACGACGAACGCGAAGCCCACCTGGCTTACCTGCAGGCGCAGGCCGATGGCCCTGTCGAGGGCTTCGAACTGCGCGAGCGCTCGCTCGGCAAGGCGCTGGCCTGTGCCGTGGCTGGCCTGTCGCTCGCCGCACTGGGTGCATGGCTGATGGCGCTGGCGGTGCAGTTCGCTCCCCAGGCGGGCAGCGGCGTTACCTGGCTGCTCGCGGGCTTCGGTCTCGGTCTGGCCGTTCCCGGGCTGGCGGCGCTGGCCTGCGCCGCAGTGCTGTATCGCCGTCAGGGTAAGCTGGCGCTGAGCGTGACGGCCGATACCCTGTGCTTTGCCAACGCGCAGGCGCCAACCCCGCTGCATGCCTTCGACGGCTTCGAGATCGAGCAGGGGTATTTCAGTACCCGGCTGATTTTCAGCGTGTCGGCGTCCAGCCGCGCGCCAGCGCTGGCGCCGGCCTGTTTCAAGGCACTGGCCGCGCCTGACGCGGTCGCCGTGGCGGGTGGCTTGCGCGTCAGGCTGTGGTTGTGCACGCCTGTGGTGGGCGGGCGCCGTCTGGCCCTGCAGGAACTGGTGGATCTGCTTTACGCCTATCTGCAAGCGGCCCAGGCCAGGCATACCCTGGCGCAGCTGTTCCCGGGCGTGGCGCGCCTGGGCGAAACCGCCCGATGAGCCTGCTCGCGCCCCTCGGCGCTGCCGGGGCAATCAAACGCGTTGGCTGGGGCCTGGTGCTGCTGCTGTTGCCGCTGGTGCTGTTCGGCTGGGGTAATGTGCAGCACTGGCGGGCCGACACGGCTCAGGAGCAGGCCCGGGTCATCCGCCAATGGCTGGCCAGCCCCAGCGATGCACTGCTGCAACAATTGCCGTGGGAAGCGCGCAAGCAGCTTGCCAGGCATGTCGAACCGCGCCAGGCGCTGCAAGGCCAACTGGAGCAGCTCGACGCGGATCGCCGGTGGACAGGCATGCGCAAGCTGATGGCCAGCCTGACCTGCTGGCTGGCACTGGCGGCGCTGCTGATCGCCCTCGGGGCCTGGCTCAAGTTGCGTTTCGACGCCTGGCGGGCGCTGCGTTCTTCCAGCTACCTGTACCAGGGCATGACAGCCAGTTGGCAGAGCCTGGGCCGCTGCCTGAGCGCCTACATGCTCATGCTTGCCGCGTCGTTGTGCCTGGCCTTGCTCTACGAGGCCAGTTCCGCAGTGAGCCATGCAGCGCAAGGTGGCATGAGCGTGCTGGTCGTGGTGCTGCCGTTGGCCTCGGTGTTCATCGTGTGCATGCGCCAGGTCTGGCGAATGCGCCGGCATTGGCCGCTCATGCACTCACCGAGCGCCAGCTTTCTCGCGCGCCCGCTCGGCAAGCAGGCGGCGCCAGCGCTGTGGCAGTGGGTCGAAGGCCTGGCAAAGCAACTGCACGCGCCGGCCCCGGACCATATCGTGGTCGGGCTGGACCAGGGGTTTTTCGTCACCAGTGTGCCGATCCTGCTGCAGCCCGCTGGGCAAGCCCTCACCGGGCGCACGTTGTATCTGCCTCTGCCTTGCCTGGCCGCCCTGAGCCAGGCCGAGGCGGCGGCGATCATCGGCCACGAGCTGGGCCATTTCCGGCGCCGTGACACGGAGCGAGGCAGCGAAACCAGTGCCCGTTTCAGCCTGATGTGCGCGCACTATTCGGCCATGCTCGGTGACGAGCATGCCCCGCACTGGGTGGTGCGGCCCATCCTGTGGCTGGCCGGGCAGTTTCTGCACCGTTTCCAGGTTGCGGTTCATCACTGGGGGCGTGCGCAAGAGTTGCTGGCTGATCGGGCGGGTGCCGAAGTCGCGGGCCCGAAGCTGTTCGTTCAGGCGCTGTTGCGGGTCATCGCCCTGGGCAGGGTGATCGACGGCTTGCTGGTCGAGCAGGGTGGCGACGGTTTGCTCCCGGCGCTGAAGCTGCAGTTGCAGCGCATGCCGCTGCAGCTGGGCGAAGAGGCGCTGGAACAGGCCATCACCCATCCGTTCGATACCCACCCCGATATCGCCACGCGCCTGCAGAACCTCAACGTCCTGCTCGACCCGCAACTGCTCCAGGCCGCCTTGCGTGTGCCCTCCAGCGCTGACCAGCAGTGGTTCAATGCGCTTTGTTCAGCCCCCGGCAGGGCTGCCGATGGCAACTCTACGGGCAGCATCGCAAGAGACTTCACTTAATCTTTCCCATTTGCAGGTGTATCGTATTCGCCCTTGATCGCCAGCCATGCTGGCAGCTTGATTGCGCAGAACACGAGGTACCCGCACCGATGTCCTTCACCCGTCGACAAATGCTCAAGGGCCTGACCGGCCTGGTTGTGGTTGGCCTGGGCGCCGGTGGCGCGGCGCGTTACTGGCTGGGCAAGGTGGAAGACGACAACGCCGGCCACGACTACGAGCTGATCGCCGCGCCCCTGGAGGTCGAGCTGGTGCCGGGCTTCAAGACCGAGGCCTGGGCCTTCGGCCCCTCGGCACCGGGCACCCAGTTGCGGGTCCGCCAGGGCACCTGGCTGCGGGTGCGCTTCATCAACCATCTGCCGGTGGAAACCACCATCCACTGGCACGGCATTCGCCTGCCGCTGGAAATGGACGGCGTGCCTTACGTGTCGCAGCTGCCGGTCAAGCCGGGCGAGTACTTCGACTACAAGTTCCGCGTACCGGATGCCGGCAGCTACTGGTACCACCCGCATGTCAGCAGTTCCGAGGAGCTGGGCCGCGGGCTGGTAGGCCCATTGATCGTCGAAGAGCGCGAGCCGACCGGGTTCAGCCATGAACGCACCCTGAGCCTGAAAAACTGGCATGTGGACGAGCAGGGCGCCTGGCTGCCCTTCAGCATCCCCCGCGAGGCCGCGCGCAACGGCACGGCGGGGCGGCTGATCACCATCAATGGCCAGGCCAACGCGGTCACCGAACTGCCGGCCGGGCAGGTGGTCCGTGTGCGTCTGTTGAACCTGGACAACACCTGGACCTACCGCATCAACCTCAAGGGCAACTGCGAGGCGATGATCTATGCGCTGGACGGCAACCCGGTGACGCCGCGCGTGCTGGAGGACGATTACTGGCTAGGCCCGGGCATGCGCATGTGCCTGGCCATTCGCATTCCCCAGGCAGGCGAGGAAATTTCCCTGCGTGACGGTTTCGTGCGCCTGGGCACCCTGCGTTCGGTGGCCAGCGACGACGCCCCGGGTGACTGGCCGCCAGCGCTGCCGGCCAACCCTGTGGCCGAACCGGACCTGGAGAATGCCGAGAAGCTCAACTTCAATTTCGAGTGGGCGGCGAAAGTCTCGGTCAGCACCGACCAGGACAAGCCGTCGAGTATGTGGCAGATCAACGGCCAGGCTTGGGACATCACCGACAAGACCTGCGCCGAGCGGCCCATCGCCACCTTGCAGAAGGGCAAGAGCTACATCTTCGAGCTGAAGAACATGACCCAGTACCAGCACCCGATCCATCTGCACGGCATGAGTTTCAAGGTCATCGCCTCCAACCGCCACGACATCAAGGAGCCGTGGTTCACCGACACCTACCTGCTGGGCAAGAACGAGCGCGCCCAGGTGGCGCTGGTGGCGGATAACCCGGGTACCTGGATGTTCCACTGCCATGTCATCGACCACATGGAAACCGGCCTGATGGCCGCGATCGCGGTGGTCTGATGCGTCCGCAGATCATCGATCGCAGCCGCGACCAGGAATTCATGCGCCTGGCCCTGGCCCTGGCCGGCGAAGGCGCGGCCATGGGCGAGGTGCCGGTGGGCGCGGTGCTGGTGCAGCATGGGCAGGTGATCGGCCAGGGCTTCAACCGGCCGATCATCGACAGTGACCCCAGCGCGCATGCCGAGATGGTGGCCATTCGCGCGGCGGCGAAATCGGCGAGTAATTACCGGCTGCCCGGTAGCACCTTGTATGTGACCCTGGAACCGTGCAGCATGTGCGCGGGGTTGATCGTGCATTCGCGGGTGATGCGTGTGGTCTACGGCGCGCTGGAACCCAAGGCTGGCATCGTGCAGAGCCAGGGGCAGTTCTTCAGTCAGGGCTTTCTCAACCACCGGGTGATGGTGGAGGGCGGGGTGCTGGCGGAGGAGTGCGGGCAGATTCTCAGTGAATTCTTCAAGGCGCGCCGGGCCAAGTCTTGACCTGTTCCGGCCCCTTCGCGGGTAAACCCGCTCCCACAGGAATACCACTATCTCCAAAACCTGTGATTGACCTGTGGGAGCGGGCGAGCCCGCGAAAGGGCCAGTGCGGGCTTACATCGGCGGCGACTGTTCCGCCGGCTTGTCCTTGTTCACCCCCGGCACATGCAGGTTGCCCTCGGCCACCTGGCCTTCGAGCTGCGGCTGGGTCACCCAGGTGAGAATGTCGTAATAGCGGCGGATGTTGGCGACGAAATGCACTGGCTCGCCGCCCCGGGCATAACCGTACTTGGTCTGCCGGTACCACTGCTTCTGCGACAGGCGCGGCAGCATCTTCTTCACATCCAGCCACTTGTTCGGGTTGAGCTTTTCGCGCTTGGCCAGGGTGCGGGCGTCTTCCAGGTGGCCGGTGCCGACGTTGTAGGCGGCCAGGGCGAACCAGGTGCGGTCCGGCTCCTGGATGCTGTCGTCGAGCTCGGCCTTGATCTTCATGAAGTACTTGGCGCCGCCCTGGATGCTCTGCTTCGGGTCCAGGCGGTTGGACACGCCCATGGCCTGGGCGGTGCGCTGGGTCAGCATCATCAGGCCGCGCACGCCGGTCTTGGAAGTGACCTCCGGCTGCCACATCGATTCCTGATAGCCGATGGCAGCCAGCAGGCGCCAGTCCACCTGCTCGACCTTGGCGTAGCTCTTGAAGTGCTTCTCGTACTTCGGCAGGCGCTGCTGCAGGTGCTGGGCGAAGGTGTAGGCGCCGACATAGCCGAGGACGTCGACATGCCCGTAGTAGCGGTCCTTCAGGCGTTGCAGGGTGCCGTTCTTCTGCGCCTTGTCGAGGAACTCGTTGACTTCGTTGAGCAGGCTGTTGTCTTCGCCCGCAGCCACCGCCCAGCGCTGGTCGCGGGTGTCGCCCAGGTCGAAGGCGACCCGCACGTTGGGGAAGTACACCTGGTTCATCGCCAGTTCGTTGGAATCGACCAGGGTCAGGTCGATCTGCCCTTCGTCGACCATGCGCAGCAGGTCGACCACCTCGACAGCGTCGGACTCTTCGTATTCAAGGCCCGGGTACTGCTTTTTCAGCTCGGCCAGCTGGTCGGCGTGGCTGCTGCCCTTGAGCACCATGATCTTCTTGCCGACCAGGCCCTTGGCATTGGTCGGGCGCGCCCGGCCGTTGCGGTAGATGACCTGCGGGGTCACCTCCAGGTAGGGATGGGAGTACTTGACCTGGGCCTTGCGCCGTTCGCTGGTGACCAGGCCGGCCGCCGCCAGCACCGGGCCGGAAGGCTTGCCGAGGGCGTCGTACAGCTCGTCTAGGTTGTCGGCGGTCTCGATCTGCAGCTTCACGCCGAGATCGTCGGCAAAATGCTGGACCAGCTCGTACTCGAAGCCGGTTTCGCCGTTGCGGTCCTGGAAGTAGGTGGCCGGGCTGTTGCGGGTGATCACGCGCAGCACGCCGTCCTCCTTCACGCGCTCGAGGGTGCTGGGTTTTTCAACGCAGGCACCGAGCAGCAAAAAGAGTCCGGTTGCGAAAAGCCATCTGGCGCAACGCTGGCGCAAAGCAGTGTGGGCGAACATAGGTTGCAGTATACGCAAAGGACTGGCCCAACCATATCTCGACAACTGTTAGCTTGTCTGGTAGCGCTTGATGTGCAATGGCAGCCTTGCCCCAAGGTGGGCGCGCATCGGCGGCGCTATTTTTTTGACCCGAAAGTCCGGTTCCACCGCCCGGCAGGCGTGGCGTAGAGCGGGTGCCGAAACCCTTCGAATTAGGCTAGAATGCACGGCCTCTAAGCACACCCCTTCCTGAGGCTGTCCCGACGATGTTGATCCTGCGCGGCGCTCCTGCCCTTTCTGCCTTTCGCCACGGTAAATTACTCGCGCAACTGAGCCAGAAAGTCCCCGCTGTTACTGGTTTGTATGCCGAATTCGCCCACTTCGCCGATGTCGACGGCGAGCTGACCGCCGACCAGCAGCAGGTGCTGGGCCGTCTGCTCAAGTACGGCCCGAGCGTGCCGGTACAGGAGCCGAGCGGCCGCCTGTTCCTGGTCGTGCCGCGCCTGGGCACCATTTCGCCATGGGCCAGCAAGGCCAGCGATATTGCCCACAACTGCGGCTTGCAGTCGATCCAGCGCCTGGAGCGCGGCATCGCCTACTACGTTGCCGGCAACCTGAGCGAAGCCGACGCCGAACTGATCGCCGCCGAACTGCACGACCGCATGACCCAGCGCGTGCTCGGCCAGCTGGAGCAGGCGGCCGACCTGTTCAGCCACGCCCAGCCCAAGCCGATGACCTCGGTGGACATCCTCGCCGGTGGCCGTGACGCCCTGGCCAAGGCCAACATCGACCTGGGCCTGGCCCTGGCCGAAGACGAGATCGACTACCTGGTCAACGCCTTCCAGGGGCTCAAGCGCAACCCGAACGACATCGAACTGATGATGTTCGCCCAGGCCAACTCCGAGCACTGCCGCCACAAGATCTTCAACGCCAGTTGGGACATCGACGGCCAGGCGCAGGAAAAAAGCCTGTTCGGCATGATCAAGAACACCTACCAGATGCACAACGAAGGTGTGCTGTCTGCGTACAAGGACAACGCCTCGGTGATCGTCGGCAACGTCGCCGGCCGGTTCTTCCCGAACCCTGAAACCCGCCAGTACGGTGCGGTGCAGGAGCCGGTGCACATCCTGATGAAGGTGGAAACCCACAACCACCCGACCGCCATCGCCCCGTTCTCCGGTGCCTCCACCGGCTCCGGTGGCGAAATCCGCGACGAAGGTGCTACCGGCCGTGGCGCCAAGCCCAAGGCCGGCCTGACCGGCTTCACCGTGTCCAACCTGCGTATCCCGGGCTTCGAGCAGCCGTGGGAGCAGGCCTACGGCAAGCCTGGGCGCATCGTCGATGCCCTCGACATCATGATCGAAGGCCCGCTGGGTGGCGCTGCGTTCAACAACGAGTTCGGTCGCCCGGCCCTGACCGGTTACTTCCGTACCTTCGAGCAGGCCATCAACACCCCGCACGGTGAAGAAGTACGCGGCTACCACAAGCCGATCATGCTCGCCGGCGGCATGGGCAACATCCGCGAAGACCACGTGCAGAAAGGCGAAATCACCGTCGGTGCCAAGCTGATCGTGCTCGGTGGCCCGGCCATGCTGATCGGCCTGGGCGGCGGCGCCGCTTCGTCGGTGGCCACCGGTGCCAGCTCGGCGGACCTCGACTTCGCCTCGGTACAGCGCGAAAACCCGGAAATGGAGCGCCGTTGCCAGGAAGTCATCGACCGCTGCTGGCAGCTGGGCGACGCCAACCCGATCGCCTTCATCCACGACGTCGGCGCCGGTGGTATCTCCAACGCCTTCCCCGAGCTGGTCAACGACGGTGGCCGTGGTGGCCGCTTCGAACTGCGCAACGTGCCCAACGACGAGCCGGGCATGGCCCCGCACGAAATCTGGAGCAACGAATCGCAGGAGCGTTACGTGCTGGCCGTCAGCGCCGTCGACTTCGAGCGCTTCAAGGCCATCTGCGAACGTGAGCGTTGCCCGTTCGCCGTGGTCGGTGAAGCGACCGAAGAGCAGCACCTGACCGTCAGCGACAGCCACTTCGGCAACACCCCGGTGGACATGCCACTGGATGTGCTGCTGGGCAAGCCGCCGCGCATGCACCGTTCGGTCACCCGCGAAGCCGAGCTGGGCGATGATTTCGACCCGAGCCAGCTGGACCTGGACAACGCCGTGCAGCGCGTGCTGAACCACCCGGCGGTGGCCAGCAAGAGCTTCCTGATCACCATCGGCGACCGCACCATCACCGGTCTGGTTGCCCGCGACCAGATGGTCGGCCCATGGCAGGTGCCGGTGGCCGACTGCGCCGTTACCGCCACCAGCTTCGACGTCTACACCGGTGAAGCCATGGCCATGGGCGAGCGGACCCCGCTGGCACTGCTGGACGCCCCGGCGTCCGGGCGCATGGCCATCGGCGAGACCATTACCAACCTGGCCGCTGCGCGCATCGACAAGCTGTCCGACATCAAGCTGTCGGCCAACTGGATGTCGGCCGCCGGCCACCCAGGTGAAGACGCGCGCCTGTACGACACCGTCAAGGCCGTCGGCATGGAGCTGTGCCCGGAGCTGGGCATCACCATTCCGGTCGGCAAGGACTCCATGTCGATGAAGACCAAATGGAGCGATGACGGTGTCGAGAAGAGCGTGACCTCGCCGATGTCGCTGATCATCACCGGCTTCGCCCCGGTCACCGACATTCGCAACACCCTGACCCCGCAACTGCGCATGGACAAGGGCGAAACCGACCTGATCCTGATCGACCTGGGCCGCGGCAAGAACCGCATGGGTGCTTCGATCCTGGCGCAGACCTACGGCAAGATCGCTGCCCAGGCACCGGACGTTGACGACGCCGAGGACCTGAAAGCCTTCTTCGCAGTGATCCAGGGCCTGAACGCCGACGGCCACCTGCTGGCCTACCACGACCGTTCCGACGGCGGCCTGCTCACCACCGTGCTGGAAATGGCCTTTGCCGGCCACTGCGGCCTCGACCTGCACCTCGACCCGCTGACCGACAGCAAGGGCGACGTACCGGCGATCCTCTTCAACGAAGAGCTGGGCGCAGTCATCCAGGTTCGCCAGGATGCCACCCCGGACGTACTGGCACAGTTCAGCGCCGCTGGCCTGGGCGAAGGTTGCGTCGCGGTGATCGGCAAGCCGGTCAACAACGGTGAAGTGTCCATTAGTCTGAATGGCGAAGTGCTGTTCGACGACGACCGTCGCATGCTGCAGCGCCAGTGGGCCGAGACCAGCTACCAGATCCAGCGCCTGCGTGACAACGCCGACTGCGCCGACCAGGAATTCGACCTGCTGCTCGAGGAAGACAACCCGGGCCTGTCGGTCAAGCTGGGCTTCGACGTCAACGACGACATCGCCGCGCCGTACATCAAGAAAGGCGTGCGCCCGCAAGTGGCGATCCTGCGCGAGCAGGGCGTCAACGGCCAGGTCGAGATGGCGGCTGCCTTCGACCGCGCCGGCTTTGCGGCCATCGATGTGCACATGAGCGACATCCTCGCTGGCCGTGTCGACTTCGAAGCCTTCAAGGGCCTGGTTGCCTGCGGTGGCTTCTCGTACGGCGACGTACTGGGTGCCGGTGAAGGCTGGGCCAAGTCGGCGCTGTTCAACAGCCGTGCCCGCGATGCCTTCCAGGCCTTCTTCGAGCGCAGCGACAGCTTCGCCCTGGGCGTGTGCAACGGTTGCCAGATGATGTCCAACCTGCACGAACTGATCCCGGGCACCGAGCACTGGCCGCACTTCGTGCGCAACCGTTCGGAGCAGTTCGAGGCGCGCGTGGCCATGGTCGAAGTGCAGAAGTCCAACTCGATCTTCCTGCAGGGCATGGCCGGTTCACGCATGCCAATCGCCATCGCCCACGGTGAAGGCCATGCCGAGTTCGCCAGCGAAGAGGCACTGCTGGCCGCCGATCTGTCCGGTTGCGTGGCCCTGCGCTACGTCGACAACCACGGCAGGGTCACCGAAGCCTACCCGGCCAACCCGAACGGCTCGCCGCGTGGTATCACCGGCCTGACCAGCCGCGACGGCCGCGTGACCATCATGATGCCGCACCCGGAGCGGGTGTTCCGCGCCGTGCAGAACTCCTGGCGCCCGGACGAGTGGCAGGAAGATGCGGCGCTGATGCGCATGTTCCGCAACGCTCGGGTGTGGGTGAACTAAGGCGTGTACAAGCTGGCCTTCTTCGTCCCCGCCAGCCATGTCGAAGTGGTCAAGGCCGCTGTGTTCGCTGCTGGTGGCGGGCGCATCGGTGACTATGACCACTGCGCTTGGCAAACCTTGGGCCAGGGCCAGTTCCGCCCGTTGGACGGCAGCCAGCCGTTCCTCGGGCAGCCCGGCCAGGTCGAGGTGGTGGAGGAGTGGAAGGTGGAGCTGGTGGTGGCTGACGAGCTGGTAGCCCAGGTCGTCGCCGCGCTCAGGCAGAGCCACCCGTACGAGACGCCAGCCTACGAGGTCTGGCGGCTCGCCGAGTTCTAGACGGCATCAAGGCTATTCGCGGGTGAACCCGCTCCCACAGGTATCGCACCGCTCTCAAGCATTGTGCAGTACCTGTGGGAGCGGGTTTACCCGCGAAGAGGCCAGTTCAACCAGCCACAATCCCCCGGTTTGCCTCAGGCCGCTTCAACACCCCGCAAGCCAGCAACCCCACCTCGAACAGCACCCACATCGGCACCGCCAGCATCGTCTGCGAAAACACATCGGGCGGCGTCAGGATCATCCCCACCACAAAGCAGCCGACGATCACGTAGGGCCTGCTGCGGCGCAAGGTGGCCACATCGGCCAACCCCACCCAGACCACGATAAAGGTCGCCACCGGTATCTCGAATGCCAGCCCGAACGCCAGAAACAGCGCCAGGATGAAGTCCAGGTACTGGCTGATATCGGTCATCATCGCCACGCCGTCCGGCGTCACGCTGGCGAAGAAGCCGAACATCATCGGGAACACCAGGAAGAACGCGAACGCCATGCCGGCATAGAACAGCACGATGCTCGACACCAGCAGCGGCAAGGCAATGCGCCGTTCCCGGCGATACAGCCCCGGCGCCAGGAAGCCCCAGGCCTGATGCAGCAGCAGCGGCATGGCCACGAACAGCGCGCACATGGCCGTCAGCTTGAATGGCGTCAGGAACGGCGAAGTGACGCTGGTGGCGATCATGCTTGCGCCTTCCGGCAGAAACCGCCGCAACGGTTCGGAAATCAGCGTGTACAGCGTCTGGGCGAAGGGGAACAGGCCGGCGAACACCAGCGCCACCAATGCCAGGCAGCGCATCAGGCGCTTGCGCAGGTCGCGCAGGTGCTCGGTCAGCGGCATGTTCGCCGCCGGGTCCATGGCGATACTCATGAGGCGTTTTCCTTGGGTAGCGCGACCGTGGCCGCATCATTGGCCGGCACCGCGTTCAGGCTGATGCCCTGGCGCATTTCCTGCTCCAGGCGCTGCAGGGGCGCGCTGCCCAGGTCGGGCATGTCGATCTCCCGCTCCACCTGTGTGCGCAAGGCCTGCATGGCCCGGCGCGCCTGGCCCAGGCCACGGCCGAGGGTGCGCGCCGCCAGCGGCAGGCGCTCCGGCCCCAGCACCAGTAGCGCGACGATGCCGACCAGCAGCAACTCGCTGAAACCTACCTCGAACATCAGGCCTGGCGGTCCGTTTGTTGCTGCGCAGCCTGACCGGTCAGCGGGCAGGGCTGCTGCACCGGCGCCTGGCCTGGGGCTGCGCTGGCGTTATCCCCGCCCATGGACTTGCGGAAACCCTGGATCGCCTCGCCGACATCGCTGCCCAGGCCCTTGAGGCGCTTGGTACCAAACAGCAGGAATACGATCAGCAGTACGATCACCAGTTGCCAGATTCCAATGCCACCCATTGCGACCACTCCTGTAAGGCCATGAAAAGGAAGGACAATCCTGCATCGCGCAGATGACAGGCGGATGACGAATGGGTGATTGCCATCTGCCTGCAACACGCCGGGTGTTGACTGGCGTCTTTCTTTCGCGAGCGAGGTGTGCACGGATGGCTGGCAGGCAACAGCGGGGCGCGGCCCTGCTGATGGTAATGGTGGTCCTGGCAGTGCTGGCGGCGGGCATGGCCTGGCTGGTAGAGGATGGCCGGCGCCAGGTGGATGAAGTGCGCCTGTTGCACCAGCGGGTCCAGGCGCGGGCCATGGAGCAGGCGGGGCTGGCCTACGCCGCGCAGGCCCTGCGTGACCCCGCCTGGCGCCTGAGCCCGCTGTTCTGGCAGGCCCTGCGCGGGCAGCCGCTGAATTACGACTTTGGCGCCGGCCAGGCGCAGTTGCGGGTACGCGACCAGCACACCTGCTTCAACGTCAACGCACTGCTCGGTGCCGATGGCGAACGAGCCGAGCACCAGTTGCGCTACCTGCTGGGTGACGACCTGGCAGCCGAGCGCCTGGTCGATGCCCTGGCCGACTGGCTCGACGCCGACAGCGATGCCCGCCTGCAAGGCGCCGAGAGCGCCCAGTACCTGCGCCAGCAGCCACCGCGTCTGGCAGCCAACCAGCCGATGCTCGACACCAGCGAGCTGAACCTGCTGCTGACGCCGGATGCCGGCCGCCAGGGCCGCTACCCGATGCTCTGCGCCTTGCCGCAGACCAGCGGCTGGCGGCTGAATGCCAATGCTCTGGGGCTGGAGCATCTGCCGCTGCTGGAGGCGTTGTACGAGGGGCGCTACCCGCGTTCTTTGCTCAGCCGCATCATCAGCGGCAGACCGGCGTCGGGGTATGTGGATGCAGCTGCGCTGCGCCAGGCGCTGGGCGCGGTGGATGACGAAACGTTCGAGCGCCTGAGCGAAGGGCTGCTGTTGAACAGCGGCTATTTCCTGTTGCAGTTGTCGTTCGCCGAGGAGGGGCGGGTGATACGCAGCGAGTTCCAGGTAGAGGCGCTGGGGGTGGTGCAGTGGCATGCCCGGGTACCGGCGCAGCAAGTGCGGGTGCGCAGCCGCGAGCCGATAGCCTGGTAACGCCGCGTGAGCCATAGGCCTGCACGATTCCCTGTGGGAGCGGGCAAGCCCGCGAAGCAGGCGACGCTGTGGATGGCACCGGCTGCGCCGGTGTTCGCGGGCTCGCCCGCTCCCACAGGGATCATCGCGCCAGCTTTTAGAACTTGAGCAAGACAGTTGCTCCCAGAGGGTGGGCACAAGCCTCGAGAGCAATGCTGTACCTGTGGGAGCTGGCTTGCCGGCGAAAGGGCCGCAAAGCGGCCCCCGTGCACAGATCGATCAGGCAGTACCAATCTCCCCACCATCAATCCGCTGAATCACTACCGTCGCCGCCCGCGGCCTTACCGTCGCCCCGGCCGGTGTGGCATCGGTGGCCTTGTCGGTATACGGCCAGTTTTCCGGGTGCTGGATGTTGACGAACAGCGTCTTGTTGTCGGGCGTGAAGGTAATCCCGGTGACTTCACAACCATTCGGCCCGACGAAGAAGCGGCGCAGGTCCACCTGGTTCTGTGCGTTCACCGGCACCTGCTTGCCGCTGGCATCCACCAGGTTGGTCGGGATCACCGCCAACAGCTGGTCGTTGGTGTAATCGGTCACGCTGCTTTCGCCGTTGTCGGTCTCGAACCACAGCACGCCACGGCTATCGAAGCTCATGCCGTCCGGGCTGGCGAACTGGTTCAGTTCGGTCAGGCCCGAGCGGTTGATGTCGGCGGTACCGGCAGCGTTGGCGCCGAACACGAAGATGTCCCAGGTGAAGCTCAGTTGGTCGTCGCTGTCGTGCCAGCGAATGATGTGGCCGTGACGGTTCGGGCCGCGCGGGTTGGCAGCATCGACCTTTTCCGGGGTGCGCGCACTGTTGTTGGTCAGGGTCAGGTACACATCGCCGTTCAGTGGGTTGACCGTGGTCCATTCCGGGCGGTCCATCGGCGTTGCGCCCACGGCATCGGCAGCCCCACGGGTGTTGAGGATGATCCCCGGCAGGTCGCCATACAGTGCGCCCAGGGTGCTGCCTGCGGTGGTCGCGGTGGCGACGTCCAGCAGCAGCCACACCCCGGTGCCGTCGGCATTGAAGCGCGCCACGTACAGTTTGCCCTGGTCGAGGTATTTGGCCCCGGTGGCCAGGCGGTCGGCCGGGTTGGCATCGGCCGCGTCCCATACGGCGGTGGACACCCACTTGTACAGGTACTCGTTGTTCGAGTCGTCACCCATGTACCACACCAGCGGCTTGCCGGCGACCGGCAGGCCCGGCGCGCAGCCCTCGTGGCGGAAGCGGCCCAGCGCGGTGCGCTTGGTGGCCAGGGTGTTGCTGTTGTACGGGTCGATCTCGACGATGTAGCCGTAGGTGCTGGCTTCGTTACGGTAGTCGTCGGTGGCGCTGGCGCCCTTGACGGTGACGTCGAAACGGGCGAACTCGTCGGCCACTTCGCTGCTGTCACCGGCTGCGGTTTCCCACTTGTACTGGCCGCTGGAGGTGCCTACGCCAATGCGGCGCTGGTCTTCAGGGCGGGTGCCCTTGTTGACGAAGATGCCTGGCCAGTTCTCTTCACAGGTCAGGTAGGTGCCCCAGGGGGTGTAGCCGTTGCCGCAGTTGTTGTTGGTGCCGCGGCAGTGGGTGCCGGCGCTGGAGTATTTGGTCTTGACGTGCTCGGTACCGCGCAGCGGGCCGGTGATTTCCATGCGCGAGGCGGTGGTGAAACGGCGGTTGAGCGGGTCGTTGTCGACCACCTGCCAGCGGCCGTTGACCTTCTGCAGGCGCACCACGCCGGCGCCGTGGGCGTTGATTTCCTTGCGCACTTCTTCGACCGGGCGCTTGCCGTTGACATCGGTGGTCGGCCCGGCCGGGTGCAGCGCGGCAGTGTCGATGTACTCGAAGTTGATCGCCAGCAGGCCGTCCTCGGAGCTGCCGTTGATGGGGAAGAAGTGCATGCCGTCATGGTGCATGCCCATGGCGTTGGCCTGGTCGCTCGAGGTATTGCTGCCATCGGACTTCCACGGGTTGCCGTTGCTGTTGATCGGCGTGCCCCAGGGCGCCAGCACGTAGGCGCTGTAACCGGTAGCCACCACGCAGGCGTCGGTGCGCGAGCCGGGGATGGACTGGAAACCCAGCGCCAGTTTCGGTACTTCCGGCTCGGTTACCGGTGGCTCGGTGACCGGATCATCGTGATCGGAACCCCCACCGTCGAAGCAGCCCGTCAGGCCGGTACCGGCGATCATGGCGATGGCGGCGCCCAGGCTGCCACGCATCACGCTGCGGCGGCTCAGGTAGGCGTCCATGACGTTGGCCATCGGCAGGTTGCCGCTCTGGTTCCGGTCCAGGTTGTCGCCGGTATCTCGACTCATCAGGGTGTCCTTATGTTGGCTGAGTTGGAGGAAACCGCGACTTTAGTGCGCAAATATGATGATTCATTGGCAGAAATGTTAAAGCGCTTTTAAAACCGCTCGCTCTTAACAGCGTGCTGTACAGAGCCATTTGGAATGGTTGTCGGATTTCTGCCATCAAACTGTAATACCAACGCCGCAACATCCGGTGCCCTGACAGAGCATGGATAAGGATGGCGGGTTCGATGGCGAGCAGTGTGCACAGGCGCGAAGTGATCGGCTGGATGGGTGTCGGTGCATTGGCACCGTTACTCGGCGCCTGCTCTGCCTTGCCGGGGCAGCAGGGCGGCAACGCCCGCCTCGACCTGCTATACGTGGCCGATACCCTCGACGCCCGCCAGCCGGGCCAGGCTGTGGTGCCGGCCACCCGCCTGGGGCCCGTCAGCCACCTGGGCCGTGCGCCGTGGATGACCGGCAGCAGCGCCAGTGTCGCCTACCCGCAGCTGGCGCCACTGCTGGATGCCAGCCAGGCTGCGTCTGCCCAGCTGGGTGGCTATGCGGTGCTGGCAGCGTTGCTCGAGCAATTGCGCGCAGAGGCCGGGCCCGGCAACAGCCTGACCCTGGAAAACGGCCAGGGCTGGAATGGCAGTGGCCTGGCTTACCTGACCCAAGGTGAAAGCGGCCTGCAGGGCAGCCAGTTGCTGGGCAGCGAGGCGCGGGTCAGCAGCGACGAGCGCGTGCTGTGGCCGCAGCGCAGCCCGGCGCTGTATCGCCAGGCTAGCGCCGTGACCCTGGGCGCCGGGCTGGCCGAGCCGCAACGCCAGGCCCTGGGCCTGCAACCCTTGCAGGTTTTCGAGCGCGGTGGCGTGCGGGTTGCCGTGGTCGGCGTGACCGACCCCTATGCCCAGGACCAGAAAGCCTCGCTGAAACAGTGGTACCAGTCATTGCAGCCGGTGTTCGAACAGGCCCGGCGCGAGGCCGACCTGGTGGTGGCCCTGGCCGATGTCGGTACCGGGCCGGGCCTGTGGCTGGCCGAGCGGGTGCCGCAGGTCGATGTGCTGCTGTGCGCCCGTGGCCAGGATTTGTGGCCGGCGCCGGTCGAGGTCAGCCAGGCCAGCGGGCGCCGGGTGCCGGTGCTGTTCGCTGGTTGTCGGGGCAGTGGCGCGTTCCGCCTGCGCTGCCAGCGCAGCGCCGGGCAGTGGCAGTACGACGGGCGTTTCTTCCCGGCTTTCGAGCAGCAACTGGCACCTGCCGCACAACTGCGGGTCGCGCCCTTGCAGGCAGAACTGCACCGCCAGCGCGCCGGTCACGCGGCCTGGCTCGACCAACCGCTGGCACGCGCGCCCGAGGCCCTGTATCGCCGCGACACCCGTGGCGGCAGTTGGGACCGCCTGCTGCACCAGGCCCTGGCCGACGACAGCGGCATGCCGGTGCTGTTGCCGGGCCTGCGTTATGACTTCCCGCTGCCCGCAGGGGCCGCCATCACCCGCGAGCACCTGATCAGCCTCACCGGTGGTTACCCGGCACCGGTGGTCGAAGCCCCGGCGCGGCAGGTCGAACAAGTGCTGGAGAACGCCGCCGAGCAACTGTTCGGCGACCCGCTGTTGCTCGACAACAGCCAGGACCTGCCGCGCTGGCAGGGCCAGCCCTGGCGGGTCAGCTACAGCCCGCAAGGCAAGCGCATCGCCGATCTGCAGCCCGTGCAGGGCCTGTGCCGCACCTTTGGCCTGCAATTCGAAACCCAGGCCGGCGAGCCGCTGTGGCAACGGCTCGAAGCCTGGCTCACGCGCCAGGCGCCGGGCTGGCGGCTGGCCTCGCTGCAACTGCCGGAAGTGCGCTACATACAAGGGCACCCAGGCTGGCACCCCAGGCGGCTGGCCTCGTGAGGCTCGCCCCGCGCCTGCTCACCGGCGCCGGCCTGACCTTGGCCGGTTGGCTGGCCGCCCAGTGCGTGCTGCAACTGGGCCGTCAGCCGCAACCGGCCACTGCCGCCACAGCGCCCGACCAGCCGCTGCCTGGACTGATGGTCGGCCACTGGCAGGCCCCCGTCGATGACGGCGCCATCGCCATCACCCGCCTGCCGCTGCATTACCTCGGCGGGCTCAAGGCCCAGCCGTTGGGCGCCAGTGTGTTGGTGCTGCGCTACGGCGAGCGGGTGCTCACCCTGGCCCGCGGCCAGCGCCTGGCGCCGGGGATCGTGCTGCAGGACATCGACAGTGATGGCCTGACTTTCAACAACCAGGGGCGGCGTGAACGCCTGCCCTGGCCGCCACGCCCCGCCGTGACCGGCTTCAAGCGGCAAGGATGAACGATGCCTGTTAGATATTGCGCGGCGGCCGCGCTGAGCCTTGCGCTGGCCATGGGCCTGCCGCTGGCGTGTGCCGAAGAGCCGGTGTTCGACGACAACGGTACGCCCATGTACGAGGTGAACTTCGTCGACACCGAACTGGGCGAGTTCATCGACAGCGTGTCGCGCATCACCGGCACCACCTTCATCGTCGACCCCCGGGTCAAAGGCAAGGTCACCGTGCGTACTGTCGACCTGCACGACGCCGATGCCATCTACGATATCTTCCTGGCCCAGTTGCGCGCCCAGGGCTTTGCCGCCGTCGACCTGCCCAACGGCAGTGTGAAGATCGTCCCTGACCAGGCCGCGCGCCTGGAGCCGGTGCCTGTCGAACCGACCGGGCAGCAGCAGGCAGGCAGCGACAGCGTGGCCACCCGGGTATTCAACGTACGCAACGCTGCCAGCGAGCAGGTGCTGGGCATTCTCAAACCGCTGATCGACCCACGGGTGGGGGTGATCACGCCGTACCCGGCTGCGCATCAACTGGTGGTGACCGACTGGCGCAGCAACCTCGACCGGATCGCCAGCCTGCTGCAACACCTCGACCGCCCGGCTGAAGTGGCGAGCAACAGCGCTACCCAGGTGATCTACCTGCGTCACGCCAGTGCCAGCGAAGTGGTCAAGGTGTTGCGTGGCCTCAGCCAGGAGGGCGCCGTGCCCGCCGAGGGCAGCGCGCCGGGCGAGACCGGGGAGCGCCCGGTGCTGGCCGCCGCTGCCAGCTCGGGCATCCGCCTGGAATACGAAGAAGGCACCAACGCCGTGGTCATGGTCGGCCCTGACAGCGAGCTGGACGCCTACCGCGCCATCGTCGAACAGCTGGACATCCGCCGGGCGCAGGTGGTGGTCGAGGCGATCATCGCCGAAGTGTCCGACAGCAGCGCCCAGGAGCTGGGCGTGCAGTGGCTGTTCGCCGACGACAAGTTCGGTGCCGGCATCGTCAACTTCGACAGCAACGGGGTGAACATCGCCAACGTCGCCGGGGCCGTCGACAGTGGTGACAACGAGGCGCTGGGCAAGCTGCTGTCCGGTACCACCGGCGCGCTGGCGGGTATCGGCCATTTCGGCGGCGGGTTCAACTTCGCCATGCTGATCAATGCGCTGAAGGGCAAGAGCGGCTTCAACCTGTTGTCCACGCCGACCCTGCTGACCCTGGACAACGCCGAGGCGTCGATCCTGGTTGGCCAGGAAGTGCCGTTCGTCACCGGTTCGGTGACGCAGAGCAACGCCAACCCGTACCAGACCATCGAGCGCAAGGAGGTCGGGGTAAAGCTGCGCATCAAGCCGCAGATCAACATCGACAACAGCGTGCGCCTGGACATCGTCCAGGAGGTGTCGTCGATCGCCGACTCCAGTGCTGCCAGCGATGTAATCACCAACAAGCGCGAGATCAAGACCAAGGTCATGGTCGACGACAATGGCCTGGTCATTCTCGGCGGCCTGATCAGCGACGAACTGAGCACCAGCAACCAGCGTGTGCCGTTGCTCGGCGATATCCCGTACCTGGGCCGGCTGTTCCGCTCCGATGCTACCCGCAATACCAAGCAGAACCTGATGGTGTTCATCCGCCCACGCATCCTGCGTGACGGGCCGAGCCTGGCCGGGCTCAGCGAAGGCAAGTACCGCACCCTGCAGCAGACCACGCCGCTGCAACTGCCGGAGCTGGCCGATGCGCAAAACGCCGACGCGCCAAAAGCCACGCCGCTGTTGCAGGTGTTCCCCGCCAGCCGCGCGCGCCTTGAAGGCGGTGCCTGGTGATGCTGGCGTACCGCCAGGCGCGCCTCAGCGGCGTGGCCATGGCCCCGGCCGAGCAGGGCTGGCAGCTGTGGCTGCGGCCCGATGCCGACAGCGCCCAGTTGCACGAGCTGCTGCGCGTGCACGGCCGGCCCAGCGTGCTCGAATACCTGGAGCCGGCGCTGTTCGACGAGCGCCTTGGCCAGCTGTACCAGGCCGGCGATGCCGCCACTGCGGCGTTGATCGAAGGCATCGGCGACCAGGTTGACCTGGACAGCCTGATAAGCGAAATGCCGCGCATCGAGGACCTGCTGGAAAGCGACGACGAAGCCCCGGTGATCCGCCTGATCAACGGCCTGTTCGCCCAGGCCCTGCGCCTGCGGGCCTCGGACATTCATATAGAAACCTTCGAGCAAAGCCTGGTGGTGCGCCTGCGCGTCGATGGCCACCTGCGCGAAGTGCTGCGCCCGCCGCGTGCGCTGTCGGCCATGCTGGTGTCGCGGATCAAGGTCATGGCGCGTCTGGACATCGCCGAGAAACGTCAGCCTCAGGATGGCCGCATCAGCCTGCGCGCGGCCGGGCGTGAAGTGGATGTGCGGGTCTCGACCCTGCCTGGCATCCACGGCGAACGGGTGGTCATGCGGGTGCTCGACAAACAGGCCAGCCTGCTGGCGCTGGGCAACCTGGGCATGCCGGCAACGGTGTTGCAGGGCCTGCGCAGTTGCCTGGCGCGGCCCAACGGCATCGTGCTGTCCACCGGCCCGACCGGCTCGGGCAAGACCACGACCCTGTACGCCAGCCTCAACAGCCTCAATGA
Source organism: Pseudomonas sp. AFG_SD02_1510_Pfu_092 (assembly GCF_003331055.1). Classification (GTDB taxonomy): domain Bacteria; phylum Pseudomonadota; class Gammaproteobacteria; order Pseudomonadales; family Pseudomonadaceae; genus Aquipseudomonas. The sequence goes on along the minus strand of NZ_PUQD01000043.1, from coordinate 17,370 downwards.
TGGCAGCCGCAATATCCTCACCGTCGAAGACCCGGTGGAATATGCCATCGCCGGCATCGGCCAGACGGCGATCAACCCGCGTGCCGGGTTGACCTTCGCCAGCGGCCTGCGCGCCATTCTGCGCCAGGACCCGGATGTAATCATGCTGGGCGAAATCCGCGACCAGGAAACCGCGCAGATTGCCGTGCAGGCCAGCCTCACCGGCCACCTGGTGCTGTCGACCCTGCACACCAACAGCGCGGTGGGCGCGGTGACGCGCCTGCGCGACATGGGCATCGAACCGTTCCTGATCGCCTCGTGCCTGCGCGGCGTACTGGCCCAGCGGCTGGTCCGGCGCTTGTGCAGTTGCGCGCTGGCGCACCCGTTGCAAGCGGCCGAACGTGAGCTGTGGCCCGAGTTGGCGGCGCTGGGCAGCAGCTACCACGCGGTGGGCTGCGAGCAGTGCCAGGGCAGCGGTTACCTCGGGCGCCTGGGCCTGTACGAATTCATCGAACTGGACGCCGGGCTGATCGGCCTGCTGTACGACGGCGCCAGCGAACTGGCCATGCAGGCCTACCTGGCCGATCGCCGGCAGAGCCTGCTGGCGATGGCCAGCGATTGCCTGGCGCGTGGCGAGACCAGCCTGGCCGAAGTGCTGCGCGTGGTGCAGGGCTGAGCCATGCCGACCTATCGCTACCTGGCCGTCGACCTCGCCGGCAAGACCCACAAGGCCAGCCTGCAGGCCGACAGTGAACGCCATGCGCGCCAGTTGTTGCGCGACCAGGGCCTGTTCGCCCGCCAGTTGCAGCGCCACCAGGCCGGCACCCGGCAACCCCGCCGCCAGCGCCTGAGCCGCGCCCAGCTGTGCGAGCTGACCCGCCAGCTGGCCACCCTGACCGGTGCCGGCATCCCCCTGGTCGACGCCCTGGCCACCCTCGAACGGCAGCTGCGCCAGCCCGCCTTGCACAGTGTGCTGGTGGCGCTGCGCGGCTCGCTGGCCGAAGGCCTGGGCCTGGCCCGCAGCCTGGCGCGCCAGGGCGCACCGTTTGGCGGCCTGTACTGCGCGCTGGTCGAGGCCGGCGAGCGCTCCGGTCGGCTGGCCCAGGTGCTGACCCGCCTGGCCGACCACCTCGAGCAGGTGCAGCGCCAGCAGCACAAGGCGCGCACGGCATTGATCTACCCCACGGTGCTGATGGGCGTGTCGCTGGCCGTGGTCATCGGCCTGATGACCTTTGTCGTGCCCAAGCTCACCGAACAGTTCGCGCACGCCGGGCAAAGCCTGCCGCTGATCACTTCGCTGCTGATCGGCCTGAGCCAGGGCCTGGTGCTGGCCGGGCCGTGGTTGCTGGGGCTGGCTTTGTCGCTCGGTGCGCTCGGTGCCTGGTTGCTGCGCAAGCCGCACTGGTGCCTGCGCCGCGACCAGTTGCTGCTGCGCCTGCCCCGTATCGGCAGCCTGCTGCAGGTGCTGGAAAGCGCGCGCCTGGCGCGCAGCCTGGCGATTCTCAGCGGCAGCGGCGTGGCCCTGCTTGAAGCCCTGCAAGTGGCCACCGAAACCGTCGGCAACCGGCGTATCCGCCTGGCCATGGAGCAGGTGCGCCAGCAGGTGCAGGGCGGCACCAGCCTGCACCGCGCGCTGGATGCCAGCCAGCAGTTTCCGCCGCTGCTGGTGAACATGGTCGGCAGTGGCGAGGCCAGCGGCACCCTGGCCGACATGCTCGAGCGCGTGGCCGACGACCAGGAGCGCGGTTTCGCCCGCCAGGTCGATACCGCCATGGCGCTGTTCGAACCCCTGATGATCCTGGTGATGGGCGCCGTGGTGCTGTTCATCGTGCTGGCGGTGCTGCTGCCGATCATGCAACTCAACCAGGGCCTGCAACTGTGATGACAAGGAGTACTGCCATGCAGCATCGACGTAACCGCCAGCGCGGTTTCACCCTCATGGAAATCATGGTGGTGATCTTCATCATCGGCCTGCTGATCGCCGTGGTCGCGCCCAGCGTGCTGGGCAACCAGGACAAAGCCATGAAGCAGAAAGTGATGGCCGACCTGGCCACCCTCGAGCAGGCGCTGGACATGTACCGCCTGGACAACCTGCGCTTTCCCAGCAGCGAGCAGGGCCTGGCGGCGCTGGTGAAGAAGCCGGCGCAGGAACCGCTGCCACGGGCCTGGCGCAGTGACGGCTACGTGCGCCGCCTGCCGCAAGACCCCTGGGGCACCCCGTATCAGTACCGCATGCCGGGTGAGCATGGCCGGATCGACGTGTATTCGCTGGGCGCCGATGGCCTGCCGGGCGGTGAAGGCCAGGATGCCGACCTGGGTAACTGGGAGCTGTAAAGGGTGCGCCGACAGCGGGGTTTCAGCCTGATCGAACTGCTGGTGGTGCTGGCCATTGCCGGGCTGATGACCGGTTTGGCAGTGGCCGGGCTTGGCACCAGCCAGGCCAGTGTCGAGCAGGCCTTGCAACGGCTGGCGGCCGAAACCCGGACGCAGGCTGCGCTGGCCCGGCATGCCGGGCAATTGCGTGGGCTGCGCTGGAATGGCCAGCGCCCGGAGTTCGTGCGCCGCGAGGGCAACGGCTGGGTGGTCGAAGCGGTCGCGCTCGGCGACTGGCCCAAGGGCCTGCAGCCAGACTGGCCGGCCAGCCGGCAGCCGCCGCTGCTGTTCACCCCGCACGGCTGGGCGCAGCCGGGCAGCGTGCGCTGGCGCTGGGCCGATGGCAGCCAACGCTGGGCCTGGAGCCGCGACGGCCGCTTGCACACAGCGGTCGCACCATGAAGCGGCGGCAGCGTGGCTTCACCCTGCTGGAAGTCACGGTAGCCCTGGCGATCGCTGCGGTGCTGGCGGTGATTACCAGCCAGGTGCTGCGCCAGCGCCTGGCGGTGCAGGGCAACCTGCAACAGCACCGCCTTGGCCTGCTGTGCGCGCGCGAACTGCAAACCCGCTTTGCCGTCGAGCAGTACTGGCCCGCTGAAAACCAGGTTGGCGGTGAACTGCGCCAGGGCGGCCAACGCTGCCACTGGCAGTTGCAACTGCGCCGCACCGGCGTGCGCGACCTGCGCCGTGGTGAACTGCAGCTGTTCGCCGACCGCGACCAACGCCTGCCACTGGGCCAGTACACCGTGTTTCTGGAGCGCCCATGAAAGCCCGCGCGATCCCTGTGGGAGCGGGCATGCCCGCGAATCAGGCGACTCGGTGGATGGCACCGACTGCGCCGGTGTTCGCGGGCGCGCCCGCTCCCACAGGGTCGGCGAGCGCCTGTCGCTCCACAGTCCGGTCCATGAAGCGCAAACAGGCCGGCCTGACCCTGATCGAACTGATGGTCGCCCTGGCCCTTACCGCCGTGCTCGGCATTCTTCTCGCCGCCCTGGTCAACGGCTGGCTCAAGGTGCGCGAGCGCCTGCAAGTCAGCGCCGAGGAAACCTCGGTGCTGGACTTCTGCCTGGCGCTGGAGCGCCGTTTCGATAGCCCGGTAATGCGCCGTGTCTACGACCAGCGCCTGCCACTGGCCAGCCGCTGGCTCGACTGGCAGCCGGCCAGCAACCAGTTGCTCTGGGTCGCCAGCACCGGCCTGCCGGAAGCCGAAGGCGGCGCGCGCCTGCAACGCCAGCGCCTGCGCTTCGAGGCCCGCGAACAGCGTCTGCTGCTGGAAAGTTCGGCCGACCTGTACGCCGCTGCCGCCCCGCGCTGGGTGCAACGCGAGCGGCTCGAGCGGGTCGCTGCCATCAATGTTCTGTATTACCAGGGCGGCCGCTGGCTGGCCTGGCCTTCCGACCAACCAGCGCACCCCGGCCGTGGCGTGCGCCTGGAACTGCAGCATGACGGAGCACCCTATGTCTGCACCTTTGCCCTCCCGTGGGGGCGCTCATGAAGTTTGAATGGCGGCGGCAAACAGCAGCCCGGCCATGGCTGCTGCTGCGACCGGGCGCTGAGTGGCACTGGGCGCTGGTCGAAGGTGGCCTGCTGCAACGCCAGGGGCAGGGCGAGCCCCCGGCGAACCTGCACGCCCGGGTTGCGCTGGTTCTGCCTGCCGAGGCCTGCAGCCACTTCCGTGTGCCGGCACCGCCCGGGCTCAAGCGTGAAGAATGGCCGCTGCTACTCGAAGACCGCTTGTTGCAGCCCATCGACGAGGTCACCTGCGCCTGCCTGGCCCGCGAGCCCGGCCACCTGCGGTTACTGGTGGTGGCTCGTCGGCAATTGGACGACTGGCGCGAACACTGTGCCGAATGGGGCTTGCCGGTGACACGCTGCTGGGCGGAGCTGCAATTGCTGCCGCCCGCCGAGGCAGGCTGTGCCTGGCAATGGCAGCGCACACCGGGCATGTGCTTGTACAAAGGGCTGGGCGAAGACGGCCAGGAGCACTGGCTGGCCTGGCCGGATGCACTCGGCGAGGCGCCACGACAGCCATGGGCGGCGCTGCACAAGGCCGCGCTGAGCGGCGCCTGGCCAGGTGCCTGGGCAGCGCTGGATACGCTGCCCGGCCTGTTCGAACCCGCCCGCAAGGCACCCTCGCTGCCGGTGGTTTCCCGGGCGCAGCAGCGCCTGCTTGGCGCATGCCTGGTGCTGGCTGCGGTCTGGGGCGGGTTGTGGTTGAGCCAGCAATGGCGCCAGGCGCAACTCTGGCGCAGCCAGGTGCTTGCCGTGACCGGCGAACAAGCCAGCCCCCGGCACGCAGCGCTGGCCCTCAAGCGCCTGCGGGAAAGCGAACTGCAACAGCAACTGCGCGCCCGCCAGCTCGAAGACCTGCAAGCGGCCTTGCAAGCCTGGTTGCGCGAACATGCCGGCTGGCGCCTGCACGCGGTGCGTTTCGATGGCCAGCGCTGGCACGTGCGGCTGGAAGGCGAGGGCAGCGCGCCGCCGTGGAACGACATGGCCAGCGCTGCTGGCGCCACGGTTCAGGTGCAAGATGGCCAGGTGGTCTTCGACCTGGGAGCGGCCTCATGAACCGTGACGGCTTGCAACGGCATCGTTTGAAGTTCGCCTGGGCGCTGATCGTTCTGCTGCTGGCCTTCCTGGCCCTGCGTGCGGGCCTTGCACAATGGCAGCAGCTCAGCCAGTGGCGAGCGCTGGCCGAACAGGCGGTCAGCCTGCAAGGCGGCCCAGGGTTGAGCCTGGAGCGGCTACGCCAGTCGGCCCAGGCGCGGCAGATCGAACTGGCCGAGGTCGATGCACAAGGCCAGGCCTGGCAGCTGCACGGTCAGGTGGCCGATGAGCGGGTGTTGCAAGGCTGGTTGCAGAGCCTGCGCGCGGAAGGCGCACAGCCGCTGCAATGGGCGCTGGAACAGGACGGCAAGGGGCTGCGCTTCGACCTGGTGGTGCAGCCATGAGCCGCACGGCTGTGCTGTGGATGCTGCTGGTTTTCGCCCTGACGCTGTTGATCGAGCTACCGGCCAGTTGGCTGGCGCGTGCCTGCGGCCTGCCGGTGCGAGACGTCAGTGGCAGCCTGTGGCAAGGCCAGGCCCGACAGCTGGGGCCCGTCGGGCCGCTGCGTTGGTCGCTGCAGCCCTGGCGTTTGCAGGCAAGCGCAGAGTTGGGCTTCCAGGGCCAGGCCTGGCAACTGCGCGCCGAAGGCTGGCCATGGCGTTGGCGGCTGCAAGCCACGGCCATGGGCGCCCAGGCGACAACCGCGACAGATTACCGCTTGGCCGGCCAGTGGCAGGGCACGCTGCGTATGCAAGGGGGAGGGCGCCAATGCCGCGCCAGCGAAGGCCGTCTGACCGTGACTGACCTGGCGCTGAGCGAGCCGTGGTCGCTGGGCCTGGGCCAGGGCTGGCTGGAAATGGACTGCCGCAGCGGCTGGCACCTGCGCGGGCAACTGGCACAGCAAGGCCAGCATCAACTGGCGATGGATGCCGACCTGCCGGGGCGCCGGGCGCAGGTCGTGTTCGAATTGCAGCCCGAGGCGGCGCTGACGCCGTTGCTGCGTGGCGCACAGTGGCTCGGCCCGCAGGCCTTGGCGGGCCAGCGCGACCTTCGTTGGTAGACGCGCCCGCTCCCACAGGTTGCGCGGCCTGCTTCAGTTCTTCTTGCCTTGCACACTCGAGGCCCATTTCTCGCTGCGGTTATGCCCACTGGTCCTCAGCAACCCCAGGTCCAGCGCATTTTCCCCCTCCGCCGCGCCCTTGCCCTTGGCGATTTCGGCCACTGCCGTGCCCAGGTCCACCGGTGAGTTGGACGCATCGATCGTCACATCCCGGCGGTAATCAGTGCCGGTCAGTGTTTCCCGGGTCACTGACTGGGCATCGAGCGTCGCAGCGCCTTTGGCCGCGTGCACCCGTGCGCCCACCAGGTGCGCGCTGCCAGCGACCTGCACGTCGATGCCGTCGCTGCCTTTGAGCGTGGTCTGCTGGGCTACGCTGTCGCGTTGCACATGCGACACATCGACACTGAAGGTTGGCGACAGCCCCGGGTCTGCCTTGCCCAGGGCGGAACCGGCCTTGTCCTTGACCTTGCTCCCCAGCGGCCCGGCCACCGAAGCGGCCGCGTTGACGTAACCCTGCGGGTTTTTCTCCTGGCTCAGACGGGCATCGCCTTTCACGCTCAAGGTGTCGATGCGGTCCTTGCGGCTGGCAATGTGCAGGTCGCCGTCGACCGTACCGCCGATATGCCCGGCGTCCAGGGTGGCGCCTTCGATGAAGCTGTCACCGGCGCTTTGCAGGTCGATGCGCTCGGCGCGCAGGTTGCTGTTATTCCAGGTCTGGTTGTCGCGCTGGTCGAGTTCCACCTTGACGCGGCCATGCAGGCCGCGGGTATCGAGCGTGCCCTTGGCCATGTCGAAGCCGGCCCCGGCGGTGATGTCGAGGTCGTTGCGGCGCTCCTGGTTGGAGGAAGCCTCCACCCGCAGGCCACCGTTGGCAGCGTCGAGGGTTATCTGCCGGGCCGTGGCCTGCAGGCCTTGCAGATGCACGGCGATATCCTCCCGGGCGCTGCTGCCGATGGTCAGTTTGCCGTTGCTGGCAAACTGCGCATCGACAGCCTGACGGGCATCCTGGTCCAGCTTGCCGTGGCTGAAGTGGCCGCCGATGGCGCCGCCCTTGGTGCTGCCAGCCTTGACCGCCAGCTCCAGGCCGCCGCCAAGCTTGGCGCCCGTGGCCTGCTGGGTATCGCTGGCCGCCGTTACCTGCAGGCGGCCAGCGCTTTGCAGCTGTATGTCGCCCGTTTTCGCCTCGCGGCTGCCAATGCGTGTGCCTTCGAGCAACAGGTCGCCCTCGCTGCTCAGCCGTACCTGGCCCTTGGCGTCGATCTGGGCCACCTGGGCCTTGGTCTGGCTGCTCTGCTGTTGGCCATGGTCGAGGTAGCCACGGCCATCGACACCGGTGCCGCCCGGGCGGTTGCCGACTTTGGCCCAGGCGTTGCCGTCCAGTTGCGTTGCCTGCTGTTCGGCACGGTCAGTGGCCTGTGGCAACGCCAGCGAACCAGCGCTGTGGATCACCACGCTGCCTGCACCGCCATCGATGCGCGTCCCTTCATAACGGCCGTCACTGCCCAATTGCACCTGAATACCCTGTTGCCCATACAGGCTGCCGGGCACGGCGGTGCTGGTGCTGTCCATCTTGCCCAGCGAACCGCCTTTGCCAGCGGCGCGGACGTTCAGGTCTTCGCCGGTGCTGGTGTCCAGGCGCGCGTCGCCGCCATAGGCCAGGCGCTGCACACTGCTTGCCTGGGTGTTCTCGGCAGCCTGCACCTGGTGTTGCCGGGCCTCGATCTGCAATGTGCCGGCGTTGGCGCGCCAGGCGGTGCCCTGGTCGGCGATGCTGTCGGCCTTGACCGCGACCGTGGCGCCGGACAGCTCGCTGACCTGGGCGAAGCCGCGACGCTGGTTTTCCAGGCGTTTGAGGTGCTCCACGGTCATGTCGGCGCCGACACTGGGCGGCGCCATGGCGTCTTCCGGCGACGCTTGCTGGAAGCGCGCGGCTTCTTCGCCCAGCACCAGGCGCTCGATGGGGCGGGTAAGGTCGCGGTACTCGACGCTGGCGCCGAGGCTGCCCGACCAGTTGTCACGGCGTTGCCCGCGTTCCTCGGTGTCCTGCACCACGCGGTTGTCGATGCGTTTGGCGTTTACCTGAAGGGTGTTGCCGGCCTTGACGCGTGCCGCCTCGGTGACCAGTTCGTCGCTATGCAGCTTGAGGTCGCCGCTGGCTTGCAAGGTGCTGCGCTGCGCCTTGCTGTCGCGTTCGGTCTGCACCTCGCGGTTGTGATGGCCTTCGAACAGGCTGCCCAGCCGGTCGATGCCGCCGGTCACCGTCAAGCCGCCACCACTGTGGGTGCTGCTGCTGGTCGCGTCGCGGTCGCTGCGGGTGGCGCCCAGGGTCACCTTTTTTGCCTGCACGTCAAGGTCTCCTGTCGTGGCCTTGACCGTGGAGCCGTTGACCTGCAGGTGCGCCCCGCTGTCAAGCTTGACCGAAGCGCCCTTGAGCTCACTGGCCAGCTGATCGCGGGTGCGCTGCTGGCGGGTGCTGGTCGCGACGTCATAGGCGACGCCGGCCGCGTACTGGCGGGACTCGGGCTTGCCATCCTCGGCCTCCTGGGTCTGCCTGGCGCTGGCGGTGAAGCCGCGTTGCTGGTCGCGGGTTTCCCGCTCGGCGACCGATTGCGTGCTGGCGATCAGCAGGTCGCCCTTGGCCTCGACCTGCAGTCGCTTGCCGGCTTCGACCTTGGCGCCCTGGATGCGCAGTTCTTCGGCGCTGGCCAGGCGCAGGTTGCTGGCCGAGCGGACGTCGCTGACCAGTACCTGCTGCGTGCGGTCGGTACTTTTCCGGTCACTGCCGATCAAGCCGAACAGCTTGCTGTCGTTCGCATGGTCGGTGGAGGTGGTGTTGCCATGGTCTGCCAGGATGGCCAGCGCGCCCTTCTGGCTGTACAGCACCGCGTCCTGTTTACCATGCACGCTACTGCCTTTGATGGTGACCTGGTCGGCGGTCACGCTGAGCTTGCCATCTGCTTTGACACTGCTGCCGGCGACGGCATCGCCCTGGGTGTCATTGCCCTTGCGATCACCGAAGAACGTGCCGGACACCAGGTCGCCTCGGTAATCACGCCGTGTCCCGCGCTGCTGCAGGCTGCTGGTGCCGATGTTCGCTTGTCTGGCCTCGACCACCATGTCGCCGCCGCTGTGCAGGCTGCTGCCCTCCACATTGAGGGCGCCCTTTGCCTTCACCGTCATGTGCCGGGCGTCGAGCGTGCTGCCCTGCGCCGTCTCCGTGTACTGGTCAGTGTCACTGTCGCCTCGCCACAAGTCCTTGCGGTGTCGCACTTGCTCTTCGGTGCGCTGGCTGTCGATGCCGGCGACCACGTCCAGGTTGGCGGCGCTTTCCAGGGTCATCTGCTCACCTGCAGTCACTTTGGCCGCGACCAGGCGCATATCGTCGCCGGATTGCAGCAGCACGCTGTCGCTGGCCTGTAGTTGACTGCCTTGCTGTCTGCGATTTGTGGTGGTGGTCTCGCTGTCGTAGGTTTCGCGGGTGACGAACAGGAACTTCTTGCTCCAGCTGTCGCTGTCTTGCTCGATGTTTTCGCGGGTGGCGGCGTCCAGCGTGAGCTTCTTGCCTGCCCTGACCTCGATTCGCCGGGCTTGCCCAGCGACAGCCTCGAGCGTCAGGTTATCGGCGGCGGTCAGCTGCAAGTCGCCGCGTGTACTGAGCAGTTCGACGGGCTTGTCCGCCTTGCCATTGACCAGCAGGGCGCCAGCCGAGCGGATCTCGACCCCCTCGATGCCGACCACCTGGGGCGCCCCCACGCGCACCCCCGCACCTTCGGCGGTGCTCACCACGCGAATGCGCCCGGCGCGCATGGCACCGAACAGGCTGGCGTCGATGCTGGAAGGCGTACCGGGCAGGTGCTCGACGATCTCGCCACTGCTGCGGTCGATACGGTTGCGCCCGACGGTGATATCCAGCGCTTTACCGGCCATGAGCACGCCTTTGTTGTCAACGCGCGGGGCGATCAGTTCAAGGGCACCGTTGGGGTTGCGCTGGCCGCGTTCGAGCACTTGCAGGGTACCGCTGGCCTTGAGCGTGTCGAGGTACTTGAGTTGCTGTTCCTCGAACTCGGGGGTACCCACCACGAAGCCGGCGCGCGTGGTGTTAATGAAACTGCCGCCATTGAGGGTGATGCCGTTGGGGTTGGCGAGGATGTAGTCGGCCGGGCGCCCGAAGATTTCCTGCGGGCCTTCGATCAGCGAGGCGTTGCGGCTGACCACCTCGTTGAGGATGGTCGAGGCGGCCTGGCCCTGGAATTGCGGGTTGGCTGCCAGGGCGCCGGCCAGTTCCGACTGCCCGGCCTGAGTGGCGTTGTTCAGCACCACCCCGGGGTGACCGACGTTGTAGTCGAGAAACTGGTTGTGCGAAAGCCCGCTGGCGTTTGGCGGGACGATATCGATGATCGGGACGCCATGGCCGTCGTGGATGACCGGCGTGCCGGCAGGGCCGCTGGTTGCTGCCAGCCCTCCCTGGGCCAGTGCGGAACCCGGCCCGAGCAGGGCGAGGAAGATGGCCCAGCGCAAGGTGTCCGGGCGGATAGACGGTGACTGCGAGAGTGTTTGCATTTTCTCGTTCTCTTTGTTGTGGGTGAATCAGATGTTCAGCGCCAGCTCCACTACCCAGAAGCCGGGTTCCAGCTGTGGGCGGGGCAGGTCGCTGGCGTACAGGGCGCGTTGGTAGCCCAGGCGCAGCTGGCTGCCGGGCAGGCTCAGTTCGGCGCCGACCGTGGCGCCGGCAAGGCGTTGTGAGGGCTTGTTTTCGGCGGTACGGGTCCAGCCCAGGTCCAGGCCGATGTAGGGGCGCACTTGCAGCGGCTGGGTCCAGCTCGCCGGCAGTTGCTGGCTGAGGGTATTGCGCCAGACCGCGCTGCTGGCCCCGGAATAGGTACGCACACGAAACCCGCGCACTGTCGAATCGTCGCTGGCCAGCAATTGCTCGACGGCGGGCAGCGGGTCACTGCTGTATTGCAGGGCCAGCTCGCTCTGCCAGCGCCAGGGCTGGCCGGCTGGCCCCTGGCGCAGGTGCAACAGGTTGGCGCGGTATTTGCGAAAGTCCGGGCGCAGGCGTTCTGCGCCCAGCGGCAAGCGATCGGCGCCCAAGGCGTCCAGGCCCTGGGCGACCCCGAGGTAGCCATTCCACAAGCCACCTTGAAGCCACAACAGGTTGATACCCGCTTCGACGCTGGCCAGGGTCGGGCTCTGCTGGACGATCACCGCGCCTGCGCTGCGGTTGACCAGCTGCTTGCGCTCCAGCCGCGTGCTGGCGCTGAGCATGCCGCGCTGGTTGCGCCACAGTACCCGCTCGACGCTCAGGCCCTGGTAGCGGCTGCTGCCGTCGGCTACCTGGCGGCTGTGGGGCAGGGGCGCTTCGTAGCGCAGCTGGCTGGCGCTGAGGGCGAAGGTCCAGGCGCCGTAGGGGATGCTGTAGTACAACGAGACACCCTGGCTTTGCCCCGGTGCATCGAGCACCGTGCCGGTCAGTGACAGGCGCAGGTCATCGTTGACACCCAGCGGGCTGTCCAGGCCCAGGCCAAGGCTCAGGCGATGGCGCCCGGTCAGCTCGCTGCCACGGTTGTCGAGGCGGCTGTCCACATGCCAGCGCGAAGCCACCGTGCGTGGCTGCACGACCACCCGGGTGCCGCCTTGCAGCTCGCCGGGCAGCAAGTCGGCGCTCAGTTCATAGGCGCGCAGGCGGTTGAGCTGGTCGAGGCCTTGTTCCAGGTCGGGCAGGTACAGCGGCTTGCCGAGCTGGCCAGGAAAGGCGCCAGACAGCGACAAGGGCAGATCGGCTTCCGCCAGTTCGATCGACTCGACGAAACCTTCGATGACGACCAGCTCCAGCGCTGCCCCTTCCTGCGGCGGTTGGCGCAGGTATGGCCGGCTCGCCGGGTAGCCGGCTTGCACGTAGCGCTGGGTGATGGCTTTGAGCAGCCGGTTGATGTCGGCGATGCCCATGCACGGGGTGATGAGCGCGCGCAGGGTCGGCGCCAGCGCCGCGTTGGAAAGCTTGCGGTTGCCGGTCACACGTACGCCGCTGATGGCCCAGCAGCGCTGGTCTCGCGGCAGCGGGGCGCTGGTGTCCGGGCGTTCAGCCGGGGCGTGCTGGCGCTGCCAGCGTTGCAGGCGCTGCTGCTGTTCCAGTTGGCGCAGTGTCTGCTGCTGATCGCGCAGCTGTTGGCTGGCAGGGTCGTCGGCGTGCGCCCGGAGGGCGGGCATCAGCCCGCAAAGGCAAGCGGCCAGCGCCAGGACGGCGACAGGACGGATTTGGCATGGCATTCAGGCACCCCGCAAATGGTGTACGGCTTACGTACTCGTTTGCGTGGATGCTAAGAATTCGGGGGGTGGCCTGGATGCAGTACCCTGCCTAAGCGCCTGTCAGGCAGAGTCTTGTTTGATTGCGGGAAGTTTCCTACAGCTTTGCCCGAACGGCTCTAGCTCAAGGGCGGATCTCGATCAGTGTGCCATCGCGCACCAGGTCCCAGACCTCCTGCATGTCGCGGTTGCGCATGGCAATGCAGCCATCGGTCCAGTCCAGGGTATGGAAATACCACTCGGGGTACTCATCATCGATCGGCGTGCCGTGGATCATGATCATGCTGCCGGCGCTCACCCCTTCGCGGGTCGCGCGGGCGGCATCGCTGATGTTCGGGTAGTTGATGTGCATGGCCAGGTTGAAGCGATCGCTCTGCTTGCGCCAGTCCAGCCAGTACAGCCCCTCCGGGGTCTTCTTGTCGCCCTCGCGCTCCTTGGCCCCCTTGGGCTGCTTGCCCAGCGAGATGCGGTAGGTTTTCAGCGGCTCGCCACGGCTGATCAGCTGCAGGCGGCGCTCGGACTTGATCACCAGCACCTTGTCGATCAACGGCTGCATGGCCTGTTGCGAAGGCGACGGCGTTTGCGCTGCCGGCTGGGGCTTGCGGATGATGGTCTCGGTGAAGGCCGCCTGGGACACCGAGGTAACGCAAAGGCAGAAGAGGGCAAACAACCAGCGCATGTAACGGTATCCCTGAAGGCTGCTAGGTAATGGTCGAGACGTTCATCGGCGGCAGGTATTCATGGCCTATGGGGTAGTGCTGCCCGATGCGGTCGCGATAGTAGCATTCTAGTGTGCGAGTGACGGTGCGAAAAGCCAGCGCGTCCCACGGTATCTCATGTTCTTCGAACAGCCGTACCTCCAAGCTTTCGATACCGACGGCGAATTCCAGGTCGGCCAGCTCGGCGCGGAAGAACACATGCACCTGGTTGATGTGCGGCAGGTCGAACAACTGGTACAGGCTCATCGCCCCGACCCGGGCGCAGGCTTCTTCGACGGTTTCGCGACGGGCGGCCTGGTCGAGGGTTTCGCCGTTCTCCATGAAACCCGCGGGCAGGGTCCAGAAGCCGCGGCGTGGCTCGATGGCGCGGCGGCACAGCAGTACCTGGCTGCCCCAGGTCGGCAGCACACCGGCGACGATGTTGGGGTTCTGGTAATGGACGGTACGGCATGCCCCGCAGACATAGCGCAGGCGGCTGTCGCCCTCGGGGATCTGCTGGGTGACCGGTTGGCCGCAGGCGCTGCAGTAGTTCATGTGGGTTCCTTTTGCTCAGGCGTATCTTGGCGCGACGGCCGGCTTGCCGCAAGCGCACGGGGCTTGGGTGCTTTGCGGCTTTGGTGCATCATGCTAGGCAGGCCTTGGATACGAGCGTGCGCAATGCTGGACGAGCTACTTCGCCGAATGAGCAACCACCAACCCGCATCACTGGAAACCGACCGTCGGTTCCCCGAGGCGGCGGTTCTTTTGCCCATTACCCGCTGCGAAGCGCCCGAACTGGTCCTGACCCTGCGCGCCAAGGGCCTGTCCACCCACGGCGGCGAAGTCGCCTTCCCCGGTGGCCGTCGCGACCCGGAAGACCCGGACCTGATCTTCACCGCGCTGCGTGAAGCCGAAGAGGAAATCGGCCTGCCGCCCGGTCTGGTGGAGGTGATCGGCCCGCTCAGCCCGCTGATATCGCTGCATGGCCTGAAAGTGACGCCATTCGTCGGGCTTATTCCCGACTTCGTCGAATACCAGGCCAACGACGCCGAGATCGCGGCAGTATTCACCGTGCCGCTGGAATTCTTCCGCCAGGACCCGCGCGACCATACCCACCGTATCGATTATCAGGGGCGCAGCTGGTATGTGCCCAGCTATCGTTACGGCGAATACAAGATCTGGGGGCTGTCGGCGATCATGATCGTCGAGCTGGTCAACCTGCTGTTCGATGCCGGCATCAGCCTGCACCAGCCCCCTGAGCGTTACATCGAAAACTGAGCGGGGCCAACCCCGTCGTCTGCGTTGCAGCCTGAGGAGCAAGCATGAAATACCGCCTGGGCGACCTGCGGGTCGAAAGCCACCCCACCAGTTGGGCCGCACCCAACGCCACGCTGATCGGCAGCGTGCGCCTGCAGGCCAATGCCAGCGTGTGGTTTGGCGCAGTGTTGCGCGGCGATAACGAGCTGATCGACATCGGCGAGGGCAGCAACGTGCAGGACGGCACGGTGATGCACACCGACATGGGCTCCCCGCTGACCTTGGGCAAGGGCGTGACCGTCGGCCACAACGCCATGCTGCATGGCTGCACGGTGGGCGATTACAGCCTGGTCGGGATCAACGCGGTGATCCTCAACGGCGCGCGGATTGGCAAGCATTGCATCATCGGCGCCAACGCCCTGATCGCGGAAGGCAAGGAAATCCCCGACGGTTCGCTGGTGATGGGCTCGCCGGGCAAGGTGGTGCGCGAGTTGACCGAGCAGCAGAAGCGCCTGCTCGAAGCCAGCGCCGCGCATTACGTGCACAACGCCCAGCGTTATGCGCGGGACTTGGCAGTTGACGATGAGTGAGGTTGTGGAACGGCCGGTGGCCTCGCCGTGCGTGAGTATCTGCGCGCTGGACGAGCAGGATATCTGCACCGGTTGCCAGCGCAGCGTGGCCGAGATTGGCCGCTGGGGGCGGATGGACAATGACGAGCGCCGGGCGGTGCTCAAGCGCTGTCATGAACGGGCCGTGGCTGCCGGTCTCATCCTCCAGCCCTGACGCGCTACCTGTGGGAGCGGCCATGCACCGCGCCGCCTGCTTCGCGGGTGAACCCGCTCCCACAGCGGACGGCGTATGCCCCGGGCTCACGCGGTAACCTGTGGGAGCGGCCATGCACCGCGTCGCCTGCTTCGCGGGTGAACCCGCTCCCACAGCGGACGGCGTATGCGCCGGGCTCACGCGGTAACCTGTGGGAGCGGCCGTGGCCGCGAACACCGGCGTAGCCGGTGCCGTCCACCGCGCCGCCCGCTCCCACAGGTACAGCGCTGACTTCGGGTTCACACGGTACCTGTGGGAGCGGCTTTAGCCGCGAACACCGGCGAAGCCGGTGCCATGCACCGCATCGCCCCACACACAGGTACAGCATCAGCCTCCGAAGCGGGTTTACCGGCGAACGGCCCGGCGGTACTCTGTGCGGCTTGCCCACAGACTACCCGCCATGCTCTATCTGATTGCCTATATCAGCAGCGTAGTGCTGATCAACTACGCCTTCTCCAGTGCCCCGCACCTGGACATCATCTGGTCCGCCTGGGGCGGGCTGGTGTTCATCCTGCGCGACATGGTGCAGACCCGCTTCGGCCATGGCGCCCTGGTCGCCATGCTGGTGGCCCTGGTGCTGTCCTATGTCACTTCGGAGCCGGCCATCGCCCTGGCCAGCGCCACCGCGTTCTTCATTTCCGAGCTGATCGACTGGCTGGTCTTCAGCATTACCCGCCGACCGCTGCGCGACCGCCTGTGGCTCAGCTCGGCGTTGAGCATCCCGGTAGACACCTTGATCTTCTTCAGCATGATCGGCGCCCTCAGCCCGGCCGTGATCGGCACCGCCATGGCCTCGAAATTCGCCGGTGTCACCGCCGTGTGGCTGGCCATGGCATTTCGTGCGCGGCGGGCTGCCGTACCGGGTTGATGGTGTAGAATGGCGGTCCTTTTTCAGCGGGTGGCGCCAAGCCTGGTGCGGCCCCGGACGCCTTCGAGGACCTGAAATGACCCGTATCGGAACCCCCTTGTCGCCCACCGCGACCCGTGTACTGCTCTGCGGCTGTGGCGAGCTGGGCAAGGAAGTGGTGATCGAGCTGCAGCGCCTGGGCGTCGAAGTGATCGCCGTCGACCGCTACGCCAACGCCCCGGCGATGCAGGTGGCGCACCGCAGCCACGTGGTCAACATGCTCGACGGCGTTGCCCTGCGCGCCGTGATCGAGGCCGAGAAGCCGCACTACATCGTCCCTGAGATTGAAGCCATCGCCACCGCCACCCTGGTCGAGCTGGAAAGCGAAGGTTTCAACGTGGTGCCCACCGCCCGCGCCACCCAGCTGACCATGAACCGCGAAGGCATCCGTCGCCTGGCCGCCGAAGAGCTGGACCTGCCAACCTCGCCGTACCACTTTGCCGATACCTACGAGGACTACGCCCAGGCCGTGGCCGATGTCGGCTACCCATGCGTGGTCAAGCCGGTGATGAGCTCGTCGGGCAAGGGCCAGAGCCTGCTGCGCAGCGATGCCGACCTGCAGCAGTCGTGGGCCTACGCCCAGGAAGGCGGTCGTGCCGGCAAGGGCCGGGTGATCGTCGAAGGCTTCATCGACTTCGACTACGAAATCACCCTGCTGACCGTGCGTCATGTGGGCGGCACCACCTTCCTCGAGCCGGTCGGCCACCGCCAGGAGAAGGGCGACTATCAGGAGTCGTGGCAGCCGCAGGCGATGAGCCCGAAGGCGCTGGCCGAGTCGCAGCGCGTGGCCAAGGCTGTCACCGATGCGCTCGGCGGTCGCGGCCTGTTTGGCGTGGAACTGTTCGTCAAGGGCGACCAGGTGTGGTTCAGCGAAGTCTCGCCACGCCCGCATGACACCGGCCTGGTGACCCTGATTTCCCAGGACCTGTCGCAGTTCGCCCTGCATGCTCGCGCCATCCTCGGCCTGCCGATTCCGGCCGTGCGCCAGTTCGGCCCGTCGGCGTCGGCGGTAATCTTGCCGCAAGGTCAGTCGCAGCAGACCAGCTTTGCCAACCTGGGCGCTGCCCTGAGCGAGCCGGACACGGCCATTCGCCTGTTCGGCAAGCCGGAAATCAACGGCACCCGGCGCATGGGCGTGTGCCTGGCGCGTGACGAGTCGGTCGAACTGGCGCGCGCCAAGGCGACCCGGGCCGCGCAGGCGGTCAAGGTCGAGTTCTGATCCGGGACTGTAGGGGCCGCGTTGCGGCCCTTTCATCGGCAAGCCAGTTCCCACAGGCATTCCACAAGGCTTGAGGGCTGTGGAGGCCTTTGTGGGAGCTGCCTTGCCGGCGATGGGCTGCAAAGCAGCCCCCCTACCAAAAAATGCAGTATAACGGGGCGGGTTAAGGCAAAGCCCGGCAATAAGGCAGATCACCCCCCCC
>NZ_PUQD01000042.1 GCF_003331055.1 Pseudomonas sp. AFG_SD02_1510_Pfu_092 | reverse complement strand
TGGGGGGCCAACCTGGGCGGGTTCCCGGGCTGGCCCGCGGGGGGGGGGGCGGTTGTCCGCTTATTTCTACTTGGGCTTCTTCGCGGCCCCCCCCCCCCCCCCGGGGTGCCCCCCCGGGGGGGCGGGGGGGTGCCCGCGAAAAATGCATCATTTATCTCAAGGGCGACGCTCGAAGTTCTTCGCCGCTGCCGCAGCCAGGTCCGGCGGCAGGAAGTCCTTGTCCGGGTTGTAATCCGGCTTCAGGTACTGCTTGAGGTCTTGCAGGTCCTGCGGGCTCAAGGTGCCGGCTGCCTGCTTCAGGCTCAGGTTGTCGAGGATGTAGTCATAGCGGCTGTTGTTGTAGTCGCGCACCGAGGTGTACAGCTGGCGCTGGGCATCGAGCACATCGACGATGTTGCGGGTACCCACCTGGTAACCGATTTCGGTGGCTTCCAGCGCACTCTGGTTGGAAATGATCGACTGCTTGCGCGCCTGCACCTGTTCCACGTCGGTGTTCACCGCGCGGTGCAGGTTGCGGGTGTTTTCCACCACCTGGCGGCGCAGGCTCTCGCGCTGCTGCTCGCTCTGGCTCAGGCGCTGGTAGGCCTCGCGCACCTGTGAGCTGGTCAGGCCGCCGCTGTAGATCGGGATGTTCAGTTGCAGGCCAATACTGGTCTGCTCGACGTCGCCGCCGTAACGCACGTTTGGCAGTGCCGCCGAGTTGGTGAAACCGAGGTTGTCGTTGTCGCCTTTCTCGTACTTGGCCACTGCATCGAGCGTCGGCGCATGCCCGGCCTTGCGCTGGCGCAGGGTTTCTTCGGCAGCGGTGACGGCGTGGTTGGTGGCCAGCAGGTTGAGGTTCTGGCGCCCGGCGGTCTCGACCCAGGCCTTGGCGTCGTTCGGCGTCGGCACCTGCACCGGCAGGGTGTGGACCACACCCTGAATCGACGAATATTCGCGGTTGGTCAGGGTCACCAGCGCCTCGAAGGCATCCTGTACCTGGCGTTCGGCAATGATCCGGTTGGCTCGGGCGGTGTCGTAGCTGGCTTGGGATTGCAGCACATCGGTCTTGTCCGACAGGCCGACATCGAAGCGTTCGTTGGACTGGTCCAGCTGGCGCTTGAAGGCCGCTTCCTCGGCCTTGGTCGCGGCCAGGTTGTCCTGGGCGCGGAGCACGGCGAAGTAGTTCTGCGCAGTTTGCAGGATCAGGTTCTGCTCGGTCGCCGACAGCTCCAGGGCCGCCTGTTCGTTGACCGCTTCGGCCGCCTGCAGCTGGAACCAACGGTCCGCACGGAAAATTGGCTGCGCCAGGGTCGCGCTCCAGGTATTGCCGCTGCGGTTGCTGGTGGCTGAAGGTTGGTCCAGCTTGGTGCGGGTGTTCAGCATCTCGGCACCGGCCGACAGGTTTGGCAACAGGCCGGCGCGGGCCTGCGGCACCACTTCACGGCGGGCGCCGTAATCGGCACGGGCCGCCGCCAGGTCGGCGTTGTTGTCGACCGCTTCCTGATAGACGCTGACCAGGTCGGTCTTCACCGTCGTGGGCACGTCCGCTGCCCAGACCACTCCGTTGGACGCACAAGACACGGCTATCGCCAGTGAGAGTTTGCGCAGCATAGAGGCAATCCTTGTACGAAATTGAATTACTGAACTGTTGAGTATCGAGCGACGGGCCAGTGTAGTGTCATGCGCACCCGGCAACAATCGTTCGGGGTGCCTTTCATCATCCGCGCATTTACCCGCTTGGCTTCACCGACCACTCCAGTCTAGACTGCGCATGTTCTTGTCGGGGTGCCTTGAAGCAAAGGCTGAGATCGCAAAGTTGCGGATCCCGTTGAACCTGATCAGGTTAGCGCCTGCGTAGGGAACAAGATTGCTCGCCTTCCCGGGGAGCCTCTTGTGCCAGGTCCGGGAATGTCGCAGCTGCATGCAGCTTCAGGCACCCCCATATCCGGCACTGCACTCGTTGAAGCGGGTGCATCCGCGCCTTTCAGGTTCACCCCGACATTCCACTGCGTAGGAAGCCGTCTGGAGAGCCTGTGATGACCAAACAAGAAAAAACGATCAACCTCAGCGAATCGGCACAAGTCGATCAGCAGTCCGTGCAACCGTTCCCGCGTTCGCGCAAGGTGTATGTCGAAGGCTCGCGCCCGGACATCCGCGTGCCCATGCGGGAAATCAGCCTGGACGACACCCCGACCGATTTCGGTGGCGAGACCAATGCCCCGGTGCTGGTCTACGACACTTCCGGCCCGTACACCGACCCCAACGTGGTCATCGACGTGCGCAAGGGCCTGGCCGATGTGCGTTCGGCGTGGATCGATGCTCGCGGTGATACCGAACGCCTCGAGGGCCTGAGCTCCAACTTTGGCCAGCAGCGCCTGAACGATGCCGAACTGGCCAAGCTGCGTTTCGCCCACGTGCGTAACCCGCGCCGTGCCAAGGCGGGCGCCAACGTCTCGCAGATGCACTATGCCCGCCAGGGCATCATCACTGCCGAGATGGAATACGTGGCCATCCGCGAAAACATGAAGCTGCAAGAAGCGCGCGCCGCTGGCCTGCTGAACGAGCAGCACGCCGGTCACAGCTTCGGCGCCAACATCCCGAAAGAAATCACCCCCGAGTTCGTGCGCCAGGAAATCGCCCGTGGTCGCGCGATCATCCCGGCCAACATCAACCACCCGGAACTGGAGCCGATGATCATCGGCCGCAACTTCCTGGTGAAAATCAACGGCAACATCGGCAACAGCGCCCTGGGTTCCTCGATCGAGGAAGAAGTGGCCAAGCTGACCTGGGGCATCCGCTGGGGTTCGGACACGGTCATGGACCTGTCCACCGGCAAGCACATCCACGAAACCCGCGAGTGGATCATCCGCAACTCGCCGGTGCCGATCGGTACCGTGCCGATCTACCAGGCCCTGGAAAAGGTCAACGGCGTGGCCGAGGACCTGACCTGGGAGCTGTTCCGCGACACCCTGATCGAACAGGCCGAGCAGGGTGTGGACTACTTCACCATCCACGCCGGGGTACTGCTGCGCTATGTACCGCTGACCGCCAAGCGCGTGACCGGCATCGTCAGCCGTGGTGGTTCGATCATGGCCAAGTGGTGCCTGGCGCATCACAAAGAGAACTTCCTCTACACCCACTTCGACGAAATCTGCGAAATCATGAAGGCCTACGACGTCAGCTTCTCGCTGGGCGACGGCCTGCGCCCCGGCTCGATTGCCGACGCCAACGATGCCGCGCAGTTCGGTGAGCTGGAAACCCTTGGCGAGCTGACCAAAATTGCCTGGAAGCACGATGTGCAGTGCATGATCGAAGGCCCCGGCCACGTGCCGATGCAGTTGATCAAGGAGAACATGGACAAGCAGCTGGAGTGCTGCGACGAGGCGCCGTTCTACACCCTCGGCCCGCTCACCACCGACATCGCTCCGGGCTACGACCACATCACTTCGGGCATTGGCGCGGCGATGATCGGCTGGTTCGGTTGCGCCATGCTCTGCTACGTCACGCCCAAGGAACACCTGGGCCTGCCGAACAAGGATGACGTCAAGACCGGCATCATCACCTACAAGATCGCCGCCCATGCGGCTGACCTTGCCAAGGGTCATCCAGGCGCGCAGATTCGCGATAACGCGCTGTCCAAGGCGCGCTTCGAGTTCCGTTGGGAAGACCAGTTCAACCTGGGCCTGGACCCGGACACGGCCCGCGCCTACCACGACGAAACCCTGCCGAAGGAGTCGGCCAAGGTCGCGCATTTCTGCTCGATGTGCGGGCCGAAGTTCTGCTCGATGAAGATTACCCAGGAAGTGCGTGAGTACGCCGCCAAGATCGAAACCGTGGATGTGACGGTCGAGCAAGGCATGCGCGAACAGGCCGAGCGGTTCCGCCAGGAAGGCAGCCAGCTGTACCACAAGGTCTAAGACCGCTGGGGCCGCTTTGCGGCCCTTTCGCGACGCAAGGCCGCTCCCACAGGGACCGCGCAAGGCTCGAGGCCAACGCGGTTTTTGTGGGAGCGGCCTTGTGTCGCGATACGAGGACGCAGTCCTCGCCAGGAACACCCACAACATTGCCGGCGAGCGCCAACCATGACATCACCCAGCCAATTCTCCCCCGACCACCCGGTCCCCATCGCCCAGCGCATCTTCGGCGCCCGCGACCTGTTCTCGCTGTGGTTCTCCCTCGGCATCGGCCTGATGGTGCTGCAGGTCGGCGCCATGCTCGCCCCTGGCCTGGGCCTGGCCGGTGCATTGCTGGCCATCGCCCTGGGCTCCGGTGTCGGTGTGTTGCTGCTCGGCGCGGCCGGGGTGATTGGCAGTGACACCGGCCTGTCTGCCATGGGCACCCTGAAACTCAGCCTGGGCCGCCATGGCGCGCGCTTGCCGGCGCTGCTCAACCTGTTGCAACTGGTGGGCTGGGGCGCGTTCGAGATCATCGTCATGCGCGATGCCGCCAGCCTGCTGGGTGCGCGGGCCTTCGGCGAAGCCAGCGCCTGGAACAGCCCGCTGCTCTGGACCCTGTGCTTCGGTGTCCTGGCCACCTTGCTCGCGGTCAGCGGGCCGCTGGCTTTCGTACGCAAGGTGCTGCGCACCTGGGGCATCTGGCTGCTGCTGGGCGCTTGCCTGTGGCTGACCTGGAACCTGTTCGCCAAGGTTGACCTGGCCGGGCTGTGGAACCGCGCCGGGGACGGGTCGATGTCGCTGGCGGTGGGCTTCGACATCGCCATCGCCATGCCGCTGTCCTGGTTGCCGCTGATCGCCGACTACTCGCGTTTCGCCCGCAATGGCAAGCATGTGTTCGGCGGTACGGTAGTGGGCTACTTCATCGGCAACACCTGGCTGATGGGCCTGGGCGTGGCCTATACCCTGGC
This sequence comes from Pseudomonas sp. AFG_SD02_1510_Pfu_092, assembly GCF_003331055.1. Taxonomy (GTDB): domain Bacteria; phylum Pseudomonadota; class Gammaproteobacteria; order Pseudomonadales; family Pseudomonadaceae; genus Aquipseudomonas. The sequence continues at coordinate 41,658 of NZ_PUQD01000042.1, read as the reverse complement.
TTTCGCCGCCAGTGGTGAGGCCAATGCCCTGCTGCTGGCGCTGGCCGGCGCCGGCATGGGCATCCCGTTACTGCTGATTCTGCTGGACGAGTCGGAAAAGGCCTTCGCCGACATCCATTCGGCGGCGGTTTCCACCGGGGTGCTGGTACGCCTGAAGGTCGAGCACCTGGCGCTGGCCATCGGCGTGCTGTGCACGCTGATCGCCCTGCTGGCGCCATTGGCACAGTACGAGAACTTCCTGCTGCTGATCGGTTCGGTGTTCGCCCCACTGTTCGGCGTGGTGCTGATGGACCACTACGTGATCCGTCGCCGCCGCCTGCCGGCACGGGTGAATGGCTTGCATTGGCAGGCACTGTTGGCCTGGGTGGTGGGCGTGACGGCGTACCATCTGATCGCCGCGCAGGCGCCGGAGCTGGGCGCGACCCTGCCGGCATTGCTGCTGGCAGGGCTGGTGCACGGGCTGTTCAGCTTCAGCCGCGGCCGGGAAACAGCTCAGGCTTGAGTACGCCATTCAGGCGTGGGTAGGGGATTTTCAATTCCACGTGGCCCATGGAATAGGGCGCGATGGAATAGACCTCGTACTTGACCACCACCGCGCCGTACGTCAGGGCGATGTGCGGCGAGCGCTTGAACGGCCAGGTCTTGACGAACTCGGCGTCCTTGTCCATGCCGACGCTGATCAGCCAGGCGCGGTGCGATTCCTCGACGGTTTTCCAGAAGGTGTCTTCCTGGCCGGGCACCAGCATGTCCTGCAGGGTCAGTACCTTGTCCAGCTTGCGCGAATAGTTGATGAAGCCGCGCCCCGGCATGCCATGGGCGCCGCCGCTGTCCAGGTAGCTGGACAGTTCGATGATCACCAGTCCGTCATGCTGCTCGCGTACCTTGGCCTGCAGGTAGCTGCTGTTGCGCTTGTCGGCGCTGGCCAGGTATTGCTGTTCGTAGGCCTGCAGGGTGGTCGGCGCGTTGCCGCGCTGGTTGTCTTCGGTCAGCTGCAGCAGGCGTTTTTCGACGATGCCGTCGAGCTTGGGCAGGGCCGGGAAGTGGATCATGTCGATGTTCACCAGCGGGCAGTCGCTTTCGCTGCAGCCGGGTTTGACATGCTCCCAGGCATCGCGCTTGACCTCGAGCGGCGCCCGGTAGTTGGGCGTGAACAGGCTTTGGCAGGCACCGAGGATCAGCGCCAGCAAAGCCACGGAAGTCAGTTTGACAAGTGTCATGATGATCCTTGCAGAACAGGGAAAAGTCGGCCTTTGACCGTCTGCGCGGCCTTCAGTTCGCCACTAAGCTAACAGAGAGCTGGCGCGCTGTCCCGAGTGCGCGAACGGTTACCGGAAAGGGGTGAAACCCGCTGGCGTGCAGAGTAGGATGGCGCGATGCTGTAAGCGAGGTAATGAGGATTTCCATGTCAGACACGTTGAACTCAGTGCCCAGGGCGGTCGAGATCGTCAAGCGGGCCAACTGCTTCCAGGGCTTCTACAAGCTCGACAAGGTGCAGCTGCGCCATGAGCTGTTCGCCGGCGGCATGGGCCGTGAAATCAGCCGCGAGCTGTTCGTGCGCCATGACGCGGTGTGCGTGCTGCCGTACGACCCGCAACGCGATGAAGTGGTGCTGATCGAGCAGTTTCGCGTGGGGGCGCTGGACAAGGTCGAAAACCCCTGGCTGATCGAGATGGTCGCCGGGCTGATCGACAAGGACGAGCAACCCGAAGAAGTCGCTCACCGCGAAGCCGAAGAAGAGGCTGGCCTTGCGTTCAGCGCTTTGTGGCCGATGACCCGCTATTTCCCCTCGCCCGGTGGCAGTGATGAATACGTTCACCTGTTCCTCGGCCGCTGCAGCAGCGAGGGCGCGGGCGGCCTGCATGGCCTGGAAGAAGAGGGCGAAGACATTCGCGTGCGCGTATGGTCGTTCGAGGATGCCTTGCAGGCGGTGCGCGACGGGCGTATCTGCAATGCGGCGACCATCATCGGCCTGCAATGGCTGGCGCTGAACCGTGACGAAGTACGAGGTATGTGGAAGTGAACCTGCTGCGCGAGCGTTATCGGGTCGACCTGGTGGGGCTGCAGGCAGCCTGCGAGGCGAACTACGCCCGGCTGATGCGCCTGTTGCCCGACATGCGCACCACCCAGAGCTCGCGCCGTATCGGTATGACCCAAGGCGACCAGATGCTCGGCGTGCTGGTACTCGATGTGGTGCTGGCCTGCCCGTACACCACCACCTTGCACGTACGCCAGGAGCACAGCCTGCCGTGGTTGCCGGTGCCGCACCTGGAAGTGCAGGTTTACCACGATGCACGCATGGCCGAAGTGGTCAGCGCCGAACATGCCCGGCGCCTGCGCAGCATCTACCCCTATCCCAACGCCGCCATGCACCAGCCGGACGAAAAGGCCCAGCTCAACCTGTTCCTGGGGGAATGGCTGAGCCACTGCCTGGCCTGCGGCCACGAACTGGCAAGCGTTCGCTGAAGTGTGACGCAGGTCGTTCGTGGGTGTTTGCTCGCAACCGTTGCCCAGCCATAATTCCTGCTGAATCCGTTCGAGGAGACGGCCGTTGCCGCAGCCAGACCAATCGCGCCCCGTGCATGTGGTGCAACTGACCGATGCCCACCTGTTCGCCGACCCGGCCGGCAGCATGCTGGGCCTCAATACCCGTGACAGCCTGCGCCATGTGCTGGCCCAGGTGCAGCGCGAGCAGCCGCATGTCGACCTGCTGCTGTGCACTGGCGACCTGTCGCAGGACGCCAGCGTGGCGTCCTATGAAGCCTTCCGTGACCTGACCGCGCCGTTCGCCGTGCCCACGCGCTGGTTGCCGGGCAACCATGACGAGGCGCAACGGATGGCGCAGGTTGCACCCGAGCTGGTACAGGCGGTGACCGATATTGGTGCGTGGCGCATCGTCATGCTCAACACTGCGGTACCCGGGGCGACCCACGGGTTGCTCGAAGACGACCAACTGGGCGTGTTGGTGACAGCCTTGCAAGAGGCCGGCGACCGGCACTGCCTGGTGTGTTTCCATCATCAGCCGGTGGATATCGGCTGCGCCTGGATTGCGCCGATCGGCTTGCGCAATGCGCAGGCGCTGTTCGATATCGTAGAAGGTTATCCACTGGTGCGGGCGTTGCTGTGGGGGCATGTGCACCAGGAATGGGATGAAGTGCGCGGTGGTCGGCGCCTGCTGGCCACGCCGTCCACCTGCATCCAGTTTGCGGCGGGTAGCGAGGATTTCAAGGTAAGCGAGGAACAGCCTGGGTACCGCTGGCTGCGCCTGCATGCCGACGGGCGGTTGGAGACTGGAGTGGAGCGGGCGCTGGACTTCGAAGTGAAGCTCGATTTCGATAGCCCGGGGTATTGAAGACCTTGGGGCTGCTGCGCAGCCCATCGCCGGCAAGCCAGCTCCCACAGGTTTCAGCGCAAGCCCGAGGCATACGCAGCCCATGTGGGAGCGGGCAAGCCCGCGAAGCAGACGATGTGGTGGATGGCACCGGCTGCGCCGGTGTTCGCGGCTAAAGCCGCTCCCACAGGTTTCAGCGCAAGCCCGAGGCATACGCAGCCCCATGTGGGAGCGGGTTCACCCGCGAAGCAGGCGACGCGAGGGATGGCAACGGCTGCGCCGGTGTTCGCGGCTAAAGCCGCTCCCACAGGTTTCAGCGCAAGCCCGAGGCATACGCAGCCCCATGTGGGAGCGGGTTCACCCGCGAAGCAGGCGACGCGAGGGATGGCAACGGCTGCGCCGGTGTTCGCGGCTAAAGCCGCTCCCACAGGTTTCAGCGTAAGCCCGAGGCATACGCAGCCCCATGTGGGAGCGGGTTCACCCGCGAAGCAGGCGACGCGAGGGATGGCACCGGCTGCGCCGGTGTTCGCGGCCACGGCCGCTCCCACAGGGATCGCGCCAGTTTTTGGAAATTGATCAAGACAGTTGCTCCCACACCGACCGCATTGATCTGAAGCCATGTGCACAGGCTTGAAGACGATGCGGTCGGTGTGGGAGCTGGCTTGTCGTGGCGACGAACCGCGTCGATGGGGCGCGTAGCGGCCCCGGCTCTCTTGAAGAAATTGTTGCGAAACCCGTGGCGCTGCGTCAAAACCCGGCGAACGCGCTACACTGCGCGTCCCTGCGCCCGCATCATCAGGCGCGAAGCCACAGATTACCGGGGGTAGCATGTCGGGTTCCATCCTCTATATCCATGGCTTCAACAGCTCGCCGCTTTCCACCAAGGCGCGCCAACTCGAAGCCGTGATGCAGCAACTGGGCTTGTCGGCCCGGCTGCGGGTGCCAGCCTTGCACCACCACCCACGCCAGGCCATCGCCCAGCTCGAAGCCGCCATCGCCGAACTTGGCGCGCCATTACTGGTGGGCAGTTCGCTCGGCGGCTACTATGCCACCCATCTGGCCGAGCGCCACGGCCTCAAGGCCCTGCTGGTGAACCCGGCGGTAACCCCGCACAAGCATTTCGACGGCTACCTGGGCATCCAGCACAATCACTACAGCGGTGAAGCCTGGGAGTTGACCCACGATCACGTGCAGGCCCTGGCCGAGCTGGAAGTGCCGGCGCCGGTGGACGCCAGCCGCTATCAAGTGTGGCTGCAGACCGCCGATGAAACCCTGGACTATCGCCACGCCGAGCGCTACTACCGGGCCTGTGCCCTGCGTATCCAGGCCGGTGGCGACCACAGTTTCCAGGGCTTCGCCGAGCGCCTGCCGGCACTGCTGGCATTCGCCGGTATTGCGCGCGGGCAGTATGCTGCGCTCGACTTTTCTGTATTTTGACTTTTTTGCACTCACCAGACTGACGACGAGACCCCATGGCCAATCCCAGCGCTAGCGCCTATAACGCAGACGCCATCGAAGTCCTCTCGGGCCTTGACCCGGTCCGCAAGCGGCCGGGCATGTACACCGATACCAGCCGCCCCAACCACCTGGCCCAGGAAGTCATCGACAACAGTGTCGACGAAGCCCTGGCCGGTCACGCCCGCTCTGTGCAAGTCATCCTGCATGCCGACCACTCGCTGGAAGTCAGCGACGATGGCCGCGGCATGCCGGTGGACATCCACCCGGAAGAGGGCGTGTCCGGGGTCGAGCTGATCCTCACCAAGCTGCACGCCGGCGGCAAGTTCTCCAACAAGAACTACCAGTTCTCCGGTGGCCTGCACGGTGTCGGCATCTCGGTGGTCAACGCCCTTTCGACCCAGGTGCGCGTGCGCGTCAAGCGTGACGGCAACGAATACCAGATGACCTTCGCCGATGGCTTCAAGGCCAGCGAGCTGGAAGTGGTCGGTTCGGTCGGCAAGCGCAATACCGGCACCAGCGTGTACTTCAGCCCCGACCCCAAGTATTTCGACTCGCCGAAGTTCTCCGTCAGCCGCCTCAAGCATGTGCTCAAGGCCAAGGCGGTACTGTGCCCGGGCTTGCTGGTCAGCTTCGAGGACAAGGCCAGCGGCGAGAAAGTCGAATGGCACTACGAAGATGGCCTGCGTTCCTACCTGGTCGATTCGGTCAACGAGTTCCAGCGCCTGCCCGACGAGCCGTTCTGCGGCAGCCTGGCCGGTAACAAAGAGGCCGTTGACTGGGCCTTGCTGTGGCTACCTGAAGGCGGCGACAGCATTCAGGAAAGCTACGTCAACCTGATCCCGACCGCCCAGGGCGGCACCCATGTCAACGGCCTGCGCCAGGGCCTGCTGGATGCCATGCGTGAGTTCTGCGAGTTTCGCAACCTGCTGCCGCGTGGGGTGAAGCTGGCGCCGGAAGACGTCTGGGAACGCATCACCTTCGTCCTGTCGATGAAGATGCAGGACCCGCAGTTCTCCGGGCAGACCAAAGAACGCCTGTCGTCGCGCGAGGCAGCGGCCTTCGTTTCTGGTGTGGTCAAGGACGCCTTCAGCCTGTGGCTCAACGCCCACCCCGAGCTGGGCATGCAGCTTGCCGAACTGGCCATCAGCAACGCCGGCCGCCGCCTCAAGGCCAGCAAGAAGGTCGAGCGCAAACGCATTACCCAAGGCCCGGCACTGCCCGGCAAGCTGGCCGATTGCGCCGGCCAGGACCCGATGCGTGCCGAGCTGTTCCTGGTCGAGGGTGACTCCGCCGGCGGTTCGGCCAAGCAGGCCCGCGACAAGGAATTCCAGGCCATCCTGCCGCTGCGCGGCAAGATCCTCAACACCTGGGAAGTGGACGGTGGCGAAGTCCTGGCCAGCCAGGAAGTGCACAACATTGCCGTGGCCATCGGTGTCGACCCCGGTGCCAGCGACCTTGCGCAGCTGCGCTACGGCAAGATCTGCATCCTCGCCGACGCCGACTCCGACGGCCTGCACATCGCCACGCTCCTGTGCGCGCTGTTCGTCCAGCACTTCCGCGCGCTGGTCGAGGCCGGGCATGTGTACGTGGCCATGCCGCCGCTGTACCGCATCGACCTGGGCAAGGAAATCTACTACGCCCTCGACGAGGCCGAGCGCGACGGTATTCTCGACCGCCTGGTAGCCGAGAAGAAACGCGGCAAGCCGCAGGTCACCCGCTTCAAGGGCCTGGGCGAGATGAACCCGCCACAGCTGCGCGAAACCACCATGGACCCGAACACCCGGCGCCTGGTGCAGCTGACCCTGGATGATGTGCAGGCCACCTGCGAGCTGATGGACAAGCTGCTGGCCAAGAAGCGCGCAGGCGACCGCAAGAGCTGGCTGGAAACCAAGGGCAACCTGGCCGAGGTCATGGTTTGATTCGGCGGCTTCTGGCTAGCTGCCTGCTGCTGGTTGCCCTGCCGAGCCAGGCGGGCAACTGGCCGGAACTGAAGCTGAGCGGCGAATACCCGATCGAGGGTATGCGTGGTGGCAACCTGTCTGGCCTGGTGGAATGTCGGGGCGGGCTGTGGGGTGTGTCCGACCGCGACGATGACCGCATCTACCGCCTCGACCAGCAGAACCCGGCCTGGCGCGCCCAGCCGCTTACCTTCACCCCGCCGCCGGTGCCGGAAAGCGGCTTGCCGTGGGGCCTGAAGTCGCGCAACTGGGCGGCGTCGTACGTTCGCGGTGGCGAGCTGGATTTCGAAGGCATCACCTGCGACCAGGCGGGCAACCTGTACCTGGTCAGCGAGGCCCACGCCGCCGTGCTGCAGCTGCCGCTGGAAGGCGAGCCGGACTGGTTGAAGATCGACCCGGCGCTGGTCCGCCAGGCCCGGGCCAGCGGCATGCTGCTGAACTTCAATGCCTTGTTCGAAGGGTTGGCGATCAACCCGGCGGGCGACCGCCTGTGGCTGGCGGCCGAACGCGAGCGCCGTGGCCTGGTCGCCATCGAACGCCAGCAGTCGGTGTGGACCTGCGGGCGCAGCTGCGTGCTGTTGAGCGAGGCCGGGGTCGAGATGCAGCCGCCGCAGATGCCCAACGCCCAGGCATTGTCGCGCGACTTCGCCGACCTGGCCTGGTTCGAGGGCAAGCTGTTCACCCTTGAACGCAACGCCTACCGGGTCTGCCGGCGTGACGCCGATAGCGGCAAGGTCGAGCGCTGCTGGTCGTTCGCTGCCGATGCGTTGCTCGAGTCGCGGCGTTACCCACAGCCGTACGGTCTGGCCGAGGCCCTGGTCATCGATGCCAAGGGTGCCTGGATCGGGGTGGACAACAACAACGGCGCGCGCGCCGATGGCGAGGTTCGCCCGATCGTCTGGCGCTTCGACGCGCCGCCAGGCGGCTGGAGCGCCAACCCATGAGCCAGGCACCGGGCAAGCGGGCCGGCAAGGTACTGATGATCGTCGCCTGGGCGGCGGCGTTGTTCCTTGCCACGCGCTTCTTCGGCCAATGGGAAGACCGCCAGCGCAACCCCAATGCCCAGGTGCAGTCGTCGCACGGCGAAGGCTTCATCGAGGTGCGCCTGCTGGGCAACGGCCAGGGCCATTTCGTGATGGATGGCGCGATCAACGGCCAGGTGGTGCATTTCATGCTCGACACCGGCGCCACCGATGTGGCCATCCCCGAGACGTTGGGCCGCGAACTGGGCCTGCAGCGCGGCAGCCCGGTGCAGCTGAGTACCGCCAACGGCCGTACCGAGGGCTACCGCACGCGGCTGGCCAGCCTGCAGCTGGGTGATATCCGCCTGCAGGACGTTCGCGCCATCGTGGTGCCGGGCCTGGACGGGCAAACCGTATTGCTGGGCATGAGTGCCCTGAAACAACTTGAATTTACCCAGCGCGGCGGCACCATGCTGCTGCGCCAGAACCTGAAATGACGAGGCCCGCATGAGCGACTCACTGGAACTCAGCCTGGACGGCGTCGAACGCCGCTCGCTGGCTGACTTCACCGAACAGGCCTACCTCAACTATTCCATGTACGTGATCATGGACCGCGCCCTGCCGCACATCGGCGATGGCCTGAAGCCGGTGCAACGACGCATCGTCTATGCCATGAGCGAGTTGGGGCTCGATGCCGATGCCAAGCACAAGAAATCGGCGCGTACCGTCGGTGACGTGCTCGGCAAGTTCCACCCCCACGGCGACTCGGCCTGCTACGAGGCCATGGTGCTGATGGCGCAGCCGTTCAGCTACCGCTACACCCTGGTCGACGGCCAGGGTAACTGGGGTGCGCCGGACGATCCGAAGTCGTTCGCCGCCATGCGTTATACCGAGGCGCGGCTGTCGCGCTATGCCGAAGTGCTGCTCAGCGAAGTCGGCCAGGGTACCGTGGACTGGGTGCCGAACTTCGACGGCACCTTGCAGGAACCGGCCGTGCTGCCGGCGCGCCTGCCCAACATCCTGCTCAACGGCACCACTGGTATCGCGGTCGGCATGGCCACCGACGTACCGCCGCACAACCTGCGTGAAGTGGCCAGCGCCTGCGTGCGCCTGCTCGACGAGCCCAAGGCCAGCATCGAGCAACTGTGCGAGCACATCCAGGGGCCGGACTACCCGACCGAGGCCGAGATCGTCACGCCGCGTGCCGAAATCCTCAAGATGTACGAAAGCGGCCGTGGCTCGATCCGCATGCGCGCCGTGTACCGCGTCGAGGATGGCGACATCGTCGTCACCGCACTACCGCACCAGGTCTCCGGGGCCAAGGTGCTGGAGCAGATCGCCGCGCAGATGCAGGCCAAGAAGCTGCCGATGGTCGCCGACCTGCGTGACGAATCGGACCACGAGAACCCGTGCCGCATCGTCATCATCCCGCGTTCCAACCGGGTGGACGCCGACGAACTGATGCAGCACCTGTTCGCCACCACCGACCTGGAAAGCAGCTACCGGGTCAACATCAACATCATCGGCCTGGATGGCCGCCCGCAGTTGAAGAACCTGCGGACGATCCTGGTGGAGTGGCTGGAATTCCGCACCAATACCGTTCGTCGCCGCCTGCAGCACCGCCTGGACAAGGTGGAGAAACGCCTGCACCTGTTGGAAGGTTTGCTGACCGCGTTCCTCAACCTGGATGAAGTAATCCACATCATCCGTACCGAGGAGCACCCCAAACAGGCGCTGATTGACCGCTTCGGCCTGAGCGAAATCCAGGCCGACTACATCCTCGAGACCCGCCTGCGTCAGTTGGCGCGCCTGGAAGAGATGAAGATCCGCGGCGAGCAGGACGAATTGCTCAAGGAGCAGGCCAAACTGCAGGCCCTGCTGGGCAGCGAAGCCAAGCTGCGCAAGCTGGTACGCAGCGAGCTGATCAAGGATGCCGAAACCTATGGCGACGACCGCCGCTCGCCGATCGTCGAGCGCGCCGAGGCCAAGGCCCTGTCGGAAAACGAGCTGATGCCGACCGAGCCGGTTACCGTGGTGCTCTCGGAAAAGGGCTGGGTGCGCTGCGCCAAGGGCCACGACATCGATGCCACCGGCCTGTCGTACAAAGCCGGCGACGGCTTCAAGGCGGCTGCCGCCGGGCGCTCCAACCAGTTTGCCGTGCTCATCGACTCGACCGGCCGCAGCTACTCGCTGGCCGCCCACAGCCTGCCGTCGGCCCGCGGCCAGGGCGAACCGCTGACCGGTCGCCTGACGCCGCCACCGGGGGCCACCTTCGAGTGCGTGCTGTTGCCGGACGATGACGCGCTGTACGTGGTGGCCTCCGACGCCGGCTACGGCTTCGTGGTCAAGGGCGAAGACCTGCAAGCCAAGAACAAGGCCGGCAAGGGCTTGCTCAGCCTGCCCAACGGCGCCAAGGTCATGACCCCGCGGCCCGTCGCCAACCGCGAGCAGGACTGGCTGGCGGCGGTGACCACCGAAGGCCGCCTGCTGGTGTTCAAGGTCAGTGACCTGCCCCAACTGGGCAAAGGCAAGGGCAACAAGATCATCGGTGTGCCGGGTGACCGCGTGGCCAGCCGTGAAGAATTTGTTACCGATCTTGCGGTGATTGCCGAGGGCGCGACACTTGTATTGCAAGCCGGCAAGCGTACCCTATCTCTGAAAGCGGACGACCTGGAGCACTACAAGGGTGAGCGCGGACGGCGCGGCAGCAAGCTGCCACGCGGGTTCCAGCGGGTCGATAGCTTGCAGGTAGAAGTGCCGGCATAACCGGTTGAAATGTCTGGAACGGCAATTTCAGCGCCGTTCCGGGCGGAAATGCTGGAGTCGGACGGTTATTTCACGGATGATATGGCCCTTGCGGTGCCGGCGTGGCCGTGTGCCCGTTTGAACCTACATGTATCACTGCGGTTGGCCTGTTGGCGACCGCCTGGATGGGATGATGAAATTTCTGCGCCTTCCATTTGCGCTGTTGATGACTGGCCTGCTGGGCCTTGGCGGGTGCACCATGCACCAGCCGGTTGCCCTGTACCAGCTCGACAGTGGTGATCCTGGCCAGCCTTCGCAGAGTGCGGGCATGGCCGTGGTGCTCGGCCCGGTGTCGGTAGCCGATTACCTGCAACGCGAGACCTTTCTGCAGCGTCAGGCCGATGGCAGCCTGAGTTCGGCGACCGACGGTCGTTGGGCCGGCAGCCTTTCGTCGGATATCGACCAGCTGCTGGTGCGCCAACTTGCCTGGCGTCTGGACAGCCAGCGCGTGGTGCTGGCGCCGGCGACCGCCGGTTTCAACCCGGACGTACAAGTGCTGCTGTCGATCACTCGCCTGGATTCGGGCAAGGACCAGCCGGCTATCCTGGATGCCCAGTGGCGCCTGCTCGACCGCCGTGGCCATGTCCGTGACAACCGTATCGTTCACCTCGAGCAGCAGCACGAGGGCAGCGAGGCGTCGCAGGTGCAGGCCCAAGGCCAGTTGCTGCAGAAGCTGGCCGAACAGCTGAGCACGGCGGTCAAGCCACTGGCCAACCAGCCAGCGATTGCCGAAGACACGCCTAAAAAGCCTGCTGCGCCGGTGCAGGTGAAGAAGACGCCAGAGAAATCCAAGATTCCGATGGCTGCTCCGATTCGTACCGATATGGAAGTCTATCGGTTCTGATCGAACTGCCAGACACAAAAAAGCCCGCATCGTTGCGGGCTTTTTTGTGTCTGCTGTTTTTTGTATTGCCTGGACTGGCCTCTTCGCGGGTAAACCCGCTCCCACAGGGATATCACATACCTTGAGGCCTGTGCAGAAACCTGTGGGAGCGGGTTTACCCGCGAAGAAGCCACCTCGGTATCAGGCCCGGCGTTCGTGCATCCGCGCCAGTTGCCGTTCCAGCATCGACGGGTAGGGCTCCATCAGGCGTTCCACGCAGCAGGCGCCTTCCGGGCTGGCGATCGGGCGAATACGGGCGCGCTGGCGGATCAGGGTGTCATCACTGATCTGCCGCTCCACCAGCAACAGGTTGCGACTGTGCTGCGACAGCGCCAGGGCATCCTGCGCCTTCTCGGCCATCAGCAGGTCCACCAGCTCCAGCCCTTGCAGGTCGTTGCCCAGGGCCAGGCCGAGTTGCAGCTGCAGGGTGATGCCACTGTCCGCCACTTCGATCTGCAGGGCATGGCCCAGGGCGCGCAACAGCTCGCCGCAGCAGATGGCGTTGGTCAGGTAGTCCTCGCCGCAGTCGCGGCTGTGGAACAGCACCAGGGTGCTGCCGTCGTTGAGCGTGTGGGTTTCGCCGTCGTAAAGCGAGGCGGCGTGCTCCAGGCAATCGCGGTAACGCTCGGTCAGCTCGGTCAGGCGCGTGCGCGGCAGGCGGCGCAACTGCTCCTGCGAACCCAGCTGGACCGCGAGCACGGCGCTGAACTGCGGCTCGTCGGACTCGACCACGGCGGCCGTGGGTGCGCTGTCGTCGTCCAGCAGGCCGGCGAAGGCATCATCGTCGTCCTCGTCCGAATGGGCGGCAAGCCTGGCGCGGGGTGCAGCCTTGGCCGCCGGGGCGGCGTGGGGCAGGTCGTCCAAGTGCTCGTCGTCCTCGACCTCCGGCTCCGGCTCCGGTGGCGGCGGCGGGGCCAGGCGCGCATGCAACTGGCGGGCGATGTCGCCGATCTCGTCCTGGCGGTCGGTGGCCGGGGTATAGGGTTGCGGGTCGCGCAGCCAGACCCGCAGCTGCAGCAGCGGCAGGGTGATGAAGCGGCCCTGGCGCAGGCTCAGGGTCAGCGCCAGCACCAACAATATGGCGGCGAGAATGCCCATGCTCTGCAGGCTGATCAGCATCGGCTGCTGGAACTGGCTCATGTCCAGGCTGATGCGCAGCTGCCCGGCGGTCACATCCTGGAAAGTGATCTTGGTCTGGTACAGGCCCTCGGCCTCGCCCAGCAGGCTGTTGCGGGGACGCTGGCCGGCCTCGGCGAGGATGCGGTTATCCACGCTGTAGATCGCGGCATGCGCGACCAGCGGGTTTTTCACCAGGTTGCCGAGCAGCACGTTGAGGCTGAGGATGTCATTGGCCACCAGCAGCTCGGTGGCCGAGGTGGCGGTCTGGGTGGTCAGGCTCTGGCCCAGGGCATCGGCCTGCTCGTGCATGGCCTGCTTGAACTGCAGGCCCATGACGCAGGCGTAGATCACCAGCGCCAGCGCCACCAGGAAGATGTTGGTGCAGGCGATGCGCAATGCCAGCGGCACGCGACGTTGACTCAGGGCGCGATAGATCATCAGGAAGAAGTTGTCTGGTTTGACGGGCGTGGGCCGGTTCACTGAGCTCGGCTCTTAATGGCATGAAAGTGTGGGGAGTATAGCGATCCGGGTTTTGTCGGCAAAGTATCGTTGGCGCCCGATGGTCACGGAAAATCGGTAGAATGCGCATTTTTCATCGAAGTCGGAGCCAGGTTGTGCGCGAAATCGTCCTGATCAACATCACCGGTGAGGACCGTCCCGGTCTCACTGCGGCTATCACCGGCGTCCTGCTGCAGGGCGGTGTGAGCATTCTCGACATCGGCCTGGCCGTCATGCACGGCACCTTGTCGTTCGGCATTCTGGTCGACATCCCGGACAACGAAGTGGCTACGGCGTTGCTGCAAAGCGTGCAGGCCAAGGCCCACGAACTGAACCTGCAGGCCCGCTACACGCCGATTTCCGAGGCGGACTACCAGCATTGGGCCGACGGCCAGGGCGAGGCGCGCCACATCGTCACCCTGCTCAGCCGCAAGATCACCCCCGCGCAGCTGCAGCGGGTGAGCGCGGTGATCAGCCAGTACGGCCTGACCATCGAGCGCATCGAGCGCTTGTCGGCCCGTGTGGCACTGGATGCCGAGACCGACAAGGGCAAGGCGGCCATCGAGATTTCCGTGCGCGGCGTGCCGAGCGATGCCCAGGCCCTGCGTGCCGACTTCTTCGCCCTGGCCGAAGAGCTGAGCGTCGACATCGCTTTCCAGAAGGACGACCTGTTCCGCCGCAACCGCCGTCTGGCGGTGTTCGACATGGACTCGACGCTGATCGAAGCCGAAGTCATCGACGAACTGGCCAAGGCCGCTGGCGTGGGCGAGCAGGTGGCGGCGATCACCGAGCGCGCCATGCGCGGCGAGCTGGACTTCCGCGCCAGCTTCAAGGAGCGCATGGCGCTGCTCAAGGGCCTGGATGTTGGCGTGCTGGATGAGATCGGTGCGTCACTGCGCCTGACCGAAGGGGCGGAAAACCTGTTCGCCGAACTCAAGCGCCTGGGTTACAAGACGGCGATCCTGTCGGGTGGCTTCACTTACTTTGCCCGTCAGGTGCAGGCGCGCCTGGGCATCGACTATGTCTTCGCCAACGAACTGGAAGTGGTCGACGGCAAGGTCACCGGCGTGGCCGTGGAGCCGATCGTCGATGCCCAGCGCAAGGCCGAGTTGCTGCAGAAGCTGGCCGGCGAGGAAGGTTTGCAGCTGGAGCAGACGATTGCCGTGGGTGACGGTGCCAACGACCTGCCGATGCTGTCGCTGGCCGGCCTGGGTGTGGCGTTCCGCGCCAAGCCGCTGGTGCGTCAGTCGGCCAAGCAGGCAATTTCCACCCTGGGGCTGGATGGGGTGTTGTACCTGCTGGGCCTGCGTGACCGCGACGCGCGCGGCTGATTCGAGAAGCGGGGGCTGCTTTGCAGCCCTTCGCGGGCTCGCCCGCTCCCACAGGGTAAACGGGACCTTCTCTGTGGGAGCGGGCGTGCCCGCGAAGGGCCGCAAAGCGGCCCAGGTTCTATCAGGCAATCAAGCCTGCACAGGCGCAGCCAGCTGCTGGCCCATGCGCACCGCAGAGCCGGCACCCAGCGTTTCGGCCCATTTCACCTGCTCTGGCCCGAACAGCACGATAGCAGTCGAACCCAGCTTGAAGCGGCCCAGTTCGGCACCTTTTTCCAGGTGGATCGGCGCGCGGCTGGCTTCGTCGTAACGGAAGGTCTTCAGCTCGCGCTTGGGCGGCGTCACCAGCCCGGCCCATACCGTTTCGATGGAAGCGACGATCATCGCACCAACCAGCACCACGGCCATCGGCCCGCGCTCGGTGTCGAACAGGCAGACGACACGCTCGTTGCGGGCGAACAGCTCGGGGACGTTCTCTGCGGTGGTCTGGTTGACCGAGAACAGGCGCCCCGGCACGTAGACCATTTCGCGCAGGGTACCGGCCAGCGGCATGTGCACGCGGTGGTAGTCCTTTGGCGACAGGTAGATGGTGGCGAACTCGCCGCCCATGAACGGTGCGGCCAGCGCCGGGTCACCGCCCAGCAGCTCCTGCGCGCTGAAGCCGTGGCCCTTGGCCTGGAAGATGCGGCCGTGTTCGATCGGGCCAAGCTGGCTGACTGCACCGTCGGCCGGGCACAGGATGGCGCTGGGGGTTTCGTCCAGCGGGCGGGCGCCTGGCTTCAGGGCGCGGGTGAAGAACGCATTGAAGTGCTCGTAGGCGCTGAGGTCTTCGACCAGGGCTTCGGCCATGTTCACCTGGTAGCGCTTGGCAAACCAGGCGGTGAAGGCGTTCTTGAACCAGCGCACGCGGCACTCGGCGATGCAGCCGGCCAGGCGCGACAGCAGATGGTGCGGCAGCAGGTACTGGCTGATGGTGAACAGACGGGATTTCATGCAGGTTCCTTAGACTTCTACAGGCGTGTCCGGGTGGTTGCCCCATTCGCTCCACGAGCCGGCGTAGGCCTTGACGCGTGGGTAGCCGAGGGCCTTGGCCACCAGGTAGGTGAAACCGGAGCGGCGATGGGTCTGGCAGTGGGTGATCACTTCCTTGTCGGGGGTGATGCCCAGTTTCTGCAGCACTTCGGCGATGTCCTGGCGGATGCGCAGGTGGTCGTTGAGGTCCATGCCGGCAGTCCATTCGAAGTTGATCGCGCCGGGGATATGGCCGCCCCTGGCTGCCAGCACTTTCTCGCCGTTGAATTCCTGTGGGCCGCGCGCGTCCCAGATCACCAGGTCATCGGCGCCCAGGCGGCTTTGCAGGTATTCGCGGGTGGCGGTGGGTTCGCTGTCGATGCGCAGACGCACCGGGGCGTTACCGCTGGCGGGCACTTCGGTGGAAAGCCTGTCGGCCGGCCAGGCCTGGATACCGCCATTCAGGTAGTGATAACGCTTGTGGCCGATGACATCCAGCAGCCAGATGAAGCGCCCGGCCCAGCCGCCGCCTTCATCGTCGTACACCACATACACGGCATCGTCGCGGTGGCCGAGTTCACTGAACAGTTTTTCCAGCTCGCCCTGTGCCGGCAGCAGGCCCGGTGCAGGGGGCTGGCCCAGCTGGGTACGCTTGCCTTCGACGAAGCGCGCGCCGGGGATATGCCCGCTGACATAGCGGTTGGCACTGCTCAGGTCGACCAGGATCAGCTGTGGCGAATCCAGGCGTGGCAGCAGGTCCGCGGCTTCGATCACCAGGGGCAGGCCGGAAAAGTCAGTCATCCACGGTCTCCAGTGTGGAAAGAGGGGCGATTGTAGCGCAAGGCTCAGGCCTTGCGGTTGGCAAACACCGCCAGCGCCCGCTCGGTGCATTGTGCGGTCTTGCCGAAAGCTTGCACGCTGACATCGGTCAGCGGTCGGCTGCCCTGGTCGGCCACCATCAGCATCAGCACCTGGTCGTTCACCGCCAGCGAGCGCAGCAGCACGTGTTCGCTGGGGAACAGGGCGCGCAGCGGGGCCGGCAGCAGGGCCGAGTACTGGCTGTGGTTTTCCGGGGCGATGCGCAGTTGCCCGGCCTTGCTCAGCAGCTTCTGCAGCAGCTTGTTCTGCGCTACCGGCAGGGCCAGGGCCCCAGCTTCCTTGGGCAAGCCGGCAAATTGCTGCACGCGCAGGTGGTCGCTGGCCTTGTCCAGGCCCAGCAGCAGGATGCGCTGCATGCCGCAGGCCAGCAGGGCTTCGCGGGCCTGGGTAGCCAGGTGCACGCTGTTGGTGAATGGGCTGGGCTGGGCCAGCAAGTGCTGGCACAGCGTGCGCCAGCGCGCCAGCTCGTCGCCGCTGGGCGCTGGCGGGGCCAGCATGTCCGGGTGTGGGCGGCGCTGGTGCCAGGGCCAGATCAGTGCTTCGGCCGGGTGGAACAGGGCATGCTGGGCGTGGCGACGGGCGCTGGCGGCGGCCTGCTGGTGAACCTGCTGCTGCACATCATCAAGCGAGGTTTGCAGGTACAGCGCGGTCAGCAGTTGCCAGCGCAGCAGGTGCGGGTTGTCCCAGCCCACCTGGGCCGCCAGGGCCAGGTTGTTGGCCAGCAGCACGGTGTTGGCCGGCTGGTTGAACCAGCGGCGCAGGCCGGGCTCGGCGTCCAGGCGGTGTTGCTGGCTGAGCAGGTCCTGGTCGCGGGCGATGTTCAGTATCTGCGCCAGTTGCTCGCGTTCTTCCAGCAGCAGGTGATAACCCTGAGTGACCCACTGTGGCAGGCGCCAGTACTCGGCCATGGTCTGGCACAGCGCAATGATGCGCACGCCAAACAGCTCTTGCTCGACATGGGCGGCGTCTTCGCCCTTGTGGATAACCCGCAGCTCCCAGGTGTCGAGCAGCTTGGGGTAGGCCAGCGCCAGCGGCCAGAGTGGCGACAGGAACAGCAAGCTGCCCCAGTGGATTTCCTGCCACAGCCGTGCCAGGCGGCTGGCGAACAGGCCACTGGCCTGCTGCGAGGCGTGCTGGCTGATCAGCTGGAACTGGCACAGGACCGGCGGGATTTCTTCCTCGGGCAACGCAGGCAGGCGCTTGAGCAGCTGTTCAGTGCGCTCCAGGCCCAGGCGGTTGAGGGCCACCTCCAGGCTTTCGGCCGGCTCGGCCAGGCTGGCATTGGTCGGGTGGTTGGCTTCGCGCATCACCGACAGCACCAGTGCCGGGCTGTCCTGCATCAGTTCGGCGATATCGCGCAAGGAGCGGCGGCTATCGTGGATGGCGGCCATGACCCGGTCGTAGCTGTGCTTCGGCACCGGGATGCGAACACTCTCGAGCAGCTTTACCCAGGCCTCTAACGTACGTGGAGCCTGAGCGGGCACCTTGGTTTCAATTGGCATTTTGACATCAGTCCGAACTGGCTTTTCGCATTGAGTGGCTATAGTCTGGCGCAGTTCTGCCGATAAGTAGAAGAAGAGTTTTAACGCTCCCGTCTCTTCCCCTGACCACGACAGCAAGTGCTTTGAACCTATGGCTAAAATTATCGGCATCATCGTCGTATTCGCGAGCGTGCTCGGCGGATACGTGCTCTCCCACGGCAAGATCGCGGCGCTGATCCAGCCGTTCGAAGTACTGATCATCGGCGGTGCGGCCTTTGGTGCATTCCTGCAGGCCAACCCTGGCTACATGACCATGCACGTCATCAAGAAGTCGATGAAGATGTTCGGCTCGCGCTTCACCCATGCCTTCTACCTGGAAGTGCTGGGCCTGGTGTACGAGATTCTCAACAAAAGCCGTCGTGAAGGCATGATGGCCATCGAGGCCGACATCGAGGACGCTGCCGCCAGCCCGATCTTCGCCAAATACCCGACGGTGCTGGCCGATGAGCGCATGACCGCGTTCGTCTGCGACTACCTGCGCATCATGTCTACCGGCAACATGGCCCCGCACGAGCTCGAGGGCCTGTTCGACATGGAACTGCTGAGCATGAAGGAAGAGCTGGAACATCCTTCCCATGCAGTGAACGGCATCGCCGACGGCATGCCTGGCTTCGGTATCGTTGCGGCGGTACTGGGCATCGTGGTGACCATGGCCTCGCTCGGCGACGGCGACCAGGCTTCCATCGGCCTGCACGTGGGCGCGGCGCTGGTGGGTACCTTCTTCGGTATTCTGGCCGCCTACGGCTTCTTTGGCCCATTGGCCAAGTGCCTGGAACACGATGCCAAGGAAGAGCTGAACCTGTACGAATCGATCAAGGCTTCGCTGGTGGCTTCAGCTTCCGGCATGCCGCCTTCGCTGGCGGTGGAGTTCGGGCGCAAGGTGCTGTACCCCAAGCACCGTCCAAGCTTTGCCGAACTGGAACAAGCGGTTCGCGGTCGCTGAGTCATGGAGAACAATCAGCCCATCATCGTCAAGCGCGTCAAGCGCTTTGGCGGCGGCCACCACGGCGGCGCCTGGAAAATTGCCTTCGCCGACTTCGCCACGGCGATGATGGCGTTCTTCCTGGTGCTGTGGCTGTTGTCCACGGCCACGCCGGAACAGAAGATCGCCATTGCCGGCTACTTCAAGGACCCGATCGGTTTCTCGGAAAGTGGCACACCGTACATTATCGACCTGGGTGGCTCGCCACAGCTGGCGCCGGAAAAGACCATCAACCCCGAGGCCAAGTCGGAGCCGACGCCTGACACCAGCATCCAGCTGGACAAGGACCAGGTCGAGACCATGGCCGAGCAGGTCGAGCGCGAGCGCCTGGAATTGTTGCTGCAAGAGCTGCAGAACAAGGTGGAAGAGAACCCGCAGCTGCAGAAGTTCAAGGACCAGATCCTGTTCGAGATCACCCAGGACGGCCTGCGCATCCAGATCATGGACGCCGAGAACCGGCCGATGTTCGACATCGGCAGCGCGCGCCTGCAGCCGTACTTCGAGGACATCCTGCTGGCCATGGCCGACACCATCAAGGCGGTGCCGAACAAGATCAGCATCAGTGGCCACACCGATGCCAAGCCGTATGCCGGCACTGGCGAGTTCGGCAACTGGGAACTGTCGGCCAACCGCGCCAACGCCGCGCGCCGCGCGCTGGTGGCCGGTGGCTACCCGGACGGCCAGGTGGCACGGGTGGTGGGCTACGCCTCGTCGTCGCTGTTCGACCGCAAAGACCCGTTCAACCCGGTCAACCGCCGTATCGACATCATCGTGCTGACCAAGAAGGCCCAGCGCGACATCGAAGGCGAACAGGGTGTTCCGGAAAAACCGGCGGACGTACCGGCTGCTCCGCCGGCGGCACCCGCCGCACCGGCTGCAACCGAACAGGCACCCATGCAGCCGCGTGAGCTGCGCCAGAAGCTGAACATCTTCGAGGAAGGCACTTTGAAGATGGATGAGGCTAAGGAACAGTAAGCCTTTTTTCGTCCTGCGCGGTGCCTTGTGGGAGCGGCCTTGTGTCGCGAAAGGGCCGCAACGCGGCCCCGGCATATTGGCTTAACGCTGAAGCCTGGGGCCGCTGCGCGCCCCTTTCGCGACACAAGGCCGCTCCCACAAGACCGCGCCGCGGCTGAAGCTGCTTAGAACCTGTGGCGCAAGCGGTCAGTAAGCGTCTTCCGGCAGGCTGGCGATGATCGAGCGGTAGCTGCTCATGCGCTGCGGCTTGATACGGCCTTCATCCAGCGCCTTGAGCAGCGCACAGCCCGGTTCGCGATCGTGCTTGCAGTCGCGGAAGCGGCAGGTGCCGAACAGGTCGCGGAACTCGATGAAGCCATCTTCCACATCACCGCGGCTGACATGCCCCAGGCCGAACTCGCGAATGCCGGGCGAGTCGATCAAATCGCCGCCGTTGGGGAAGTGGTACAGCCGCGCGGTAGTGGTGGTGTGGGTACCCTGGCCAGACCATTCCGACAAGTCGCCGACACGGGTGCCGGCGTCCGGCAGCAGGCTGTTGACCAGCGACGACTTGCCCACCCCCGACTGACCGACGAACACACTGATGTTGCCGTCGAGCATCTGCTGCAGGCGTTGCATGCCGTCGCCGTGGTGCGCCGAGACTTCCAGCAGCGGGTAGCCCAGCTCACGGTAGACCGCCAGCAGTGCGTGCAGGCCCGGGCCGTTGTCGTCGTCGATCAGGTCGGCCTTGTTCAGCAGCAGCAGCGGGCGAATGCCGGCATGTTCGGCTGCCACCAGGTAACGGTCGATCAGGTTGGGGTGCGGTTCCGGCGCGGGGGCGAAGACGATCACGATCAGGTCGACGTTGGCCGCCACCGGCTTCAGCTGGCCGTGGTTGTTCGGCCGGCACAGCTCGGTGCTGCGCGGCATCTGCGCGACGATCACGCCAATGCCCTGGTTGCCGGCGCGCCATACCACGCGGTCACCGGTAACCAGTGCCGGCAGGTTGGCGCGCAAGTGGCAGCGGAACACCTGGCCTGCGACTTCGCCGTCCTGGGCTTCCACTTCCACCTGCACGCCGAAGTGCGCGATCACCAGGCCCAGCTGCTCCGGCCCCAGGTCGCCACCCTCCAGTTCCTGCAGCACGTGCTGCTCACGTTTGGCCGCACGCGCAGCGCGCTCGTTCTGGATTTTTTCGATGCGCCAGTTCTGGCGGCGATTGAGCTGGCGTTTGGCCATGAAGGTTCCGTGCAAGGGGGTGTTGAAAACGGCAGGCAGTTTAGCACGCCAGGCGCCGGACCATTTCGCCTACCTGCGTGGCGTGAATGGGCGCGCCTTGGCCACTACGCTACTATGACGGCCTATATGAGGAGCCCCCGCATGCAAAACCCACAGAACCTGATCTGGATCGACCTGGAAATGACCGGCCTGGATCCGGACAGCGACGTCATCATCGAGATGGCCACCATCGTTACCGACAGCCAGCTGAACACCTTGGCCGAAGGGCCGGTGATCGCCATTCACCACAGTGACGAAGTGCTGGCGCGCATGGACGAGTGGAACACCCGCACCCATGGCGCTTCCGGCCTGACCCAGCGCGTGCGCGAAAGCAAGGTCGGCATGGCCGAAGCCGAGGCGCAGACCATTGCCTTCCTCGAGCAGTGGGTGCCGAAAGGCAAGTCGCCGATCTGCGGCAACAGCATTTGCCAGGACCGTCGCTTCCTCTACCGCCACATGCGCAACCTGGAAAACTACTTCCACTACCGCAACCTGGATGTCTCGACCCTGAAGGAACTGGCCGCGCGCTGGGCGCCAGACGTGCGTGACAGCTTCAAGAAGGGCAATACCCACCTGGCGCTGGACGACATCCGCGAATCGATCGCCGAACTGCGCCACTATCGCGAGCACTTCATCAAGGTGTGAGCCGAAAGGGCGCAGATATTGTATCTGCGCCCCCTTTTGGTGCCATGGGCAACTGGTTAGACTGCGCGCCTTTCTCGCCTGCCCCACGGAACCCCGTCGCCATGTTGTTGATGCTCTACCTCATCGCCATCACCGCCGAAGCCATGACCGGCGCGTTGTCCGCTGGCCGCCGCGGCATGGACTGGTTCGGCGTGGTGCTGATTGCCTGCGTCACCGCACTGGGCGGCGGTTCGGTGCGCGATGTGCTGCTCGGGCATTACCCGCTGACCTGGGTGAAGCACCCGGAGTACCTGGTGCTGACCAGTTGTGCGGCGCTGCTGACCATTTTCATTGCGCCGATGATGCGCCGCTTGCGCTCGCTGTTTCTGGTGCTCGATGCCCTGGGGCTGGTGGCCTTTACCTTGATTGGCTGCATGACGGCACTGGAGATGGGGCAGGGCATGCTGGTGGCGTCGATCAGTGGGGTGATCACCGGGGTGTTTGGCGGCATCCTGCGCGATATCTTCTGTAACGACATTCCACTGGTGTTCCGCCGCGAGCTGTACGCCAGCGTGTCGTTCGCGGCGGCCTGGTTCTACCTGGGCTGCGTGTATTTCAAGCTGCCGGCGGAGCAGGCGACGCTGCTGACCTTGTTTGGCGGGTTCCTGTTGCGCCTGCTGGCGATCCGCTTCCATTGGGAAATGCCCAAGTTCCACTACAACGACCAGCAGTAACGCAGTCGCGTGCGCAACCTGGCCCCTGTGGGAATTACCCAGCCCTTTGGGCTGCCCTGTCGCTTAGAGATCTGAATTCGCAAGCGGTCCGCTTACCTTGTGGGAGCGGCTTTAGCCGCGAAGAATCCAACGCGGTGCAGGGCACGGGCTTCGCCCGTGTTCGCGGGTGAACCCGCTCCCACAGGTATTGCGTAGCTACGAAACGCCGTGTTGTGCCAACGCCCACTGCACATGCTCACGCACCAGCTCCGAGGCATCCTCGCGCCGCGCTTTCAAGGCTTCGATCACCGGAATCGTCGACGGCGCATTGCCAAGCCCCACCGCCAGGTTGCGCAACCAGCGCTCGTACCCGGCCCGGCGCAACGGCCCGCCCTCGGTCTTGCGCAGGAAGGTGCGCTCATCCCACAGAAACATCTCCGCCAGTTCGGCATTCTCCAGCCCATGCCGGGGCTGGAAGTCCTGCTCCTGACTGGGCCTGGCAAAGCGGTTCCACGGGCAGACGATCTGGCAGTCATCGCAGCCGAACACCCGGTTGCCCATCTTTGCGCGCAACTCGACGGGTATCGGGCCCCGCAGCTCGATGGTCAGGTACGAAATGCAGCGCCGTGCATCCAGCAGGTAGGGCCCGACGAACGCCTGGGTCGGGCAGATGTCCAGGCAGGCCTGGCAACGCCCGCAATGTTCGCTGCTGGTGGCTTCGTCCACCGGCAATGGCAGGTCGACGAACAGCTCGGCGAGGAAGAAGTAGCTGCCCGCCTTGCGGTTCAGCAGCAGGGTGTTCTTGCCGATCCAGCCCAGCCCGGCCTGCTCGGCCAGGGCCTTTTCCAGCACCGGGGCGCTGTCGACGAAGGCGCGGTAGCCGAACGGGCCGATCGCCTCCTGAATGCGGTCTGCCAGAAACTGCACGCGCTTGCGTACCAGCTTGTGGTAGTCCCGACCCAGGGCATACCGCGAGACATAGGCCTTTTCCGGCTGGGCCAGGCGCTGCGCCATCTGCGTGTCGCCGGGCAGGTAGTCCATGCGCAGCGATACCACGCGCACCGTGCCGGGAATCAGCTGCTCGGGGTGCGCGCGCTTGCTGCCATGCGCGCCGAGGTACTCCATTTCGCCCTGGTAGCCGGCATCCAGCCAGCGCTGCAGGTGGTGTTCATGTTCGCCAAGGTCGACCCCGGCGATGCCAACGTGGGCAAAACCGAGTTCTTGGCCCCAGATCTTGATGGATTGGGCCAGTTGGGCGAGGTCAGGCGTACAGGCGGACATGGATGGGCAAGGCATTACGGGCTCAGGTGCGTATAATTCTGCCAGACATTGGAGCCTTTGACCCCATGCCACAGACCAAACACCCCAGCAACGCCCCGCAACTGCTCAGCAGCGTGACCGTCGCGCACCTGCCGGCACGGCATGCCCATGCCCATAAAGGTGACTTCGGCCACGTATTGGTGGTTGGCGGCGACCTCGGCACCGGTGGCGCGGTGTTGCTCAGCGCCGAAGCTGCGCTGCGCTGCGGCGCTGGCCTGGTCAGCGTGGCAACCCGCCCGGAGCACGTTGCCGCCGGCCTGACCCGCATGCCCGAGGCCATGTGCCTGGGGGTAGCGTCGGCCAACCAGCTGATGGGCGTGCTGGAGCGCGCCTCGGTGCTGGTGGTCGGCCCTGGCCTGGGGCAGGCGGCGTGGGGCCGCAGCCTGCTGTCGGCGGTGGCCAATGCGGCGCGCCCGCAAGTGTGGGATGCCGATGCCCTGAACCTGCTGGCGCGCACCCCGCTGGCCCTGCCCAGTGGCAGCATCCTCACCCCGCACCCGGGGGAGGCGGCGCGGTTACTGGGGATTTCCACCGAGGCGGTGCAGGCTGACCGCCCGGGCGCTGCGCGCAAGCTGGCGCGCCGTTACCACAGCGTGTGTGTGCTCAAGGGGGCCGGCACGCTGGTCGCCGACCCGGCCGGGCAGCTGATGCTGTGCGAGCGCGGCCACCCGGCGATGGCCGGTGCTGGCCTGGGCGATGTGCTGACCGGCGTGCTGGCGGCGTTGCTGGCCCAGGGCCTGGATGCCTGGCGCGCCGCAGGCCTGGGGGTATGGTTGCACGCCTGTGCCGGCGAGCGCCTGGGCGTTAAAGGTAGAGGCCTGGCCGCCAGCGATCTGGCACCGGTCATTCGTGAATTGTTGGAGGAGCATTCTGCGTGTCTGGCTTAAACCTGTTTCTGGCCGATGAAGACGCCACCGTCCGATTCGGCGCACGACTGGCCGAGGTGACCGGCGGTCGTGGTGTGATCTTTTTGGAAGGCGACCTGGGCGCCGGCAAAACCACGCTGTCGCGTGGCCTGATTCGTGGTCTGGGCCATACTGGTGCAGTGAAAAGCCCGACCTTCACCGTGGTCGAGCCTTACGAAATCGGTGAGGTGCGCGCCTTCCATTTCGACCTGTATCGCCTGGTCGATCCGGAAGAGCTGGAGTTCATGGGCATTCGTGACTATTTCGAGGGCGACCCGCTGTGCCTGTTCGAATGGCCACAAAAGGGTGCGGGCGTTTTGCCAAAGCCCGACCTGACCATTACCATAAGCCCCCAAGCGGGCGGACGCTCGCTGATCCTTTCGCCGCAGGGGGCTCGCGGCGAGGCCTGGTGCGTGGCACTGGCCGAACACTATAAACAGTAAGTGGGGTAGGTATGCGCATACGCGCACTGGTCGCCATCGTTGGGCTGCTGCTGACAACGGTGACCGTTGACGCTCTGGCCGTCACTCAAGTCAAGAGCATGCGCCTGTGGCGCGCACCGGACAACACGCGGCTGGTCTTCGACCTGTCTGGCCCCGTGCAGCACAGCGTCTTCACCCTGAGCGCACCGGATCGCCTGGTTATCGACATCAATGGCGCGACCCTGGCCGCGCCGTTGAACGTGGCCACTTCCAACACACCGATCAGCAGCGTGCGTTCGGCCCAGCGCACCCCGACCGACCTGCGGGTGGTGGTCGATCTTAAAAAGTCGGTCACCCCGAAAAGCTTCACCCTGGCGCCCAATGCCCAGTATGGCAACCGCCTGGTGGTCGACCTGTACGACCAGGAAGCCGACGCCATTGCCGCCACCGCGCCCACCCCGACACCTCCCCCGGTAGCCACGCCTGCAACCACGCCGGCGGTGCCGGTGAGCCCGGCCCAGCCTGCCATCAAGCTGCCGCCGGTACCCAGCGGCAAGCGTGACATCGTGGTTGCCATCGACGCCGGTCACGGCGGCGAAGACCCGGGCGCCTCTGGCTCGCGCGGCCAGCATGAAAAAGACATCGTGCTGCAGATCGCCAAGGAACTGCAGCGCCAGATCAACAGCGAAAAAGGCTTCCGCGCCGAGCTGACCCGTACCGGCGATTACTTCATCCCGCTGCGCAAGCGCACGGAAATCGCCCGCAAGAAGGGCGCCGACCTGTTCATCTCGATTCACGCCGATGCCGCGCCGTCCCGCGCTGCCTTCGGCGCCTCGGTGTTCGCCTTGTCCGACCGTGGTGCCACCTCCGAAACCGCGCGCTGGCTGGCCGACACGGAAAACCGCTCCGACCTGATCGGCGGTGCCGGTAACGTCAGCCTCGACGACAAGGACCGCATGCTCGCCGGTGTGTTGCTCGACCTGTCGATGACCGCTACCCTCAGCTCCAGCCTCAACGTGGGGCAGAAGGTGCTGGGCAACATGGGCCGTATCACCTCGCTGCACAAGCGGCGCGTGGAGCAGGCCGGTTTCATGGTGCTGAAGTCGCCGGATATTCCGTCGATCCTCGTTGAAACCGGGTTCATCTCGAACAACAACGAAGCCGCCAAGTTGGCCACCACCAGCCATCAGCAGGCCTTGGCCCGTTCGATCCATACCGGTGTGCGCCAGTATTTCCAGCAGAACCCGCCGCCTGGTACCTACATCGCCTGGTTGCGCGACACCGGCAAGATCGCCGCCGGCCCGCGTGAGCACACGGTGCGCCCTGGCGAGACCCTGGCGATGCTTGCCGTGCGCTACCAGGTCAGCGTCACCAGCCTGCGCAGCACCAACAGCCTCAAGACCGATGAGCTGAAGGTCGGCCAGCGCCTCGATATCCCTGCTACCACATTGGCCTCGCAATGACGGGTGGTTCGCGTATCCAGCTGCTCAGCCCGCGGCTGGCCAACCAGATTGCCGCCGGCGAAGTGGTCGAGCGGCCGGCTTCGGTCGCCAAGGAATTGCTGGAGAACAGCCTCGATTCCGGCGCCCGGCGCATCGATGTGGAAGTGGAGCAGGGCGGGGTCAAGCTGCTGCGGGTGCGTGACGATGGCAGCGGCATTTCCGCCGACGACTTGCCGCTGGCCCTGGCCCGTCACGCCACCAGCAAAATTCGCGAACTCGAAGACCTTGAAGGCGTGCTGAGCCTGGGCTTCCGTGGCGAGGCGCTGGCGTCGATCAGCTCGGTGGCGCGCCTGACCCTGACTTCGCGTACCGCCAGTGCTAGCGAAGCCTGGCAGGTAGAAACCGAAGGCCGTGACATGCTCCCGCGGGTGCAGCCGGCGGCGCACCCGGTAGGCACATCGGTGGAAGTGCGTGACCTGTTTTTCAATACCCCGGCGCGGCGTAAGTTCCTCAAGGCCGAGAAAACCGAATTCGATCACCTGCAGGAAGTGATTCGCCGGCTGGCGCTGGCGCGCTTCGATGTCGGCTTCCACTTGCGGCACAACGGCAAGAGCGTCCTCAGCCTGCACGAAGCGCATGACGATGTAGCCCGTGCGCGCCGCGTGGGTGCCATCTGCGGCCCGGGCTTCATGGAGCAGGCGCTGCCAATCGATGTCGAACGCAACGGCCTGCGCCTGTGGGGTTGGGTCGGTTTGCCGACGTTCTCGCGCAGCCAGGCAGACCTGCAATATTTCTTTGTCAACGGCCGGGCGGTGCGCGACAAGCTGGTCGCCCACGCCGTGCGCCAGGCCTACCGCGATGTGCTGTTCAATGGCAGGCACCCGACCTTCGTGCTGTTCCTCGAACTGGAGCCCAACGGCGTCGACGTCAACGTGCACCCGACCAAGCACGAAGTGCGTTTCCGCGAGGGGCGCTCGGTGCACGACTTCCTTTATGGCACCTTGCACCGTGCCCTGGCCGATGTGCGCCCGGAGGACCAGCTGGCCGCGCCTGCCGCAGTGCCTGAGGTGGTCCGCGCCACTGGTCAGCTGGTGGGTGAGTTCGGCCCGCAGGGCGAGATGCGCCTGGCTTCGCCAGTGCTCGAGCAGCCCCCGCAGCAGGCGTTTGCCAGTGGCGGCAGTGGCGCCGGCTACCAGTACCAGTACACGCCGCGCCCTTCGCAGCCGCTGCCGGCCGCCGAGGCGCAAGCGGTGTACCGCGAGTTCTACAAGCCGCTGGACAACGCGGCAGCACCGGCGACGGCGCTGCCGGAAAGCCAGGGTGACATTCCCCCGCTGGGCTACGCGCTGGCACAGCTCAAGGGCATCTACATCCTGGCCGAGAACGCCGTCGGCCTGGTACTGGTCGACATGCACGCCGCTCACGAGCGCATCATGTACGAGCGCCTGAAGCTGGCCATGGCCAGCGAAGGCCTCAGTGGTCAGCCGCTGCTGGTGCCGGAGACCCTGGCGCTGAGCCAGCGCGAAGCCGACTGCGCCGAAGAGCACGCGCAGTGGTTCCAGCGCCTGGGCTTCGAGTTGCAGCGCCTGGGCCCGGAGACCTTGGCGATCCGCCAGATCCCGGCCCTGCTCAAGCAGGCCGAGGCCAACCGCCTGGTGCAGGATGTGCTCGCCGACCTGATGGAATACGGCACCAGCGACCGTATTCAGGCGCACCTCAACGAGCTGCTCGGCACCATGGCCTGCCACGGCGCGGTGCGCGCCAACCGGCGCCTGGCGATCCCCGAGATGAATGCCCTGCTGCGCGACATGGAAAACACCGAGCGCAGTGGCCAGTGCAACCATGGCCGTCCCACCTGGACCCAGATGGGCCTGGACGACCTGGACAAACTCTTCCTGCGCGGTCGATGAAATGAGCGGCAAACCCCCTGCAATATTCCTCATGGGCCCGACGGCGGCCGGCAAGACCGACCTGGCCATCGAGCTGACCAAGGTCATGCCGTGCGAGCTGATCAGCGTCGATTCCGCGCTGGTCTACCGCGGCATGGACATCGGCTCGGCCAAACCGTCGAAAGAAATCCTCGCCGCGCACCCGCACCGGCTGATCGACATCCGTGACCCGGCCGAGAGCTATTCGGCCGCGCAGTTCCGTACCGATGCCCTGGCGGCCATGGCCGAGATCACCGCGCGCGGCAATATCCCGCTGCTGGTGGGCGGCACCATGCTCTATTACAAGGCATTGATCGACGGCCTGGCCGACATGCCGGCAGCCGATGCCGCGGTGCGTGCCGAGCTGGAAGCCCAGGCCGAAGCGCTGGGCCTGGCCGAGCTGCACCGCCAGCTGGCCGCAATCGACCCCGAGTCGGCGGCGCGTATCCACCCCAACGACCCGCAGCGGCTGATCCGGGCGCTGGAGGTGTACCGGGTGAGTGGCGAAAGCATGACGTCCCATCGTCAACGTCAATTCGCGGAAAGTCGCGGCGCAGACGCAGGCGCTGGCGGGCATTTGCCCTATACTGTCGCCAGTTTGGCGATTGCTCCTACAGATCGTCACATTTTGCATCAGCGAATTGCGTTACGATTTTCACAGATGCTGGAACAGGGCTTCGTCGACGAGGTCCGATCGCTGCGAGCCAGAAGTGACTTGCACGCCGGGCTGCCGTCTATACGGGCAGTGGGGTATCGGCAGGTCTGGGATTACCTGGACGGCAAGCTGACTGAGAATGAGATGCGCGAACGCGGTATCATTGCCACCAGACAGCTGGCCAAACGGCAGTTCACCTGGTTGCGCGGTTGGCCTGAAGTACACTGGCTTGACAGCCTGGCCTGCGACAATCTGTCCCGCAGCTTGAAATACCTTGGGGCCATCTCCATATTGAGCTGAGTCCCTGCTGATTGCCGTCTATTCTTGCGAAGGGGCGGCCTAATTTATCGATTTTCTTGATTTTCTATTATTTATCCTTACAGGAGTGCGGCATATGTCAAAAGGGCATTCGCTACAAGACCCTTACTTGAACACCTTGAGAAAAGAAAAGGTCCCGGTATCCATCTACCTGGTCAACGGCATCAAGCTGCAGGGTTCGATCGAGTCTTTCGACCAGTTCGTGGTACTGCTGAAGAATACCGTCAGCCAGATGGTCTACAAGCACGCCATTTCGACCGTGGTACCTGCCCGTCCGGTTCGCCTGCCAAGCCCATCCGATGCCGAGCACGGTGACAGCGAGCCAGGCAACGCCTGATAGGAGCCTGCATTGTTCTTTGAGCGCCACGGTGGTGGTGAGCGGGCGTTGCTCGTTCACTTGGAAGGTCAGAACCCTGAGGCGCGCGAAGACCCGCAGGAGTTTCAGGAGCTGGCATTGTCGGCCGGTGCCGACATCGTCTCGTTGGTCACGGTGACAAGGCATCAGCCTTCCGCCAAATACCTGATTGGCAGTGGCAAGGTCGAGGAGTTGCACGACCTGGTCCATGCCGAACAGGTAGACCTGGTGATTTTCAATCACACCCTCACGCCCAGCCAGGAGCGCAACCTCGAACGCGTGTTCGAGTGCCGTGTGCTCGATCGTACCGGGCTGATTCTCGACATCTTCGCCCAGCGGGCGCGTACCCATGAAGGCAAGCTGCAGGTCGAACTGGCCCAGCTCGAGCACATGAGCACGCGGCTGGTACGCGGCTGGACGCACCTCGAGCGGCAGAAGGGCGGTATCGGCTTGCGCGGCCCGGGTGAAACCCAGCTGGAAACCGACCGCCGCCTGCTGCGGGTGCGCATTCGCCAGATCAAGTCACGCCTGGAGAAGGTGCGCAGCCAGCGCGAGCAGGCGCGTCGCGGGCGCAAGCGTGCGGACATCCCTTCGGTGTCGCTGGTGGGTTATACCAACGCCGGCAAGTCGACACTGTTCAACGCCCTGACCGAATCCGAGGTGTATGCCGCGGATCAGCTGTTCGCCACTCTCGACCCGACCCTGCGCCGGCTCGAGCTGAACGACCTGGGGCCGATCGTGCTGGCCGACACCGTGGGCTTCATTCGCCACCTGCCGCACAAGCTGGTCGAGGCATTTCGGGCTACGCTCGAAGAGTCGAGCAACTCCGACCTGTTGCTGCATGTGATCGACGCCCATGAGCCAGAGCGCATGGAGCAGATCGAGCAGGTGCTGGCGGTGTTGGGCGAGATTGGTGCCGAAGGGTTGCCGATCCTCGAGGTGTATAACAAACTCGACCTGCTCGAAGATGTCGAGCCGCAGATCCAGCGCAATGCCGATGGCAAGCCGGAACGGGTCTGGGTATCGGCACGTGACGGGCGTGGCCTGGAGCTGGTTGGCCAGGCGATTGCCGAGTTGCTGGGGGATGATCTGTTTGTCGGTACCCTGTGTCTGGAGCAGCGTTTTGCCCGCTTGCGCGCGCAATTCTTTGCCCTGGGTGCCGTGCAGGGTGAAGAGCATGATGAAGAAGGGCGCAGCCTGCTGAGCGTGCGCCTGCCCAGGGTCGAACTGAATCGCCTGGTCAGCCGCGAAGGCATGGAGCCGCAAGTGTTTGTCGAGCAACACACTTTGCAATAAATGCCCGTCGAGGTCGCCGGGCAGCAGTGACAAGCATTCTGTAGCATTGGACGGCGCGCCGTGGGCGCGTCTTTGCTTTATCAGATGGAGAGCGCTATGGCTTGGAACGAGCCGGGTGGCAACTCGAACAATCAGGACCCCTGGGGCGGTCGTCGTAATGGCGGCGGCGGCGGTGGTGGGGACAAGAAAGGTCCGCCGGATCTGGACGAGGCCTTCCGCAAACTGCAGGACAGCCTCAATGGCATGTTCGGCGGTGGCAAGAAACGTGGCGGCGGTGACCGCAATGTCGGCAAGGGCGGTGGCCTTGGCCTGCTGGGCATCGGCCTGGCAGTGCTGGCCGCAATCTGGCTGTACAGCGCCGTGTACGTGGTCGACGAGCAGGAGCAGGCCGTGGTGCTGCGCTTCGGCAAGTACTATGAGACGGTCGGTCCCGGCCTGAACATCTACTTCCCGCCGATCGATCGCAAGTACATGGAAAACGTCACGCGCGAGCGTGCTTACACCAAGCAGGGCCAGATGCTGACCGAAGACGAGAACATCGTCGAGGTGCCGCTGACCGTCCAGTACAAGATCAGCAACCTGCAGGACTTCGTGCTCAACGTCGACCAGCCTGAGGTCAGCCTGCAACACGCGACCGACAGTGCCCTGCGCCACGTGGTGGGTTCCACCTCGATGGACCAGGTGCTGACCGAAGGCCGTGAGCAGATGGCCGTGGATATCCGTGAGCGTCTGCAGCGCTTCCTCGACACCTACCGTACCGGTATCACCGTTACCCAGGTCAACGTACAGAGCGCGGCAGCCCCGCGTGAAGTGCAGGAAGCCTTCGACGACGTGATCCGTGCCCGCGAAGACGAGCAGCGTGCCCGCAACCAGGCCGAGTCCTACGCCAATGGCGTGGTGCCGGAAGCCCGTGGTCAGGCCCAGCGCATCATCGAGGACGCCAACGGTTACCGTGACGAAGTCATTGCCCGCGCCAAGGGTGAGGCCGACCGCTTCACCAAGCTGGTCGCCGAGTACCGCAAGGCCCCTGACGTAACCCGTCAGCGCCTGTACCTGGAGACCATGCAGGAGGTCTACAGCAATTCGAGCAAGGTCATGGTGGCGACCAAGGATGGGCAGAACAACCTGCTCTACCTGCCGCTGGACAAGATGGTCGAAGGCAGCCGCAACCCGTCCGCGCCGACTACCAGCGTGTCGCCATCGGTCAACGATGCGGCCGCACGTGCCGCGCAGGACCTGCAACAGCAACAGCCGCCACTGCGTACTAGGGAGAGCCGCTGATGAGCAACAGATCGCTGATCGCCCTGATCGCCGCCGTGGTCCTGGCCATCGTCGCCTGGAACAGCTTCTACATCGTGTCCCAGACCGAACGTGCGGTACTGCTGCGTTTCGGTAAGGTGGTCCAGGCCGATGTCCAGCCTGGCATGCATGTGAAGATTCCGTACGTGAACCAGGTGCGCAAGTTCGACGCCCGGCTGATGACCCTCGACGCCCCGACCCAGCGGTTCCTGACCCTGGAAAAGAAAGCGGTGATGGTCGATGCCTACGCCAAGTGGCGCGTCAAGGACGCCGAACGCTTCTACACCGCCACTTCCGGCATGAAGCAGATCGCCGACGAGCGTCTGTCGCGTCGTCTGGAAAGCGGCCTGCGTGACCAGTTCGGTAAACGCACCCTGCACGAGGTGGTTTCCGGTGAACGTGACGCGCTGATGGCTGACATCACTGCATCGCTGAACCGCATGGCCGCAAAGGAACTGGGTATCGAAGTGGTCGACGTCCGCGTCAAGGCCATCGACCTGCCGAAGGAAGTCAACCGCAGCGTGTTCGACCGCATGAGCACCGAGCGTGAGCGTGAGGCCCGCGAGCACCGCGCCAAAGGTAACGAGCTGGCTGAAGGTATCCGTGCCGATGCCGACCGTCAGCGCCGTGTGCTGCTGGCCGAAGCCTACCGTGAAGCAGAAGAAACCCGCGGTGACGGCGACGCCCAGGCGGCCGCCATCTACGCCAAGGCCTACACCCAGGACGCTGATTTCTACGCGTTCCACCGTAGCCTGCAGGCGTACCGCGAGAGCTTCTCGAGCAAGAGCGACGTGCTGGTCCTGGACCCGAAGAACGAGTTCTTCCGCTACCTGGACAAGAGCAAGCCGTGATGCTCAGGCCCTGACTTTCATGCAGCAGCGCCCCGCCTGGCAGCTAAAACACCAGGCGGGGTGCATCCTGAATGAAAAGGGGTGTATGATGAGGCAGCCGGGAAATTTCCCGGCTTTTTTGCGTCTGCAAGGTTGATTGGCAAACCGCCAGTTGACGGTTTGGTCAGGTCGCAAGGCAATTCGAGGGTGTCGGGTACGGTGGCTGCGCTGGGATCAGTGCTGCCCGCTGCTGTGCGCGATACCGGCTTTACTGACGGCTGGCCTGCTGGCAAGCCGCCCGGACCAGAGGGGAAATGGCGTAATGGCAACGGTAGACCGCTGGCTGCTGCCAGATGGCATCGAGGAAGTACTGCCACCTGAGGCTGCGCGCATCGAAATCGCGCGTCGCCAGGTGTTGGACCTGTTCCAGAGTTGGGGCTACGAACTGGTCGTCACCCCGCATATCGAGTACCTGGAGTCGCTGCTCACCGGCGCCGGCCAGGACCTGGACCAGCGCACCTTCAAGGTGGTGGACCCGCAGTCCGGCCGCCTGATGGGCTTCCGCGCCGACTTCACCCCGCAGGTGGCGCGCATCGACGCCCACACCCTGCGCCGTGAAGGCCCGAGCCGCCTGTGCTACGCCGGCAGCGTGCTGCACGCGCAGCCGCGGGCATTGTCCACCTCGCGCAGCCCGATCCAGCTGGGTGCAGAGCTGTACGGCGATGCCAGCCCTACCAGCGATGTCGAAGTCATCAGCCTGATGCTCGCCACGCTGCAACTGACCGATGTGCCGGATGTGCACATGGACCTCGGCCATGTCGGTATCTACCGCGGCCTGGCCCGTGCTGCCGGCCTGTCCGGTGCAGTCGAGCAGCAGCTGTTCGACGCCCTGCAGCGCAAGGCCGTCGATGAAGTGCAGGCGCTGACCGCCGACCTGCCGAAGGACCTGGGCAACATGCTGCGCGCGCTGGTCGAGTTGTGCGGTGGCCGTGAAGTGCTGGCCGAAGCCCGTGTGCGCCTGGGGCGTGCCCCGGCCAGTGTACTGGCAGCGCTGGACGACCTGTTGGCGATCGCCGATCGCCTGGCGTCGCGCTTCCCCGAGCTGCCGCTGTACTTCGACCTCGGCGAGCTGCGCGGTTACAACTATCACACTGGCGTGGTGTTCGCCGTGTTCGTGCCGGGCGAAGGCCAGTCGATCGCCCAGGGCGGGCGCTACGACGACATCGGCGCCGACTTCGGCCGGGCCCGCCCGGCCACTGGTTTCTCCACGGATTTGAAGACCCTGGTCACACTGGGGCGAGCGGAGGTCGTATTGCCAACTGGCGGCATCTGGATGCCGGACAGTGGCGACGCGGCCCTCTGGCAGCAAGTCTGCCAGTTGCGCAACGAGGGCCAGCGTGTGGTCCAGGCCCTGCCTGGCCAGCCGTTGAGTGCTGCTCTCGAGGCGGATTGTGATCGGCAATTGATTCAGCAAGACGGGCGCTGGCAGGTTCTGCCGCTGGCCCACTGAGTTTCTGCGCCGGCAACAGGCCGGCAACCAAGTTTGCGTGAATGAGGACCAATGTAATGGGTAAGAATGTCGTCGTCCTGGGCACCCAGTGGGGTGATGAGGGCAAAGGCAAGATCGTCGATCTGCTGACCGAACATGCTGCCGCCGTAGTGCGCTACCAGGGTGGCCACAACGCGGGTCACACCCTGGTGATCAACGGTGAAAAGACCGTTCTGCACCTGATTCCATCCGGTATCCTGCGTGAAGGCGTACAGTGCCTGATCGGCAACGGCGTGGTCGTTGCCCCGGATGCCCTGATGCGTGAAATCACCAAGCTCGAAGAGAAGGGCGTACCGGTGCGCGAGCGCCTGCGCATCAGCCCGGCTGCACCGCTGATCCTGTCGTATCACGTTGCCCTGGACCAGGCCCGCGAAAAAGCCCGTGGCGAAGCCAAGATCGGTACCACCGGCCGTGGCATCGGCCCAGCCTACGAAGACAAGGTCGCACGCCGCGGCCTGCGCGTGGGCGACCTGTTCCACCGCGAGCGTTTCGCCGCCAAGCTGGGTGAGCTGCTGGACTACCACAACTTCCAGCTGGTGAACTACTACAAAGAGCCGGCCATCGACTTCCAGCAGACCCTGGACGAGTGCATGGCCTATGCCGAACAGCTCAAGCCGATGATGCTCGACGTCACCGCCGAGCTGCACAATCTGCGCCGTGCCGGCAAGGACATCATGTTCGAAGGCGCCCAGGGCTCGCTGCTGGACATCGACCACGGTACCTATCCGTACGTCACCAGTTCCAACACCACCGCTGGCGGTATCTCCACCGGTTCCGGCGTTGGCCCGATGTACCTCGACTACATCCTCGGTATCACCAAGGCCTACACCACTCGCGTCGGTTCCGGTCCGTTCCCGACCGAACTGTTCGACGAGACTGGCGCTACCCTGGCCAAGCGTGGTCACGAGTTCGGCTCCACCACGGGCCGTGCCCGCCGTTGCGGCTGGTTCGATGCCGTCATCCTGCGTCGCGCCATCGACGTCAACAGCATCTCGGGCATCTGCCTGACCAAGCTGGACGTACTGGACGGCCTGGAAACCATCAACATCTGCGTTGGCTACAAGAACGAGAACGGTGCTGTCATCGACGCGCCTTCCGATGCCGACAGCTACATCGGCCTGGAGCCGGTGTACGAAGAGATGCCAGGCTGGAGCGAATCGACCGTGGGCGTGAAAACCCTGGAAGACCTGCCGGCCAACGCCCGCGCGTACATCAAGCGCATCGAAGCGCTGATCGGTGCACCGATCGACATCATCTCCACCGGCCCGGACCGCAACGAGACCATCGTGCTGCGTCACCCGTTCGCCTGATCGCCTGCCGGCTGATCTGACGCCGTGGCCCTGAAAGGGGCTGCGGCGTTTTCATTTGTGGGGTATGCCAGTACAGGAAAGCCCATTGCTAGACCTTGGCGTATTTCCCTGCTGCCTCCGGCACAACCCTTGCTGTAAGAAGTTTCTGACGATGCCATCAAAGTAGTGGCGCCAGAAAACACGAGGGTTACACCGTGTCTGCCATCCTTTCACTGTTACGAAGCCGCCTTTTGCGGCCTGTGTTTGTTGCCCTTGGTATCGCGCTTTTGGTGCAGGTACTGGTCGCCGTTGCGCTCACCCGCAGCACGGTCACCGCCCTGGAAGCCGACCTGGGCGAGCGTCTGGGCAATGACAGCCGTCAACTTGCCGGCGAACTGGAGCAGGCCGGGCAGGATGTACGCTCGGGCCTTGACAGTTTGTCCAGCAGTACCCGCCAGCGCCTGAGTGCCGGTTTGTCCGCGCGCCTGCAGAGCGAGCAGCAGCAGTTGCGCAGCACCCTGGAAAAGAACCTCAAGGACTCCGCCAACGACATGGCCGAGCTGCTCGCCTCGGTCGCTCCGCGAGCGATCTGGGACAACGATGTACCAGTGCTCTCCGACTTCGCCCGCCGCGCCCAGCGCAACCCCAACGTGTTGTTCGTGGTCTACGACGATGCCCAGGGGCAGCACCTGACGCGCTACCTGAACCGGCAAAACCCGATCAACCAGGCGCTGATGGACAAGGGTCAGGGCGAGCGCGCGCTGGACAAGGTGATCGATGCCGCCCGGCGTGACCCGGCGGTGTACTTCGTCGAAGCCTCGATCAACCCCAACGGCGCAGAAATCGGCAAGGTGGTGATGGGTGTTTCAACGGCCGGCATCGACCAGGAACTCAAGGCCCTCGACCAGCGCTTCGCTGCCCTGATCGCCAGCGGTGAACAATTGGTGGGCGACAGCCTGGTGGCTGCCGCAGCCGACAGTGGCAAGACCCTGCGCGAACGCCTGGAGAAGGCACAAGGCAGCGCTGCCGCGATGCAGGCCAATACTGCGCAGACCGTGCGCGATGCGGCTGGCGAGCTGCGCTGGCGCATCGGCCTGGGCCTGGTGCTGGTCGGCCTCGGTGTATTGCTGGTGGTGGCGGTGGTGTTGGGCCGCCGGGTGCTGAGCAAGCTGCGCCTGCTGATTGCCGCGCTGGATGACCTGGCGGCAGGCGAGGGCGACCTGACCAAGCGCGTGCCGCTGGACAGCCGCGACGAGATCGGCGACATGGCGTCGGCGGTGAACCGCTTCGTCGACAAGCTGCAACCCATCGTGCGCGAGGCGGGCGAAGTGGCGCAGCGCACGGGCGTGGAGATTGGCGCGATGGCCCAGCGCAATGCCGGCGCCGATGCCGCCGCCGCGCTGCAGCGCGATGAAGTGGCGGCCAGCCTGCGCGATCTGTCGAGCATGGCTGACGAAGCCCAGGCCGAAAGCCATGCGATGCAGGCGGCGCTGCAGCAAGTGGTGGATATCCGTCAGGCAACCGACGAAAACAGCCGTACCTCGACCCAGCTGGCCGGTTTGATCGAAAACCTGGCCGGGCAGGTGGATGCCGGTTCGCAGGTGATCGAGCGCCTGGCCAAGCAGAGCGAGCAGATCGAGGTGGTGTTGACGGTGATTCACGGGATTGCCGAACAGACCAACCTGCTGGCACTGAATGCCGCCATCGAGGCGGCCCGGGCTGGGGAAACCGGGCGTGGTTTTGCCGTGGTGGCGGATGAGGTGCGGGCCCTGGCGAGCAAGACGCAAAGCTCCACCGGGGATATCCAGGCGCATATTGCCGCGCTGCAGAAAGGCGCCAAGGAAGCCGTGGCCACCATCGGCCAGGCTGGGCTCAAGGCCAGCGAAGGGCTGCTGGTGCTGCGTGACAACGAGCGTCGCCAGCAGTCGGTGCAGGCGGCGGTGGAGCAGGTGCATGCGGCCATCGGCCTGGCTACCCGCGCCGCCGAGCAGCAGGCGAGCGGGGCGCAGGCGGTACGTGGGCGGGTGGAAACCATCCATGCCCAGGCCGAACGCTCGGCGCAAGTGGTGATGCAGACCACGGCCAGCAGCAAGGTGCTGGATGACCTGGCCGCGCAACTGCGCGCGAGCCTGGGGCAGTTCAGGGCATAGGTATTCTCGGGGACACCGCAACCCCTGTGGGAGCGGGTTCACCCGCGAAGAAGACAGCGCGGTGGGTGGCACCGGCTGCGCCGGTGTTCGCGGGTGAACCCGCTCCCACAGGTACCGCGTGAACCCCGGCCTGCCCCGTCCCTATGTGGGAGCGGCCACGGCCGCTCCTACAGGTACCGCGTGAACCCGGCCTGCGCTGTCCCCATGTGGGAGCGGGCAAGCCCGCGAAGCAGGCGACGCGGTGCATGGCACCGGCTGCGCCGGTGTTCGCGGCCGCGGCCGCTCCCACAGGTGCCGCGTGAACCCCGGCCTGCGCCGTCCCCATGTGGGAGCGGGTTCACCCGCGAAGCAGGCGACGCGGTGCAGGGCACCGGCTGCGCCGGTGCTCGCGGCCACGACTGCTCCCACAGGTACCGCGCAAGCCGGGGGTAGGGCAGATCAGGCCTTGTTAAGGTACATCCGCGTTGTCAGCAGATAAACCGGCAACCCCGACACCACGATCAGCAACGCCGCATAAGGCGCCGCCGCAGCGAACTCGACGTTGGCCGTGTGCGCCCACACCTCGGTGGCGAGGGTGGTCATGCCGGTGGGGCTGAGCAGCAAGGTCGCCGTCAGCTCCTTCATGGCATCCAGGAACACCAGGGCGAACGCCGCGGCCATTGCCGGGAAGATGATCGGCAAGGTCACCCGGCAGAACGCGGCAAAGCTGCTCGCACCCAAGGTTCGCGCGGCTTCTTCAAGCGTCGGTGAAGCTTTGTTCAGCGCGGTGCGCACCGGCGATTGCGCCAGCGGCAGAAACAGCAGCGCATAGGCCAGCAGCAGCAAGGCCGTGGTCTGGTACAGCGCCGGCACATAGTGCAAGGCGAAGAACACCAGGGTCAGGGCAATCACCAGGCCGGGCAGGGCGTGCAGCAGGTACGGCAGGCGTTCGGCCCAGATCGCCAGGCGGCCCTTGTAGCGCACCACCAGGAAACTGATCGGCAAGGCCAGCAGCACGCAGAAGCCGGCGCCGCCAAGCGAGACCGACAACGAGGTGAACAGCGCCTTGGAGATGGCTGCCACCGGGAATGCCGCCGACGAACCCACGCTCAGCCAGTAGCCCAGCATGGCCAGCGGAATACCGCTGCCCAGCACCGCCAACAGCAGGCAGAACAGCTGCGCCAATACTGCCCAGCCACGCAGCCGTACCGGTTGCGCGCGCCGGGCCACACCTTGGCCGATGCGCACATGGCGAGCCTTGCCGCGTACCCGCAGCTCCAGCCACAGCATCACCAGGCACAGCGCGAGCAGTACGGCAGACAGCATGGCCGCGTTGGCATTGCTGAACTCCAGTTCGAACTGCTGGTAGATCGCCGTGGTGAAGGTCTGCAGGCCGAGAATCGACAGTGCGCCGAATTCCACCAGCATGTGCAGGGCGATCAGCAACGCGCCGCCGAGCATCGACGGCCACAGCAGCGGCAAGGTGACCTTGATGAACACGCCCCAACGGCTGCAACCCAAGGTGCGCGCCGACTCCTCCAGCGAGGTGTCGAGGTTGCGCAGGGTGGCGGCCACGGGCAGGAACACCAGCGGGTACTTGGACAGGGCCATGACCAGGATCGCTCCGCCCAGGCCTTCGAAGTCCGAGCTCAGCGATACCCAGGTGAAACTGCTGACGAACGACGGTACGGCGAACGGCAGGCACAGCACCACGCCCCATAGCCGGCGGCCGGCCAGGTTGCTGCGCTCCAGCAGCCAGGCCAGGGCCAGGCCGACCACCATGCAGGTCAGCGTCACCCCGACCATCAGCATCAGGGTGTTGCGCATCAGCCCCCAGACAAACGGCCGCCACAGCAGGTGCAGGGCTTCGCGCCAGCCGGCTTCCCAGGCTTTGATGGCGACATACAACAGCGGCAGCAGGCTCATCGCCACCAGGAACAGCACCGGCAGCACCACCCAGATGGACGGGCGCTTGCGGCGCGGTACGAAGCGTGCCGGCACCGGCTCGGACAGGGCGGCAGTCATCAGAGCAGGCCGACCTCGCGTTCAAGCTCGATGGCTTCCTCGGCATTGCCCAGGTCAGCCGGCGAGATCTTTGGCGGGCGCAGCTCTTCGAACGGTTTCAGGCCGCGATCGGAAACCATGCCCTTGTGCAGTGGGTATTCGGCGGTGGTCTGGGTGATCACCCGCTGGCCTTCTTCGCTGGCCATCCAGTTGAGCAGGGCCTGGGCTTCCTTCGGGTGCTTGCTGGCTTTTACCGCCCCAGCGCCGGAGATGGTCACCAGGTTGCCAGCGTCGCCGTCAGCCAGGTAGTACAGCCTGGAATCGAGCTTGCCGCGCTCGCGCTCGAGGGCGTACCAGTAGTAGTTGTTTACCAGTACGGCGGCGACTTCGCCTTTTTCCACGGCTTTCAGTGCGACCATGTTGTTGGTGTAGGTCTTGCCGAAGGCTTTCAGGCCGGTCAGCCATTCTTCGGTGGCTTCACGGCCGTGCATTTTCAGGATGGCCACAGCCTGTTCCTGGAAGGCCCCGCTGGTGGGTACATAACCGACGCGGCCGTCCCATTCAGGGCCGGCGAAATCCATGA
Organism: Pseudomonas sp. AFG_SD02_1510_Pfu_092; assembly: GCF_003331055.1. Taxonomy (GTDB): domain Bacteria; phylum Pseudomonadota; class Gammaproteobacteria; order Pseudomonadales; family Pseudomonadaceae; genus Aquipseudomonas. The sequence goes on along the minus strand of NZ_PUQD01000042.1, from coordinate 1,010 downwards.
CCGTGGTCGGCAGGTCTTTTTCGTCGATTTTCTTCGGGTTGTACACCACCACGCGGGTGCGTGCGGTGACGCCCATCCAGGTGCCGTTTGCGCCCACGTATTCCTTGGGCAGCATGTTCAGCGTGGCGTCGTCGATCTTCGCCAGCAGGCCCAGCTCGCCGAGGTTGTTCAGCGGCGGGGACTCTTCGGTGTAGATGATGTCGGCGGGCGAGCGCTCGCCTTCCTCGATGATCTGGCTGGCCAGCTGGTTGCTGCTGCCCTTGCGGATATTGATGTGGATACCGGTCTTGGCCTCGTAGGCCTTGGCGATGGCTTCGCCGATTTCCTTGTGCTGACCGTTGTACATGGTCAGGGTGACCGGTGCGTCTGCCATGGCGGCCGGTGCGCCGATGACCAGGCTCAGCACGGCGGCGGCCAAGATACGCATCAGCGGTTGCGGGCGGATCGTCATGCGGGTACTTCCTCGCTTACGGCTACATATTTGGAAACAATGGTAAACGAAATCGTTTCTCAAGTGGCCGGGTGAGGAGAAATTCATGGTCAGACCAAGGTGCAAGAGCTTGAAGGTGGGTTGGCTGTGCTGGCCTCTTCGCGGCTAAAGCCGCTCCCACAGTGGGGCACAGGTATCGAGGAGAGTGAAAATACCTGTGGGAACAACTGTCTTGCTCAATTTTTGAAACATTGGCGTTAACTCTGTGGGAGCGGGCGCGCCCGCGAACACCGGCGCAGCCGGTGCCATCCACCGCGCCGCCTGTTTCGCGGGCATGCCCGCTCCCACAGGATTGGCGTGGCCTGTGGGCCGTGTGCAATACCTGTGCGAGCAACTGTCTTGCTCAATTTTGAAACATTGGCGCCAACTCTGTGGGAGCGGGCGCGCCCGCGAACACCGGCGCAGCCGGTGCCAGCCACTGCGTCGCCTGCTTCGCGGGCATGCCCGCTTGTATGGTTAGACTTGAAGGGGTGGTGGGACTAAATGCCCGATTCTGACTGTTCGCAGCAGTACAGACTGT
>NZ_PUQD01000041.1 GCF_003331055.1 Pseudomonas sp. AFG_SD02_1510_Pfu_092 | reverse complement strand
CACAAGGCTTGAGGCCGGTGCTATCCCTGTGGGAGCCGGCTTGCCGGCGATGGGCCGCAAAGCGGCCCCAACAGCATCAATGCAGGATTTGGCTCCCACAAGTACTGCACAAGGCTTGAGGCCGGTGCTATCCCTGTGGGAGCCGGCTTGCCGGCGATGGGCCGCAAAGCGGCCCCAACAGCATTAATGCAGGATCTGGCTGAGGAACAGCTTGGTCCGGTCACTGCGCGGCCGGTCGAAGAAGTCGTCCGGGGCCGCCTGCTCGACGATTTCACCCTTGTCCATGAAGATCACCCGGTTCGCCACGGTCCGGGCAAAGCCCATTTCGTGGGTCACGCAGAGCATGGTCATGCCATCCTCGGCCAGGCCAACCATGGTATCGAGCACTTCCTTGACCATTTCCGGGTCCAGCGCCGAGGTCGGTTCGTCGAACAGCATGATCTTCGGCTTCATGCACAGCGCGCGGGCAATCGCCACCCGCTGCTGCTGACCACCGGACAACTGCCCCGGGTACTTGTGCGCCTGCTCCGGAATCCGCACCCGCTCCAGATAGTGCATGGCGATTTCCTCGGCCTTGCGCCGCGGCATCTTGCGCACCCACATCGGCGCCAAAGTGCAGTTCTCCAGGATGCTCAAGTGCGGGAACAGGTTGAAGTGCTGGAACACCATGCCCACTTCGCGGCGGATGGCCTCGATCTGCTTGAGGTCGTTGGTCAGTTCCACGCCGTCGACGACGATGCGCCCCTGCTGATGTTCCTCCAGACGGTTGAGGCAACGGATGGTAGTGGACTTGCCCGAGCCGGACGGCCCGCACAGCACGATGCGCTCGCCCTGGCGCACGTTCAGGTTGATGTCCTTGAGCACATGGAACTGGCCGTACCACTTGTTCACGCCCTGCATCTGGATGATGCCTTCGGGGCCGGCAGGCTGCTTGATCGCTTCACTCATTTCGAAACTCCTAACGCTTGTGGCCAGTGTCCAGCTTGCGCTCCAGGTGCATGGAGTAGCGGGACATACCGAAACAGAAAATCCAGAACACCAGGGCGGCGAACACGTAGCCCTCGGTGGCCATACCCAGCCAGGCCGGGTCGGCAGCGGCTTGCTTGACGCTGTTCAGCAGGTCGAACAGGCCGATGATGATCACCAGGCTGGTGTCCTTGAACAGGGCAATGAAGGTGTTGACGATGCCGGGGATCACCAGCTTGAGCGCCTGTGGCAGGATCACCAGGCCCATCGCCCGCCAGTAGCCCAGGCCCATGGCCGCGGCTGCTTCGTACTGGCCCTTGGGAATGGCCTGCAGGCCGCCGCGCACCACCTCGGCGATGTACGCCGACTGGAACAGGATCACGCCGATCATGGCCCGCAGCAGCTTGTCGAAGCTCATGCCTTCGGGCAGGAACAACGGCAGCATCACCGACGACATGAACAGCACGGTGATCAACGGCACGCCGCGCCAGAACTCGATGAAGGTCACGCAGACCACCTTCACCGCCGGCATCCGCGAACGCCGCCCAAGGGCCAGCAGGATCCCCAGTGGCAAGGCGCCGACGATACCCACGGTGGCGATCACCAGGGTCAGCATCAGCCCGCCCCACTGGCTGGTCGGTACGCTTTCCAGGCCCAGCACGCCACCATGCAGCAGGGTATAGGCCAGTACCGGGTACAGCACCAGGAAGCCCAGGCCGTAGAAGGCCTTGCGCGGGAAGCGCTTGATGAACAGCGGTGCGGCGCCAAGCACGGCGAGCCACACGGTGAGGTCCACGCGCCAGCGCAGCTCGGCCGGGTAATAGCCATACATGAACTGGCCGAAGCGCTGCTGCACGAACACCCAGCAGGCGCCTTCCTTGGTGCAGTCGGCGCGCGTGGTGCCGACCCAGTTGGCATCAAGCAACGCCCACTGCAGCAACGGTGGCACGATCAGCCACACCAGATAAATGGCAAACAGGGTCAGCAGCGTGTTGAGCCAGCTGGAGAACAGATTGGCACGCATCCATGCGAGCACGCCGACGGTTTTTACCGGTGGCGGCATGTCGGGTTTGAAAACATGGGCATTCACAGGCGTATCCTCACCGCTCGATCAGCGCAATGCGCTTGTTGTACCAGTTCATCAGCAGCGAAATGCTGATGCTGATGGCGAGATAGACACTCATGGTGATGGCGATCACCTCGATGGCCTGACCGGTCTGGTTGAGCACGGTACCGGCGAACAGCGAGACCATCTCCGGGTAGCCGATACCGGCCGCCAACGACGAGTTCTTCGCCAGGTTCAGGTACTGGCTGGTCAGCGGCGGAATGATCACCCGCAGTGCCTGCGGAATGATCACCTTGCGCAGGGTCGGTCCCTCGCGCAGGCCCAGCGAGCGCGCGGCCTCGGTCTGGCCGTGGCTGACCGAACGGATACCGGAACGCACGATCTCGGCGATGAACGCTGCGGTATAGATGGTCAACGCCAGGGTCAGCGCCAGCAGCTCGGGGATCAGTACCCAGCCACCGACGAAATTGAATCCTTTCAATTGCGGCACTTCCCAGTGCACCGGGGTGCCGAACAGCAGCGCGCAAGCGCCCGGAATGGCAATGAACAGCGCCAGCCCGACCCAGAACTTGTGGAACGGCACGCCGGTTTCGTCGAAGCGCTTGTTGGCGTACCGCACCATCGCCACGATGGCCAGCAGGGCCAGGGCCAGGGCAATGACGAACGGCCAGAAGCCCTCGGCCATGGTCGCGCCAGGCATGTTCAGGCCGCGGTTGCTGATGAAGAAGGTGTCTTCGATGCTGATGCTGCCCCGTGGCCCTGGCAGGGTCAGGAACACGGCGAAGTACCAGAACAGGATCTGCAACAGCGGCGGGATGTTGCGGAAGGTTTCCACATACACCGTCGCCAGCTTGTTGATCATCCAGTTCGGCGACAGCCGCGCCACGCCGATGATGAAGCCGAGGATGGTCGCCAGCACCACGCCGATGAAGGTCACCAGCAGGGTGTTGAGCAGGCCGATGACGAACACCCGCGCGTAGCTGTCGGATTCCACGTAGGGGATCAGATGCTGGGCGATGCCGAAGCCGGCACTGCGCTCGAGGAAGTCGAAGCCCGAGGTGATGCCCCGGTGTTGCAGGTTGGTTTGCGTGTTATGGAACAGATACCAGCCCAGACCGACCACGAAGGCTATCGTGAGAATCTGGAACAGCCACGCGCGCACACGTGGATCGCTCAGGGATAACCCCTTTTGTGCGCCGATTCGATTTTGCATGAAGTGCCCCGGAAAGTAGGGTTCCGAACAGCCTGCGGCGGCGGGATGCCGCCGCAGGTGCAGCCATCAGCGCACAGGTGGCGCGTACTGGATGCCGCCGTTGTTCCACAGGGCGTTCATGCCACGGTCGATCTTCAGGTCGGTGCCCTGGCCGAGGTTCTTCTCGAACACTTCGCCGTAGTTGCCGACTTGCTTGACGATCTGCACTACCCAGTCTTTGGGCAGTTTGAGGTCCTTGCCGTACTCGCCATCGGCGCCCAGCAGACGGGCGACGTCCGGGTTCTTGGTGCCTTTGGCCTCAGCCTCGACGTTCTTCGAGGTGATGCCCGCCTCTTCGGCGTTGAGCATGGCGAACAGGGTCCACTTGACGATGCTGAACCACTCCTCGTCGCCCTTGCGCACCACCGGGCCCAGTGGCTCCTTGGAGATGGTTTCCGGCAGTACCACGTACTCGGTTGGCGCGGCCAGCTTGGAACGCTGGGCGAACAGCTGCGACTTGTCCGAGGTCAGCACGTCGCAACGGCCGGACTCCAGCGACTTGGCGCTTTCGTCAGAGGTATCGAAGGTGATCGGGGTGTATTTCAGGCCATTGGCACGGAAGAAGTCCGACACGTTCAGCTCGGTGGTGGTGCCGGCCTGGATGCAGATGGTCGCGCCATCGAGTTCCTTGGCGCTGGATACGCCCAGCTTCTTGTTGACCAGGAAACCGACGCCGTCATAGTAGGTGACACCGGCGAATACCAGGCCCATGCCGGCATCGCGCGAGCTGGTCCAGGTGGTGTTGCGCGACAGCACATCGACCTCGCCCGACTGCAGGGCGGTGAAGCGTTCCTTGGCGTTGAGCTGGCTGAACTTGACCTTGGTCGCATCGCCGAACACGGCGGCGGCCACGGCGCGGCACACATCGGCGTCGATACCGACGATCTTGCCCTGCGCATCAGGTACCGAGAAGCCTGGAAGACCGTCGCTCACGCCACACTGGACGAAGCCCTTCTTCTTTACCGCGTCGAGGGTGGCGCCGGCCTGGGCATTGCTCACGGCGCCCAGCGCGGCGGCAGCGGTCAGGACTGCCAGGGTGGTTTTCAACATCTTCATTCACAACCTCCAAATCGCTCTTGTTGTATCGAGCCGGAATTGCACCGCACCCTTTTGAGGCGTATCCGACCCGTATTGGCTTGTTATTGGGTCAATTGGCGCAATGGACTGTTCTTTGACAGCCTTCGCGTGCAAAGGGTGTTACCGTCACGGCCTGCCCTTTGCATCACTGGTTGGATTGCAAAGCGCGTACCAGCTTCGCTGGCTGTAGCGTTTAAGCGCTCGTCAAGTAGGGAAAGTTGTATCGTTGCGACATTCTTTTTCCGACAATCATTTGCGGCGCCTTCTTTTTACGCACGCCATTACAAGATCCGCACACTTTCGGAGCAGTCATGACCAACCCGCTGATTCTCGAACCACAGAAAACCGCTGATGCCTGTGTGATCTGGTTGCACGGCCTGGGGGCCGACCGTTACGACTTCCTACCGGTTGCCGAATTCATGCAGGAGCGCCTGCTCGGTACCCGCTTCATCATGCCCCAGGCCCCGACCCGGCCGGTGACCATCAACGGCGGCTACGCCATGCCCAGCTGGTACGACATCAAGGCCATGACCCCGGCCCGCGCCATCGACGAAGCGCAGCTTGAAGCGTCGGCCGAGCAGGTCGTTGCCCTGATCAAGGCCGAGCAGGCCAAAGGCATCAGCCTGTCGCGGATTTTCCTCGCCGGTTTCTCCCAGGGTGGCGCGGTGGTGCTGCACACTGCCTATATAAAGTGGCAAGAGGCCCTGGGTGGGGTGATCGCTCTGTCCACCTATGCGCCCACCTTCAACGACCAGCACCAGTTGAGCGCCTGCCAGCAACGCACGACGGCCCTGTGCCTGCATGGCGTGCATGACCCGGTGGTGATCCCGGCGATGGGCCGCACCGCCTTCGAGTACCTCAACAGCTGGGGCGTGGCCGCCCGCTGGCACGAATACCCGATGGAGCACGAAGTGGTGGTCGAAGAGCTGAACGACATCCACCACTGGCTGGCCGACCAACTGCAATAAGCCACAGCCGCCTGTAGTTGTAAGGCTATTCCACTACGCCGCACCTGAATCTTGCATTACACTGCCCGGCGTACATTCCTTAACCAGTTGATGAGACGACCGTGCTCAAGGCACTCAAGAAAATATTCGGCAAGGGAGACGCCGCGCCTCAGGCCGCCGCTCCTGCTGCCAGCGTGACGCCGCCGGCGCCCGCCAGCGAGGCCCGGGCTGCAGCCCAGCCGGCCGCCCCGCGCGCCACCCCCGCCGCCAAGGCTGAACAACCTGTCGCCGTTGCGCCAGCCGCTGAAAAGCCGGCCAAGGACAAACCACGTCGCGAGCGCAAGCCCAAGCCGCAGGCCAGCCTGTGGAAACCGGAAGACTTTGTGGTCGAGCCGCAGGAAGGCAAGACCCGCTTCCACGACTTCAAGCTGTCCAACGAGCTGATGCACGCCATCCACGACCTGGGCTTCCCGTACTGCACGCCGATCCAGGCGCAGGTGCTGGGCTACACCCTGCGTGGTCAGGACGCCATCGGCCGGGCCCAGACCGGTACCGGCAAGACTGCGGCGTTCCTGATTTCGATCATTTCCCAGCTGCAGCAGACGCCGCCGCCCAAGGAGCGCTACATGGGCGAGCCGCGCGCGCTGATCATCGCGCCCACCCGCGAGCTGGTGGTGCAGATCGCCAAGGACGCCGTCGCCCTGACCAAGTACACCGGCCTGAACGTGATGAGCTTTGTCGGCGGCATGGACTTCGACAAGCAGCTCAAGGCCCTGGAAGCGCGCCATTGCGACATTCTGGTGGCCACCCCAGGCCGCCTGCTGGACTTCAACCAGCGCGGCGAGGTGCACCTGGACATGGTCGAGGTGATGGTGCTGGACGAAGCCGACCGCATGCTCGACATGGGCTTCATCCCGCAAGTGCGTCAGATCATTCGCCAGACGCCACCGAAAAGCGAGCGCCAGACCCTGCTGTTCTCGGCCACCTTCACCGACGATGTGATGAACCTGGCCAAGCAGTGGACCACCGACCCGGCCATCGTCGAGATCGAGCCGGAGAACGTGGCCAGCGAAACCGTGGAGCAGCATGTGTACGCGGTGGCCGGCAGCGACAAGTACAAGCTGCTGTACAACCTGGTGACCCAGAACAAATGGGAACGGGTGATGGTGTTCGCCAACCGCAAGGACGAAGTGCGACGCATCGAGGAAAAACTGGTGCGCGACGGCATCAATGCCGCGCAGTTGTCGGGTGACGTGCCGCAGCACAAGCGTATCCGCACCCTGGAGAGTTTCCGCGAAGGGCGTATTACCGTGCTGGTGGCCACCGATGTGGCGGGGCGCGGGATCCATATCGATGGCATCAGCCACGTGATCAACTTCACCCTGCCGGAAGACCCGGACGACTACGTGCACCGCATCGGCCGTACCGGTCGCGCCGGTACCAGCGGTGTGTCGATCAGCTTTGCCGGGGAGGATGACTCGTATCAGCTGCCGGCGATCGAATCGCTGCTGGGGCGCAAGATCAAGTGCGAGATGCCGCCGGACGAACTGCTCAAGCCGGTGCCGCGCAAGCACCACTGACCTGTGCCGGCCTCTTCGCGGGCTTGCCCGCTCCCACAGGTACTGCACAGCTTTCGAAACCTGTGCAGTACCTGTGGGAGCGGGCAAGCCCGCGAACCGGGGCAAAGCCCCGGCCATCGGTATCCTGTCTACCAGCGCCCTGCAGCATCCTGGTCACTCTGCCTGCCTTCCACCCACCGCGGCCCTTCCTGGGTATTCTCTTTCTTCCAGAACGGCGCCCGGGTCTTCAGGTAGTCCATGATGAAGTTGCAGGCATCGAACGCCGCCTGCCGGTGGGCACTGGCCACCCCGACGAAGACGATCGGTTCGCCCGGTTCCAGCGCCCCGATGCGGTGCAACACCTCGACCTTGAGTAACGGCCAGCGCTGCTCGGCCTCGACCACGATCTTCGCCAAGGCCTTTTCGGTCATGCCCGAATAGTGCTCGAGAAACATTCCGGCCACTTCACGGCCGTCGTTGAAATCCCGCACATAGCCGACAAAGCCGACCACCGCGCCCACACCGACATTGGCCGCATGCATGGCATTGGTCTCGGCACCCGGGTCGAACGGGCTTTCCTGTACGCGCACAGCCATGCTCAGCCTCCGGTCACCGGCGGGAAGAACGCCACTTCATCACCGTCCTGCAGCGGCTCATCAAGCTTGCACAGCTCTTCGTTGCGCGCGCACATCAGGTTCTGCTCGGCCAGTACCGCATACTGCCCGCCCTTGGCCACCAAGGCCTGGCGCACATCGTCGAGCACCTTGAACGCGCCCTCCAACCGCTCCGCATCCACGCCCAGCAGCTCGCGGTAACGGGCGAAGTACATCACCTTGACCTTCATCACGCCTCCGCCTTGTAGTGGCCGCTCTTGCCGCCGAGTTTCTCCAGCAGGCGCACCTGCTCGATGACCATGCCTTTATCCACAGCCTTGCACATGTCATAGATCGTCAGGGCCGCAACGCTGGCCGCAGTCAGCGCTTCCATCTCCACGCCGGTCTGCCCGGCCAGTTTGCAGCGGGCGACGATGCGCACGGCATCCTGCCCCTCGGCGCTGAGCTCGACCTTGACGCTGGTCAGCATCAGCGGGTGGCACAGCGGGATCAGGTCGCTGGTCTTCTTCGCCGCCTGGATCCCGGCAATGCGCGCCACGGCGAACACGTCGCCCTTGGGATGCTCACCGTCGACGATCATCTGCAAGGTCTGCGGCAACATGCGCACCCGCGCCTCGGCGGTGGCCTCGCGCTCGGTCACGGCCTTTTCAGTGACGTCGACCATGTTGGCCCGCCCCTGGGAATCAAGATGTGTCAGCACTGCTCTGCTCCTGTGAAGGGAACCCGCAGTGTAAACCTGTGGGTCAGGTTTGAGCAGCGATATGTGTCAACAGGAATGGCCTCTTCGCGGGCTCGCCCGCTCCCACCCAGGCGTAGAACCTGTGGGAGCGGGCGTGCCCGCGAAAAGGCCGGGCAGTGATCTGCCCGGCTGCATAGCTTTACAAATGCGACTCGGCGTACTCGGCCAGCACCGAGCGGGGCACGCCCTGCAGGGTGATGTGCACGCCATGGGGGAAGTCCTTGAAGCGCTCGGTCAGGTAGGTCAGGCCCGAGCTGGTCGCGGACAGGTAGGGGGTGTCGATCTGCGCCAGGTTACCCAGGCAGACCACCTTGGACCCGGAGCCGGCACGGGTGATGATGGTTTTCATCTGGTGCGGCGTCAGGTTCTGGCACTCGTCGATCAGGATCAGGCTCTGCTGGAAGCTGCGGCCGCGGATGTAGTTCAGCGACTTGAACTGCAACGGTACGCGCTCGAGGATGTACTCGACGCTGCCGTGGGTGCTTTCGTCATCCATGTGCAAGGCTTCGAGGTTGTCGGTGATGGCGCCCAGCCAGGGCTCCATCTTCTCGGCCTCGGTACCCGGCAGGAAGCCGATCTCCTGGTCCAGCCCCTGCACACTGCGGGTGGCGATGATGCGCCGGTAGCGCTTGCTGACCATGGTCTGTTCGATGGCCGCAGCCAGGGCCAGGATGGTCTTGCCGGAACCGGCGGCGCCGGTCAGGTTGACCAGGTGGATATCCGGGTCGAGCAGGGCGAACAGCGCCAGGCTCTGGTGGATGTCCCGTGGCTTCAGGCCCCAGGCCTCCTGGTGCAGCAGCGGCTCCTGGTGCAGGTCGAGCAACAGCAGTTCATCGTTGCGGATGCCCTTGATCCAGCCGACGAAGCCCTGCTCGTCGATGATGAACTCGTTGACATGCACCGCCGGCAGGTTGTCGGTCAGCTGCACCCGGTGCCAGGTGCGGCCACGCTCCTGACGGGTATCGACCTTGCTCACCCGGTCCCAGAACGAGCCACTGACGGAGTGATAGCCCTTGGACAGCAAGGACACGTCATCGACCAGTTGGTCCGTGCTGTAGTCCTCGGCGGCGATGCCACAGGCGCGCGCCTTCAGGCGCATGTTGATGTCTTTGGTGACCAGCACCACATCCAGGTCGGTGCGCCGGGCCCGGACTTCCAGCAGCTGGTTGATGATGATGTTGTCGTTGAGGTTTTCCGGCAGCAGCTTGTTCGGCTCGTTGCGCGGGGTCATCAGGATGGACAGGAAGCCCTTGGGCCCGCTTTTGCCACGCTGGATCGGCACGCCCTGCTCGACGTCGCTGGGCGAGGCATCACCGAGGGTCTGGTCGATCAGGCGGATGGCCTGGCGGCATTCGGCGGCGATGCTCTGCTTGCCGGCCTTGAGTTTGTCGAGTTCCTCCAGCACCGTCATCGGGATGGCGACGTGGTGCTCCTCGAAGTTGAGTAACGCGTTGGGGTCGTGAATCAGGACGTTGGTATCGAGCACATACAGGATAGGCTTGCTGGAGGAAGGGTTGCGTCCTTGGTCATCCATACTCGGTCACCTTATGTCGAAGCCACACGGCGTGGTCTGTTACGCCGCAGAGTGACTGCCGTTCTCCCGTGGCCGCGTTGTTACGGGCGGGAAGGAAACCTGGCTAGGTGGGGCCTGGATGACGCCACCTGTGCTGCAGGAATCGGCTGTCTGGTTTCTTCATACAGCAAAAACGATGACCGAAAAAAGCATTTTTACGCCTTTTTGAAGTTTATTTTTCCGATTGACGAAGGGGCCTTGGCGACAGCCCGAGAGGGGACTACAGTCAGAAGTCACACCCTCTATTCGCGATATCCATATTCCCGACAATCTTCCCAGCCGATGCCGCTCTGCGCGGTATTGCGCAACAACCATTCCAGCGCCGGCTGGGCCTTGGCCTGGCTGTCATGGAACTGCACCACCCCCTTGCGCCATAGCAGCATCAAGGTCAGTACGCGCTGCGCCGAAGCCTCGGCGCTCAATGCGCCATCATCCTGGGCATCGATATCCCACAGCGACACGCGCAACTGCTGGCTGGCCATGAACGCCTCGCCATCGGCCCGACGCTGGCCGTACGGCGGCCGGAACAACGGTACATAGTGCTCCGGCAGGTCCGCCTGCACCTGCGCCTGGCTGCGCCGCAGCGAGTCCTGCCAGGCTGTCCACTGCGCGTGCGACCGGTACTCCCACCCCTGAATCCCCACGCACTGCCCGCCATACAGCCGGCGCAAGGCATTCGCCGCACCGGCGTCGCGGCGTTGCTGCAGGCGGTTGCCGAGCACGAAGAACGTGCCCGCGAGCTTCTGTCGGCGCAGGTACTCGGCCAGCAGGTCGGTAGCCCCGCCATCCGGCCCAGGCCCGCCAACGAAGGTCAGTAGAAACACCCGGTCGTTCAGTTCATCGCCATTGCGCTCACGGGCCGACAGCCGCTCCACCTCGCTGCTGGTCTGTGGCAGCAAAGCGGCCTTGCGCAGTTGCTCGTCCAGGTAGCGCACATGGAACTGGTGGCTCGGCTCGATCCAGGCTGTATAGAACGTGCCGACATCGGTGGCGAACGTCGCCGCCTGGGTGCGCAATTCTGTCATCGTAGTGACCGGGTAGCAGAACGACGCATCTTGCTCGCAACTGCGTTGCGCCTGTTGATAACCCTCCCACAACCGCTGCCACATGCGCGCGCGCAGCTGGCGCACCTTCTGCAGGTTGATCTGCCGCAGCCCCAGCCTGGCCGCCAGCGCCGCGTCGTCCAGCAGCTCGCTTTCGTGCAGCACCCGGGCGAATGAAAGGATCTCGGCCCGCGAGGCGACATCGAACAGCGCCGGGCTGTCCAGCTGTTCGGGCCACAGGCTGCGGTCCAGGCTGGCCTGGGGGGATGGGGCGGCTTGCGCGGCCAGGCTCAGCAGAGCGGCCAGCAAGGCAGAAGCAATGCGCACGGTTGAAGGCTCCGCAACGGCGAAACGCGCACTATAGCGCCTGCATCGGGCAGGGTCTGTGACTATCGTCGCGATAGTTTGGACTTGCACCGCCCAGCCCGTAGAATTCCCGCCAACGATGCCAGGAGCCGACCCGATGCTGACGGTGATTTCCCCCGCCAAGACCCTCGACTACGACACCCCGCCGGTGACCGAGCGGTTTACCCTCCCCCAGTACCTGGATGACTCCCAGGAATTGATCCAGCAATTGCGCGAGCTGTCGCCGGCGCAGATCAGCGAACTGATGCACCTGTCCGACAAGCTCGCCGGCCTGAATGCCGCGCGCTTCGGTAGCTGGACGCCGGATTTCACCCCGGCCAATGCCAAGCAGGCGCTACTGGCGTTCAAGGGTGACGTTTATACCGGCCTGGACGCCGAGAGCCTCGCCGAGGACGACTTCAGTTACGCCCAGGGCCACTTGCGCATGCTCTCGGGCCTGTACGGCCTGCTGCGCCCGCTCGACCTGATGCAACCCTACCGCCTGGAAATGGGCACCAAGCTGGCCAACGCCCGCGGCAAGGACCTGTACGCCTTCTGGGGCACACGCATCAGCGAATGGCTGAACCAGGCCCTGGCCGAACAAGGTGATGATGTGCTGCTGAACCTGGCCAGCAACGAGTATTTCAGCGCGGTGAAACGCAGTGCGCTGCAAGCCCGGGTGATCAATGTCGACTTCAAGGACCTGAAGAACGGCCAGTACAAGATCATCAGCTTCTACGCCAAGAAAGCCCGCGGAATGATGAGCCGCTTCGTCATCCAGCAACGCATCAGCGACCCGGAGCAACTCAAGCGGTTCGATGTGCAGGGCTACTACTACAGTGCCGAGCAGTCGAAGACCGATCACCTGGTGTTTCTGCGCGATCACCCTGCCGAGTGAGCCTGTAACGCCCGCCCTCTCAAGTCACCATTGCACCCAGTGCAATGCCTGTGGGAGCGGGCGTGCCCGCGAATGGGCGAAAAACGCCCGCCCTCGCCCCGCAACGGGGCACACTTCACTTCGCCATCGCGCCACTAATTCGACGCCAAAAAAACGACTCATCAGTACTTATAGCCAAACGCCATAAGACCGTTCGTAGCTTTTTTGACGAATTTTTCAAAATTTTTTTCGATGCTGGCACAAAAATATCTCGCAACAGTTTCGCCCTTTATATATCGGGGCGAAACCCCTGTGTGCTATCAAATTGAAATCTGTCCGCCACTGAAAAAATATTTAGAAATCTTTCATCCGCGTCGAACCACCCAGGAACTTCTGCTACGACGGATCGCTCATAGTGCCGTAACGATTTTCCCGCCCCCGGGTTGTGAGAAATGACTTACAGATGACAGCAGGTATCCACTGCCTGCCTCGATATAACTAGACAGGTATCACGGGAACCCCCGAAGCCCCCTGTCCAAGCAGGAGAAGCGCGTCCTTACAATTCGTCCTAGTGGTTGATTTCAAAGGATTTTTCCACTTGAAAGAACAAGCACAGCAACGCGCCACGTAGCGCATTGCAATAAAGACGGCTGCATTCCAGGGCACGTTTTTTAATTAATGGCTTTTTACTGCCACATTTGAGCGCATAACTTTTTGCGTTCCGGATTTATTTTGCCTGCGCTCGGCGAAGTGTGCATTCGCCACGGATCCGTGCGCCCGAAAACTGTTGTTAATCAACCCAGTCCGGCGCTCTTCGCAGAGGCCGACGTGATAAACACATGAGGTGATAGCGATGCGTATCAGCATCTTTGGTTTGGGTTATGTGGGTGCAGTCTGTGCAGGCTGCCTGACGGCGCGAGGCCATGAAGTGATCGGTGTGGACGTGTCCAGCACCAAGATCGACCTGATCAATCAGGGCAAGTCGCCCATCGTCGAACCTGGCCTGGAAGCACTGCTGCAACAAGGCATCGCCAATGGCCGCCTGCGCGGTACTACCGATTTCGCCGAAGCCATCCGTGCCAGCGACGTGTCGATGATCTGCGTGGGTACCCCAAGCAAGAAAAACGGCGACCTGGGCCTGGAGTACATCGAGTCGGTGTGCCGCGAAATCGGCTACGTGCTGCGTGACAGCGAGCGCCGCCACACCATCGTGGTGCGCAGCACCGTGCTGCCGGGCACCGTGAAGAACGTAGTGATCCCGATCCTCGAAGACTGCTCGGGCAAAAAGGCCGGCGTCGACTTCGGTGTCGCGGTCAACCCGGAATTCCTCCGCGAAAGCACCGCGATCAAGGACTACGACCAGCCACCGATGACCGTCATCGGCGAACTGGACACCGCCAGCGGCGACATCCTGCAGGCCCTGTACGAAGAACTCGACGCGCCGATCATCCGCAAGCCGATCGAAGTGGCCGAGATGATCAAGTACACCTGCAACGTGTGGCACGCCACCAAGGTCACCTTCGCCAACGAAATCGGCAACATCGCCAAAGCCGTAGGCGTGGATGGCCGTGACGTGATGGACGTGGTCTGCCAGGACAAGGTGCTGAACCTGTCCCAGTACTACATGCGCCCTGGCTTCGCCTTCGGCGGCTCGTGCCTGCCAAAGGACGTGCGCGCCCTCACCTACCGCGCCGCCAGCCTCGATGTCCGCGCCCCGCTGCTCGACTCGCTGATGCGCAGCAACGAATCGCAGGTGCAGAACGCCTTCGAGCTGATCGAAGCCCACGACAAGCGCAAGGTCGCCCTGCTCGGCCTGAGCTTCAAGGCCGGCACCGACGACCTGCGTGAAAGCCCGCTGGTGGAACTGGCCGAGCGCCTGATCGGCAAGGGCTACCAGCTGGACATCTACGACGAGAACGTCCAGTACGCCCGCGTTCACGGCGCCAACAAGGACTACATCGAGTCGAAGATCCCGCACGTGTCGTCGCTGCTCAACGCCGACTTCCAGAAGGTGATCGACAACGCCGACATCATCGTCCTCGGCAACCGTGACGAGCAGTTCCGTGCCCTGGCCCAGCAAGCGCCGGCCGGCAAGCACGTGATCGACCTGGTCGGCTTCATGAACAAACCGACCTGCACCACCAGCCGTACCGAAGGCATCTGCTGGTAAGTGCCTGGCCGGGCAGCGGCGGCTCCCCAACGCCGCTGCCCACCTTTTCCCGAATTCTCGACGGATGCTGAACATGCAAAGGCTCCAGACAGTGCTGTTGCAGTGCGCCGGGTGGCTGCTCTACGTGAGTCTGCTCATGCTGATCGCCCTGGCCCTGCCAGCCGATATCTTCGACTCGCAGTCGAAGCACTTCATCTTCCTGGTCGGCGCAGTCGGCATCTGGCGCTATTCCATGGGCGCCACCCATTTCATCCGCGGCATGATCTTCCTCTACGGCGTGTACCCGTACCTGCGCCGCAAGGTGCAGAAAATGGGCGACGCCGCCGACCCGTCGCACGTGTACCTGATGGTCACCAGCTTCCGTATCGAAGCGCTGACCACTGCCCAGGTGTACAGCTCGGTGATCCGCGAGGCGATCAACTGTGGTTTCCCCACCACCGTGGTCTGCTCGCTGGTGGAGATGTCGGACGAACTGCTGGTGAAAAGCCTGTGGGCCAAGTACAACCCGCCAGCCCATGTAAAGCTGGACATCGTGCGCATCGCCGGTACCGGCAAGCGTGACGGCCTGGCCTACGGCTTCCGCGCCATCTCGCGCATGCTGCCGGACGAAAACGCCGTGGTGGCGGTGATCGACGGCGATACCGTGCTGGCCGATGGCGTGGTGCGCAAGACCGTGCCGTGGTTCAAGCTGTTCCCCAACGTCGGCGGCCTGACCACCAACGAGTTCTGCGAAGTGCGCGGCGGCTACATCATGAGCGAGTGGCACAAGCTGCGCTTCGCCCAGCGCCACATCAACATGTGCTCGATGGCCCTGTCCAAGCGGGTGCTGACCATGACCGGGCGCATGTCGATGTTCCGCGCCAGCGTGGTGACCAACCCCGAGTTCATCGCCGACGTCGAAAGCGACTCGTTGATGCACTGGCGCCTGGGCCGCTTCAAGTTCCTCACCGGCGACGACAAGTCCAGCTGGTTCAGCCTGATGCGCCTTGGCTACGACACCTTCTACGTGCCGGACGCCGCCATCAACACGGTCGAGCACCCGCCGGAGAAGAGCTTCCTCAAGGCCAGCCGCAAGCTGATGTACCGCTGGTACGGCAACAACCTGCGGCAAAACTCCCGCGCACTGGGTCTGGGCCTGCGCCGCCTGGGTCTGTTCACCAGCGTCGTGCTGTTCGACCAGCGCGTGTCGATGTGGACCAGCCTGCTGGGCCTGACCGTGGCGGTGATCGCCAGCCTCAAGTTCGGCCTCGGCTTCCTGCTGGTGTACCTGCTGTGGATCGGCATCACCCGCCTGATCCTCACCATCATGCTGCTGTGCTCCGGCCACAGCGTAGGCCCGGCCTACCCGTTGATTCTCTATTACAACCAGATCGTCGGCGCGCTGATGAAGATCTACGTGTTCTTCCGCCTCGACAAGCAGTCCTGGACGCGTCAGCCCACTGCCCTCAAGCGTGACCTCGCCAGCTTTCAACAATGGTTCAACACCTGGTCCTCGCGGACCATGACCTTCTCGGCTGCCAGCATCTTCGTTGCTGTGCTGTTCATGGTCGTGTGAGCCCAACCCGGATCGGAACTAACAGGAACAAACCACATGAATACCGCCGTGAACGTCAACGTCGTGCATGAGTCCGAAGCCCAGCGCCAGCATGCACGGGTACGCATCCCCGCCAAGCTGCGGTTCCTGGATGCCCAGCGCCAGGCCCATGATGTGAAGGTCGACGACCTCTCCGCCGGTGGCCTGAGCTTCCATACCAAGCAACCCCTGTCGGCCGGCGAAGTGCTGCGCGGGCGGCTGCAGTTCACGGTCGACAACCTCGGCCTGTCGATGGACATCGAGTTCCAGGTGCGCTCGTTCAACCCGGACAGCGGCCGTACCGGCGCGCAGTTCCAGAACCTCGAACCACGCGACATCGCCACCCTGCGCCACATCATCACCTCGCACCTGTCGGGTGAGCTGATCAGCGTTGGCGACGTGCTCAGCACCCTGCAGCGCGACAACTTCACCAAGGCGCGCAAACAGAAGGACGGCGGTTCCGGCCTGAGCGCCTTCGGTCGCCTCAAGGCGGTTACCGTCACCCTCGGCGTGTTCGTGGTCGGCGTCGCTGCCTTCGGCTTCATCGCCAAGTCGCTGTACGGCATGTACTTCGTCAGCCATGCCGAAGCCGGCGTGGTCGCGGTACCCACCACCAACGTCACCATGCCGCGCGACGGCACCGTCAACAGCCTGGTCGAAAGCGGTGGGCAGATCGCCAAGGGCGCGCCACTGGCCAGTTTCACCACCAGCATGCTGGACATGCTCAAGGGCAACCTGGAAGACGCCCAGCTGGAGCCGGCGAAGATCGAAGAACTGTTCGGCAAGCAGCTGTCCGGCACCCTCACCAGCCCGTGTGACTGCGTGGTTGCCCGCCAGCTGGTGGACAACGGCCAATACGCCGCCAAGGGCCAGCCGATCTTCCAGCTGATCCCGCGCACCACCAACCCGATGGTCGAGGCACGCTTCAGCTACCGCCAGTTCGACGAGGTCAAGCCAGGTACCCGGGTCAACTTCCAGGTCGCCGGCGAAGACGAAGTGCGCACCGGCCAGATCGTCAGCAGCGCCAGCCTCAACAGCGAAGACCTGGCTGCCGACATCCGCGTGCAGATCAAGCCAGACAGCGCGATGCCTGCCGAACTTGCCGGCCGCCCGGCTTCGGTCAACAGCGACCGTGGCCCATCGCTGGACTGGCTGATCGACAAAGCCATGGCCCGTGGGCTGTAAGAGGGTCGGACGATGATCTCTGATACCAACACCTACCCTGTGGGAGCGGGCATGCCCGCGAAGAAGCCAGCAGGAGCACTGCGCGTGAACCTGGGCCTGTGTGGCCTGGCCATGGCCATCGCATTGGCCGGCTGTGCCGGCCTGCCTGACCAGCGCCTGGCCAACGAAGCCATGAAGCGCGGTGACACGGCATTGGCCGAGCGCAACTACAAGGCGTTGGCCGACCTGGGCTACAGCGAAGCGCAAGTGGGCCTGGCCGATATCAAGGTCGCCACCCGCGACCCGGCGAAAATCAAGGAAGCCGAGGCCACCTACCGCGCCGCGGCGGCCACTTCGCCGCGTGCCCAGGCGCGCCTTGGCCGCCTGCTGGTGGCCAAGCCCGACAGCACCCAGGCCGAGCGCGAAGAAGCCGAGACCCTGCTCAAGCAGGCCGCGCGTCAGGGCGAAAGCAACACCCTGATTCCGCTGGCGATGCTCTACCTGAGCTACCCGCAGAGCTTCCCCAAGGTCAACGCGCAGCAACAGATCGACCAGTGGCGCGCTGCCGGCAACCCGGAAGCGGGCCTGGCCCAGGTGCTGCTGTACCGCACCCAGGGCACCTACGACCAACACCTGAGCGATGTGGAAACCATCTGCAAGGCCGCACTGAACAGCACCGACATCTGCTACGTCGAACTGGCCACCGTGTACCAGAAGCGTGGCCAGGCCGACCAGCAGGCTGCCCTGCTCGACCAGCTCAAGGCCGCCTACGCCCGTGGCGCGGTGCCGGCCAGCCGGGTCGACAGCGTAGCCCGGGTGCTGGCTGACCGCAGCCTCGGCCAGACCGACGAGAAAACCGCCAAGGACCTGCTCGAGCAGGTGGCCCCGGCCAACCCGGCATCCTGGGTCAGCCTGGCGCAGCTGGTCTACGACTTCCCCGAACTGGGCGACACCGACCAGCTGATGGCCTACATCGACAAGGGCCGCGAAGCCGAACAGCCACGCGCCGAACTGTTGCTCGGCCGCCTGTACTACGAAGGCAAGACCCTGCCTGCGGATGCGCTGAAAGCCGAGCAACACCTGCAGGCCGCCGCCGACGCCGGCGAAGTCAGCGCCCATTACTACCTGGGCCAGCTGTACCGCCGCGGCTACCTGGGCAACGTCGAGCCGCAGAAGGCCGTCGACCACCTGCTGGCCGCCGCCCGTGGCGGGCAGAACAGCGCCGACTACGCCCTGGCCCAGCTGTTCAGCGAAGGCCACGGCATTCGCCCGCAACCGGGCAACGCCTGGGTATTCGCCCAGCTGGCCCAGGTCAACCCGTCGCCGCAGTCCGCAGAACTGCTGCAGCAACTCGACCAGCAACTCACGCCTGACCAGCGCAGCCAGGCGCAAACCCTGCTCGCCCAAGAGAAGCAGGCCCGCGGCAGCATGAGCCAGGGCGCCAACAGCACCCTGGCCATCGAAGCCCTGCAAGACGACGAACAAGAAGTAACCGGTGAGGACTCGCTATGACGCTCAATCCCTTCGTGAAAGCCGGCATCGGCCTGAGCTTCGCCCTGCTGTGGTCCTGCCCGACCCTGGCGGAAATGACCGCTGAAAAGAACTTCGGCCTGGATGTGAAAATCACCGGCCAGTCGGAAGACGACCGTGACCTGGGTACCCGCTCGGGCGGCGACGTCAGCGGCCTGGGCCTCGACCTGCGCCCCTGGGTGTATGGCGAGCGTGGCAACTGGAGCGCCTATGCCATGGGCCAGGCGGTCACCGCCACCGACACCATCGAAACCGACACCCTGCGCCAGAACGACGACGGCACCACCACCGACACCGCCGCCGACGGCCGCGAGCAGGACAAGAGCTACCTGGCCATGCGCGAATTCTGGGTCGGCTACAGCGGCCTTACCGCCTACCCCGGCGAGCAGTTGCGCTTCGGTCGCCAGCGCCTGCGCAGCGACGATGGCATGTGGCGTGACACCAACATCGAAGCGCTGAACTGGACCTTCGACACCACCCTGCTCAAGGCCGACCTGGGCGTGGCCCAGCGCTTCAGCGAATACCGCACCGACCTCACCGAGCTGGCCCCGGAAGACAAGGACCGCACGCACCTCTACGGCAACGTCGCCACGCAGTGGACCCCTGGCCACTGGGTCGGCGTACGCGCCCACCACAGCCACGACAGCGGCAGCCTGAAAAACCCCGGCGAAACCGTCGATGCGCTGGACAAGACCCGCACCGGCGACCTCACCTGGCTGGGCCTGGAAGCCAACAGCGACGCCTACAACTGGCGCAACGATCACACCGTCAATTACTGGGGCAGCGTCACCTGGCTGACCGGTGACCGCGATACCCTCAGCAGCCAGGTGGTCGGTGATGAAACCGTAGCCACCGGAAAGCAAAGCGGTGACGTCAACGCCTGGGCCACCGACCTCGGTATCCGCCTGCGCCTCGACCCGCAGTGGCAGGTCGGCGCGGCCTACGCCCGTGGCAGCGGCGGCGGTGGCGATGACGGTTCGAGCAACTACGAGCAGACCGGCCTGGAGAGCAACCGCTCCAACTACACCGGTACCCGTTCGCGCGTGCACCGCTTCGGTGAAGCCTTCCGTGGCGAGCTGGGCAATCTGCAGGCCGCCACCCTGTTCGCCTCCTGGCAGCTGCGCGACGACTACGACGCCAGCTTCATCTACCACAAGTTCTGGCGTGTCGACGGTAACCAGAACATCGGTTCCAGCGGCATCAACGCGGTGGTCAACGACAACGGCGTCAACCGCCCGCTGGTCGATGGCGAAAAAGACCTCGGCCAGGAAATGGACGTGGTCGTGACCAAGTACTTCAAGCAAGGCCTGCTGCCCGCGTCGATGAGCCAGGCCATCGACGAACCGTCCGCCCTGGTACGCCTGCGTGCCGGCGTGTTCAAGCCGGGCGACGCCTACGGCAAGGAAGCGGACTCGTACATGCACCGTGCCTTCGTCGATGTGATCTGGCGCTTCTGAGGCCGGTAGGGGACTTACCGTTATGAACCTTCACCCGCACCTACGTCACAGCCTCCTGGCCAGCGCTTTGCTGCTGGCCGCAGGCCTGGCCGTCGCCGCCGAGCCGACGACGATTGCCAAGGAGCTGCAGCAGGCCAAGACCTATACGGTTTCCAGTGCACCGGTCGAACCGCTGCACATGGACCCGCCGAAGCTGCCCGACCTGACCGGCTATACCGCCGAGGCGGTGCAGAAGAAGATCGACCGCCGCCACAAGGGCAAGGTCAGCGTGCGCCGCATGTTCCAGGAGGACACCCTCAAGGAATTCGTCGGCGGCGACAACAAGGCGGCCGAATGGGTCCAGCGCCAGCATGGCATTCCGCAGGCGATCTTCGTCGACGACGGCCATATCGACCTGGTCGAGCTGAGCAAGAAGGTGCCTAAACAGTACCTCAGCGAAGTGCAGCCGGGCGTGTACCTGGCGCGCCTGCCGATCGTGGTCGGGCAGAAGGGCATCCTCGAGATCGACGGCAAGGTCAAACAGCTGCGCCTGTCGCAGGAAGGCGGTTCGTTCCTGGTCAACGACGGCAAGCTGTTCGTCACCGATACCCAGGTGACCGGCTGGCGCGAAAAGGACAACGGCCCGGCGACCTTCCGCTCGCCCAAGGAATTCCGCCCGTTCCTGCTGTCGTGGGGCGGTACCGAGACCTACATCGTCAATACCAAGATGGCCAGCTTCGGCTATGCCAAGTCCAAGTCGTACGGCGTGAGCATCTCGCAGTACACGCCGAACATGGCCAAGCGCATGGGCCGTGCCGAACCCACCGGCTGGATCATCGGCTCGGAGTTCAGCGACATGTGGTACGGCTTCTACTGCTACGAGACCTCCGATTTCGTGGTCAAGGACAGCACCTACCGCGACAACATCGTCTACGGCATCGACCCGCACGACCGCTCGCACCGGCTGATCATCGCCGGCAACACGGTCTACGGCACCAAGAAGAAGCACGGCATCATCGTCTCGCGTGAGGTCAACGACAGCTGGATCATCAACAACAAGAGCTTCGACAACAAGCTCTCGGGCGTGGTGATCGACCGTAACAGCGTCAACAACCTGATCGCCTACAACGAGATCTACCGCAACCACACCGACGGCATCACCCTATACGAAAGCGGCGACAACCTGATCTGGGGCAACAAGCTGATCAACAACCGCCGCCACGGCATCCGCGTGCGTAACAGCGTGAACATTCGCCTGTACGAAAACGTCGCCATGGCCAACGGCCTGGTGGGTGTGTACGGCCACATCAAGGACCTGTCCGACACCGACCGCGACATCGCCCTCGACCCGTTCGACACCAAAGTGTCGCTGATCGTGGTTGGCGGCGAACTGGCCGCCAACGGTTCCGGCCCGCTGTCGATCGACTCGCCGCTGTCGGTCGAACTGTACAAGGTGTCCATGCTCGCCCCGCGCAAAGCCAGCGGCATCAGCCTCAACGGCGTACTGGGCGAACGCCAGGACGAAATCCTCGACCTGCTGGTACGCCAGCAAAAGGCTGTGCTGATCGACCCGGTCGAACGCCAGACCGAAATGATCGATTAAGGAAGCCCAGACCATGACTCCACACCTGATGAAACTGCTGGGCCTGTCCGCCGCCCTCCTGGCGATCAGCCAGGGCGTGCGCGCCGAAGACGTCAAGGCCCCGACCTTCACTGCCGAGCCTTGCTGCCAGCTGTGCCCTGAAGCGCATGACGCCAGCCGCTACACCACCCGCTACCAGCAGAACTTCACCACGCTGGTGCAGGCCCAGGGCGACTGGCTGTTCCGTACCCGCGAAGACCTGCGCACCGAGTTCAACACCACCGCGGCCGGCTACAAGCGCCTGCAGCAAGTGCACGACGCCTTCAAGAAGCGCGGCGTGGAACTGGTCGTGGTGTACCAGCCGACCCGCGGCCTGGTGAACCGCAACATGCTCAACCCGGCCGAAAAAGCCGCGTTCGACTACCAGAAGGCGCTGGGCAACTACCAGGCCATGCTCAAGCGCTTCGCCAGCATGGGCTACAACGTCCCCGACCTGTCGCCGCTGACCAACGAACAACTGGCCGCTGCCGACCAGGGCAAGGACTTCTACTTCCGTGGCGACCAGCACTGGACGCCATATGGCGCCGAGCGCGCAGCCAAGATCGTGGCCGACACCGTGCACAACATGCCGGCTTTCGAAGGCATCCCGCGCAAGGAATTCGAAACCAAGAAGTCCGGGCGCATGGGCAAGACCGGCACCTTGCACAACGTCGCCGGCCAGCTTTGCGGCACCAGCTACGCGGTGCAGTACATGGACCAGTTCGCCACCGAGCCGAAAGGCTCCGACGCTGGCGGTGACGACCTGTTCGGTGACACCGGCAACGCGCAGATCACCCTGGTGGGTACCAGCCACAGTGGCAAGAACTACAACTTCGCCGGCTTCCTGCAGCAATACATCGGTGCCGACGTGCTCAACGTCGCCTTCCCCGGCGGTGGCCTGGAAGGCTCGATGATCCAGTACCTGGGCAGCGAGGAATTCCAGAAGAACCCGCCGAAGATCCTGATCTGGGAATTCTCGCCGCTGTATCGCCTGGACCAGGAAACCATCTGGCGGCAGATCCTCGGCCTGCTCGACGACGGCTGCGAGGACCGCCCGGCGCTGATGAGCGCCAGCACCACGCTCAAGCCCGGCAAGAACGAGCTGATGGTCAACGGCAAGGGCGGCGTGCTCAAGGACCTGGTCAACCGCAACATCCAGATGGACGTGAAGTTCGAAGACCCGTCGGTGAAGGTGCTGCAGGCCACCCTCTGGTACCTCAACGGCCGTCACGAGGACATCAAGCTGGAAAAACCGGAAACCTCCGAAACCGACGGGCGCTTCGTCTTCCAGATGCGCGAAGACGAAGACTGGGCCAGCCAGAGCCTGCTCGCGTTCGAGGTCCAAGGGCCGGAAAGCGGCACCCAGAAGGTCGAGGCCAAGCTCTGCAAACGCAACAACTTCGCCGCGCCCGCGCAGACTGCGCAGGCCGGCCAGTGAGGCGATCATGACCAAGCTCAAGCGAATCCTGCGCCCTGCCCTGCTCACCCTGGCCTTGTTCGGCGCTGCCGCGCAGGCCGCGCTGGTGCCACCGCAGGGGTACTACGAGGGCATCGAGAAGCTGAAGACCGGTGACGGCAATTTCCGCTGCGAAGCCGCGCCCAAGCCTTACACCGGCGCGCTGCAGTTCCGCAGCAAGTACGAAGGTTCGGACAAGGCCCGGGCAACGCTGAACGTTGCCTCGGAAAAAGCCTTCCGCAAGTCGACCGAGGACATCACCACGCTCGAGAAGGGCGTGAGCAAGATGGTCGGCCAGTACATGCGTGACGGCCGCCCGGCACAACTCGACTGCGCCCTGACCTGGCTGGGCACCTGGGCGCGTGCCGATGCGCTGCTGTCCACCGATTACAACCATACCGGCAAGTCCATGCGCAAATGGGCGCTGGGCAGCATGAGCGGGTCGTGGCTGCGCCTGAAGTTCTCCAACTCGCAGCCGCTGGCTGCGCACCTGGCCGAGGCCGAGCTGATCGAGAAGTGGCTCGCCCGCCTCGCCGAACAGACCGTGCGCGACTGGAGCGACCTGCCGCTGGAGAAGATCAACAACCACAGCTACTGGGCAGCCTGGTCGGTAATGGCCACGGCCGTGGCCACCGACCGTCGCGACCTGTTCGACTGGGCCGTGAAGGAATTCAAGGTCGGCGCCAACCAGGTGGATGAGCAAGGCTTCCTGCCCAATGAAATCAAGCGCAAGCAACGCGCCCTGGCCTACCACAACTACGCGCTGCCGCCGCTGGCGATGATCGCCAGCTTCGCCCAGGCCAATGGTGTCGACCTGCGCAGCGAGAACAATTTCGCCCTGCAGCGTTTGGGCGAAGGCGTGCTGGCAGGTGTCCGTGACCCCAGCCACTTCAAGACACGCGCCGGCCAGAAGCAGGACATGAGCGACCTGAAGATCGACAGCAAGTACTCCTGGCTCGAGCCGTGGTGCGCGCTGTACCGCTGCGTGGGTGACACCCTCGAACGCAAGCACGACATGCAGCCGTTCAACAGTTTCCGGCTCGGTGGCGATCTGACCCGGGTCTACGACCCGAGCGCAGAGAGCAAGAAGTAACAACCCCGATTCGGGTGTGACAACTGTGGGAGCTGGCTCCCACAGAGCTACTAGGTTGCCTTCCGGTGTTGCACTGGGGGGTTTGGGGGGCGCTGTGCCCCGGATGCTGTGAACAAAAAGGAGAACCGGGATGGTCTTCTCGTCCAACGTGTTCCTGTTCCTGTTCTTGCCGATCTTCCTCGGCCTGTACTACTTGAGCGGGCAACGTTATCGCAACCTGCTGCTGCTGGTCGCCAGCTACATCTTCTACGCCTGGTGGCGGGTGGACTTCCTGGCCCTGTTCGCCGGGGTCACCCTGTGGAACTACTGGATCGGCCTGAAAGTTGGTGCCGCCGGTGTGCGCACCAAGCCGGCGCAGCGCTGGCTGCTGCTCGGCGTCGGCGTCGACCTGGCGATCCTCGGCTACTTCAAGTACGCCAACTTCGGCGTCGACAGCCTGAACGCGATCATCACCTCGTTCGGCCTGGAGCCGTTCATCCTTACCCACGTGCTACTGCCGATCGGTATCTCGTTCTACATCTTCGAGTCGATCAGCTACATCATCGACGTGTACCGCGGCGACACCCCGGCCACCCGCAACCTGATCGACTTCGCGGCGTTCGTGGCGATCTTCCCGCACCTGATCGCCGGCCCCGTGCTGCGCTTCAAGGACCTGGTCGACCAGTTCAACAACCGCACCCACACCCTGGACAAGTTCTCCGAAGGCTGCACCCGTTTCATGCAGGGCTTCATCAAGAAAGTGTTCATCGCCGACACCCTGGCGGTGGTGGCCGACCACTGCTTCGCGCTGCAGAACCCGACCACCGGCGACGCCTGGCTCGGCGCCCTGGCCTACACCGCGCAGCTGTACTTCGACTTCAGCGGCTACAGCGACATGGCCATCGGCCTGGGCCTGATGATGGGCTTCCGCTTCATGGAGAACTTCAAGCAGCCGTACATCAGCCAGTCGATCACCGAGTTCTGGCGGCGCTGGCACATCAGCCTGTCGACCTGGCTGCGCGACTACCTGTACATCACCCTGGGCGGTAACCGCAAAGGCACCTTCAACACCTATCGCAACCTGTTCCTGACCATGCTGCTGGGCGGCCTGTGGCACGGCGCCAACTTCACCTACATCATCTGGGGCGCCTGGCACGGCATGTGGCTGGCCATCGAGCGCGCGCTGGGCCTGGACACCAACCCGCAGCGCTTCAACCCGGTGAAGTGGGCCTTCACCTTCCTGCTGGTGGTGGTCGGCTGGGTGATCTTCCGCGCCGAGAACCTGGAGGTGGCCGGTCGCATGTACGGCGCCATGTTCAGCTTCGGCGAATGGCAGCTGTCGGAACTCAACCGTGCCCAGCTCACCGGCCTGCAGATCGCCACCCTGGTGGTCGCCTACATCACCCTGGCGTACTTCGGCCTGCGCGACTTCTACCGCAACGCCCGGCCAACGCCCAAGGCCACCCCGGTGCAGGTCAACAGCGACGGCTCGATCGGCCTGGACTGGACCCGGGTCATGACCCGCGCGCTGGTACTGCTGCTGTTCGTGGCCTCGATCCTCAAGCTTTCGGCGCAGAGCTACTCGCCGTTCCTGTACTTCCAGTTCTGAGGTAGATGACATGACCCGGACATTACGCATTACCTATTCGCTGTCGTTCCTCGGCCTGCTGGTGGGCATGGGCGTGTGGTCCACCGGTGGCCTGCAGAGCTTCCAGCGCACCGAGCAGATGACCCTGCTCAACGGCAAGCTGGCCAAGGCCGCCGAGACCCACTACGACGAGCAGTTCCCGATCAAGCGCCTGGGCACCAACCTGTGGGCGGCGATGGACTTCAAGCTGTTCAACGAAGGCCGCCCCGGCGTGGTACTGGGCCGCGACCAGTGGCTGTTCAGCGACGAAGAGTTCAAGCCCACCGCCGGTGCCGACCAACTGATGGAAGAAAACCTGGCGCTGATCCGTGGCGTGCGCGACACCCTGCAGCAGCACGGCAGCCAGCTGGTGCTGGCGATCGTGCCGGCCAAGGCGCGGGTGTACGCCGAGTACCTGGGCAAGGAGCTGCCGACCAGCCTGCACGATGACCTGTACAACCGGTTCCATGCCCAGGCGCGCCAGGCCAACGTGTTCGCCCCGGACCTGATGGCGCCGATGGAGCAGGCCAAGGCCCGTGGCCAGGTGTTCCTGCGCACCGACACCCACTGGACGCCAATGGGCGCCGAAGTCGCCGCCCAGGCCCTGGCCGAAGCGGTCGGCCGCCAGAGCCTGCTCAACGGTGAGCCACAAACGTTCATCACCGAAGCCGGCAGCACCGCACCGTACAAGGGCGACCTGACCAACTTCCTGCCACTGGACCCGCTGTTCAGCAACCTGCTGCCGGCGCCGGACAACCTGCAGAAGCGCACCACCCGCCCGGCCGCGGCCGAGGGTGAAGGCGGTGACGCGCTGTTCGCCGACACGCAGATCCCGGTGGCACTGGTAGGCACCAGCTACAGCGCCAACCCGCACTGGAACTTCCTCGGCGCGCTGCAGCAGGCGCTGCGCAGCGACGTGGCCAACTACGCCGAGGACGGCCATGGCCCGCTGCTGCCGATGCTCAAGTACCTGCAAAGCGATGCCTTCAAGAACGCCGCGCCACAAGTGGTGGTGTGGGAATTCCCCGAACGTTATCTGCCAATGAAAAACGACCTCAGCAGCTTCGACCCGCAGTGGATCGCGCAGCTGAAGAACTCCCGTAAATCCGAAGAAAACCTGGCCTTGTCGTCCACCCGGACGAACCACTGATAAAGAGAGGAACACGCAAATGACTACCAAGACTTCCGTTGCCAAAGCCCTCACCCTCGCGGCCGGCCTGTCCCTGGCCTCGATGCAGGCCTTCGCCGGCGCCGACGCCGCGCTGTACGGCCCGAGCGCACCGAAGGGCTCGACCTTCGTACGCCTGTTCAACGCCTCCAGCGCACCGACCGCAGCGTCGGTCGGCAACACCCAGATCAAGCAGGTTGGCGCCCAGGCCAGCAGCGACTTCAGCTTCCTGCCAGGGGGTGACTACACCGCCCAGGTCGGCGGCAAGAGCGTGCCGGTCAAGCTGGCCTCGGACAAGTACTACACCCTGGTCAACAGCGCCAGCGGCGCGCCGAAGCTGATCGAGGAACCGCCGTTCAAGAACAAGCAGAAGGCCCTGGTTCGCGTGCAGAACCTGAGCGACCAGCAACTGACCCTGAAGACCGCCGACGGCAAGACCGAAGTGGTCAAGCCGGTAGCCGCCAACAGCCGTGGCGAGCGTGAAATCAACCCGGTCAAGGTCAACCTGGCGCTGTACCAAGGAGACAAGAAAGTGGGTGACGTGAAACCCGTCGCCCTGGAGCGCGGCGAAGCCGCAGTGCTGTACGTAACGGGTTCCGGCAACACCTTGTCGCCGGTGTGGGTAACTCGCCCCGTGGCTAGCAACTGATTGCCCCTGCCTCTCAACGACTATTGGAGAAACATGATGATCCCGGTAATTCTTTCTGGTGGTAGCGGTTCCCGTCTGTGGCCTCTGTCGCGCAAGCAGTTCCCCAAACAGTTCCTGGCCCTGACCGGTGAACACACCCTGTTCCAGCAAACCCTCGAGCGCCTGGTGTTCGAAGGCATGGACACGCCGATCGTGGTCTGCAACAAGGACCACAAGTTCATCGTCCAGGAACAGCTGGCCGCGCTGAAGCTGGAAACCCAGGGCATCCTGATGGAGCCGTTCGGTCGCAACACCGCGCCGGCGGTGGCCATGGCGGCCATGAAGCTGGTCAATGAAGGCCGCGACGAGCTGATGCTGGTGCTGCCGGCCGACCACGTGATCGATGACCAGAAGGCCCTGCAACGCGCCCTGGCCCTGGCCACCGTGGCCGCCGAGCGCGGCGAGATGGTGCTGTTCGGCGTGCCGGCGACCAAACCGGAAACCGGCTACGGCTACATCCGTTCCAGCCAGGACGCCCTGCTGCCCGAAGGCGTGGCACGCGTAGCGCAGTTCGTCGAGAAGCCCGACGAGAAACGCGCCGCCGAGTTCGTCCAGGCCGGTGGCTACTTCTGGAACAGCGGCATGTTCCTGTTCCGCGCCAGCCGCTTCCTCGAAGAGCTGAAAAAGCACGATGGCGACATCTACGACACCTGCGTGCTGGCCCTGGAGCGCAGCCAGGAAGACGGTGATGTGCTGAGCATCGACGAAGCCACCTTCGCCTGCTGCCCGGACAACTCCATCGACTACGCGGTGATGGAAAAGACCCAGCGCGCCTGTGTGGTGCCGATGTCGGCCGGCTGGAGCGACGTAGGCTGCTGGTCGTCGCTGTGGGAAGTGCACGAGAAGGACGACAACGGCAACGTCACCAAGGGCGACGTGGTGGTGCAGGACAGCCACAACTGCATGATCCACGGCAACGGCAAGCTGGTGTCGGTGATCGGGCTGGAGAACATCGTGGTGGTCGAGACCAAGGACGCCATGATGATTGCCCACAAGGACAAGGTCCAGGGCGTCAAGCAGATGGTCAAGACCCTCGACGAGCAGGGCCGCAGCGAAACCCAGAACCACCTGGAAGTGTACCGCCCGTGGGGCTCGTACGACTCGGTGGACATGGGCGGCCGCTTCCAGGTCAAGCACATCACGGTCAAACCGGGCGCCAGCCTGTCGCTGCAGATGCACCACCACCGTGCCGAGCACTGGATCGTGGTGTCCGGCACTGCCGAGGTGACCTGCGACGAGAACGTGTTCCTGCTTACCGAGAACCAGTCGACCTACATCCCGATCGCCTCGGTGCACCGCCTGCGCAACCCGGGCAAGATCCCGCTGGAGATCATCGAAGTGCAGTCCGGCAGCTACCTGGGCGAAGATGACATCGAGCGTTTCGAGGATGTATATGGCCGTACCTCCACGCCGATCAAGCGTGGTGTTTCGGTGAAGACCATCGCGCAGTAAGCCAGTACCAGGGGCCGCTTTGCGGCCCCTTCCCATTTCAGGCTACGATGCTCGGACCCTGCGCAACCAAGGTCTGCGAGCCCCATGATCATCGGTGCCTTCCTCATCCTCACCTGGCTGGTGCTGCTGTTGCGCTACCCGGCCAAGGCCTTGCCGATCTCGCTGGCTGCCGTGTGCGGCCTGGGCCTGGTGGCCCTGTTCGTCGTCTGGCAGGACAGCCGTGAAAGCTCGCGCCTGGCCCGCCTGGACTTGCGCCTGAGCTACGCCCCCGAACACTGCCCCGCCGACCGTGCCTTGCAAGTGCACATGAAGAACGGCAACGACGTGCCGCTGACCGAGTTGCGCTGGCGGGTGGCCGCGTATGCGCCGGGCGACACGGTGAACCTGGCCGAGAACACCTACAATGCCCCGCGCTACCGTGGGCCGGGCGAACTGCAGCCGGGGGCCGAGTGGAAAGACTGCCTGCCGCTGCCGCCGCTGCGTTCCGGCTACCGGCCGCAGACACTGGAGTTTCGTGCGGAGCATCTGCAAGGTACGTTTGCCAACTGATGTATCGCCTGTGCGGGCCTCTTCGCGGGTAAACCCGCTCCCACAGGGACTCCACAAGTCTCAAATTCTGTGGTGTACCTGTGGGAGCGGGTTTACCCGCGAAGAGGCCCGCACAGGAAAAACCAATCTCCCTGACAACAGGCCCCGAACCATGCCCACCGTCCTGATCACCGGTTGTTCCAGCGGCATCGGCCGCGCCCTGGCCGACGCCTTTCGCGATGCTGGCCACCAGGTCTGGGCCACCGCCCGCAAACCTGAGGATGTCGAGCAACTGAACGCCGCCGGCTTCACCGCCCGGCAACTGGATGTGAACGACAGCGAAGCGCTGGCGCGCCTGGCCGAGGAGCTGCAAAACCTCGATATCCTTATCAACAATGCCGGCTACGGCGCCATGGGCCCGTTGCTCGATGGCGGCGTGGACGCTCTGCGCCAGCAATTCGAGACCAACGTCTTCGCCGTGGTCGGCGTTACCCGCGCGCTGTTCCCGGTGTTACGCCGCTCACGGGGCCTGGTGGTGAACATCGGCAGCGTCTCCGGCGTGCTGGTCACCCCGTTCGCCGGCGCCTACTGCGCCTCGAAGGCTGCGGTACACGCCCTGAGCGACGCCTTGCGCCTGGAGCTGGCGCCGTTCGGTATACGGGTGATGGAAGTGCAGCCGGGGGCGATCGCCTCGCAGTTCGCCAGCAATGCCCAGCGCCAGGCGGAGCAAGTGCTGGCAGCGGATTCGGCGTGGTGGCCGTTGCGCGAGCATGTGCAGGCACGGGCGCGGGCATCGCAGGACAAGCCGACCCCGGCGGCGGTGTTTGCCCAGGGGGTATTGGCGGCGGTCGGCAAGTCGCCGGTTCCGGCGGTGGTGCGGCTGGGGAATGGCAGTACAGCGTTGCCGCTGATGGCCCGCTTGCTGCCACGGCGGGTGCTGGACTGGGCGTTACGCAAGCGCTTCGGCCTGTTGCGCCCGCTTTGAATTTTCGGCCGCCTGCGCTGGCCTCTTCGCGGGCTCGCCCGCTCCCACAGGGATGGCGCAGGTCCGGGCTCACACTGTACTTGTGGGAGCTGGCTTGCCGGCGATGGGCCGCACAGCGGCCCCACCTTCACACTTTGTTTTCCGGTCGCTCATCAAACGCCTGCCAGCCGCCACCCAGGGCCTTGTACAACCCTACCAGCGCCTGCGACACCGCCGCCGAACTGTCGATGAACTGCTCTTCGCTGGCCAGCAACGCACCTTGCACGGTCAGCACATTGAGAAAGTCCACCGCCCCTTCCACATACTGACGCTGGGCGGTTTCCAGGGCGATGCGGTTCTGCCGCACCGCCTCAGCCAGGTGGTCGCGGCGCAACTGGCTGGCGTTGTACAGGCGCAGCACATCGTCGATTTCATGCCAGGCCCCCAGCACCACCTTGCGGTAGGCCAGCGCTGCTTCCTGCTGCTGCGCCTCGCGCAGTTCCAGGGTGCCCTTGAGCCGGCCACCCTCGAAGATCGGCAGCGACAGCTGCGGCCCGAAGGCGAAGCGGCGCGAATCCCAGGCGCCGAAATCGGATAGCTGCATGGCCTGGAACCCGACACTGCCCGACAGCCGGATGCTGGGGTAGAAGTCGGCCTTGGCCACGCCAATGCTGGCGGTGGCTGCATGCAGGCGGGCCTCGGCCTGGCGAATGTCCGGGCGGCGCTCGGCCAGTTCGGAAGGCAAGCCAATCGCGAAGCGCTGCTGCGGCGCAGGCAGTTCACCGCCCTGCAGCAACTCGGCCTGCAGGCTGCGCGGGGGTTCGGCGGCGAGCAGGCTGAGGGCGTTGATCAAGTCATCGCGCCGCGCTTCCAGGCTGGGCAGGCGCGACTCGATCGAGGCGACCTGGGCACTGGCCTGGGCCACATCCAGGCGCGTGGCGACGCCTTCGGCCTGGCGGTTTTCGGACAGCTTCAGGCTGTGCCGGGCGACCTCGAGGTTATCGTGCGTCACCTCGAGCGTATGCTGCACCGCGCGCAGCTGGATGTAGTTGCCGGCAGTTTCCGCAAGCAAGGCCAACAGCACCCCGCGGCGGTCGTTCTCGGCCACTTCGACCGTGGCATCGGCAGCTTCGACCTGGCGCCGCACACGGCCCCACAGGTCCAGCTCCCAACCGGCCACCAGGTCGCCCTGCCAGAGGTTGAAGGCTTGCTTG
The DNA here is from genome assembly GCF_003331055.1 of Pseudomonas sp. AFG_SD02_1510_Pfu_092. Taxonomy (GTDB): domain Bacteria; phylum Pseudomonadota; class Gammaproteobacteria; order Pseudomonadales; family Pseudomonadaceae; genus Aquipseudomonas. The sequence goes on along the minus strand of NZ_PUQD01000041.1, from coordinate 15,151 downwards.
CCGGCCTTGCCGGATGGGTCACTCAGGCCGTCGGCACTGTTGCGCGCGCGGCTGTAGCCGGCGTTCACATCCACCGACGGGGTTTCGTCGGCAGCCACGCTGCTGCGCAGGGCGCGGCTTTGCAGCAAGCGGGCGCTGGCCATCTGCAGGTCGAGGTTGCGCGCGGCAACGCGCTGAATCAGCGCACTCAGGCGGGCGTCGTGGAAGCTGTCCCACCAGCGCAGTTCCAGCGGTTCGGCCTGCGGCTGGCTGGCCGCTGCCGCGCCTTGCAACGGCGCCCACTGCTGCGGGGCCTGGCTGTGGGGGCGCTGGAAGTCCGGGCCCAGCGTACAGCCCGCCAGCCACATGGCCAGCAGCAACGGGCTCAAGCGTAATGCCGGTTTCATCGTGCGCTTACCTCGGTGCCTTGCAGCTTGTCGCCACGGGTGTCGATGGTCGCTTCCACCGACATGCCCACGCGCAGGCGGGCCAGCAGCGGCTGGCCGTCATCGAAGACGATCTTCACCGGGATGCGCTGCACCACCTTGGTGAAGTTGCCGGTGGCGTTGTCTGGCTTGACGGCGGCGAAGGTCACCCCGGTGGCCGGGGCGATGCTCTGCACATGGCCGTGCAGCTTCTCGCCGGCAAAGGTATCGACACTGATGCTCACCGCCTGGCCGGGCTGCACATGGGTCAGCTGGGTTTCCTGGAAGTTGCCGACCACATAGGCTTGCTGCAACGGCACCACCGACAGCAGGCGGGCGCCCGGGTTGACGTAGGCACCGACCCGCAGGGCGCGCTCGCCGACCATGCCGTCCACAGGCGCGGTGATGCGCGTGTAGGACAGATCGAGCCGGGCCTTTTCCAGCCCCGCCTCTGCCCGCTTCAGCTGCCCGTCGGCACTGGCCACCTGAGCAGTAAGGATATCCACCTGCTTGCGCGCCGCTACCAGCGCCGCCTGGGCATTGGCCAGGCGCGCGCGGGCCTGATCGACCCCGCTACGCGCCTGCTGGGCGTTCTGCACGGTGCCGGCGCCTTGCTCGGCCAGGCGGCTGTAGCGAGTGACCTCATGGTCGGCGAATGCGGCTTCGGCCTGGGCTGCTTTCACTGCGGCCTCGGCCTGGGCAATCAGCGCCGCCTGGCGCTCGAGGGTGGCGCGGGCATCGGCGCTTTGCGCCTGGGCCACCAGCAACTGCGCCTGCGCGGCATCCAGCGCGGCCTGGTAGTCACGCGCGTCGATGGTCGCCAGCAACTGCCCGGCCTTGACCTGCTGGTTGTCCTCTACCAGCACCTCCTTGATGAAGCCGGCGACCTTGGGCGCGACCACGGTGTAGTCGGCGATTACATAGGCGTCATTGGTGCTCTGGCGCTGGTCGCTGCCGAACATCCAGGGGCCGACGATGCCGGCCAGGACGGCCACGGCAAGCACCGCGCCGATGAACAGGGTTTTGCGCTTGTTGGTCATTTCAGTGGTTCTCGAATTCATCCAGGGTTCAGGCCACCGCGCGCGGCGGATAGACCCGGGTAGGCACGAAAGGAATCAGGCAGATCAGGGCCACGGCAATGCAGGCCATGACCAGATAGAGGTCGGCCGAGGTCAGCACCAGCGCCTGGTCGTGGATGCGCCTGGCCAGGCCGGCAGCGTTATCGTCGATCAGCGGGGCATTGCCCAGGCTGTCTACCAGGTGGTTGGAATGGAAATGCCGGCGCAGCGTGCCAAGGGCGTCCAGCAGGCCACCGGCGATCACCGCGGCCAGGCCCTTGACGGTGTTGAACCAGCTGGAAGCGAACGGGCCTTCCTGCGGGGTCATGCCGTTGGTGGACAGCATCAGCAAGGGCAGCACTGCCATCGGCTGGCCGAACACCTGCAGCAGATAGAACGGGTAGAAGTCGCCGCGGATCCACTCGGCGGTCAGCAGGCTGCTGCCGACACAGGACACCGCCAGCATCGCCAGGCCGATGCCCAGCACCCAGCGGCAGTCCACCGCACGGATGTTGCACAGCGCCGCCGTCAGTGGCAGGGCGAGCAGCTGCGGCATGGCCACCAGCAGCATCAGCGGGCTGGTCTGCGCCGGGCGGTAGCCCTGGATCTGCGCCAGGTAGGCCGACGGAATGCTGCCCACCCCCGAGAGCACGATCAGCACCCCGGCCAGGGTCACCAGGGCGAAACTCAGGTTGCGCCGCGACAGCATGCGCAACTGGAAGAACGGCAGTGGCTCGGACCATTCGTTGAACAGAAACAACACCAGCAACAGCAGGCCACCGCCGAGCAGCCAGCAGATCAGCGGCGAGTCGAACCAGCCCCAGCGGTCGCCAAGCGACAGGCCCAGCACGATGCAGCTGATGGCCGGCAGGCCGAGCAGCACGCCACGCCAGTCGAACTGCCTGAAGCGCTCCAGGCGCAGCGGGTCCTGCGGCAGGCCCCAGCCGACGCAGGCGATAGCCAGCGCCGAGGGCAGGATGATCTGCCAGAACGCCCATTGCCAGCCGACGTATTCGGTCCATAGCCCGGCCAGCGGGGTACCGAGGTTAGGCCCGAAGGTGGCGGTGAGGGCATAGCAGGCCAGGCCGTAGACCTTGATGCCCGGTGGCAGGAAGCGCAGGGCCACGCTCATCAGCATCGGCGGCAAGGCGCCGGAGGCGAAGCCCTGCAGCACCCGCAGCAGCATCAGGTTGTGCAGGTTGGGGGCGAACGGCTGCAGCAGGCCGAGCACGGCGAACAGGCCGATGGCGCTCATGGTGAAACGCCGCAGCGAGAAGGTGGTAGCCAGCCATGGTGCGAAGGCCATGGCGGACACCGAGGCGGCGCTGTACACCGCCAGCAGCCACGCGCCTTCGTCGGCGCCGATGCCCATCGCCCCACGGATATCGGCCAGGGAAATCTTGGTCACCGACTCGTTGAGGCCTGCGCACAACACAGCCAGCAACACGCCGAACAAGCCGACCACCACCTGCAGGCCAAACGCAGTCTGCGCAGGCGCGGCCGGCACGGGGGCAGCGGCCAGCGTGGCAGACGGGGCGGACAGGGAACTCATGAACAGACATCTCCAGCAACAAATTTGCGACTGGAGCAAGTCTAAGAAGGTCGAATGCTGACGAAAACTGACTTATCGGTAGGTTTATGTTGCGTCAGGCGCAATCCAGGGGAAAACCGAGTCGCCCTCTTCGCGGGTAAACCCGCTCCCACAGGCACCGCACATCCCTGTGGGAGCGGGTTTACCCGCGAAGCTTTCAAGGATCAACGCTGCAGCAAGCCTTCAAGGTCTGCCGCAACCAGCGATGCGCCGGGTCATTGTGAAACCGTGGGTGCCACGCCTGCAGCACCGTCACCCGCTCCAGCGGCACCGGGATCTCGAACGCGCGCAGCGGTAAGCCCAGCTTGTTCACGCTGTTGAGAATATTCGCCGGCATCGGCAGGATCAGGTCGGAATCCGGCAACGAGAACAGCGCCGAATGAAAGCTCGGGGTAATCAGCGCCACCCGCCGCTGCACCTTGCAGTTGGCCAGCTCGACATCGATCGGCCCGTTGGCCCGGCCACGGCGGGACACGCTGATCTGTGGATAACCGGCAAAGCTGGCCGGTGTGATCGGCTGCGCGAAGATCGGGTGGTCGCGCCGCGCCAGGCCCACGTAGTAGGTCTGGAACAGGCTCTGCACCTTGATCTCCGGCCCCAGGTCCACGGTCGAGCTGATGATCAGGTCGGTCCGCCCGTCGCGCAGCACGCTGTCGTCATCACCGCCAGGGCTTTCCGGCACGAAGCGCAGCACCGTGCGCGGCGCCTGCTCGTGCATGCGCCGCAGCAACTGGGCGCCGTACAGGGCGATGAACAGGTCGTTGGTGCGGATGTTGAAGGCCCGATCAAGCTTGGGCAGGTCGACCTCGTCGGCACTGCGGAACACCTCGCCGGCCTGCTCCACCAGGCTCGCCACCTGCTCGCGCAGGGCCAGCGCCCGGGGCGTCGGCACCAGGCCACGGCCAGCGCGCACCAGGATCGGGTCACCCAGGGCATCGCGGATCCGCCCCAGGGTCCGGCTCATCGCCGCCGGGCTCAGGTTCATGCGCTGCGCAGCGCCCACCACGCTGCCTTCATCGAGCAGCGCATCGAGGGCGACGAGCAGGTTCATGTCCGGGAGTTGCATGGCTGTTTTCCGATACAGCTGTGAGGAACGGCGATGGTAGCAGGTTGCTGGATTGCACCAGACGCAATGCGCTCGTGCGTGGTGGGGCATTTATTCAGCCGGCGGGTTGGGCCAAGAATGATGGGCGGCAGGTTCGGCCCTTTCGCGGGTGAACCCGCTCCCACAGCTACACCAGCATTGAAACCAGTGCAATTCCTTGTGGGAGCGGGTTCACCCGCGAAAGGGCCGGAACAGACAATCACTCAGCCAGCCCGGAACAAGGATCTTCAATGCCCAGCCCCGTCCTGATCGCCATCGACGCCTCCCCCGCTGCCACCACCCTGCTCACCCTAGCCCGCCGCTACTGCCGCCCCGACGAGCACGAACTGCATGTGCTGCTGGCCATCGACGCCACCTTCGCCGTGCACGACAAACCCGCGCCCTACACTGCCGAGGAACTCGAGGAATACCCCGCCGCCTGCGAGGAACAGCACCTGGCCGACCGTGCCGTGGCCGAGGCAGTGCGGGCATTGCAGCAAGCCGGCTTCGCCTGCCAGGGCTGCATGGTGGCCGGGCAGCCGGTCGAGGCCATCGTGGCCAAGGCGCAGGCGCTGAACTGCGAGCTGATCATCATGGGGCACCGCCACCTGTCGCGGCTGGGGCGAATGCTGGACCCGTCGATCAGTGCGAAAGTGATCGATCGGGTGGAGGTGCCGGTGTTGGTGGGGGTAGCCTGACCGCTTATCACATGGCAATGCATGTGCATTGACCCAGCAATGCAATCGCATTACCTTGGAAAGCACCGTTGCAAACCCAAGGACATCGCCCATGGCCAACTCCCTCGACGTCGAGTCCACGCTGACCGATCGCTATCAAACCACCGTTCCCGAAACGGTACGGCGTGCCTTGGGCTTGAAAAAGCGTGACAAGATTCATTACTCGATTCGCCCTGACGGTGGGGTAATACTCACCCGCGCAGAGGCGACCGAGGACGATCCGGTACTGGGCAAATTTCTGAATTTCCTGGCGCACGATATCGCCAGCAATCCTGAGCGGCTGCAGGTTGTCGATGCCGGCCTCATCGCTCGTCTCGACAAGCTTGTCGGCGACGCGGAGGTCGACCTGGATCAACCTCTGTCGGCGGACGATGAATGAGCGATGCGAACAGAAAGCCTCTGGTAATTAATGGATGGACCGTATTTGCCCACCCGCTGTTTCTGGCCCAGCTGGACGCGCTCAGCGATCAAGTCCTTGCCCAGATGAAGAAAGACCCTGCAGGCTACACAAAAAAGAACGCCTATAAACGGCTGGCGGCCATACAGCGGCTGGCTTTCGATGTGATTCCCCAAGACCCGACCAAAGCTGATTACCGACAAGGTGCAACGCTTGGCGGTGATCACAAGCACTGGTTCAGAGCGAAATTCTTCCAGCAATACCGATTGTTCTTTCGCTACCACACCCCCAGCAGGATCATCGTGCTGGCCTGGGTCAATGACGAGTCGAGCAAGCGGGCGTACGACAGTAGCGACGATGCTTACAAAGTCTTTCAGAAGATGTTGCATAGCGGCCACCCGCCGGACGACTGGGACCAATTACTGCAAGAGGCCGAGACTGCAGCAGATTGAGCTATCTCGCTCAAACACATTGTCATTGGCCAATGCGGCCGCTCCTCCGGGGCCGCGCCAGGCGGTGGTAACGGCGACGGTCACCCCTCGCTCGGCTTCACCACCACCGTACAGGTCGTCCCCGCTGCCAGCAGAAACCCTTGCGGCACTTCATCGATATGAATGCGCACCGGTACCCGCTGTGCCAGGCGCACCCAGTTGAAGGTCGGGTTCACGTCGGCGATCAGCTCGCGGCTCTGCGGGTTGTCGCGGTCGTAGATGCCGCGGGCGATGCTCTCCACATGGCCCTTGAGGCGCTCGCCGCTCATCATCTGCAGTTCGGCCTGATCGCCCACGTTCACATGCGGCAGCTTGGTCTCTTCGAAGAAGCCGTACACCCAGAACGAGTGCTCGTCGACCACCGCCATCACCGCTTCACCGGTCCGTGCATAGTCCCCCCTGTGGATATTCAGGTTGGTCACGTAACCGTCCACCGTGGCCACGATATGCGTGCGCTTGAGGTTCAGCTCGGCGGCGGCCAGTTCGGCCAGGGCCTGCTGGTAGTCGGCCTGGGCGGCGTTGGCGATGTTGCTGGCGTCGTCGCGGTTTTCTCTGGAGATCACCAGGTTGTCCATGTCGGCGCGGCGCTTGGCGTTGACCTTGCGCATCTCCCAGGTGGCCTTGCGCGAAGCGACCAGGGCCTTGGCCTGGTCGACCGCCAGCTGGTAATGCTCGGGGTCGATCTGGATCAACAGGTCGCCCTTCTTCACCCGCTGGTTGTCCTTGACCGGCACATCCACCACATAGCCAGGCACATCGGCGGCGACGTTGATGATGTCGGCACGCACGCGCCCGTCGCGGGTCCACGGCGTGGTCATGTAGTGCAGCCACAACTGGCGACCGATCACCACGGCAGCGGCCAGCACCAGCAGGGTGGCGATCAGGCTGAAGAACTTTTTCATCGAAGGATTCTCACCAGTAGAGCGACAGCGCCAGGGCGCCGAACAGGCAGACGAACAGGCTCAGGCGCAGCAACGCCGGGTGCCAGAAGAAGCGGTAGCCATCATGGCTGGCGATGAACCGGTCCAGGCCCCAGGCCAGGCCCAGGGCAAACAGGAACATCAGGGTCATGGTGGGCATGTACACGCCATGGAAGGCGATTTCACGGGGCATGATTTCAGGGAGCATGGTTTTACTGAGCACTGTGCAGTCCTTTCGCCGGGGCCAGCGGCGACTGTGGGTCGAGCAGGGAAGAACGGATGAAGTGCAAGTAGCTCTGCACGCGGCGCAGCACCGAGGTGTCGAAGTGCCGGGCGAAGGGCTCGTCGGTGGCCTGCACGCGGGCAATGGCGTGGTCCACCGCGACCAGGGCGCGCTCATGGTTGCTGGCACTGGGTTGCAGGAACAGCCGCGCCAGGGCGCGGCCCATGACGCGAATCGCCTGGCGCCACGCTTGCGACTCGGCGTAGGCCGGGTGCACCGGTGCGCGGGCCTGCTCCTTGCGCAGCTCGATGATGGCGTGGCCAACTTCCAGCACGGTGAACATCCAGCCCATCAACTGGCTCTGCACCTGCGGCTTGCCGGCGGCCAGGCCATAGGCCTGGTGCAGCAGATCGCGGGTGCGGCTTTCGAAGGCCGTGCCGATGCCGCGCAGGCGGCCGCTGATGGCGAACAGCACCTGCTCGCGCAATTCCTGCTCCAGGCGGCTCCACAACCAGCGGCTGTTCGGCGGCAGGATGATCGCCCCGGCAGCAGCGCAAACGAACATGCCGATGATCATGCCGATGTAGTCGTTGATGAAGCTGTACGGGTCATACACGGTGAGGTTGTTCGGCACCGAACCAATGGCGAAGAACACCAGCAGGCCGACACCGTAGCCGGCATAAGCCGGGCGCGACGAAAGGAACGCGCCAAGCACGAACACCGGCGCCAGCACCATGCACAGCAGCGCGAAACCGTCGATCCAGGGGAACACGAAGAACGTTTCGAAGAAGCCGACGAAAGCGCCGATGGCGGTGCCGCACGCCATCTGGAACGACATGCGCTTGGGGTTCGGCGAAGCCGCCGAAAGGCCCACGGTGACCGTCGCGATCAAGGTCATCATGGCGCCGCTGGGCCAGTCGCTGAGCAGCCAGTAGCTGCCCAGCAGCAACAGCACCGCCGAGGCGCGCACCCCGGCGGCCAGCGATACCAGCCAGCTGGTCTGCGCCACGTAGGGCTCGTCCCACTGCTCACGCTCGTGCCTGTGCGCGGCCAGCGAGGCGTGGGTTTCGGCGTAGCTGAACATCTCGTCGACGAAGCGGTACAGCAGCTCGAAGGCCGTGTGGAAGTCGAGCAGGTCGGCGTCGCTGGGGTCGGTCGCCAGGTACTCGGCACGCAACCCGCGCACCTGTGCCTGCAGGCCTTCCTTGTAGGCGGCCAACTCCAGCGTCAGGCGCAGTGCATCGGCGTCGGTCAGCGCCCGGCCGACGTAGGGCTGCAGCAGCTCCACCAAGGTATTCAGGCCCGGCTCGATGGCGCTGACGATCTGCAGCGGGCCACGCGCGCGCAGGCGCTCCAGCAACCGATGCAAGGCATTGAAACGGGTGGTGATGGCCATGAACTCGCTGTTCATGCGGACCAGGCGGCCAGAGCGGCGGCGCATGTGCGGGTCTTCGAAGGCGGTAACGTTGCGCAGGCTCTCCAGGCCCACCGCCTCGGCGACGAAGCGCACGTTGCTGGTTTCGAAGCGGTCGCGCTGGCTGTCGCCACGCAAGGCCTCCACCACCACCCCGGCGAACACGCCAAAGCGCTGGTACAGGGCGTTGCGCATGGCGGCACTGGCCGACTGCGGCAGGATCGCGGCGCTGACGAAGGTCGATACCAGAATGCCCAAGGCAATCTCCAGCACCCGCCATACCGCTGCCATGAACGCCTGGTCGGGGTGTTGCAGCACCGGCAGGCCGATCATTGCCGCGGTGTAGCCGGCCAGCACGAAGCCATAGGCGCGGAACGTGCGGTAGCGCATGGCCCCGGCCGAGCACAGGCCCACCCACAAGGCCAGGCTGGGCAGGAACAGCTCGGTGTTCTGCGGGAAGATGGCGATCAGCGCCACCATCATCGCCGAGCCGGCCAAGGTACCAAGCACCCGGTAGAAGCTCTTGGCGAACACGTGCCCGCTTTGCGGCTGCATGACGATGAACACGGTGATCATCGCCGTGCGCGGTTGCGGCAACTCCAGGCGCATGGCCAGCCACAGGGTGATGAACGCTGCGGCCAGCACCTTGAAGATATACACCCAGGTGACCCCGTCGGTGCGCGCCCAGGCAAAGAAGCCCCGGCGCCATTCCAGGCTTTGCAACCAGCGCACGGGCAAACTGGAAGTGCTCATTCGGCGTTATCCGGCTGCTGGTCGAAAATGGCCAGGCTGGCCGGGGTTTTCGGCGCCGCCTGGCGCTGCTGCGGCGGTACATCCTGGCCGGCCTGCAGGCCGCCACCCAAGGCGGTGACCAGCTCGGCATGGGCGCCAAGGCGGGCCGCTTGCACCTGCTGCTGCACCTGTTGCTGGCGGAACAGCAGGGTCTGCGCGTTGAGCACTTCGAGGTAGTCGGTGAGGCCACGCTGGAAGGCGACCATGGCGATGTCGTAGGTTTTCTGTGCGGCGGCGACCGATTCGGCGGCGAAGTGCGCTTGTTGCTTCATCGACTCGCGGCGGATCAGCTGGTCGGAGATGTTCTTCAACGCGCCGACCACGGTCTGGTTGTAGTGCGCCACGGCAATGTCATAGCCGGCCGAGGCCACGCCCAGCTGGGAGCGCAGGCGGCCACCGTCGAAGATCGGCAGGCTGATGGCCGGGCCGACGTTGTAGTTGAACTTGCGCCCGGTCAGAAACTCCAGCGGGCCACCACCGGTCGCCATGAAACCAAGGCTGCCGACCAGGTCGACATTGGGGAAGAAGCCGGCGTGGGCGACGTCGATACCCCGCGCCTGCGCGGCCACCTGCCAGCGGCTGGCGACCACATCGGGGCGCTGGCCGACCAGTTCGGCGGGCAGGTTCGACGGCAGTTTCAACGGCGCGGCCAGGGCCAGGCTCGGCCGCTGCAACTGCGCGCCCTCGCCCGGCCCCTTGCCGGCCAGCGCGGCCAGCTGGTTGCGGGTCAGGGCGATGTCTTCATCGAGGCTGTCGAGCTGGCGGTGGGTTTCCGGCAGCGGCGCTTCGGCCTGACTGACTTCGAAATGGGTGCCGATGCCAGCCTCCAGGCGGCGCTTGGCCAGGGCCAGGATCTGTTCCTGCTGCTGCAGCTGGGCCTTGACGATATCGCGCCGGGCGAAGTGCAGGCTCAGCTGGATGTAGGCGCGCACCACGTTGTTCTGCAGCTCGAGCTGTGCCTGGCGGGCCTCGGCGACGCTCATGTGTGCCTGGTCAACGGCCTGCTCGCTGGCATTGCGCTCGCGGCCCCACAGGTCGAGCGCGTAGCTGAAGCCGATGGCGGCGTTGTTGTCCCAGGTGTTGGCGCCCGACAACGCGCCAGGGCCGTAGAACTGGTCTTCAGGCCAGTTGTGCCGCTTGAGCGTGACCTGGCCATCGGCCTGAAGCTTTTCTGCCGATTCGATCACGCCGGCCATGGCCTTGGCTTCACGCACCCGTGCCGCCGCCATGGCCAGGCTCGGGCTGCCGGCCATGGCCAGGGCCACCCAACGGTCCAGTTGCGGGTCGCCATAGGCCTGCCACCACTGCTGGTCCGGCCAGTGGGCGTCGGTGGCGGCTGCGCGGATGGCCGCGTCGGTGCTCAGGGAGTTGGCTTGCAGCGTCTTGCTTTGCGGGGCAATGCCCCAGGTTCCGATACAGCCGCTCAAGGTGAGGGCAAGGGCACAGGCACTGAACGCATTGAGCGCTCTGATGATGCGACGCGGCACAGCTGCGATATCCCGAGGCAGAGGTGAAGGGGCCGGGCAATTCTAGGGGGCGGCGGCACTGGCGATAAGCGTGGATTCCTGCGAATCTTTGTTACCAAAACAGCGATAATCCGCCTTTGGTCGAAGGCAACTTTTCCGCTCTTTTACGTTACTTCGTGACACAATTTTGTCCTCTAGATCGAGAGTGACCCATGGACACCCTGCAAAACATGCGTGCTTTCAGTTGCGTCGCCCAGCTTGGCAGCTTCACCGCTGCCGCGGGGCAACTGGATACGACCACCGCGAACGTGTCGCGGGCGGTCTCCAACCTGGAAGCCCATCTGCAAACGAGGCTGCTCAACCGCACCACCCGCCGCATCGCCCTGACCGAAGCCGGCAAGCGCTACCTGATGCGTTGCGAACAGATTCTTACCTATGTGGAAGAAGCCGAGGCCGAGGCCAGCGACGCCCACGCCCGCCCGGCCGGGCAATTGAAGGTGCACTCGATGACCGGCGTCGGCCAGCACTTCGTGGTCGATGCCATCGCCCGTTACCGCGAATCGCACCCGGATGTGACCTTCGACCTGACCATGGCCAACCGCGTGCCTGACCTGCTCGACGAAGGCTATGACGTGTCCATCGTGCTGGCCACCGAACTGCCCGACTCGGGGTTCGTGTCGCAGCGCCTGGGCATCACCTACAGCATCGTCTGCGCCTCGCCCGCCTACATTGCCCGCCACGGTGTGGCGCACAAGCCCGCCGACCTGCTCAAGCACGCCTGCCTGCGCATGGTCAGCCCGGTGATCCCGCTGGAAAAGTGGCTGTTCGACGGCCCCGAGGGCCAGGAGATGGTCAACATCACCAGCTCGCCGTTCATGGTCAACACCGCCGATGCCATGAAGACCGCGATTCGCAGCGGCATGGGTGTGGGGGTGTTGCCGATCTATGCGGCCATCGACGGCCTGCGTGACGGCAGCCTGGTGCGGGTGCTGCCCGAGTACCGCCTGCAGGAGCTGAACCTGTATGCCATCTACCCGTCGCGGCAGTACCTGGATGCCAAGATCAAGACCTGGGTCGAGTACCTGCGCAATTCGCTGCCAGAGATCCTCGCGGCGCACGAGGCAGACCTGAAAACCCATCAGGTGCTGATCGCCAATTAAAAAGCTGCTGCATTGCGGGGGCGGACAATGGTAGGTTGCTAACCATTGTTGGCCTCTTCGCGGGTAAACCCGCTCCCACAGGTACAGCGCTGCCCTCAGGCCAATGCAATCCCTGTGGGAGCGGGTTTACCCGCGAAGAGGCCACCACCGCCCAACCGCCTTGCAGAGAAGTAGCCCGATGAAAAAGACCGTCCTGGCCTTCAGCCGCATCACCCCGGCCATGGCCGAGCGCCTGCAGCAAGACTTCAACGTGGTCCTGCCCAACCCCAAGCTCGGCGACATCAACGCCCAGTTCAACGAAGCGCTGCCCGAGGCGCACGGCCTGATCGGCGTGGGCCGCAAGCTCGGCCGTGCCCAGCTCGAAGGCGCGGCCAGGCTGGAGGTGGTGTCCAGCGTATCGGTCGGTTACGACAACTATGACCTGGACTACTTCAACGAACGCGGCATCGCCCTGACCAACACCCCCGATGTACTCACCGAAAGCACTGCCGACCTGGGCTTCTCGCTGATCATGGGTTGCGCCCGGCGCACTGCCGAGCTGGATGCCTGGACCAAGGCCGGCAACTGGCAGGCCACGGTGGGCCCGGCGCATTTCGGCAGCGACGTGCACGGCAAGACCCTGGGCATCGTCGGCATGGGCAATATCGGCGCTGCCGTGGCGCGCCGTGGCCGCTTCGGTTTCAACATGCCGATCCTGTACAGCGGCAACAGCCGCAAGGCCGCGCTGGAACAAGAGCTGGGCGCGCAGTTCCGCAGCCTGGAGCAACTGCTGGCCGAAGCGGACTTCGTGTGCATCGTGGTGCCGCTGTCGGCTGCTACGCGCAAGTTGATCAGCACCCGCGAGCTGAAGCTGATGAAGCCGAGCGCGTTCCTGATCAACATCGCCCGCGGGCCGGTGGTGGACGAGGCGGCGCTGGTCGAGGCACTGCAGAGCGGCACCATTCGCGGAGCCGGCCTGGATGTGTACGAGAAAGAGCCGCTGAGCGATTCACCGCTGTTCAAGCTGCCCAACGCCCTGACCTTGCCGCACATCGGCTCGGCCACCGCCGAAACCCGCGAAGCCATGGCCAACCGGGCCATCGACAACCTGCGCGCGGCGCTGCTGGGTGAGCGGCCACGGGACCTGGTGAACCCGCAGGTGTGGAAGGGCTGATATACCTTTGTAACCTGCACCGGCCCTTTCGCGGGCGCGCCCGCTCCCACAAGTATTGCAACGCTGTAACTGTGGGAGCGGGCATGCCCGCGAAGAGGCCAGTGTAGGCAATCCAGTACCTACTTGGCTGCCACTACCACCCCGGGCACCCTGGCTCGCGGCTTGCGAAACACCAGCACATTCCCCGCCATCACCGCCACCAGCCCCAGCAACGCCGGCGCCGTCCACTGATAGCCCTCGGCCACCGCCGACACGTTCAACGCCACCAGCGGGAACAGCACCGTGCAATACGCTGCCCGCTCCGGCCCCATGCGCCCGACCAAGGTCAGGTAGGCGGTGAAGGCAATCACCGAACCGGGAACCACCAGATACAGCAGCGAGCCGATATACCGCACGTTCCACTCCACACTGAACGGTACGCCGCTGACCACGCAGAACACCGCCAGCATCGCCGCCCCGTAGGCCATGCCCCAGGCATTGGTGGTCATGGGCCGCAGCCCAGCCTTCTGCTGCATGCTCGACAGCAGGTTGCCCGCCGAGAAGCACAGCGTGCCGAGCAAGGCCAGGCCTAGGCCATACAGCGTTTCGCGGCTGGCCGAATGGTGGGCCAGCTCCGGCCAGAACAGCAGGCCCAGGCCGAACAAGCCCAGCGCGCCGCCGCCCAGCACGTTGCTGGCGATCTTCTGGCCGAAGAAGATTCGCGCATTGAGTGCGTTCCACAGGGTGGCCGTGGAGAACACCACGGCGATCAGCCCGCTGGCGATCCACTGGCTGGCACTGAGGAAGCAGATGAAGTTGACGCAGAACAGGCACAGGCCTTGAGCCAGGCAGATCTGGTGACCACGCCGGTTCATCGGTTGCAGGCGGCGGGTGAGCAGCAGGAAGACGAACAGGATCAGGCCGGCCAGGGCGAAGCGGTAAACGATCGAGACCGGAATGGCGACCACGCCCAGCTGGAGTTTCAGGGCGATCCAGGTGGTGCCCCAGATCAGGACGGTGAGCAGGTAGAGTGACAGGTTCATGGCGACGGTTCCTTGGGCCTTTCAAGATCGGTGCCCGGCGCTTCGCGGGTGAACCCGCTCCTACAGGGACTGCGCCGCTTGCAAGGCTGGCGCAGTCCCTGTGGGAGCGGGTTCACCCGCGAATCGAGGGCGCAGCCCTCGCCGAGGCAGGTCAGTGTTCCCCTGCCGGGCCACCACGCGCTTGCACAAACTTGCGCATTTGTCCTGCCGGTAGCTGTAAGCCAGCGCAAGGCGCAGTAGCATGGCAGGCAAGAGGAACCGCCCATGACCCCACTCACCCAACTACAAGTGTTCAATGCCATGCACGCCTCGCCCCACGCGCGGCTGGAGCTGAGTGCGCAGCTGGGCGATGGGCTGGCGGCGGCGTTGTGGCGCAACCGTGACGATGCCCGCGACTACCAGGCACCCAGCCATCACACCCTGTCGTGCTACATCGCCGACGGCACCGGCACCTTCCGCCGCCAGCGCCCGGCGGACAAAGGCGCGCCCGGCAAGCTCTGCGTGATGCCGGCCGGGCAGGAATCCAACTGGGTGGTCAATGGCGCGATCCGCCTGGCCCATCTGTACGTCAGCGAGGCGCAGTTCGCCCTGGGCTGCGTGCGCCTGCTCGACCGCGAACCGCGCGAGCTGCAATTGCAGGAAGCGACCTTTCTCGAGGACCCGCAGCAGGCCACGCGCTTTCGCCAGCTGATCACCCTGGCCTGGGACGAGCCTGGCGAGCGCTTGCTGGCCAGCAGCCTGGCGCACGAGATCGTCGACCACGCGCTGCTCAACCAGGTCGGGCTGCGCCAGGGCCTGCGCCTGAAAGGCGGGCTGGCACCGAACCTGCGTCGGCAACTGGTCGATTACATCGAAGCGCACCTGGACCTGCCGATCACCCTGGGTGAACTGGCGTTGCGCTGCAACCTGTCCGAATACCATTTCGCGCGCATGTTCCGCGCCAGTTTCGGCTTACCGCCGCACCAGTACTTGCTGGCGCGGCGGCTGCATCGGGCCTGCCAGCTGTTGCGGCTGGGGGTGATGCCGCTGGGGGAAATTGCCCTGTTGTGCGGGTTTGCCAGTGCCAGCCATTTCAGCAACCGGTTCCGGCAAGCGATGGGGGCCACACCGGGCGAGTACCGTCTGGCTTTCAATCTGTGAAATTGGGGCTGCTGTGCAGCCCATCGCCGGGGGGGCCCCCCCCCCCCGGGGGGGGGGCCCGGGGGGGGGGGGGGGGGGGGGGGGGGGGGGGGGGGGCGG
>NZ_PUQD01000040.1 GCF_003331055.1 Pseudomonas sp. AFG_SD02_1510_Pfu_092 | reverse complement strand
TGGGAGCGGCCATGGCCGCGAACACCGGCGTAGCCGGTGCCATCCACCGCGTCGCCTGCTTCGCGGGCTTGCCCGCTCCCACAGGTACTGCGCTGGCTTGGGGTCCACGCTATACCTGTGGGAGCGGCTTTAGCCGCGAACACCGGCGCAGCCGGTGCCATGCAAAGCTCATTACCGCTACTTCCCCTCCCCAACCGCCTCCACCCGCTGCACCACGATCTGCATGTGGGTCGCCATGTCAGTCAGTATCACCTCGCCGTCCTTGTACTCCGGGGTAATCATCAGCGAGCGAACAAAATGCTCGTTGCCGCCTTCGCGCTTTTGCACGTTCTCGAACGCCACGATGATCGTGTCATTGCGCCAGTTGCTGATGTCGAAACCACCCGCTGCAACGAACTCGCTAATGTCACGCTCGTCGTTGAACACCTTGGCCGGCAGGATTAGCAAGCGGTCGTTGAGAAACACCTCGTAGTACTGCCGAGGCCCCACCGGCCAGTTCTGTGCCACGACATGCTCGATGCGCCAGTGATGGACGGTGTTCTGGTAAACCACCACGCGCTCGACCTTGTGCCCGTTGCAGGCGGCAAGCAGTGACAACAACAAGGCACCCAGCCCCATACGCAGTCGGCGCACACTCATACAGAAGCCTCGCTAAACATCACTTGCCAGCTTTTGCCGCCTGGCGGTTGGCCCGGCGAATGTCACGGTAACCCGCCAGGCGCACGCGCATCTCCCGGTAGCGCTGGCTATTGATCACCAGCAAGGCCAGCAGCCCGAACACCAGCACCGAAACAAACGCGCCCATGTGTGGGCGATAGGCATAGCTGGGCAGCACGGCCAACACGGCCAGCCCGTTGATGCCGATCACACCGCGCACGCCCCACGCATAACCGCGCACCATGGCGATATGCGACGCGGCGCTGACTGCCCAGGCCAGCGCCAGGGCCAGCATCGACAGCCCCCGCTCGGGGCTGCGCAGCCAGGTGGAGAACACCAGCGACACACAACCACCGATGGCCAGGCAGGACAGAAAGAATTCAACGAGGAAAACGCCGAAATAGCGGGATAGAAATTGCTGCAGTTCCTGGCCGCGACTCACTCGCTGATCTCCTCGTAAAGCCCCACGGCAACGGATTGCACGAAGCTGCTGCTGCCAAAGCCGGACAAGGCGCCAATCGAATCCTGGATCAGGGTCCGCGTGGCATGCTGGATCTGCGTCGGGGTGAAGCGCTTGATCGCCGTGCCCGCCGCTTGCTGCAACTTCAACTGCCTGGCAGTCAGCGAAGGGTGGCGGATCAGCAGCAACTCCTTGGCCAAAGCCTTGCGTTGCTGGCGGCTGAGGTTGTGGAACAGTTCGCTCCAGCTCTTGCCGGTAGCCGCCTTGCGCACTTGCAGAAAACGCACCGTATTCGCCCCGGAAGCACCTACCCCCAGCAGCGCCACGCCGTCGAGAATACTCATGACGGTCTGCACGGTGTCATTGCTGTCGAGCCAATCGTTCTGCTCCGGGTCGTTCATTTCGTTGTACACACGGTACGCGCCCATCATGCACTGGCCGGTGCCCGCCGCCGCCGCAGCGTAACCCACCGCCGTCAGGGCCAGGCTGGCGCCGCCGGTGAACGGCACGGCGACGGTGCCGCTGAACATGACGATCCAGCCCAGCGCCGCCGACAGGCAGGTGGCGGTCGCGTTCATCGCCTCGCTGACCACCTTGCGCTCGCGCGCGCCGGTTTGCAGCTGGGTCATGAACTGTTCGGGCGAGGTGTAGGGGGGTGCCTCCTGCAGGATGATGCGCTTGGGCGCGATGCTGCAGATCGGCTTGAATTCGCGCAGCACGATCACGTTGTACTGGGCATCGATGTAGACAACACCAGCGCCGACGATGCCCGGGTCGGCATCGATGGCCCTGAACAGCTTCTGCTGGTCGAGGGTCAGCAACAACCGCTGGCGTGCCATTTGCTGCCGGTAGCCGCCGAGCACGCCGGTCATCAGGTCAGTCACGACAACTCTCCTTGTTTCAAAAAGCCGCTGCGCCGGCGCACCTGCGGCCCGGGCAGGTCAGGCGATCTGCACACGGGCTGCGGGTGCAGCGGCGCGAGCGCAACGCAGCGTGGGGTTAAACGTTAGGGCACGGTACCGGCGCCCAGTCACCCATGTCGGGGCTGCGGCACATCTTGTTGACCTGGTCCACGCCAGCGTTGGCCACCTGTTGCGCCTCGGCCTTCTTGGTGGTGGCCTTCTGCAGGGTCTTCTCGGTGGCGACAGCCTCTTGCGGCACGGCCTTGTTCACCTTGACGGCCTGGGTTTTCTTCTTGCCGGTGGTGGTCTTTGGCGGTTCAGCCACGGTCGCTACGTCGGTACGGGCCACGCCAACCTGCTTGAGGTCCTGCTCGTAGGCCTGGGTGTAGCTGTCGAGGTTTTCCGCGACGCGGCCATTGACGGTCGCCAGCAGCTTGTTCGACTCCTGCAGGCCCGAGACGATCTCGGCCAGGCGCTTGCGCCCTTCGGTGTCGTTGATGCGGTTGGCCTTGCGGCCTTCGATCAGGCTGGTGAACTCACGCTGATAGCAGCTTTGCGAAGCCTTGGCATAAGCCGTGGTGCGGTCGAGGTCGGCGGCGCTCTTGTCGATATCGGTGGCGTACGAGGCGATGCGCTGCTTGTCGTCGCTGATCTGCTTCTGGCGCTCGGTGTAGTAACCGGCCGCGCCACCCACCAGGGCACCACCTGCTGCACCGATGGCGGCATTGCGGCCACGGTTGTCGCCGTCGACCAGGGCGCCGGTCAGGGCACCGCCGAGGGCACCGATAACCGCACCGCTGGCCACCGAGCGGGTCATGTCACCGTCGGTGGAACGCAGGTGCTGCACCGGCTCGTAGCAGCTCGGGTAGTACTCGACCTTGGTCGTGGCACCTACCTTGGATACCGGCGAGCTGGAGCAGCCGGCGACCAGGACAGTGCTGAAACCTGCGGCGAGCAGCAGGGCGGAACGGGCATGGGAAGCCGTGAAGAGGGTCTTGAACATGTCACTTTCTCACGTGGTTGGTTAAAACGGCGGGCCTCATGCCCACCGCGGGTACGTCAGGCAGAAGCCACTACTACGAGGGCCGCGCCGCGGCCGATGCCAGGAGCTCCTTGAGGATCGTCGCCGGGTCGGCCCGCCGGTTCTGGCGGTACTCCCCAACGTGGCGGACGAACAGGGTCGCGCGGCTCACCAGGCTGTTGCCCAGGACCGGCTTGCGGTTGAGTTCTTCCTTGACCCGCTGGAACTGCGCCTGGATCACCGCATCGGTGTAGCGCGTGCCACTGGCCAGGTTGTCGATGTAGATCGCCACCGCGCCATCGAGGGCGGCGCGGCCGTTGCTGATGGCGGCGGCGTACATGCGCACGCTGGTCTGGTCGCCACGCGCCTGGGCCTCGGCCTGGGTGTTGCGCAGGTTGGTCAGGCGGATGTTGTAGTTGTTGATGGTCTCGGCCACCAGCGCGGCGGACTGGATCAGGTTGCCGGCAGCTTCCTCGCGCTGGCGGCCGAGCAGCGACACACTGCGCTTGAGTTCTTCGTTGACCAGGCCCAGCTCGGCTTGCTGGCGTGGGTCGGTGGTGGTGGCGATGATGCTGTCCAGGCGCTTGGTCGGGTCCTGGGCGGCGTCGATGTCGTCGGTCAGGCTGGTCAGGCGGCCTTGTTTCTGCCACTGCTCGAACAGTTCCTGGTAGCGCGAACGGGGTGCCGACAGGGCACCGATGGCCACCCGGAAGCCGGTGGTCTCGTTGCGCTGCTCGGTACCGTCGGCGCCGAACAGCGGGTACTCGCGGCGCATGCCGGTGAACAAGGTGCCCTCGCCTTCCAGGTAATTGCCGCCCTTGACCACGAAGCCGCCATAGGCGCCTTGCAGGCGGCCGGCATGCACCAGCTGGAACGACTCCTGGACCATCTCTGCGGCATTGCCGATCACATCGAACAGCCCCAGCGGGTTTGCCAGGCGGGTGCCGATCGGCATCAGCCGGGCGGCCTGCCCGGTGCCACCGGCCACCTGATTGAACACCGCCCAGTCGGCCAGCGGCCCGTCGCTGTCACTGCCCGGCACCTTGCGCGGGAACAGGCGCCCTTCCAGCTCCTGGCGGCTCACCGCCGAGCCACCCCGGGCAGCGAATTCCCACTCCACTTCGGTGGGCAGGCGCACGAAGCCGACCCCGCCGTCCTCGGCCTTGCTGCCGCGGCCACTGACCGGCAGCAGCTCGCGGTGATGCTTGAGCAGCCAGGCGCTGTACACCGCGGCAAAGCGCTCGGCCTCGAAACGCGACAGCTTGACCTTGGGCAGGCGCCCGGCCGCCGCGGTGTCGGGCTGGCAGGCCGGCGCCGGCTCGCCGCTGGCCAACGATTGCGCCTGGGCCATCACCTGGGCGTATTGGCGGGCGCTGACCTCGTACTTGCCGATGAAATACATCATCGGCTTGAGCGGGCCGGCCTGGTCGAGCTTGGGCAGGCTCGGGGCCACGGCTTTCTGCCAGTCGGCGGAAAGGTCGTGGAGGCTGAACTGGCCGTTGATGAAGTCACGCCGGTAGCCGGAAATGAACGACTGCTGGTAGCCGGCCTCGCCCTCGCTGAATGGGTAGCCGAGGTTGACCTCGCGGTCGTCCAGGCTGCCCTGGGCCAGCACATAGACACTGCGCAGCACCAGCTCGCCGCCGCACGGCAGCGGCAGGCTGACGTCACCCGGCAACGGCTTGGGGTTGTCCAGCTTGCTGGTGTCGACTGCCTGTGCCTGTGCCTGTGCCTGTGCCTGTGCCTGTGCCGGGGCCTGTGCCGGGGCGCTGGCAGCGCTGGCCTGCGGCTTGGCAGGCGGCTCTTCGGCGCCTGGCGAGCAGGCTGCCAGGCCCAGCGTGGTCAACAACAGGGTCGCAGCCCCAAGGCGAAGTTCAGACATCACGGATTCCTTGACTGGCATCGATGCGCGTCACCCGCCAGCCGCCCAGGGCAGCGGCGGCGGTGCTGGCCAGCAGCACCGCAGACAACGCAACGAGGTAATGCATCGGCAACAGATGGCTGGCGTATTCGCCGGGCACCTGCGTGAATATTCGGTTCAGGCCCTGCTCGGCCAGCAGGTACAGGCTGCCGGCAACCGCCGCCGCCAGCACGCCGCTGTACAGCGCCTGCAGCACCACGAACAGCAGCAGCGCCGCCGTGCCGAACCCCAGCAGGCGCAGCACCGCCAGTTCGCGCTGCTTGCGTTGTACCGCCGCCACCGCGCCAGCGGCGACGGCTGCCACGGCACCGGCCACGGCCAGGCTGGTGATGATCCAGAACACCAGGTCGAGGTTGCGGCTGAGCGCCTGCACCTGGGCGATCTGCGCCGCCTGGGTCGATACCAGCCACTTGCGTTCGGCGAAATACGCGCGCAGCGGCTCGACATCGGCCAAGCCCCGGGCATACAGGCGAAACGCCGGGTACACCCGCCGGGCATCGCTGCCTGCGGCCTCGCCCGGCCAGCCCAGCGCCGGCACGCCGCGCCCGTCGCGGTAGTCCTCGACCGCCTCGAGCAGGGCCAGGGAGGCGAACAGGCCATCGCGCTCGAACGCCGCCAGCGGCAGCACCGCCGCCACCTGCAGGCGGGTCTGGCGCCATTGCAGCTGGCCGGCCTGCTGGCGGCTGAAGCTGGCCTGCAGCTCGTCACCGGCCGTGGCACCGAGCTTTTCCGCGGCGGTAAAGCTCAATACCACCTGCTGCAGCCCCTGCGGCGGCGCCACCTGCTGCAACAACGGGTCGCCGGCGGCGGTCGGCAGCATCTCGACGGTCACCGCACGCCCACGTGCCGGCAGCAACAGCTCGGCAGTGGCAGCGATCTGCCGGGTGCGGGCGATGGCGAAGGCAACGTCCGGTCGCTGCGCCAGTGCGTGGATGAAATCGGCGCGGAAACGACCACCGCCCAGCGGCACGATCTCGCGCACCGCCGGGTCGCGTTGCAGGCGCTCGGTCAGGCTGCCGACCAGGCCAAACTTGAGCCCGAACAGCACCAACAACGGTGCGATCACCGCGACCAGCGCCAGCACGCTGCACGCCGACAGCCGCGCATCGTTGCGGTAGTCCTGCCAGGCCAGGCCGGCGATCAGCCACGGGCGCATCAGCAGGCCTGCCCCAGTGTGGCGGTGACGCCGCCGTCGGCATCGCGGCGGCAGGCCATGCGCAGCACGCTCAACCCGGCCCGGCGTGCCAATGCTTCGTCATGGGTGGCCAGCACACAGGTCACCTGGCGTGCCTGGGCCTCGCGCAGCAGCAGCTGCATGACCCGCTCGGCGTTCACCGGGTCCAGCGCTGCGGTAGGTTCATCGGCCAGCAACAACGCTGGCGCATGCGCCAGGGCGCGGGCGCAGCTGACCCGCTGGCGTTGCCCCAGCGACAACGCGGCAGGCTTCTTGGCCAGTTGATCGTGCACATCCAGCGCCTCGGCCAGGCGCTCGACGCTGCCGTCCTCGGCCAGCCCCAGCAGCTGCCGGGGCAGGCGGATATTGCCGCGCACATCGAGAAAGCCGAGCAACCCGCCAGCCTGCAGCACGTAGCCCAGCTGGCGGCTGCGCAGCGCTGCCAAGCGGTCCAGGCGGCCCTGCTGCCACAGCCCGGCCACGTCGCTGCCAGCGACGACGAAAGCGTCGGCGGCATCCGGCGCCAGGACCAGCGCCAGCAGGTCGAGCAAGGTGCTCTTGCCGCAGCCGCTGGGGCCTACCAGCGCCACCCGCGCGCCCGCCGCCAGTTGCAGCCGGTCGATCTGCAGGCTGTAGCGCTGGGCGCCCTGCCCGCGCGTTTTGCGCACCCCGTGCAGGCTGATCATCACGGCAGCGTCGACAACGGCACACGGTACAGGGCATCGCCGGGCTCGGCCTTGCCGAAGCGCACCCAGTTGGCCATGTCGTTGTGGAAGGTTTCGTACAGGCGGATCTTCGAGTCCAGCTCGTCGATGAAGTCCTCCTGTTCGGCCACCGACAGCGACAGCCACAGGTCCTCGGTCATGCTCAGCGACTTGCTGCGGTACGGCAGGCCTTCGAGGTATTCGCCGAGCACCCCGCCCTGGGCCAGGTTGGCGCCCTTGCGCAGGGCGCCGGGGTCGCGGCTCATGTAGGCGCTGGCGCTGGCGATCTCGTTGAAGAAGTCGCCCGGCGAGCTGCGGGTCTTGCGCGCGGCATCGACGATCAGCTTCAGCGACTGTTGCAGGTCGTTGAGCTGCAGCTTGGTCAGCATCACGCACACTTGCAGGCTCGGCAATGCCGGGTTGCTCAGGTCGCGGTCGGCGGCCCAGGCGCTGACCAGCTGCGGCGCCTGGCTGGCGCCGGCGCGGCCGAGGAAGTCCATGTGCATGGCATAACCGATGGCCTGGGTCTTGGCCGCCAGGGTTGCCCCGGCGTTCAGCTGCGGCAACGGCTGCGGCTGCTGCTGGCGCACCTGGTGCACCAGCTCGGCGAACGTCGAGCCGATTTCGCGCACGCGCTCGCCAAAGGCCCCGACATCGCCGCCCGGCACACCCACGTAGAGGTCGCCGATCTGCGGGTTGCTGTCGGCGGTCAGCACGCGGTACTGGCTTTCGGCTGCGCCATGGTTGTTCGCCCCGACTGGCGTGCGCAGGTGCAGGGCGTAGATCTTGATCTGCTTGCTCAGCGCAGCCTGGCGTACCTCGGCCTCGTTCATCTGTGTGCTGCTGTAGGGGTCGTTCTTGCGCAGCGCGCCGGCATCGCTGACCAGCAGCACGATACGCCCGCCGTAGCCGGACCAGTCCATGCCCTCGACGGCCTGCATCACCCCGGCGAAGGCATCTTCGTTGAACGAATGGCTGGAAACGCTGGTGGCCTTGACCTGCGCGGCGGCCTTGAGGAAGCGCGCCGGGTCGCGGCCCTGCTCCAGGCTGACCAGGGTCTTGCTCAGGTAGTCCAGGCCGGGGGTGCGCTTGACGCTGTTGCGAAAGCCCACCAGGCCGAAGCTGACATTGTCCAGCTCGCCACGCGCGGCCAGTTGCGCCTGCAGTTCGCTGACCACCTGGCGCACGCGGTCGATGTAGGGCTGCATCGACACCGAGGTATCGACCACCAGGACGATGCCGGTGCGGAAGCGGTTGTCCGCCGCCAGCGCCGCGCCGGCAGCCGTGGCCGCCTGGCTGCGGGCGCGGCTGCCGGGGTCGATGGAGGCGACATTGAGCAACTGCACCGGCTGGCCGTCGGCACCGAAGCTTTCGCGGTAGTCGAAGATCGGCATCAGGTAGAACTGGTTCTGCGGCACCGCGCTGGCGGTCGGTTCCAGCGCCAGCACCTGGGGCACCTGTTCCGGCTGCTGCTGCGCCTTGAGCAGCTCGGCGCGGGCCTTGCCGCTGTCGTCGAGCAGCTGCTGCAGGTCATCGGCCTGGCGCATGAACATCACCGGTGAACGGCCGGAACGCTCGGTGAACTTGAGCACCAGGCTCTGCTTCCAGTCACTGGTCTGGGTCGCCGGCAACCAGCCATCGCGCTGGCCGGCGCTGGAGGCGCCAACTTCCAGCCATTGCTGGCCGTCGATGTCCTTGCGCTGGTACACGTACAGCACCGAGAACGCCGGCAGGGGCTCACCCGCGCTGTCGCCGGGCCGCGCCAGCAGTTGCGCCTCGGGCTTGCTCAGCACGCGCTGGAACAGGGTTTTCTTGCCCGGCATCAGTAATGGCCGGCCGTCCTCGCTGGCGGCGAGTGGCGGCGTGGCCGGCGTCTGCGCCTGGCTGGCGGCTTGCGCCACGGGCGGCGGCGCAGCCGGCTGGTCGCTATCCGCCGGCCACCACAACCAGGTCGCGCCCAGGCCCAGCGCCGCAGCGATGGCCACGGCCAGCAGCGCTTTGGCCGGTTTGCCCGGGCCGGCTTGCGCTGGCGCACTCGGTTGCGGCCGGGTCGGCTCGGGCGCAGGCGTGGGGCTGGCGACTGGCGCAGCCACGGCCTGCGGGATATCGATGGATACCGGCGTCAGTCCGCCCAGCTCAGCCTTGCCCGGCATCGCCACTGGCAATGGCCGGATCACTGTGCTGTCCGGGTCATCGACAGGCAAGCGGTCGAGCGCCGCCAACAGCGCGGCGGCATCGGCAAAGCGCTGCTCGGGGTCCTTGGCCAGCAGCCCGCGCAGGATGCTCTGGTAGCGCCCATGCTCGATCGGCAGTTCCGGCAGCGGCTCGGTCAGGTGCGCCAGTGCGGTCGACAAGGCATCGGTGCCACGGTACGGCAGCTCGCCGACAAGGATCTCGTACAGCACCACGCCAAGCGCGTACAGGTCGGCGCGGCCGTCGATGTCCATGCCACGCGCCTGCTCCGGGCTCATGTAGCTCGGGGTGCCGACGGCGAAACCGGCCTGGGTGAACTGGGTGCGGTCATCCAGCGACTTGGCGATGCCGAAGTCCGAGAGCACCGCCGTGCCGTCGGCGCGGAACAGGATGTTGGCCGGCTTCACATCGCGGTGCACCAGGCCCTGGGCGTGGGCATAGCCCAGCGCCTGGGCGATCTGCCGCACGTACAGCAGGCCCTGCTCAGGCGCAAGCCCGGCGGCGATGCGCTCCTTGAGGGTGCCGCTGGGCAGGTACTCCATGGCCATGTAGTACAGCTCGCCGACATTGCCGATGTCATGGATGGTGGCAATGTGCGGGTGCGACAGCCGCGCCAGGGTGCGCCCTTCGCGCAGGAAGCGCTCGCAGAAGGTGGGGTCGGCGGCAAGGCTTGCGGCCATCACCTTCAGCGCCACCTTGCGCTGCAGCGAGCGCTGGGTGGCCAGGTAGACACTGGCCATGGCGCCCTGGCCAATCTCGCTGTCGATGTCGAATCCGGGAATCTGCATGTTCAGGGTGCTCTTCAATTCGCCTTCACCACCACGGCGGTGATGTTGTCGGGCGCGCCACGGGTCAGCCCCAGGTGCACCAGGCTGCGGACCACCTGGTAGGGGTCGGCGTGGCCGAGCACATCGGCGATCTCGTGGTCTTCGGCGGTCTTGTTCAGGCCATCGCTGCACAACAGGTAGGTGTCGCCGGGCTGCACCTGCACGCTCACCGCCTGCAGGTCGAGCTGGTCCTCGACGCCGATGGCGCGGGTGACGATGTTGCCGCGTGGGTGCACGCGGGCCTCGGCCTCGTTGAGCAGGCCGCTGTCCTGCAGTTCCTGGACATAGCTGTGGTCATGTGACAGGCGCTCGATGCGGCCGCCGCGCAGGCGGTACAGGCGGCTGTCGCCGGCCCACAGGCCCACGGCGCGGTCGCCGCGTGCGGCCAGCAGCACCACGGTACTACCCATCATCGCCACGCCCCGGCGCAGGGTTTCCTCGCGCACCGCGCGGTTGACCCGGGCCAGGGTGTCGCGCACGGCCTGGGTGAATTCCTCCAGCCCATCGATCAGCGGCAACTGGCGCAGGCTGTCCACCGCCAGGCTGCTGACATAGTCGCCGGCGGCATGCCCGCCCATGCCGTCGGCAACGGCCCACAGGCCATCCCAGGTCAGCTCCAGGCAGGCGTCTTCGTTGATCTTGCGGACCATGCCGACATGGCTGTAGCTGGCCGCGCTGTAGCGCACGCTGCTCATGCCGGCCTCACCTCGCTGCCCAGTAAAAACGCGGCGAACTGCTCGCTGCGTGGCAGGCCCTGGCTGCGCAACAGGCCTGGCGCGATCCGCTCGCTGCCCTGCCCCCACCACAGGCTCATGCCGTCACAGGCGCATTCGGCCAGGGCCAATGCCCGGCCTTGCGCGGTGGTGCCGTCCAGCAGCTGCAAGCCACCCACGGTCAGCCGTGGCCCCTGCAACAGCGGCCGGGCGTCGCGATAAGGCTGCAGGGCTGCCGCGAAATGCTCGAAGGTCGCCTCCGCTTCAAGCGTGCCCAGCAACGCCGCCTCGACCCCTTCGAACCATTCATCCGCGCCGCCAACGATGCTGGCGAGCGCCACGCCGGGCTCCAGTAGCTGCGCCACGCTCAGCGGAAAGTAGCGCCCGACCCGGTCGATGCTCGGCATCAGCACGCCGACCACCGCATCCGGGCCACACACCCCGGGCGCCAGGGCAAAGCGCCACAACGGGCTGACCAGGTAGGCCTGCAGCCAGCCCTCGCCGAGCGCCTGCTGGCTGGCCTGGATGCCGGCGGCCAGCCACTGGTCCCAGGGCTGGATGAAACTCTGTGGCAGGCCACGGCTGACGAAGTCGCCGCGACAGGCCAGTTTTCCGTAGAAACCCACGTCGTTCACAGGCGCTCCGGCAGGCTGAAACCGCTGACCACTCGGCTGCGGAACGGGTTGAAGGCGCTGCTGGCACGCAGCTCGTACGACACGCTGGCGCCGTCCACGCGCAAGCGCAGGTTGAAGCGCTCCGGCGAGCTGCCGGCCACCAGGTCGGACTGGTCGAGCAGGCGGAACCACGCCCACGGCCCTTCCATGGTCAACCCGGAACGGCCGCTGGCCGCCGGCGGCGCAATTGCCAGGCGCACCACGCCGATGCTGTTGGGGTTGGGCCATTGCAGCGCCACCGGGCGGCTCGGGCCGTGGTCGTAGCTGACCTGCTGGCCGTCGAGGTCGAGCAGGAACTGGGTGATGCTGGCGTCCATCGCCACTGGTTTGAGCTCGAAGCGCACGCCTGGCTGCAGGCCATTGCCGCTGCGGAAGAAGGCATCGCGAATGGTCGCCGCGCGCTGGAAGGTGTACAGCACGTTGCTGTTGATCCCAAGCTTCTGCGCCGCGCCCGGCTGCCAGCTCCAGGGTGTGCTGGACGTATTGACGTAGGGCTGCAGGTACTTGCGGAAGTAGCTGTCCATCACCCCGCCAACGCCGAAGAACTGGCCGAAGTCTTCCAGGGTGGCGTCGCGCGAGCTGCCGGCGACCATCGGGTAGCGGCCGCTGAGCGACTGGCGGTAGACATTCAGCACTTCGCTGGCCCAGGCGGCGTTGAGCTGGTTGCGCACCCCGCCCATGACCACGCCGTGGGTCGCGCCGAGTACCGAGCTGACCAGGTTCTGCACCACCTTGGGCTGGCGCGCCGCGCCCAGGGCAACCCGTTGCGCCGCCGCCTGGGCCTGGTTCTTGGCCTCGCCGAGCAGGGCGTCGCCGCTGGCACCGACCATGGCGCTGACTTGCACGTAAAGCGCGTTGAGGTCGGTGAGCAGGCCGTCGATGGCGGCCGGCTGGCCTTCGCCGCTGTCCACCAGCGCAGCCAGTTCGGCAAAGTGCGCGGTCACCGGGTCCTGCGTGCGGGCCGCGGGGCTGTCGGCCGGCAGCGGGGCGTCGCCGAGCAGGCCGCCGAGGCGCTGGCGCAACTGGTCGACACCGGCCTGTTGGGCCTTGTCCTGGACCTTGTCGAGGGTGGTCGGCTGCGCCAGGTTGGTTTCCCGCGCCACCGCCTGCAGCAGCTGCTTCATCGGCGAGCTCGGCCCGGACAGCACCCGCAGCACATCGGCGGCCTGGCCGACGCTGGTGATCGGCACGAAGTCCAGGTCATCGAGCAGGGCGTCCCAGTGGCGGATGTAATCCTGGTAATAAAGTTGCTGCACATCGTCGGCCAGGCGCCTGGCATCGCCCGCCTCGCCCGGCGCGCGGCCGAGTACCCAGCGCTCTTCGGCGAGCGTGGTGCTCTGCGCCAGGCTGGCAGCCAGAAACGCCTGGCGGTAACCCTGCACGGTGAACAGCCCCGGCAGCGGCTCGCTCAGCGGCTTGGCGCTCTTGAAGCGAAACACCAGGGCGGCATCGCGACCGGCCGCGTCGCTGACGCGGAAGTCTTCGACCCCAGCCGGCAGCTTCTGGCGCTTGACCCGGTCGTAGACGCGCTGGGCCACCGGCAGCTGTTGCAACTGGCGCCGGGTGTCGTCGATCAGGCGCTGGTCCAGGCGGGCATTTGGCGGGCGCTTGTCGAACAGCGCCGCCAGGTGCTGCTCCAGGGCCTGGCGCAGCTCAGGGGCAAGGTCGCGAGGCAGCTGGCGCTCCCAGTCGAGGGTGATCCAGGCCTTGATGAAGTCCGCGTCGTAGTGCTCGCCGTCAGCCAGCATCAGGTAGGCCTTGAGCCCTTCGTAGAGGTAGTCCGACGGGCCGCCGGCGTACAGCTGCTCCTCGATGCGGGTGACCAGGCGCGGGGCGAAAATGGCGATCAGCAGCTTGCGGTACAGGCTTTGCGATTCGCTTTCGAGCATGTCGCCCTGGTACAGGCCCAGGCCCTCGGCCCAGCCGGGTGGGTCGTCGGCCAGATGGCGCACGGCGTTGAGCAACGGCAGCACCTCGACCACGTTGCGCTGCGCCGGGCTCAGGCTTTGCACGCTCTTGCCCAGCGGCTGCAGGCGGCTGTCGACCTCGGCGATGTATTGCTGGTTGGCGCGGTAGCTGAGCGCCCACAAGGTGCCGACCAGCAGCACCAGCGCCACGCTCAGGGCCAGCGCGCCACGGGCGATCCACCTGCGCCGCTGTTCCACCTTGGGGTTGCTGCCGACCAGGCCGCGCTCGGCGAAGGCCACAGCGGTGAACAGCCGCTCGATGAAATAGCTGCGCCCGCTACCGCTCTGGCGCGCCAGCTGCGCGCGGTCCAGGCCCATGCTCTGGGCCATGCTGCCGATCAGCCGGTCGATGGGGCTGCCTTCCTGGGTGCCGCTGGTGAGATACACACCGCGCAGCAACGCCCGCGCCTCGAAGGCGTTGGGCTTGAAGATGCCATCGAGGAAGCCCTTGAGGTTGCCGCGCAGGGCGGCGAACTGTTGCACGAAGCCGTAGATCAGGTCGCGCCGGGCCGGGTCGCGCTCCTGTTGCAGGCGCTCGACCAGGCGCTCGCCAAGGCGCTGTTCGAGCAGGCCGAACTCGTTGTCGAACTGCGCCAACGGGCCATCAGCGCCCTGCTCGAGGGTATCCAGCGGGAAGGTCATGCCCCACACCTGGGCGCGCTCGTCCTTGCCCAGGTTGTCGAAGAACTCCATGAAGCCCGGCACCAGGTCGAGCTTGGTCAGCATCAGGTAAACCGGGAAGCGCACACCCAGCTGGCTGTACAGCTCCTGGACGCGCGCGCGGATCGCCACAGCATGGGCGGCACGCTCGGCGTCGCTGCCCAGCAGCAGGTCGGACAGGCTGATGGCAATGAACGCACCGTCGATCGGGCGGCGCGAGCGCTGGGTCTTGAGCAGGTCGAGGAAGCCCAGCCAGGCCGCCTTGTCGACCTGGGCGTGGCTGTCCTGGGTGGTGTAGCGGCCGGCGGTGTCGAGCAGCACCGCCTGGTCGGTGAACCACCAGTCGCAGTTACGCGTGCCGCCTACCCCACGGATGGCGCCCTCGCCTAGTTGCGCGGCCAGCGGGAAATGCAGGCCGGAATTGACCAGCGCAGTGGTCTTGCCGGAACCGGGCGGGCCAATGATCACGTACCACGGCAGCTCGTAGAGGTTGCGCCGCTCGTCACCGCCCAGGCGAGCCTTTTTCAGCAGCGCCAGGGCTTCGTCCATGCGCTGGCGCAGGGCGGCCAGCTCTTCGGCGGTGGCCACGCTGGCCGGGTCCGGGGCGGTCTCGGCGGCCAGGCTCTGCATGACCTTGGCAGCCTGCCGGCGCGCCTGCACGATGCGCCAGGCGCGGTAGGCGCCCCACACGGCGAATAGCAGGACGATCAGCAGCCAGCGCGGTGCGGGCGGCGTCAGCGCTTCCAGCAACGGCCCGACGAACCAGATGATCAGGCTCAGGGCGATCAGGCCCAGCAGCGGGATCACCCAGCGAATGACAAAACTGAAAAACGCCTTCACTCGACGCCCTCCGCCAGCACGGTGATTTCAACCCGGCGATTCTTCGCCCGGCCTTGCGCGGTGTCGTTCGACGCCAGTGGTTCGGTGTCGCTCAAGCCTTCGGCGCTGAAGCGCTCAGGTTGCCCGGTGCGCGCGGCGAGCAGGCCCTTGACCTCTTCGGCACGCGCCTGCGACAAGGCCCAGTTGGACGGGAAGCGCAGCGTCGCGATGCGCTGGTTGTCGCTGTGCCCGGTCACCCGCACATTGCCCTTGACCTTGGCCACGGCCTCGGCAATGCGCAGCATCAGCGGCTGGAAATCGCCCTTGATGCTGGCGCTGGCACTGGCGAACAGCTCGTCGCCGCGAATGGTCACCACCGAACGGTCCACCGCATCTTCGACCGCGACCCGGCCGGCCTTGATGTCCTCGGCAAGGAACCCGGCCAGGCGCGGGCGCTGCACCGGCTTGGGCTGCACCACCGGGCGGTCCATGGCTTGCACCGGGATTTCGCCCAGCGCGTGGATACCACGGAACACCGGCTCGGCATCGGCGGCCAGCTTCAGGCGCAGGCCGAACAGCAGCAGCAACAGCAACGCCACGGCCACCGCCAGGCCTACCCATGGCGGCACGAACTGGGCCAGGCGATCGCGGTTGACGGTGACCCCGCGCCAGTGCGGCGACAGTTCGCGCTCGCGCTCGCCACGGGCACTGCGAATCGCCGCAGCGGCGCGCTCGCGCAGTGCTTCGAGCTGGGCGCGGCCATCGTTCATGACCCGGTAGCGGCCTTCGAAGCCGAGGCTGGTGCACAGGTACAGCAGCTCCAGCAGGTTGAGGCGTTCGCGCGGGCTTTGCAGGCAATGCTCCATCAGCTGGAACACCTTCTCGCCACCCCAGGCCTCGTTGTGCACGGTGATCAGCAAGCTCTGCCGGCTCCAGTCGCTGGCACTGCCCCACGGCGTGCTGAGCACCGCCTCGTCCAGCGCGGTGCACAGTGCGTAGCGCGCCAGCAGCACCTCGTTGCGCGCCACCCCGGCAGCTTCGGCACGGGTCTCGAACTGGCGCAGGTAGGCCAGCAACTGCGCGCGCAGGCTGGCCGGCGCCGAGTGGGCGATGGTGTTGCGCAGGCGGGTAAGCAAGGCCAGCAACGGCCCGGCGGCCTGCTCCAGCGGGTTGAGGCCCACGCCCTGGCCGGGCGCCAGCGGCTCGGCCGGCACCTGCAACGGCGCGGGTGCCGGGGCCGGTTGCGCGGCGCGGCCGCCGGGGCGCGGCATGAACTGGGTACGGTCGTTGGCCAGCGGATCGTCCGGGTGCATCGCGGGTTATCCTCGAATGGCCCAGAAGGCCAGGCTCAGGCCGGGGAATTCGCCGGCGACGTAGAAGGCAAAGCCACCGGAATGCTGCAGCTGCTTCCAGTGTTCGCTGCCACGGTCGAGTTCGAAGTAGGTGGCACCGGCGTGGAACGGAATCTGCCGTGGCGCCACCGGCAACGGCAGCAGGCCGATGCCCGGCAGTTGCAGGTTGACCAGGTCGCGAATGTGCTCCACCGAGCCGATCTTGCTCTGTTGGCCGAAGCGGCTGCGCAGGGTCTCGCTGGGCACGTCGGCGCGCACCACGAGGATGAAACTGGCGCTGTCGAGCAGGCTGCGGTCGGCGAGCATGCCGACATGGATACCGTAGGCCTTCTCGACGATCGGAATCGCCACCGCCTTGCTGTCGATCAGCGTCGACAGGGCCTCGCGCAACGCGTTCATCACCGGCGCGAAGGTGGCTGCCAGGTCGTCGTGCTGGTACACCGGGAAGCTGTGCGGGCGCCGGCCATCACGGGTGAAGGTGGCGAACTCGCCGGCCAGCGCCACCAGTTCGCTGTACAGGCGCTCGGGGTGCAGCGGGCTCAGCTGGTTGAGATGCTCGACCAGCGGCTGGGCGCGGTTGACCAGTTGCAGCAGCATGAAGTCGGCAATCTCCGACGCCCCGCCGTTGGCCGAGGCGACCACCCGCCCGGCCAGCGCTTCGCCACGCTGGTGCAGCAGCCCCAGCAACTCGCCGCAGAAGCCGGACAACTGCTGGCTGGCGGCGACGTCAAGCAACGGCGGGATGTAGCTGTCATCCACCACCAGGGCACGGTCGGCGCGCTTTTCGCGGATGCGCAGCATGCCGAGGGCGGCGTAGTCGCTCAGGCCGTCCTCGCTGAGCAGCAGGCGCAAGGCGCGGCTGCCGAGGGCCAGCGCGGCACGGTTCTCGAACGGTGCGTTGTCGTCACGCACTTCACTGACCCGGCTGATGTAGCGGGCGCCGGCGCTGGCCTCGCCTTCGTCGACGGTGTCGCGGGCCCCGGCGCGCTTGAGCGGCAGGCCCAGGTGGACCACGCCATCGCGCAGTGCGTCGGGCACCTCCAGCGGCGCCGGCGGCAGGTCGTCGCGGGGGATGTCGAACGGCGTGCCGTCGGGCAGCAGGCCGCGGGCACTGATGATCGCCACCTTGCCTTGGGCGAGCAGGCCCTGGTCGAGCAGCAGTTCGGAAAAGCCCCAGGCAGCCGCGCTCAAGGGCCGGCTGCGGGCATCTACCAGGTGTTCGAGGTAGCGGTCGTGCTGTTGGAAATGCTGGGTCGTGATGAACATGCCTTCCGACCAGACCACGCGATTGTTCCAGGACATGGGGGCTCCGATTGCCTAGCGGGCAGGTTCAGGTTGGGGGGTGGCCTCGGCGCTGCGCACATCACGCACATCGAGGCTGATCTGGTAGTCGCGCGGCGGCACTGGCAGCACACTGCGCCACTGGGCCTGGTCGATCTCGCGATAACCGACCACCAGGCCGATGTGGCGCGTGGCGGGGTCCAGCGGGCGCTCCAGGCGCAATTGCCCGCCGGGCTGCAACAGCACTTCGTCCTGGTCGATCAGGTCGGCGCCGAGGGTGGCCTGGGCGCGTTCGGCCAGGGCAAAGTAGTCGGCGCGGGCGAAGGCGGCGCTGTTCTTCAGCTCGAACAGGCGCACCCGTACCGGCGCCGGGGCGCCACCAGGGCCCGGGTTGAGCCCGGCGGCGGCGCTGAAATACAGGGTCACGGCGGCGCGCTCCGGCACCTCGTCGGCGACCGCGGCAACAGGCGTGTCCTTGCTGCAGGCAGCGAGCAGCACCAGGCTCAGGGCGGCTACCAGTGGTATTGCTTTCATCCTTGTCCTCATGACGTACCTTGGGCTTCCGGGGTGCACTCAGCGACGTTGCGCACGGCTGCTGTGGGCCTGGTAGGCGCGGCTGAATTCGCGGCCGAGCAGCTCCTGGAAATCGTCTTCGGCCTCGCGGGAAATCTGCCCGTAAAGCTCGGTGAACTGCTGCCAGCAATGCGCCTGGCGCGAGCCGCCGAACAGCTTGGCCAGCCCGGCGGCCGGTGCCAGGTGCTGCTCCAGGCGGGCCGGCTGGAAACACGCCAGCAGGTGCTGGATGGCAGCCTGCACGCCAGCCATCACCGCCAGCTGGTGGGCGCGCAGATCATCGAAGCTCTCGCGCACCGCCTGGTCTGCCGGCATGAACGCCTGGTTGCCGTGGCGCAGCAGCAACAGCAACGCCTCGTCGGCATTGGGGGCGAATTTCAGCGGGTTGTTCTGCACCGGGGCAATGGTGGTCTGCTGCATGCGGAACTCGCCCTTCAGGCTGCTGCGCGCACGCAAAACGTCGATCAGGCCCTCTACCATCAGGCGGTAGCTGCGGCCGATGGCCTCCATCTGCGCGGCAGCATCGGCGGCGTCGATGCGCAGGTGCTCGATGCCGGCGCCGCGCAGGAACGCCTGCAACAACGCGTCGCTGGTCATGGCGGGCGCGGGCGCAGCGGCCGGTGGCGCGACCGCCGCCGTTGCCACCGGCGGTGCAGGCGGTGGCGGTAGTGTTTCCGCAGTCGGGGCCGGGGCCGGGGCCGGGGCTGGAGCTGGTGCAACTGCCGGTGCTGCAGCCGGCGTCGAGCCGAGCAGGTCCCAGTCTTCCGGGATCATCCCCGGCGCGGCCGGGGCGGCAGCTGGCACCGGCGGCGTCAGCGGGGTTGGCGGACGGAAGTCATGCTGCTGGGCGGGGACATGGTCGGGCTGGCTGACCGGCGGCACGCTGGCCGGGCCGAGGAAGTCGAACAGGTCAGGCAACGTGTCGTGGCTCGATGCCCCCTGCAGGAACGCAGCCGGCGCACCGGAAATCGCCGGGGCAGGCATGGCCGGGGCCGCCACCTGGTTGGCCATCAGCGCTTCGAAACTGTGCGCCTGGGGCTCGCCCTCGAGGCTGCCGGGCAGGCTCGCGTCGATCCGCGCCTGTATCTCGTATTCACCAATACGGATAACTTCGCCATCCATCAATGGCTCACTGTTACCACGACGCAAACGAATACCCGCGCAAACTAACTCGACGCCATTGGTACTGTCGTCGGTCAAATAATACTGGCCATCCTTGAACTGGATCACACAATGCCGGGACGATACCAACCGCTCCGGGTCGGGAAGTACCCAGTCATTGTCGGCCGCGCGACCAATAGTGATGGCACCGCTCTCCAGCCGCATTTCCGGACATTGTCCAGGGGTAATCTTGTGATAGCTGGTGATAGTTAGGCAAAGTGCCATCATGCCTCCTTGCATCCGTTTAGAACGTCGATCCATCCATTCGAGTTAGTTTGCGCAACCACTCGAACATCGCTGCAACCCTTGATTCACGTGGCCCAGGTAAAAACCACAAATATATGAAGGGTATGTAAAGCCATCGCCAAGGCCAAACCAGAGTCACCGACAAGCGATGCCCGGCGACTGCCAACAAAGTCACAGCAGGCACTCGGCGGCGCGTAGCTTACCTTGACACCCTCGAATAAATAAACCATAAATGCGCAACTTCGAAGTGCCAAAATAATATCACCGTGATATCACCTCGGCACACGTTGAAAAGTTTGTGCGCCAGTTCACATTTGCAACTTCGCACAAGAACACGCCCTCACCAAGGGCCGATAGGGAGATCGAATTCTGGTGAACGCATCGCCGTTGCTCGCCGCTGTTTCCGCTGACTTCCCCTGCGGCGAAGACCTCGAATATGACGCCGAGTTTCTGCAACTGGAGCGTGATGCCCAGGGCCGCCCCGAGCGCGTCATGGGCGATGCCGTTCAGCCCGCCGAACCGCCGCAGTGGCGCGACATCGAGCAGGCCTGCAGCCGCTTGCTGCAACGCAGCAAGGACCTGCGCATCACCCATTTTCTGCTGCAGGCCAACCTCGCCCTGCATGGCCTGCCAGGCCTGGCCGCCAGCCTGGAACTGATCCGCGACCTGCTCGCCGAGTACTGGCTGTACCTGCACCCGCAGCTGGACGCCGCCGACGACAACGACCCCACGGTACGGGTCAATGCCCTGGCCGGCCTGACCTGCGACACCAACATCGCCCTGCTGCGCGACGCCGTGCTGGTGCGCTCGCGCGCCTTCGGCCCGGTCACCCTGCGCGCCGCATTGCATGCCGCCGGCGTGCAGCATTTCGCCAGCGAACAGCTCAGCGCCGAGGAACTGGCCGCCGCCCTGCGTGACGCTGACGAGGAGCAGTTGCAGCAGTGCCAGGCGGCCCTGCAACTGGCCCGCGAGGCGGTGGACGCCATCGAACAGCGGGTCAACGACCAGGTCGGCTCGGCCAGTGGCGTCGACCTGTCGGCCCTGCGCCAGCCGCTGCGCCAGGTGCAGCAGGTGCTCGCCGACTACGCCCCGGCCGGCGCAGGCCCTGCCCTGGCCGCCGCCGACACACCGGCCACCATCAGCGAGCAAGCGCCGCCCGCCGCCACCAGCCCCAGCGCCCGGCCTGCCGCCCGCCCGGGCGAAGTCAACAGCCGCGAGGATGTGCAGCAGAGCCTCGACCGGCTGTTGCAGTACTACGCGCGCCACGAGCCCTCCAGCCCGCTGCCGGTGCTGTTGCACCGGGCGAAGCGGCTGGTCAATGCCGATTTCGCAACCATTGTCCGCGACCTGATCCCCGATGGCTGGTCGCAATTCGAGAACCTGCGCGGCGCCGAGGACAACTGACGCCCTCGGCCCGCATCAACACCGACGCCCGCAACGAACAGCGCCGCCGCACCGGCGACCAGGAGGAACAACGTGGCGAAAGACAGCTCCCAGAAATTCATCGCGCGCAACCGTGCGCCGAGGGTGCAGATCGAATATGACGTCGAACTCTACGGCGCCGAGAAGAAAGTCCAGCTGCCGTTCGTCATGGGCGTGCTGTCGGACCTCGCCGGCAAGCCGGCCGAACCGCTGCCTGCGGTGGCCGAACGCAAGTTCCTGGAGATCGATGTCGACAACTTCGATTCGCGCCTGAAGGCGATGAAGCCACGCGTGGCCTTCAACGTGCCCAACGAGCTGACCGGCGAAGGCAACCTGAGCCTGGACATCACCTTCGAGAGCATGGACGACTTCAGCCCGGCCGCCGTGGCCCGCAAGGTCGATGCCCTCAACCAGCTGCTCGAGGCGCGCACCCAGCTGGCCAACCTGCTGACCTACATGGACGGCAAGACCGGTGCCGAGGACATCATCCTCAAGGCCATCAAGGACCCGGCCCTGCTGCAGGCCCTGGCCAGCGCGCCGAAACCCGTCGACAACGAGCCCAAGGCCTGAGGAGACAGCCCATGAACGACCCATTGCGCGAAGCCCAGGCCCAGCCGGCCGGCGCCACCCAGGACCCGAGCGAATTCGCCAGCCTGCTGCTGCAGGAGTTCAAACCCAAGACCGAACGCGCCAAGGAAGCGGTGGAAAGCGCCGTGCGTACCTTGGCCGAGCAGGCGCTGGCGCAGACCAACCTGGTGTCCAACGACGCCATCGGCTCGATCGAGCAGATCATTGCCGCCATCGACGCCAAGCTCACCGCCCAGGTCAACCAGATCATCCACCACGATGATTTCCAGCAGCTGGAAAGCGCCTGGCGCGGCCTGCACTACCTGGTCAACAACACCGAAAGCGACGAGCAGCTGAAGATTCGCGTGCTCAACGTGTCGAAGACCGACCTGCACAAGACCTTGAAAAAGTTCAAGGGCACCGCCTGGGACCAGAGCCCGGTGTTCAAGAAGCTGTACGAAGAAGAGTACGGCCAGTTCGGCGGCGAACCTTACGGCTGCCTGGTCGGCGACTATTACTTCGACCAGTCGCCACCCGACGTCGAGCTGCTGGGCGAGATGTCGAAGGTCTGCGCCTCGATGCACGCGCCGTTCATCGCCGCCGCCTCGCCGACCGTGATGGGCATGGGCTCGTGGCAGGAGCTGAGCAACCCGCGCGACCTGACCAAGATCTTCACCACCCCGGAATATGCTGGCTGGCGCTCGCTGCGTGAGTCGGAAGATTCGCGCTACATCGGCCTGACCATGCCGCGCTTCCTGGCGCGCCTGCCATACGGCGCCAAGACCGACCCGGTCGAGGCCTTCGCCTTCGAAGAAGACACCGATGGCGCCGACAGCAGCAAATACACCTGGGCCAACGCCGCCTATGCCATGGCCGTGAACATCAACCGCTCGTTCAAGCACTACGGCTGGTGCTCGCGCATCCGCGGCGTGGAGTCGGGTGGCGAAGTGCAGGGCCTGCCGGCGCACACCTTCCCCACCGACGACGGTGGCGTGGACATGAAGTGCCCGACCGAAATCGCCATTTCCGACCGCCGCGAAGCGGAGCTGGCGAAGAACGGCTTCATGCCGCTGCTGCACAAGAAGAACACCGACTTCGCCGCCTTCATCGGCGCCCAGTCGCTGCAGAAGCCGGCCGAGTACGACGACCCGGACGCCACCGCCAACGCCAACCTGGCCGCGCGCCTGCCGTACCTGTTCGCCACCTGCCGCTTCGCGCACTACCTCAAGTGCATCGTTCGCGACAAGATCGGCTCGTTCAAGGAGAAGGACGAGATGCAGCGCTGGCTGCAGGACTGGATCCTCAACTACGTCGACGGCGACCCGGCGCACTCCACCGAGACCACCAAGGCCCAGCACCCGCTGGCAGCGGCCGAGGTCGTGGTCGAGGACGTCGAAGGCAACCCGGGTTACTACAACTCGCGCTTCTACCTGCGCCCGCACTACCAGCTCGAAGGGCTGACCGTGTCGCTGCGCCTGGTATCGAAGCTGCCTTCGGCCAAAGGGGCCTGACCGCCCCCGGGGCTGCCTGACAGCCCCACCTGCACCCAACCGCCAACCTGACGCGTAACACCGAGGACATCATGGCTGTAGATATTTTCATCAAGATCGGCGACATCAAGGGCGAGTCCCACGACAAGGCCCACAAGGACGAAATCGACGTGCTCAACTGGAGCTGGGGCATGTCCCAGTCCGGCAACATGCACATGGGCAGCGGCGGCGGCTCGGGCAAGGTCAACATCCAGGACCTGTCGATCACCAAGTACATCGACAAGTCCAGCCCCAACCTGATGGCCCACTGCTCCAGCGGCAAGCACATCGACAAGGTCAAGCTGACCGTGCGCAAGGCCGGGGGCGAGAGCCAGGTCGAGTACCTGATCATCAACCTCGAAGAAGTCATCATCAGCTCGCTGAGCACCGGTGGCTCGGGCAGCGACGACCGCCTGACCGAGAACGTGACCCTGAACTTCGCCAAGGTCACCGTCGATTATCAGCCGCAGAAAGCCGACGGCAGCAAGGAAGGCGGCCCGATCAAGTACGGCTGGAACATCCGCTCCAACGTCAAGATCTGACCGACCGCGCCCGCGCCGCCTTGGCTGGCGCGGGCGCCCTTCCCCACCTCACCCGCTTACGGTGAACCCCATGGCCAAGCCTTCTTTCATCAACCTGTGGAATGCCTACCCGACCGACTCGTCGCCTTGCGACGGCGGCTGGGACAACCAGTGCGCCATTCGCATGAGCATTGCGCTCAATGGCGAACACACCATCAAGGTGAACGCCGGCAGCTACAGCGAACCGCGCTGTGCCCATGGCCATGCCCGCGGCGCCGAGTCGCTGGCCAACTGGCTGTGGAAGCACCACCTCGGCGCACCGCTGCAACTGAGCGGCAGCGCCAGCGACCGCCGCAAGCTCAGCGAGAAGCGCGGCATCATCTTCTTCAAGGACTGCTTCGCCCGTGCCGGGCAGGCCTTCGACAACCGTACCGGCGACCACATCGACCTGTGGGACCGAGGCCGGGTCACGGGCTATTTCGCCGACCAGGCGCACCGCTCCAAGGCTGTCTGGTTCTGGGAGCTGAAATGAGACCTGCATGCACAACCCTGCTGCCGGCGCTGCTGCTCGCATTCGCCTTGAATGCCTGTGCCCAGGCGCCCGCTGCCTCGTCGGGCGCGGCGCCTGAGGTGACCCTGGGCGGGCACACCCTTGCGCTGGTTAACCACCAGGGCCGCTGCGCGCTGCGCAAGGCCGATGCCTCGCTGCTGCAACTGGACATGCCCTGGCCCTGCCAGCTCAGCCCGGAGCGCGACAGCGGCAAGCCACGCGTCGAACAGTTCAAGGGTGCGCAAATCATCATTGTCAGCCATGTGCAGCCAGACCCGGCGCAACCTGGCCGTTGCGACAGCCAGTTCCAGGCCGTGCGCCAGCTTGGCACGCGCCTGGAGCCCTCCATCCTGGCCCGTGGCGGCAGCTGCTCGCGCGGCCCGGTGGACCAGAAGAACTTCGTGGGGCTGTTCGAGTGGTAGCCGAGATCGCCGCCCGCGACCGCCTGCAGCCGTCGCTGCTGGACCGCCTGACCGACGACGACCCGGGCAACCCGCAGGAAGCCCCGGACAAGCGCGTGCTCAGCCTGCACCAGCTCAAGGCCTCGGTGCTGCGCGACCTCGCCTGGTTGCTCAACACCACTTCGCTGCTCGACAGCGCCACCACCCTGGGTACCCCGGCCGGGGCCTCGGTGGTCAACTACGGGCTGCCGGCGCTGGCCGGCAACAGTGCCTCGAACATCGACCTGGCCGCCCTGGAACGCATCATTCACCAGGCCATTGCCACCTACGAGCCACGCATTCTCGCCCACACCCTCAAGGTGCGGGCCCAGGCCGCGCCCGGCGAGATGAACGCCAACGCCTTGAGTTTCGAGATCGAAGGCGACCTGTGGGCCCAGCCGGCGGCGCTGCCGTTGCTGCTGCAGACCGACGTCGACCTGGAGTCCGGGCATGTGCGTGTGGCCCCCGCCGAACGCCGGAGGCGTGCATGAACCCGCGCCTGCTCGAGCTGTACAACCAGGAGTTGCAGCACATTCGCGAGAGTGCCGCGGAGTTCGCCAGGGAGTACCCGAAAATTGCCGGGCGCCTGACGCTGTCCGGCATCGAGTGCGCCGACCCGTATGTCGAGCGCCTGCTCGAAGGCTTCGCGTACCTCACCGCCCGGGTGCAGCTCAAGCTCGATGCCGAGTACCCGACCTTCACCCACAACCTGCTGGAAATCGCCTACCCGCACTACCTGGCGCCGACCCCGTCGATGACCGTAGTGCAACTGCAGACCGACCCCGACGAGGGTTCGCTGGCCGGCGGTTTCCGCCTGCCGCGTGACAGCGTGCTGCGCGCCAACCTGGGGCGCAACTCGCAGACCCCGTGCGAGTTCCGCAGCACCCAGGACGTCACCCTGTGGCCGTTGCAAGTGGCCGCCGCCGACTACTTCGGCAACCCCGGTGCGGTGCTCGGGCGCCTGGCCAGCAGCGTGCCGCAGGCCCGCGCCGGCCTGCGCCTGACCTTGCGCAGTGGCGCCGAGGTGCCGTTCGCCAGCCTGCCGCTCAGCCATCTGCCGCTGTACCTCAACGGTGCCGACGAAACCCCGTTCCGCCTCTATGAACAACTGCTGGGCAGCGCCTGCGCGGTGTTCGTGCGCCAACCCGGCGCGGACTGGGTGGAGCGTATTCCCGTCGAGCAGGCACTGCGCCCGTGTGGCTTCGACGACCGCGAGGCGGCATTGCCGGTGGTGCCACAGGCGTTCCAGGGCTACCGCCTGTTGCAGGAATATTTCGCCCTGCCGCAGCGCTTTCTGTTCGTCGATTTCGCCGGGCTGGAGCGGGCGGTGCAGCGCTGCAGCGGCCAGACGCTGGAAGTGCTGGTGTTGTTCGAGCGTTTCGACCAGAGCCTGGAAAGCAGCGTCGGCGCCAGCCAGTTCGTGCCGTTCTGCACCCCGGCGATCAACCTGTTCCCGCGCCGGGTCGACCGCCTGCACCTGACCGATCGGGTGCATGAGCACCACGTGATCGCCGACCGCACCCGGCCCACCGATTTCGAGATTCACTCGCTGCAGCGGGTCACCGGCCACGGCACCGGCCCGGACCAGGAATTCCTGCCGTTCTACGCCGTGCGCGACCCGTCGCGCTATGGCCGCGACCAGGCCTACTACATCGTGCGCCGCGAGCCGCGGGTGTTGTCCAGCGACCAGCGGCGCAACGGTACCCGCTCCAGCTACATGGGCAGCGAGACGTTCATCAGCCTGGTCGACGGCCAGCAGGCGCCGTACCGCCACGACCTGCGCCAGCTGGGCATCAGCGCCCTGTGCAGCAACCGCGACCTGCCGCTGTTCATGAACGTGGGCGATGGCCGCAGCGACTTCAGCCTGGCCGACAGCGCGCCGGTGGCGGGCATCCGCTGCCTGGCCGGCCCGAGCCGGCCCAAGGCCAGCCATGCCCACGACAACCGCGCCTGGCGCCTGATCAGCCAGCTGTCGTTGAACTACCTGTCGCTGGCCGAACACGGCCAGGGCGCCGCTGCCCTGCGCGAACTGCTGCGCCTGTACGGCGACCCGCAGGACAGTGCCCTGAACCTGCAGATCGACGGCCTGCGCGAGGTCAGCAGCAAACCCTGCACGCGGCGCCTGCCGATGCCGGGGCCGATCGTGTTCGGACGTGGCCTGGAAATTACCCTGACCTTCGATGAAAACGCCTTCCGCGGCACCGGCGTGTTCCTGCTGGGTGCGGTGTTCGAACGTTTTCTGACCCGCTACGTATCGATCAACAGCTTCACCGAAACCGTACTGCGCACCAGCGAACGTGGCGAGATCATGCGCTGGGCCGCCAAACCCGGGCGCAGGCCGACCTTATGAATACCTTGCAGGCCATGCAGGCGCAGCCCTGGGCGTACGATTTTTTCCAGGCGCTGCGCCGCCTCGAGGCGCAGAACCCCGAGCTGCCACGCTTCGGCCATTCCCTGCGCCTGGCCGACGAGCCGGTGCGCCTGGGCCAGCGCCTGGACTGCGGGTTCGCCCCGGCGACCCTGGCTGCGGTCAGTGCCGACGGCGACCAGCCGGCGCGCCTGGAGCAGTTCTTCTTCGGCCTGGGTGGCCCCAACGGGCCGCTGCCGCTGCACCTGACCGAATACATGCGCGAGCGCCAGCGCAACCACGCCGACGCGACCAGCAAGGCGTTCCTCGACGTCTTCCATCACCGCCTGCTGAGCCTGTTCTACCGCGCCTGGGCCGAAGCGCGCCCGACGGTCAGCCACGACCGCCCGGGCGACGACTACTGGGCCGCGCGCCTGGCGGCGCTGAGTGGCCGTGGCCAGCCCGAGCTGCAAGGCCAGGGCGCGCTGGCCGACACCGGCAAACTGCACTGGTCGGGCCACCTGAGCGCGCAAACCCGCTACCCGGACGGCCTGTGCAGCATCCTTGGCGGCTATTTCGGCGTGCCGGTGACGCTGGAAGAATACGTCGGCCAATGGCTCGAGCTGCCCGAACGCAGCCAGCTTGGCGTGCGCGCCAACCGCCTGGGCACGGACCTGTGCCTGGGCCGCTACGTCTGGGACCGCCAGCACAAGTTCCGCCTGTGCCTGGGCCCGCTCAGCCTCGACCAGTACCACGCCCTGCTGCCCGGCGGGCAGGCTTTCGTCGAGCTGGCGGCCTGGGTCGCCGAGTACCTGGGCCAGGAACTGGACTGGGACCTCAACCTGATTCTCGCGCAGGACCAGGTGCCTGCGCTGCAACTCAATGCCGGCCAACGCCTGGGTTTCGACACCTGGCTCGGCCGCCCTCCGCACGATGCACGCGACCTGAAGCTGGCCCGGTACTACGCCGACCAGCCGGCCGCCGCCCACCACACAAGGAACCAGGACCATGGGTGAAATCAGCCGCGCCGCGCTGTTCGGCAAACTCAACAGCGTCGCCTACAAGGCCATCGAGGCCGCCACGGTATTCTGCAAGCTGCGGGGCAACCCCTATGTCGAGCTGGTGCACTGGCTGCACCAGTTGCTGCAACTGCAGGACAGCGACCTGCACCGCATCGTGCGCCAGTGCGATATCGAGCCGGCGCGCCTGGCCCGTGACCTGACCGATGCGCTGGACCGCCTGCCGCGCGGTTCGACGTCGATCACCGACCTGTCTTCGCAGGTGGAAGAAGCCGTCGAACGCGGCTGGGTATACGGCAGCCTGATGTTCGGCGAAAGCCAGGTGCGCACCGGCTACCTGCTGGTCGGCATCCTCAAGACCCCGAGCCTGCGCCATGCCCTGCTGGGGCTGTCGAGCGAGTTCGGCAAAGTGAAGGTCGAGGCGCTGAGCGAACGCTTCAGCGAGTACGTGGGCGACTCGCCGGAAAACCACCTGGCTGCCACCGACGGCTTCAGCGCTGCGCTGCCCGGCGAAGCCAGCGGCGCCGTGGCGCCGGCGGCGATGGGCAAGCAGGAGGCGCTCAAGCGCTTTACCGTGGACCTTACCGAACAGGCGCGCAGCGGCAAGCTCGACCCTATCGTCGGGCGCGACGAAGAGATTCGCCAGCTGGTCGATATCCTCATGCGCCGCCGGCAGAACAACCCGATCCTGACCGGCGAGGCCGGTGTCGGCAAAACCGCGGTGGTCGAAGGCTTCGCCTTGCGCATCGTCGCCGGCGACGTGCCGCCGGCGCTCAAGGACGTCGAACTGCGCAGCCTGGACGTCGGCCTGCTGCAGGCCGGCGCCAGCATGAAAGGCGAGTTCGAACAGCGCCTGCGCCAGGTGATCGAGGATGTGCAGGCGTCGCCCAAGCCGATCATCCTGTTCATCGATGAAGCGCATACCCTGGTCGGTGCCGGTGGCGCAGCCGGCACCGGCGATGCGGCCAACCTGCTCAAGCCGGCCCTGGCCCGTGGCAGCCTGCGCACGGTGGCGGCGACCACCTGGGCCGAATACAAGAAACACATCGAGAAAGACCCGGCCCTGACCCGCCGCTTCCAGGTGGTGCAGGTGGACGAGCCGAGCGAACCCAAGGCCCTGCTGATGATGCGTGGGGTGGCTTCGACCATGGAGCAGCACCATCAGGTGCAGATCCTCGACGAGGCACTTGAAGCGGCGGTCAAGCTGTCGCACCGCTACATCCCGGCGCGCCAGCTGCCGGACAAGTCGGTGAGCCTGCTCGATACCGCCTGCGCGCGCGTGGCCATCAGCCTGCACGCGGTGCCGGCCGAGGTCGATGACAGCCGCCGGCGCATCGAGGCGCTGGAGGTCGAACAGGCGATCATCGCCCGCGAAGCCGCCATCGGCGTGGCCACCGGGCAGCGCCAGGCCCAGGCCGACAGCTTGCTGGCCGAGGAGCGCCAACGCCTGGCCACCCTGGAAAACCGCTGGGCCGAGGAAAAGGCCCTGGTCGATCAGTTGCTGGCCACCCGCGCGCAGCTGCGCGAGCAGGCCGGTGTGGTCGACCAGGACGCGGCGTTGCCTGGCAACCCCGAACTGCGCGAAACACTGGCCGACCTGCAACAGCGCCTGAGCGCGCTGCAAGGCGAGAGCCCGTTGATTCTGCCAACCGTGGATTACCAGGCCGTCGCCTCGGTGGTGGCCGACTGGACCGGAATTCCGGTGGGGCGCATGGCGCGCAACGAGATCGAGACCGTGCTCAACCTCGACAGCCTGCTGGCCAAGCGCATCATCGGCCAGGACCACGCGCTGAAGATGATCGCCAAGCGCATCCAGACCTCCCGCGCCGGCCTCGACAACCCGAACAAGCCGATCGGCGTGTTCATGCTCGCCGGCACCTCCGGCGTGGGCAAGACCGAGACCGCACTGGCCCTGGCCGAGGCGTTGTACGGCGGTGAGCAGAACCTGATCACCATCAACATGAGCGAGTTCCAGGAAGCGCACACCGTGTCCACCCTCAAGGGCGCCCCGCCCGGCTATGTCGGCTACGGCGAAGGCGGCGTGCTGACCGAGGCGGTGCGCCGCCGGCCG
Source organism: Pseudomonas sp. AFG_SD02_1510_Pfu_092 (assembly GCF_003331055.1). GTDB lineage: Bacteria > Pseudomonadota > Gammaproteobacteria > Pseudomonadales > Pseudomonadaceae > Aquipseudomonas. Next base: position 17,445 of record NZ_PUQD01000040.1, on the reverse strand, counting down.
TACAGCGTGGTGCTGCTGGACGAGGTGGAAAAGGCCCACCCGGACGTGCACGAGATCTTCTTCCAGGTGTTCGACAAGGGCGTGATGGAAGACGGCGAAGGCCGCCAGATCGACTTCCGCAATACCCTGATCCTGCTTACCACCAACGCCGGTACCGAGCTGATCGCGCGCACCTGCAACGACCCGCAGGCCCTGCCCGACCCGGACACGGTCGCCAGCCAGCTGCGCCAGCCGCTGCTGGAGATCTTCCCGCCGGCGCTGCTCGGCCGCCTGATGACCATCCCCTACTACCCGCTCAGCGACGCCATGCTCAAGGCCATCACCCGCCTGCAGCTGGAGCGCATCCGCAAGCGCGTGGAAGGCACGCACAAGGTCGGCTTCGCCTACGACGACGGCGTGGTCGAGCTGATCGTTTCGCGCTGCAGCGAAACCGAAAGCGGTGGCCGCATGATCGACGCCATCCTCACCAACGGCCTGCTGCCGGACATGAGCCGCGAGTTCCTCACCCGCATGCTCGAAGGCAAGCCGCTGGCCAGCGTGCGCATCAGCCGCCGCGACAACGACTTGCACTATGACTTCGGCGCAGCCGACTGACAGGACCGACCATGCTGTTCACGCAGTTCACGCGCCTGGCGCAGATCAACAGCCCGTTGGGGCCGGACAAGCTGATCCTGGCCGAAATGGGCGGCAGCGACGAACTCGGCCGCCTGTTCGACTATGAGCTGCGGCTGACCAGCGACGACCCGGCCATCGACCTCAACGCCCTGCTGGGCAAGCCGATGAGCCTGAGCGTGCAACAGGGCTTGGGCACCTCTCGCTACTTCCATGGCATCGTCGCCCGCTGCAGCCAGGCGGTCGATCAGGGCCAGTTCGCCAGCTACCGGGTCACCCTGCGGCCTTGGCTGTGGCTGCTGACCCGCACCAGCGACTGCCGCATTTTCCAGCACCTGAGCGCGCCGCAGATCATCAAGCAGGTGTTCCGCGACCTGGGCTTTTCCGATTTCGAGGATGCCCTGAGCCGCAGCTACCGCGAGCGCGAGTACTGCGTGCAGTACCGCGAGACCAGCTTCGATTTCGTCAGCCGGCTGATGGAAGAGGAAGGCATCTACTACTTCTTCCGCCATGAAGCGCAGCGCCACGTGCTGGTGCTGGCCGATGCCTACGGCGCGCACCCGCAGGTGCCGGGCTACGAAAGCGTGCCCTACTACCCGCCGGACGGGCAGCATCGCGAGCGCGACCACATCAACGACTGGCACCTGGCCCAGGAAGTCCAGCCCGGTTCGCTGGAACTCAACGACTACGACTTCCAGCGCCCCAGCGCGCGCATCGATGTGCGCTCGGCCATGCCGCGCCCGCACCAGGCCGGGGATTACCCGCTGTACGACTACCCCGGCGCCTACCAGCAAAGCCAGGACGGCGAGCATTACGCGCGTACGCGCCTGGAATCGCTGCAAAGCCTGCACGAGCGCGTCGAGCTGCGCGGCAACGCCCGTGGCCTGGGCAGCGGCCACCTGTTCAGCCTCGGCGGTTTCACCCGCCAGGACCAGAACCGCGAATACCTGATCGTCGCCGCGCGCTACTACGTGCATCAGGAGCGTTTGGAGAGCGGTACCGGCAGCGGCGCCGCGCAGTTCGAGAGCAACCTCAGCTGCATCGACGCGCAGCAGAGCTTCCGCCCCGAATGCAGCACCGTGCGGCCGATCGTCAAGGGCCCGCAGACCGCCGTGGTGGTCGGCCCCGCCGGCGAGGAAATCTGGACCGACCAGTATGGCCGGGTGAAAGTGCACTTCCACTGGGACCGCCACGACCAGTCCAACGAGAACAGCTCCTGCTGGATTCGCGTGTCGCAGGCCTGGGCCGGCAAGAACTGGGGCTCGATGCAGATCCCGCGGATCGGCCAGGAGGTGATCGTCAGCTTCCTCGAAGGCGACCCCGACCGGCCGATCATCACCGGCCGGGTGTACAACGCCGAGCAGAGCGTGCCTTACGACCTGCCCGCCAATGCCACGCAAAGCGGCATGAAGAGCCGTTCGAGCAAGGGCGGCAGCCCGGCCAACTTCAATGAAATCCGCATGGAGGACAAGAAGGGCGCCGAGCAGCTGTACGTGCACGCCGAGCGCAACATGGACACCGTGGTCGAGCAGTGCGAGACGCTGGCGGTCGGCATCAACCGCACCCAGACCGTCGGCATGCTGGAAACCATCACCATCGGCCAGGACCGCATCCGCGCCGTGCGCCGCGACGACATGCTGCTGGTCGGCGCCAGCAAGACCGACAGCGTCAGCACCAGCTACCTGATCGAAGTAGGGGAAAACCTGCGCCTGGTGTGCGGCAAGAGCGTGATCGAGCTGAACGCCAGCGGCCAGATCAACATCAGCTGCGAGCAGTTCAGCTTCCATGCCAGGCAGAACGGCGAGATCAATACCGACGGCACCCTCGACCTCAACGTCGGCAGCGGTGCGCAGACCGCGCCTGACAACCAGGGCGTGAAACAGACCATCGACAGTTCGGTGAAGGCGATCTTCTCCGGCTCCGACCAGTAACGAGACCTGCAATGAGTTATCGCATCAACGAATTCCGCCTGGCCCTGCCCGATGCCGCCGTGCAGGACAGCAGCATCAATATCCTGCGCTTCGAGGCGCTGGCCACCTCACTGATCATTAGCCGCAGCCTGCTGGCCGAAGGCGAAACCTTGCAGAGCAATTTCGATGGCCAGCTGCAGCGCCTGCAACAGCAGGTCAAGGACTTGCGCATGCAGCCGGCCCAGGCCGTGCAGGTGGGTGCCGGCCAGACGATCGCCGCCATCGAACTGAGCAGCCAGTTCAGCAAGGGCCAGGAAAAGGTCCACCAGTACCAGCTGGCCCTGGTGCTGCCCGGCACGCGCAAGATGTTTGCCCTGAGCTACGTCAAGGCCAGCCCGCTGGGCGCGGCCGAAGCGGCGCACTGGGCAACCATCAAGCAGTCGCTCGACTTCGACAACCTGGGCTGATCGCGCACCATGTCCGACGCCCTGTGGGCCGCCCGCGAAGGCGACGCGCTGATGCACACCTCGATGCTGGCAGACATCGTCGGCGGTGTGCTGGAAATTGCCGCCACCGTGGCCATCGGTGCCCTGGCCACTGCCGCCGTGGCGGCGGCCTTCGGCCTGACCGTGGCCACCGGCGGCCTGGGCTGCTTCGTGCTCGGCGCGGTGGTCGGCCTGGTGGTCGGGGTGGTCATGGCCAAGACCGGCGCCGATACCGGGCTGAGCCGATTATGCGAGGGCATCGGCAATTTCCTGTTCCCGCCGTCGGTGCAGGCGACCATTGTCAGTGGCTCGTCGGATACCCGCACCAACGGCAAGCGCGCGGCACGTGCCGCAGGCGTCGTCACCGGCCCGCCGGCACCGCTGGAGCAGGCCGGCGCTGCGGCTGGCGAGGCGAAGGAAGAAACCTTCCTCGACATGGCCAAGGGCTTCTTCTCGCAGATGTGGCGGCCAACCGTGGCCAGCCCCGCAGCCAACACCCTGCCGGTCCCGGACGACAAGGTGCTGTGCAGCAAGCACCCACCGATGCCACCGCAGTACCTGGCCGAAGGGTCGAGCAAGGTGCTGATCAACGGCCACCCGGCCTGCCGCAGCGGTGACCGCAGCACCTGCGAAGCGGTGATCGTCGATGGCGGCCTGGTGTCGAACAACGTGCGCATCGGCGGCGAACCGATCGTGGTGCGCGAGATTCGCAGCGGCAAGACGCCGGGCATCGGCCTGGCGGTGACGGCGCTGATGCTGCTGCGCGGGCGCGGTGGCAAGTTTTACAGCAAGTTCGGCTGCATGTTGGTGGGCGGGGTGAGCAGCGTCGTTACCGGCCAGGTGACCGGCGCCCTTACCCAGGCCATGGCCGGGTCGCCCAACCCGGTACATGCGGCGACCGGCGGCAAGGTCCTGTGTGGCGATGAAGACCTCGATTTCACCGTGCAGGCTACCCTGCCGATCGCCTGGCAACGCTTCTACAACAGCCACGACGAGCGGATCGATGGCTTGTTCGGCGCGGGCTGGAGCCTGCCTTACGAAGTTTCGGTAGAAGTTGGCACAGACGATCACCTGGTGCTGGTCGACGAGCAGGCCCGCCGGGTGGACATGGGCATCATCACCTTGGGTGATGCGGTGTTCAGCGTCGGTGAAGGGCTGAGCGTGCGCCGGGCGCACAACGGCGAACTGCTGACCGAAAGCCGCGAAGGCGAATATCGGCTGTTCCAGCCGACCCCAGGGCGGCCCGATCGATTGCGCCTGAGCCAGATCGGTGATCGCAACGACAACCGTATCTACCTGGACTACGACAACCAGGGCCGTCTTTGCCAGTTGCGCGATACCTTCGACCAGGTGCGTGTCAGCCTGAGCTACAGCGAACAATGGCCACAACGGCTGAGCCATGTCGACCTCCGCGCAGCGAGCGGTGAATCGCAACGCCTGGCCAGTTATGGCTATGACGCCAGCGGCGACCTTGCGCAGGTGCTGGATGGCGCAGGCCAGCCGCTGCGCAGTTTCGCCTATGACGCTGCCCGACGCATGATCGAACACCGCACCGGCGGCGGGCTGCGCTGCTTCTACGAATGGGCGCAGCATGAGGACGCTTGGCGGGTGGTGCGCCATTGGACCAACGGCGGCGACAGCTACGCCTTCGAATATGATGTGGCCGCAGGCATCACCCGGGTGACCGACAGTCTTGGCCGCGTTGCCGTGCGCCAGTGGAACCCGCAGTATCAGATCACCGCCTACACCGATGCACTCGAACGGACCTGGCGCTTCGAATGGAATGACGAGCGCCAGTTGCTCGCGGCGAGCGACCCCATGGATGGACGCTGGCAGTTTTTCTACGATGAGTCGGGCAACCTTGCCGAAACGGTCGACCCGCTGGGGCGTAGCGAGTCAACCGAGTGGCTCGAGCACTGGTCGCTGCCGCGCAGCCAGACCGACCAGGCGGGGCACCGCTGGACATTCGCCTACGACCAACGCGGCAACTGCACACGCGAAACCGACCCGCAGGGCCAGCACACACGGTATCGCCACGACAGCCAGGGCAACCCTGTCGAAATCATCGATGCCAACGGTTCCAGCCGCCACCTGCGCTGGAACGAGCAAGGGCTGCTGGTCGAACAGCGGGACTGCTCCGGCTACCTGACCCGCTTCGCCTACGACGCCTTGGGCCACCTGCAATCGATCACTGACGCCCAGGGCGAGCGTACCGACTACCAGCATGACGGCAAGGGTCGCTTGCGTAGCGTGACCTTGCCTGATGGCCGCAGCGAAGCGTTTGCCCTCGATGCCAGCGGCCTGTTGGTTCAGCACCTTGACCCGGCAGGCCACGTTACCCAGTACCGGCGTAACCGCCGCGGGCAGCTGGAACTGCGCATCGATGCGCTCGGCCGGCAGGTGCGCTACCAGTACGACAACCATGGGCGCCTGCTCGCGCTGTACAACGAAAATGGCGAAGCCTACGGTTTCGAATGGGATGCAGGCGACCGGTTGATCGCCGAGCGCGACCTGGACGGCGGCTTGCGGCGCTACCAGTACGACCCGCTGGACAACCTTGTCCAGGTGACCTTCCTGCCTGCGCCGGGCAGCGCAGAGGCGCCGATCATTCATCGCATGACGTACGACGCAGGCGGTAGGTTACTGACCCGCCATAGCGATGACGGACGCACCGACTACTGCAACGACCCGCTGGACAACGTGGTTGCCATCCGTCGTACCGCCGCAGATGGCCAGGTCGAGGAACTGGGCTTCGCCTTCGATGCACTGGGCCAGTTGCGGGAAGAACGCAGCGCGCACGGCAGCGTGCAGTACCAGTACGACCCGCTTGGCAATCTCACCCGTACGCGAGTCCCCGACGGCCGCTGGATCAACCGCCTGTACTACGGCAGCGGGCACCTGCACCAGATCAACCTCGATGGCAAGGTGGTGTGCGATTTCGAGCGTGACCGCGTGCACCGGGAAACACTGCGCCTGCAGGGCAACCTGGCGATTCAACGCCAGTACGACCGTGGCGGGCGCCTGCGCACCCTGCTCCGTCGCCCGGCAGCACAACCCAGCCGCCTCCCGGCGCCGGACCAGCAGCGCTACCAGTTCGACGCGGCCGACCTGCTGGCCGTACGCGAGGTGCAGTACGCGGGCAACGGTTATGTGCAGGCTTATCAGCATGATGGCTGCGGCCATGTGCTGGGGCGCCAGGACAGCCCTGTCGGCCAGCGCGAAGCATTCCGCTACGACCCGGCCGGCAACCTGCTCGACCCGGTGGCGACAGGCGCCGGGCTGGTCCGGCACAACCGCCTGCTGACCTTCGAGGACAAGCGCTATCGCTACGATGGCTTCGGTCGCCTGGTGGAAAAGCGCAGCCGCCGACGCGGCACCCAGCTTTTTCGCTATGACGCCGAGCACCGGCTGGTGCAGGTGCGCAACCTGCAACCCGGGCGGGAACGCATCATCGACATGCGCTACGACCCGATGGGCCGGCGCACCGAGAAGATCGAATCGACGCTCGACGGCCAGGTGGTCGGCCGCACCCGCTTCAGCTGGAGTGGCCTGCGCCTGCTCGGCGAGCAGCACAATGGCCGGCAGGCGCTGTACCTGTACGAGGACGATGGCCACGAACCGCTGGCCCGGGTGGACGGCCTGGGTGCTCACCAGCGGGTGCTGCATTACCACAATGACATCAACGGCCTGCCGGAGCAGTTGACCGATGACGCCGGCGAGGAGGTGTGGTCGGCGCGCTACCTGACCTGGGGCGCAAGCTGGGATGAACAGCGGGCTACCCGTCTCCCGGAAGCACAGAACCTGCGCTTCCAGGGCCAGTACCTGGACCGCGAAACCGGCCTGCACTACAACCTGTTCCGCTTTTACGACCCGGAGATAGGCCGCTTTACCCAGCCTGACCCGATTGGTCTGGCCGGTGGTTTGAACCTTTACGAGTATGCGCCCAACCCGTTTACCTGGATCGACCCATGGGGTCTGTTGAAGGAAGGTGAGACCGCGGGCTATGGTGCCAAGGCGCACCGAGGCGATGGCCTTGAAGCTCATGAGATTCTGCGTAACAAGTTCTTGCAGGATACCGGTATTGCACCGACAAACCGCAGGATGCGCGGCAACCCTTCGATTGCCCTGACGCCAAAGCATCATGACCAGGTGCATGCCGCAGAGAACCGGTTGCGCAAGGCAATGGGCCTCAAGCCTAACCAGATGCTTAAAAGCGGCAAGCTTGAGATCCGCCTGATGTCCAAGGCCATCTACCAATCGTTGGTGACTCAGGGAGATGTCACAATCCAACAACTGAGAACGGCCCGGCGCTACGCCAAGTCGTTCGCCAAAAGCAAAGGGTGTTACTAGCCATGAAGAAAATCGTGTTGTCCCAACAAGACCGCGGCTTCGGCCAGATCGGTGGTGCGCCTTTGCTCAAGGACCTTTCCTTGTGGCCGGCCAACCCGCAAACCGGTGGGTTGATGACGCCGATCCTGACCCTGACCGAACAGTTCCAACCGGCCCGGTTCGTCCCGCCAGGCATGGCTATCACGGTTTTCCTCGCCGTCGAGCAACAGCAGGACGGTGGCTTCAGCCGCCCGCTCCAGCGTCGCTATACAGTCAATCAGCAGTCGGAACTGCAGAACGTCATCAGCGGTGGCTTTGCCCGGGTCATCCTGCATGAACTCGCCAGCCACCCACTGGAGCCCAGCACCCCGCCCTTGCTGCTGGAGCGAGCGTTCATCGATTTCGAAGAGATGACCGACGAGGAGCATGACGAGGAGCATGAGGACGAGGACAGCGGGATCGGCCTGAGCAAGCCCAGCGGCCGCCCCTGCTGGCTGCAGGATCCGATCTACGAACCACCGCGCTACATGTTCATGATGCAACTGGTGGACGCCGACGTGGCCGAAGCCAGTCCGGCACATGGTGGGCTGTTTGGCGAAGGTAACGGCTATCTGTTCGTGGACATGCAGGCGCGCCGTGGCAAGGAAGGCGACGACGCCGGGTTCTTCTTCATTCAATTCACCTGAGCCATGAAGGATATTTTCTGAGCGAAAGAGCCAAGGAATGGCTGGAACAGCAATGCCCGGGTTGTTTTACATTCCCCCTGCTCCGTTGAATCAATCCAGCTGCTGAGCCCTCAGTGTCTGCGCCAGCAGGTCAATGAACGCCCGGACCTTGGCCGAACCGTACTTGCTCTCCCGATGCAGCACATGGATCGGCCACGGCGCCTCTTCGTATTCGGCCAGGATCACCTGCAGCTGGCCGCTGGCAAGCTCGTCGGCCACCTGGTACGAGAGCAGGCGGGCGATCCCCAGCCCGCCACTGGCGGCAGCGATTGCGCCGTCGTTGCTGGTGACGGTCAAGCGCGGCTTGACGCGCACCAGGGTCGGTTCGTCGGTCACCCCGAAACGCCAGCCGGCGCGCGGCGACAGGTTGGTGGTACCGATCACCGCATGCCCTGCCAGGTCGGACGGGTGCCTGGGCACGCCATGCCGGGCCAGGTAGTCGGGTGACGCGCACAACATGCGCCGCACCCTGCCCACCCGCAGCGCTTTCAGGCCGGAGTCGGGCAACGGGCCGATGCGTACGGCCACATCCATGCCCTCCTCGACCATGTTGACGATGCGGTCGAGGAAGTAGGCGGAAACATCGACTTCGGGGTATTGCTGCAGGTAGCGGACGATGCACGGCATGACGAACTTCTTGCCGAACAGGATCGGTGCGGTGACGGCCAGCTCGCCCTTGGGCGTGGCGTTGATGCCGGCGGCCGCTTCGTTGGCCTCGTGGATGCTGGCGAGGATATGCCGGGTGTCCTCCAGGTAACGGCCGCCGGCTTCGGTCAGGCGCACGCTGCGGGTGGTGCGCAGCAGCAGCTTGACCCCGAGTTGTTCTTCCAGGGCGCTGACCGCGCGGGTGACCGCAGCCGGGGAGATGTCCAGGCGGCGGGCGGCGGCGGCGAAGCTTTCCAGTTCGCCTACAGCGACGAACACCTTCATCAGGTGGATCTGGTCCATGCGGGCTCCTGGGGCCATGAAGTGCCGGGATTATCTTTCATCTGGGCGTTTTGTGTTGTCTGCTCTGGCCTCATCGCCGGCAAGCCAGCTCCCACAGGTACTCTACAGCTGCCGAAACCTGTGGAGTACCTGTGGGAGCTGGCTTGCCGGCGATGAAGCCGGTACAGGCATATCAGATATCCAGTACCAACACCTGCCCTCCCTCTTCCACCCGCGCCGGTATCGCGCAACAGATCAGCGCAGTACCACTTTCCGGCATTTCCGCTGGCGGATTCGGGTAATGCACCTGGCCACTGAGCAAACGGGTCTTGCAGGTACCACACGATCCACCCCGGCAACTGAACTCCGGCGACAGCCCGCGCGCCTCGGCCAGCTCCAGTAGCGTGCCGCTGGCGGGTGACCAGCGCGCCTCCTTGGCCGAAGCGGCAAAATACACCGGTACCGGCTGGCTGGCAGCAGGCGGCTGCTGCAGGGTTGGCTGACCAGCATCGGTATGCCGCCGCAGGGTCGACGGGCCGAAGGCTTCGGCATGAATGCGCGCATCCGGCACATGCACTGCGCGCAGGCCCTGGTACAAGTCCTGGGTGAAACTGCCCGGGCCGCACAGGTAGAAATCGTAGTCGTCCAGCGCCAGCGTCGCCTTGACCTGCTCGATACCCAGGCGGCCGGCAAACGCATAATCACGGCCCGCCAGGGCGTGGTCTTCCGGCTGGCTCAGGGCGCGGTGCACCTGCAGCAGGCCTCCGGCGTTCTGTTGCAAGCGGGTCAGCTCCGCCCGGAATGGCAGGTCGGCCAGGCTGCGTGCGCCGTGGAACAGATGAATGTGCCGTGCCGGGCCTTTGTTCAGCTGCTCGCGAAGCATGGCCAGCAGCGGCGTGATACCTACACCGGCACCGATCAGCACCAGCGGCCGGGTGCTCTGCGGGTCCAGCATGAAGCTGCCCATCGGTGGGCGCACGTGCAGCACATCACCTGCCACGACCCGCTCATGCAGGTGCCGCGAAGCCGGCCCCTGGGCCTTGACGCTGATGCGCAGGTAGCCGTCGGAAGGCGCGCTGGACAGGCTGTAGGTGCGGATCAGCGGCGCCTCTTCGTCAAGCGGCACTTGCACCGGCACATGCTGCCCCGGGGCGAAGGTCACTGCGCTGTCGGCAGGTGGCTGAAGGTAGAACGAACGGATATCGCGGCTCTCCTGCTCGACCCGCAGCACCCGCCAGGCCTGCCATTGGCGTTGTTGCCGGCGTTGCAGCTGGCGCGCTTCGGCTTCGGCCCAGGTGCCGGTGGCCAGGCTGGTCGGCGCGTATTCCCTGAACGCCCAGCGCAAGGCAACAGCGGCCGGGCGCCACACCACCTGCTCGACGTCCAGGGTCCACAAGCGCTCGGCGCCTTCGAACGCCTGGATGGCGGGGCTTTCCAGTACGAGCTCGGCATGCCCGTAAAGCTGCAGCACGTTGCCGTTGCTGAAGTCGATGAACAGCAACCCGGCCTGCGGGTTCACCAGCAGGTTGCCCAAGGTGTTGAAGTGCAGGTTGCCGGCGTAGTCGGGGATGCTCAGGCGGTTGCCTTCGACCTTGACGAACCCGGGCCGCCCGCCACGGTGTGAGACATCCACCGAACGCCGGCCGTCGTCGTGCTCGACGTAGCTGGCGACGAAGAAGGTGTCGGCTGCCTGGATCATGCTGACCGCCGTGGCATCCAGTGCTGTCGCATCGACTCGCCCCTGGGCGGGTTCCTCGACGCGGGTGTAGTCACGCAGCTGGATATACTGCGGGCAGTTGCCGAACGACTGCTCGACCATCACTTGCAGACGGCCATCGACCGCCTGCCGGATCCGCCCGTTGAGGCGATTGCGCCGGCGCGTGTGCAGTTCGATACCCAGCAGGCCGACCGCCTGCCCGGCAGCCAGCCCCGGGGTGGCGGGGTCGTCGGCTGGCAGTTGGGTGTCGATCGTCAGCTGGCGCGGGTCTGGCGAGCTGACGAACCCTTCCGGCCCTTCCAGCAGGGTCGCCCACGGCCGGCCTTGTGGGTCGACGCTGGCGGCGACCATGAACGGCAACTGATGGTAGAACTCGCGATGCTGGTCAGGCATGTAGTCACGAATGACCTTCTGCCCGAACGCCTCCATGCGCTGCGCTACACCCACCTTTTCCTGCAGGGTTTTCTCGCCCGCATGCCATGGCGAGAGGCGTTGGTCAGGGTTCTGCTGCATGGCGGCGTCCTCGTGGTGGCGGGGTATCAGGCGCTGGTCTGCAGCCCGATCACAGTGCGTGGCATGGCCACGAAGCCCGGCAGCGCCTCGATCCGCGCCAGCCAGTCGCGCACGTTGGCGTAGGGCTCCAGCGACACATTGCCCTCCGGCGCGTGGGCGATGTACGAGTAATTGGCGACGTCGGCGATGGTCGGCGTATCGCCTGCCAGGAACGACCGGTTGGCCAGCTCGGCGTCGATCACCTTGAGCAGGGTGTGGGCGCGGGCAATGACTTCATCGGTGTTGAACGCCGCACCGAACACGGTCACCAGGCGCGCGGCGGCCGGGCCAAAGGCCAGCGGGCCGGCGGCGACCGACAGCCAGCGTTGCACGCGGGCGGCCGCAGCAGGCTCTTCGGGAAGCCAGCTGCCGGTGTCGTACTTCTTGGCCAGGTACACCAGGATGGCGTTGGAATCGGCGATCACCGTACCGTTGTCATCGATCACCGGAACCTGGCCGAACGGGTTGAGGGCGAGGAAATCTGGTTGCTTGTGCGCACCTTTGGCGAGGTCGACGAACACCAGCTCGGTGGGCAGGTTCAGCAGCGAGAGCATCAGTTCGATGCGGTGGGCGTGGCCGGACTTGGGGAAGTTGTAAAGCTTGATCGGATTCGACATGGGCTTGGCTCCTGGTCAGCACCGGGATGGGCTGGTGGAGCACATGCTGCACTGGTTCGGCTGACAGCAGAATCCGCGTGGCGGGGAAACCATAATTTCGCAGGGCGGAATAATGGAGATTTCAGCCCGCCCACGCTTTGTGTAGGAGCGGCCTTGTGTCGCGAAAGGGCCGCAAAGCGGCCCCCGGATTTCAGCGTCAATGCAACGATCGCGGGGCTGCTTCGCAGCCCTTTCGCGACACAAGGCCGCTCCTACAAGCCGGTGCCGGCCGGCAGCATCACTGCAGTGGCTGTTTGAAATACCGGAACAACGCACGTGCTGCTTCGGTCACCTGAGGCACGCAGGCCTGGATATCCGCTTCGCTCATCTGGTCCAGCAGCTCGAAGTTGTCCTCCAGCCCATGCAGCGAAATGGCCTTGAGCAGTTGGTCCTGTTCCAGCGGCAGCTCGGCCCAGCCGGCGACCTGGGTGCCGCGCATGTAGCCAAAGCACCACTCCTCCATGATGGTTACACTGCCCTCTTCGCCTTCGCTTTCTTCGAACAGCGGCTCAAAGTGGTCGACATCGTCGCCCAACTCCTCCGCCACCTGGCTGGCATAGCGCAGCATCAACGCCGTATACGCCTCTTCATGCGCTGGCTTCTTGAATTTCGGCACCTTGCCGCCGGCCACCGCAGGCAGCCACTGTTCAGGTATGACAGTAGTCGGCGAGCTGGCCAGGGCAGTGAAAAAGCCATTGAGCTCGGCCAGGTTGAGCACCGAGTAGTCATTGCCGTAGGTGATCAGCAGGTCTTCGAGGCGCGCGAGTTCTTTTTCGCTGAGTGCGGGGAGCATGGGTGGACATCCTGAAAAGCAAAAGTGTGTGCACCCTAGCACAGAACCGGCCAAGGGCTGCCCGCAGCAGTGCGGGCAGCTTGCTCAGTGTGGCAACCAATGAGGCAGCTGTTGCTGCCGGCCGCTAGCGATCAACAGCCACAAGAGCATGCGGCACTTGCGCGGGCACAGCAGCCCGGCCATGTGCACGCCCTTGGCCTGCAGGTCGATCTCGGCTCCGGCAAACCCGTAGGTCGCGCGGGCGGTAGGGCCGCAACCGGTACGGCTGGCAACGATCACCGGCATGGCAGGCGCCAGGTCGTCCAGCACCTCGGCCCAACCAGCGGAAACATGCCCGGCGCCGAAGCCTGCGATTACCAGCCCCTCGTAGCCCAGGCTGCGCACAGCCTGCAGCAGCGCCACATCGGCGTCCAGGCAGGCTTCCAGCAGGGCTACGCGATGTTCGGTGCGCTGCGGTAGCGGCAGCACCTCGCGTCGCACCGGCGGTTGCCGATAGACCACCGCCCCCTCCTGCACCTCACCCAGCGGGCCACAACCGGGCGATTCGAAGGCAGCCATCGCCAGGCTTGCCGTCTTGCGCACCCTGTCGGCACTGTGAACCTGATCGTTCATCAACACCAGCACACCGCGCCCACGACTGCACGGCGCCAGTGCAACCTGTGCCGCCGCCAGCAGGTTGGCCGCGCCATCACTGCCCGGCTGGCTGGCCGCGCGCATGGCACCGGTCATCACCAGCGGTGTATCGAACGGCCAGAGCAGATCGAGGAAATACGCCGTTTCCTCGAGGCTGTCGGTACCTTGGGTCAGAATCACCCCCTGTGCCCCACGCTCCACCTCCGCGCGAGCCCAGGCCAGCACCTCGAGCAATGCCACAAAGCCCAGCGAGGCACTGGGGAGCAGCCCCAGAGTGGCAAGTTCAAGCTGGGCCATCTCACGCAGCTGGGGCACGTTGGCCAGTTGCTGATCGCAGCCCAGTTCTGGCCTCACCGCACCTCCACGGTCACGCGCCTGCATGCTCACCGTGCCACCCAGGCTGGCGATCGACAGCCTGGGCAGGTCTGATGGCTGTTTCATGCGCCACCTCCCGTCAGCACGCCAACCAGCGGCACGATCACCAGCGTGCTGATGGCCATCGACAGCACATTACCGATGTAGCCGTGCATGTAGGCCGGCAAGCGCTGAGTAATGGCCACCGCCAGCGGCGGGGCCATCAGTGCCCCCAGAACGGCACTGGCGACAACCACTTGCCAATTTCCCCCGTGAGTCAGCACTGTCGCCGGTACGATCGAGACGATGGGGATGTAGGTGGGATACCACCCTCGCGCCTGCCACTGGCGGCGCCAGAACACCACGCCGAACAACGACGCCAGTGCCTGCCCGGCGACCATCGGCCCCAGCAGCAGCGAACCATAGGCCGGTGCTGCAGGGGCCAGCAGGTACGCCAGCAGTACCCCCAACAGCAGCCCGAGGCTGGCCAGCTCATTACCGAAGAACGGCGCTTCGCTGAAATCTGCCAGCACCCGTCGCAAGGTCCAGACCGTGCCGTAGTCGGGCGGGGCAGCCATGGCGTCGGGTGCAGCGGGCCGGTGAGCGTGCCGTACCCAGGATGGAAAGCGCCGGCACAGCATGAACGCTGCCAGGCTTGCCAGCGCCATGCCGCTCACGTTACCGACCACCACCGGCAGTTGCAGGGGGTAGCACAGGAAGTTGACCATCAGCAGGCTGGCGGGGGTAACCAGCAGCGCCCCCAGCAGTGCGCCGCTGATCGCTACCTGCCAGCCCGCACCGAACAACAGCACCATGGCCGCTGGCAATGAAACGAAGGCAACAAAGGTTGGTTGCCAGCTACCACTGGCCAAGGTCCATCCCCATAGCGCGTGGCTGAGTAGCAGCCCCAGCAGCGAACTGATGAACACCCATGGCCAGAGCCCGCTGCCATAGCAGACGGCAAAGCCCTGCCAGCGATACCCTCGCAGGTGGGCCCAGTGCGCCAGGCAAGCCCCCAGCAGCAAGCCCAGCGCGGGCAGTTCATGCTTGTAGAAAGCCACCTCGCTGATATCACCGATGATCCAGCGCAGGCGGCTCAGCGGCTGATCGAGCGTCGCCGCCAGTTGCGGGTAATCCGGCCATTGGCCATGGGCGAGGCTGACACTCAGCAGCACCAGCAGGCAACCGAAGGTCAACACCGGCGCAGCTTGCCGGTTCGAGCACAGGAGCGTTTTCATGTGCGAGCCCTCAGCGCGGCAGCGCGGCATGCAGGCGATAGCCAAGGGTCGCATCGTAGAGGTCGGTGCGCCGGTCGCGTGGCAGGTCGTTGAGGTTGTTCCAGATCGGCGCCGAGCGCGCGCTGCCGAGGTCGACATCGGCGTAGAGGATGCCCTCCTCTTCTGCGCTGGCCACCTCACCAATGGGCCAGCCGTTGGTACCGGCGATCAGCGAGCAGCCCAG
Source organism: Pseudomonas sp. AFG_SD02_1510_Pfu_092 (assembly GCF_003331055.1). Lineage (GTDB taxonomy): Bacteria > Pseudomonadota > Gammaproteobacteria > Pseudomonadales > Pseudomonadaceae > Aquipseudomonas. Next base: position 2,291 of record NZ_PUQD01000040.1, on the reverse strand, counting down.
AAAGCGACCACCGCGCTCACTGCCGATGCGGTTGGCTGCGGCGATGTAGACGTTGTTGACATGTGCCGCCGTCATGGTCAGGTATGAGGCCATGCAGCGCCCTGCTTCATCGAACAGCGGTGGTGGGGTCCATACCCAGTTGTTCAGGCTGCAGATGATGTCGGCACCTTGCGCTGCCATCAGCCGCGGTACCTCAGGGAACCAGATGTCCCAGCAGATCAGCAGGCCGATCCGGCCGATCGGCGTCTCGAACACCGGGAAGCCGAGGTTGCCGGGGGTGAACCAGAGCTTTTCCTGGTTCCACAGGTGGGCCTTGCGGTAGTGACCGAGCAGGCCTTCAGGGCCGAACAGCACGGCACTGTCGTAGAGCTTCAGCCCGTCGCGCTCGGCAAAACCGGCGGCCAGATAGACCTGGTGTTCCTTGGCGAAATCGGCCCAGGCTTGCAGGCTGCGGCCTTCCTCGAGCGTCTCGGCATGGGCATAGGCTTCTGCACGGGTGTGGAAGGTGTAGCCGGTGTTGGCCAGCTCGGGCAACACGATCAGGTTGGCGCCTTCACGCGCCGCGCTGCGAGCCAATGCCAGGCCCCTGCTCAAGTTGCCATCGCAATGTTCGAGCCCAACCTGAGGGTCGTACTGGAGCACAGCAATGCGTACGGGGCTGACGGGGGTGCGGTGTTCAGACATGGCGGCTTCCTATTTATGGTTGTTTTGGAAGGGCGCCAGTAAAGCGAGATCGGGCTGGGGAGTGACAGTCGGGGCGTTCCTATGGGGTCGAAGGACAAGAGACATGCTCAAGTGGGAGACTTCCCACAAAAACGCCCGGATGCAGCTATTTCCCAGCTTGATAATGTGGGTAGTGATTCAGGGTGAAGCCACCATTGAATGATGCCGAAGTTCTGCTGCACAGATTGATGACCGCATCAAGCGCAGTGCGCAGACAGGGCTCGGTCCAGCCGGCGTCAACAGAGAAGGACTCTCCAGCCAGATACAAGCCTGAACTGGCACTCAGATCACGGTTGTATTTCATCAGGCTTACGGCGTCGTAGTAGGTGCCAGCACGGTACAGTTTTGCGCAACCGAGCGCGTTTCGATCTGTCATCCAACGCTGTATGCGAATGTTTCGGGTATCGATGTAAGGCGATAGTCAAAGCAAAGATCCGGAGGATTAGGGTAACGCGCAGCCCACGGCCGCATGGGCAGGGATGGCTCGATGGCCAGGTCTGCGGGATGGTTGTGGGTTGAACCTATGGTCATTTTCTCGTGATCTCCCGGAGTTGAAGATGCTGAGAGTGATCATTTATGCGATGCCGGAAGAGGTTGTTGATTACTACCTTCGACGGCGCTGGCCTCTGGCTTACGCTGAACCTGTGGGAGCGGCCGTGGCCGCGAACACCGGCGCAGCCGGTGCCATGCAGCGCGTCGCCTGCTTCGCGGGCTTGCCCGCTCCCACAGAGGGGCTGCGCTGGTGCCTGGTTTTTTGTAAGCGCTCCATGAACCCCACATTCAAAGCGCTTACCTGATCCCCGATACTGTGCTCCACATCGAGCACGGCTGCTTACCGATCGACAACAACGCAGCCGAGCGTGCGATCCGCCCGTTTGTCATCGGCAGAAAGAAACTGGTTGTTCAGTGACACGCCCAGAGGGGCGACGGCCAGTGCGCAACTTTACAGCCTGGTCGAGACGGCCAAGAGCCCTATGCGTGGCTGCGCCACGCACTGGAACGCCTGCCGCAGGCGTCCTCCGTGGAAGACTACGAAGCACTGCTGCCATGGAATTGCACGCCTAAAATACATAGTTAAGTGCTCCCCCATCGTGGGTCAGATGGGGCCTACGAAGCGTTTGAAGGACAAGAGCGGGGTAACGACCATGGAATACGACGAAAAACTGATTGAAGACGCAGTGCTTGCCTTGTTGGCAGCCTATAGCTCCGACAAAGGTAACGCGTGGAAAGGATTTGACTTCGAAATCATGAATCGACTGCATGAACGGGGTTTAATCAGTGATCCGGTTAATAGAAACAAATCCATCTGGTTGACGGCGGAGGGGCTGGAGCGAGGCCGACAGCTAGCTGACCAGTTGTTCGGGTTAAAGACTCGAGCGGGGCAGGTGCCCGACTCGAATACCTGATTTCCCCGTCCTTCATGTAACGGGTGGGGTTTATGGATCGCTTACGGTTTTTTGCGGCATAAAGACAAAACCCCTACCTGCATGCGCAGATAGGGGTTTTGCGAAATGAATCTTGACGATGACCTACTCTCACATGGGGAAACCCCACACTACCATCGGCGA